>NZ_MUXT01000006.1:0-101674 GCF_002014965.1 Moraxella canis
AGGGGGTTTTGTTTGGGGGGTGAAAGGAGAGAGGATAAGAGATGCCTAAAATAGTTTTATATATAGCAGTTGTGTTTCTAGTATTGGCGGTGTTGCCACTACCTTATGGCTATTACACCTTATTGCGTTTGATCGCATTTGGTGTTTTTGCTTGGGCAGCCTATATTGGTTTTGAGAGGCATGATAAAATTTTGCCTTGGATTTTTGTAGTACTGGCTTTGGTATATAATCCGATCATTAAAGTTTATTTTCCAAAAGAAATTTGGACAGTAATAAATTTACTATCAGCAGCTTTTTTAGTATTGAATCAAAGAAAGTTGTTGGAGTTAGAGTGATTCTGTCATCGTCCTTACCTTTAAGTTGGCTATGCATTTCTATTACTTAATTACCACTATAAACTTACTGAAGCTTACATAAGTTTTTCTTATAATTTTCATTCAAATTTCAGTTATTAATTTGTCCCTAATTTTTTTTAATTTGAGAATGCTTATGAAAATTCATACGACAGCTGCCAGACGTCCTTCATGGCGTGGTATTTTTGCAGGACTTTTGATGGGTCTTGTTGTATCGATGACAATGTTGGCTTTGGGCTTGGTTTTAAGCTCATTTTTATCTTTAGACCTACGCGGAGCAAGTATTGCTGCGGGTATCTACGCCGCCGTTACGGCGTTATTAAGTGCCTTTGTTGCAGGTTTTTTTGCAGTCAAAGCTTCTGCCCCTGAGGCATTGTTTGGTGATGGCACTGATATTTTACCAAGAGATGCGGCTTTAACAGGCATATTAACCGCTGCCGCCATTGTGGTGATTAGCTCTATTTTTGCCATGAATAGCGCAACAGGTATCATGAGAAGTGCAGGTAATGCGGTTGGCACGACTGCAAGCGCCATCGGTGGTGCAGCAGGTGCGGTTACATCGACTGCGGCAACCGTGGCGGGTATTGGTACCAGCGCAGCAGGTGCAGCTAATACAGATGGTAATGATATGGCTACTAAGGCACAAGAGCTTTATCAAAAAGCCACAGGCAATATCAGTCGTCAGGATATCGAAGCTTGGGTGGCTAAGAATAATGACACATTTAATCAAGCTCAAATTACTGCAACGGTGAATGTGCTTGAAGATATGCTCAATGAAACCAAAGCAGATCTTGGCGAAATGGACTTTGGCAGTATTGATACTTGGAAAAATATTGATGAATATGCCAAGCAGCGTGCTGATGAAGTACAGACCACACTGACCAGTGATGAGTTGATCCGTCGCCTTCAAGCTGAAGGTTTGAGTGAAGCGCAGGCAGTAGAAGTGCGTGAAGAGACAACCGCGTCTTATCATGAGTATCGTGCCCAAACTGAGCAAGCCATTGCTGATGCTAAGGTCAGTGTAGAACAGACCTTGCAAAGTGCCGAAGATACTGCACGTAAGGCGGCGCTTTACTCAGGTTTGTTTTGGTTAATCAGCACCTTATTGACTTTTGTAGCAAGTGTTACTGGTGCAAAAACTGCTGCAGCCAATTACCGCTTAGCAGCCCCTGTGATCTCTCGTGAACGCGATCATCAGTAATGTGATCTGATTCATTAAGCTTAAAATCTGCCACAAAGTTGGCAGATTTTTATTGGCGTAAATTTTAATAAGGTTTAAAGATCTGTGAACTGTATTAATGTTAACTGCGTCAATGATTTGCTATTGTCGGTAGCTTGTCGCTTTTTTAGGCGATGATCATCCAGTCTTTGATGGCGTTTGGCAAGCAAAACCAAGATTTTATGCTTGTCACTGTCGTTAAGACGATACCAATTTTGCCGTTCACTGCGTTTACGCAGGCAGCCGATACAATATCCCTTTTTATTCATCTGACATACCCCAATGCAGGGATTGTCAATACTAAACAGTTCAGCTTGTGACATGATTGGCGTGGAATTAAGTTATCCCAAAATGAGCGTGGCAAATACGGCAAGATTTGATGCTATAATGACATCTTAATACTTGCGTTATTTTGTAATATAAACAGTATTTCATCAATTTGCAATAATTCAAAGATCACTGAAGGAAAATTATGAAGTTGATTTATCTACACGGACTAGATAGCGACAGTAATGCAATAAAGGCGCAAATCACGCAAGCCCATTGCCAAGCTAAGCACCCAAATATCGAAGTGGTTCGACCCAATCTTAATCGTGCGCCTGATGAAGTGGTCACGCTCATACAATTGCTCATCTCTGATGCTCAAAATACCGTCCTAATCGGTTCATCACTAGGGGGATATTTTGCCAATCTACTGTCTGATGTGATGGGCGTGCCTGCGGTGCTACTCAATCCTAGTATTCGACCCGATATCAGTTTTCGCCGATTTTTGGATCAAAACTTCCACGGACATGCGTTATCTGATGAGGCGGTAATTTATACAACAACGGGTGGTTGGCAGATCACTTATGGCGATTTGGCGTGGTTTGAGCAGCATCGACTTGCTGCCAAAAACCCAGATCTGATCAAAGTGCTGCTTAAGATGGGGGATGAGCTTTTGGATGCGCAGGCGACTTATGATTTTTATGATCAAAAAGGCGTGCAAGTATTGGTGCAAGCAGGCGGCGATCATCGCATCAGTGATTATGAAGCGCAGGTGGCAACAGTTATTGACTGGGTCATCCAGCTGCACCAAAGATAACTGATTTATATGAATTGCTATTTGTGTATTTGAACTTAGTGGATTAAGATAAAGCATAAGATTTGACTTCTAAAATGCAGCATCTTTGATATAAATCATCACAGTGAACAAAATTTAAAGCCATTTCCCAAACTCATAGCTTTGGTGTACAATGGCTTATATTTTTATCTATAAAATTTATGAGCACATATAATTCACAAAAATTAGAAGTCTTAGAAGGTTTGGAGCCTGTTCGCCGTCGCCCAGGCATGTATACCGATACCACGCGACCCAATCATCTTGCCCAAGAGGTGATCGATAACTCGGTGGATGAAGCTTTGGCGGGGTTTGCTCGTCATATCATCGTTACCCTGCATAAGGATGGATCGTTGTCTGTCGAGGATGACGGGCGCGGGATGCCGACTGATATTCACCCTGAATTTAATCAATCAGGCGTTGAGCTGATCTTGACGCGTCTGCATGCTGGCGGTAAATTTAGCACCGAAAACTATCAAGTCTCTGGCGGTCTGCATGGCGTAGGTATCAGTGTGGTCAATGCGCTGTCCACACGCGTTGAAGTGACGGTGTGGCGTGATGGACTGATGCATACGATGGCATTTGAACGCGGCGAGCCTGTGACACCGTTGATTGCTGATAAATCACCCAATAAAAAAAAGCGCGGTACCAAAGTGCAATTTTGGGTGGATGGACAGTATTTTGATACGCCAAAATTTTCAATCAAAACCCTTAAGCATAATTTAAAAGCCAAAGCGGTATTAGCAGCAGGCTTACACATTGATTTTATCAGTGAAATTGAGCCAAATGACAGCGAAAGCTGGCAATTCACCGATGGCGTGGTGCAATATCTGACCGAGCAGCTTGAGGGCCTAGCCACTTTGCCCGAAGAGCCATTCTACTTCAGCCAAGAGCCTGCCAAAGGCGAGCGCGGTGGGGCGACTTTTGCGCTGTCGTGGCTTGCTGAGGGCGGCACACCGATTACCGAAAGCTATGTCAATCTCATCCCGACCGCGCAAGGCGGCACGCATGTCAATGGCTTGCGTACGGGCGTGCTTGAGGCGCTGCGTGAATTTTGTGACATTCACAATTTGTTACCACGTCAAGTGAAGCTGTCTGGAGAAGATGTGTGGGATGGTGTCAACTACATTTTGTCGCTGAAATTTGTTGAGCCGCAGTTTAGTGGACAGACCAAAGAGCGCCTATCAAGCCGCGAAGCGGCGCCACTGGTTCAGACTTTGGCTAAAGATGCGTTTAGTCTTTGGCTAAATCAGCATCCAGATCATGCCAAAGCCATTGCTGAGCTTGCCATTTCCAAAGCCACCAAACGCCTAGCAACCGCGCAAAAAGTCGCGCGTAAAAAAGTCACGCAAGGACCTGCATTGCCAGGTAAGCTGTGGGATTGCCGCGGGGGGCTAAAAGAAGGCTCAGAGCTATTTTTGGTGGAAGGTCAGTCGGCAGGCGGCTCAGCAAAGCAAGCGCGTGACAATTCATTTCAGGCGATTTTACCTTTGCGCGGTAAAATTTTAAATGCTTGGGAGGTGTCATCGGACACTGTATTGTCCAGCCAAGAAATTCACGACATCGCCATCGCCATCGGCGTAGATCCTGCATCAGATGATCTATCCGAGCTTCGCTATGATAAAATCTGTATTTTGGCGGATGCCGATTCGGACGGTCTGCACATCGCGACGCTGATTTGTGCGCTGTTTGTGAAGCATTTCCCTGCGCTGATCGAAGCAGGTCATCTGTATGTGGCGGTGCCGCCTTTGTATCGCATTGATGCCGGCAAAGAAGTGTATTATGCGCTGGATAATGAAGAGCTTGAACAAGTACTTGCAAGGCTTGGCAATAAAAAACCGCAAATCACACGCTTCAAAGGGCTGGGCGAGATGAATCCCAGTCAGCTGCGCGAGACGACCATGAATCCTGATACGCGTAAATTGGTTCGCTTGGATTTGGATGATGCGGCAAGCACAAACAGCATCATGGATATGCTGCTTGCCAAAAAACGCTCGGCAGACCGAAAGCACTGGCTACAGACCAAAGGAGATTTGGCGGATATCTCAGTATAAGCCCATACCCAAAGCTCTTCGGCGATCAAGGGCGAAGCAGCCGCCAAGCTTGCCCGGTGTTAATAAGCCTGGTCTTGCCATCAGCAGACAGATAGCCGCCTTTGACCGCTTCTAGTACGATGCTTTGGGGTGAGTTGCCGATAAAGACTTCAGCAAATTGACGATCTTCTGAAAGTCGCACATAAACCATCTCGCCGTCGGCATTCATAAAGGCAATATGCGCCTCTGTTGATGGCTGCACGCAGTGATGTGTTAAAACTGACTGCTGATAGTCATCATTGGCGCATGGTGATGGGCTTTGACCGCTTGGATGTTTGGCGCTTTGACAAGCCATCAAAAAAGTAGCAGCGCACACTACCCCTAAAATCCCAAAAGTGCGTATATTTAGCATCTCTTAAACATCCAAATCATTAAGGCTGCCAATTAATAAAGTTTGATAGCAGCTTTAGACCGGCTCGGTGGCTTTTTTCGGGATGAAATTGAGTGATGAATAAATTATCCTGAATGACGCTTGAGCAAAATTTCTGACCATAAGTGGTATGCGCCAAAATCAGCTGATCATTTGGCACAGGGTCACAATAGTAGCTGTGCGTGAAATAAAAATACTCATGATTGCAGCCTTGCCATAGCATATGATCGGTATCTGCATCGACACGATTCCAGCCAACATGCGGTATTTTAATCGGCTCATCATGTTGCATCCACGCATCATCAAATCTGCGCACCGTGCCAGGAATGATGCCCAAACAAGGCACATCACCTTCTTCTGAGACATCAAACATCGCTTGCATACCCACACAGATCGCCATGACAGGTTTGGTGTTCAAAGCTTCTTTAACGGCGGTATCAATGCCGTGTTCAGCCATGTGTGCCATCGCATCACGCATCGCACCTACGCCTGGCAGTAGTATTTTATCTGCTTTTTGGATATCGTCAGCTCGATCGGTGGTGATGACATCAGCACCTGCCACTTTGAGTGCATTAGCGACCGAATATAGATTACCAACGCCATAATCAAGTAATGCAACTTTAGTCATAACAACCCCTTAGAGCATGTCTTTGGTCGAAGGTAGCTGATCTTTGGCGCGGTCATCATACTCAATAGCCATCCGAAGCGCACGCGCCAAGGCTTTAAAGACGCTTTCAATTTGGTGATGGCTGTTCTTGCCTTTGAGATTATCAATGTGTAAGGTGATGAAGGCATGATTGACCAGTCCATAAAAAAACTCAGAAAACAAATCAACATCCATCGAGCCTATGTGCGAGCGTGTGAATGGCACATCCATGTGTAGACCAGGACGACCAGAGATGTCTACCACCACGCGAGATAAACTCTCGTCAAGCGGCGCATAAAAATGCCCATAACGGCGAATGCCTTTTTTGTCGCCCAAGGCTTGTTTGAGCGCTTGACCGATGGCGATGCCGACATCTTCAACACTGTGATGGTCATCGATGTGGGTATCGCCCACACATTTGACATCCAGATCAATGAGTCCGTGACGCTTGATCTGGTCAAGCATATGGTCAAGAAACGGCACACCTGTATCAAGCACGCCTTGACCACTGCCATCTAGATTGATGCTGACACTGATTTGGGTTTCGGCGGTATTTCTGGTGATGCTGGCGCTGCGAGTCATAATAATCCCTTGAAAATGAAAAGATGCAAACAAATCAACACTCTATTCTTGCACAAAAGCCCATGCTTGCCAATAGGATTGGCTCAAAAAAGCGACTTTTACCGAATTTTAAGATAAATTTTTGCAAAAACTTTGAGGGATTGGGTGGTAGATTATCTTTTTGCCCCCATTTTCAAGTATAATAGTTTGATTAACATAATATCGCATTTACCACTGAGATAAGAAAAATTATGGCACGATTACCAATTTTGGCATATCCTGATCCCCGCCTGCGCACCATTGCAGCGCCTGTGACGGTCTTTGATGATTCGCTAAAGACCTTGATTGAGGATATGTTTGAGACGATGTATGATGCACATGGCATTGGGCTTGCGGCGACGCAGGTTGATCGCCATCTGCAGCTGATTGTGATGGACTTGGCCAAAGAAGACGAAGCGCCAGCACCTCAGGTATTTATCAACCCCAAAGTGACGCCATTGGTGGAGGAGCTTTTGCCTTATCAAGAAGGCTGTCTGTCGGTGCCTGAGGTCTATGACACCGTCGAGCGACCTCGCCGTGTACGCATTGAGGCGCTGGATAAGGACGGTCAGCCGTTTGAGATGGAGGCAGAAGGGCTGTTGGCGGTGTGTATTCAGCATGAGATGGATCACTTAAACGGTAAATTGTTTGTGGATTATTTATCTACACTCAAACAAAGCCGTGCTCGCGATAAAGTCAAAAAAGTACTCAAAGCGCGTGAGAAAACCAATTAAACAGCACGCTCATGTTCAATGTGCGTTATGGCGGTGTGACGGCTTTGGCGGCTAACATAAGACAATTAAGATTTGCTAACTGGATGATTTATGCTCACTTCTTTGACTTTAGAAAATTTGGCACTCATTGAGCAAAAAGAAATCAGCTTTGATGCGCGGTTTAATGTCATCACAGGTGAGACAGGCGCGGGCAAATCGCTGATCTTGGATGCCTTGTCGCTGTGCGCAGGCGAGCGTGCCGATAGCGGCATGGTTCGCCATGGCTGCGAAGAAGCCAGCGTGTTTGGGGAGTTTGATGTCACCAATAACGAACACGTGGCGGCGTGGTTTGAGGAGCATGACAGAAGTCTTGATGATGTTCTGCTAATTCGCCGAAAAATCAGCGCACAAGGACGTTCAAAGTCTTGGATCAACGGCGTGCCAGCCAGCATCAGTGAGCTTAAAAGCCTCGGTGCAATCTTGGTTAATATTCACTCGCAGCATGCAGGACTTGAGCTGCTCAAGCCGCAATTTGTTGTAGATTGGCTGGATCGCATTGGCGAGCTTGGCGATCTAAAATCAGCAACCAAGACCGCTTTTCATCACTATCAAACCCTAAAAAAACAAGCCGATGACGCACGCAGTCAGTCAGCTCAGCGAGCGGATCGGATGGCGCTTTTGTCAGCCAAGCTTGCCGACATTGAGCCGCTACTTTTGGTGAATTTTGAGGAGATTGAGGCAGAATACGACGAGCTGTCCAATCTTGAAACTCTCATGCGTGAAGCCCTAGAGGCGGCGGTGCAGCTTGATAATGATGACGATGTCCCATCGGTGCTAAGCCTACTTGGGCGGGCGATGCGGATTTGTGATAATAATGCTCAAGCCAGCAAAACATTTGGAGAGTGCAGTCAGCTGCTTGCGCTCGCCCAAGAGCAGATCATAGATGCCGCCGCTAAGCTCACTGATTATGCAGAGCGCGAGCTGCCTGATGAGGCGCGCCTTGATGAGTTAAATGGCTTATTGAGCCTTGCGCATCGTTTATCAAGCAAATACCACATGCCCATCACTGAGCTGATCGCCGACGCGGTGCATTGGCAAGATGAGCTGGATATGCTAAGTAGCCTGCCTGATAATGACACCATGGATGCCAAGGTATTAGAGGCTTATCAAGCTTATCTTGCGGCGGCAGATAAGCTTGATCAGGCACGCATCCAAATCGCCCCTGATGTCTGTGAGCGGCTTGAGGCACGGCTTTTGCCTTTGGCGCTGCCAAATGCGCGCTGCGAGTTTGCCTTTAATGAAAAATCTGCTGAACACTACACCGCCCAAGGCAAATATGACATTGCGCTACTATTTAGCGCCAATGTGGGCATGCCTCTTCAGCCCTTACATAAAGTGGCATCAGGCGGTGAGTTGTCGCGTATGGCGCTGGTCATGCAGGTGATGGCGGCAGGCGATGGTGCAGGCGCGCATCCAACGCTTGTGTTTGATGAGGTGGATGTGGGTATCAGCGGTGGGACAGCCCAAGTGGTTGGTGAGCTTTTGCGCACGCTGGGTAAGCACCAGCAGCTACTTGCCATCACCCACCAAGCCCAAGTCGCTGCTGCTGCACATCGTCATATCTTGGTGCACAAAGAGCACGGCGAACACACCAAAAGCCAGATGCAAGTCATCACCGATGAGGCACAAATTGATGAGTTGGCGCGAATGTCAGGTGGCGTGAACATCACCGAAGCGACGCGCGCTCATGTCAAAAGCCTCTTGGCAGACATTCGCCATGCCGATGAGCTGACCGCCAATGTCTCTGCCGATGAGATGGCTCAAAGAGGCGCGGATACATGACAAATCCCCAAAAACTGATCCATCATTTTTTGATCCCAAGTCCGCAGATGACCGATGAAAGATTCATGGATGCTGTCATTTATATCTGTCGCCACACCAAAGAAGGCGCGTGGGGATTTATCATTAATCAGCCGCTGCCAAATAGCGTGGGCGGTCTTTTGACCGAGCTTGAAGTGCCAGTCACCGCAAGCGCCATGCAGGTACCTGCCATGAATGGCGGACCTGTGCGTCCTGAGGCGGGGTTTATTTTGCACACAGGGCAGCCAGTTTATAAATCCTCTTTTGCCATCTCTGAAAATGTCTGCTTGACGACCAGCAAGGACATCTTAGAGCAGCTGTCTTATGACGGCTTGAAGCATTATTTATTATGCATGGGCTATTGTAATTGGGGTAAAGGTCAGCTGGATGCCGAAGTGGCTGCTGGCGATTGGTATGTCTGCCCTGCAGATTTGCCGACTTTGTTTTCGACGCCATTTGAAGACAGGCTTAAGGCTTGTTATGACAAACTTGGCATCGATCTTGATAAGCTTACAACCATGATTGGACACGCCTAATGACAAGCGAAACCTTGACACTTGCCCTAGATTATGGGGTCAAAAAAATGGGCATGGCGCTGGGCAACAGCATCACCTGTGACGCACGCCCGTTTGATATTTTGGCGATGAATAATGGGCAGCCTGATTGGGATAATCTGCTTGGCATCATTGAACATTGGGGTATTGATAAAGTGTTGGTGGGGCTGCCACTGAATATGGATGGCAGCGAGTCGATGCTCACCAAGCGCGCTCATAAGTTTGCGCGGCGATTGGCGCATCGGCTGGGCGAGCGTCGTCAGGCGGTTTCGGTGTTTATTTATGATGAGCGGCTCAGCTCAAAAGAAGCCAAGATGATCGCGCTTGATCACGGCTGGATTGCTTCACCGTCTGAACCGATTGATGATATTGCTGCCTGTTTATTGCTTGACAGCTATTATCATGCGCCTAACCACGCCATCTATGTCAGCGAGCGCAAAGACTCGCATAAGGACTGAGTTTGTCAGGAAATACTATGCAGCACCACGCTTTGATCGCTCATCAATTTGACCAAGCCATTCGCCAAGCAAACCTAAGCGTCCGTCTAGGCTTTGGGGCGATTTTATGCTTTTGTCTTTTTGGGACTTTGGCAAGCTTGCCTGCGCTCAAAGACAGCTCATGGATTTATTATGCGTTTCATTATTTGCCGTACGCACTCATCGCCATCACCATCCCCATCAGCCTGTATCATAGCTTTTTATTGAGGCGTTATCGGGTGATGGACGGCTCAATTTTGGCAGTGATTTTGGCAACTGGGATAGCACTGCTTGGATTTGCTGCGGTGTGGGGATTGAGCGTTGGCGCAGATACGGTATTTTTTATGGCGCTGTTTTTGGCAATGATCGCTTGGTTTGGGATGCCGTTTTTGTTTCGGGTTAATCTCAAAAAATTCGCCAGTTTTTTGGAAGAAAAATCTTCAAAATCACCCTAAACAGCCCATTTAAACTGCCCCAATCCAAAGACTGACCATGTAGATCATAGCTTTGCTAACTGTAGCTTTAGATCAATCAGTTAAACTTTATCCAAAATCAGAGTAAAAGACAACCATGACCACCATTGATCACACCTTAGACACCAAAGGGCTGATTTGTCCTGAACCTGTCATGCTGCTTCATAAGACCATGCGCCAAGCCCTAGGTGGCGAGCACATTGAGATTTTGGCAACCGATCCTGCCACGACGCGCGATATTCCCAACTTTTGTCGTCATTTGGGGCATACGCTGGTCGATCAAGAGACGCTTGATGATGGCAGTTATCGCTACTTGGTTCAAAAAAAGCAAGCATAAAGGTCAGTGATTTTATCAAGCCATGGCAAAATCTACCACACCCCGAGCCGATAGTGCGGTGATCTATGATGATGACCCAGAGTATCTGAGCCAATTTCGTGCAGCGATGCTGGCGCGCGGTCTGTCCACAGCCACCAGAAATGCGTACAGTCAAGATGTGCGCTTGTGCATTCGCTTATCAGACACGCCAGTGAGTCTGTGGCGGTCATCGGATGTGCGCGACCACTTGATGCGCCTAAAAGATGCCAATAAATCCGAGCGCTCCATCGCACGCGCTTTGGCAAGCCTTCGCCAGTTTTTTCTATGGCAAATTGAGTCAGGTCATCGAGAAGACAATCCTTGTGAATCCATCAAAACGCCCAAGCTTGGCAAAGCGCTACCCAAAACGCTCTCCGAGCAAGAAGTCACCGCGCTACTAGATGCGCCAGATGTCTCAGGCGTGCGAGGTCTTAGGGATAAAGCCATGCTTGAGGTTTTATATGCTTGCGGCTTGCGTGTCAGTGAGCTGACGAGCTTGTCGCTTGAGCAGCTCAATCTGAACGCAGGCTGGCTGTCAGTGACTGGTAAGGGCAACAAAATGCGCCTGATCCCGTTGGGTGAATATGCCTTATCGGCGCTTAATGACTATTTGGCTGTACGTGGCAGTCTATTGATTGGCAAAAAAGACTGTCAAGCGGTGTTTTTGACTGAGCAAGGCGGCTACATGACGCGGCATAATTTTTGGCATTTGATCAAAAAATATGCCCTGATGGCGGGCATCAGCACCGCGATCTCACCGCACACGCTGCGCCATGCGTTTGCCACGCATTTGGTGAATCACGGTGCTGATTTGCGCAGCGTTCAGCTGTTATTGGGTCATAGCGACCTGTCCACCACGCAGATTTATACACATGTGGCGACCACAAGGCTACAAAATCTCCATGCCGAACACCATCCCCGAGGCTGATATCGTCACGACGCTGATACTGGATGCAAAGACAGTCATATCCCATCAAATAAAATACAACTGTAAACTATAAATTCGCTGTAAATCATGCTAAGATAAAACGATCATAACTGAACTTAAGATGGATATGCCATGACACAGCCAGCAAAAACCAAGCCTGCTTATTTTGAAAAACCGGACGAGTCGCGCGTTGTGATTACAGGAATGGGGGCTTTAACTCCGATCGGAAACAGTTTGGATGACATTTGGGATAACCTCACCCAAGGCGTGAGTGGTATCACACGACTTGATGGCTTTGAGGATAAATCGGTCGCGATTGATGAATTTCGGTCTCAGATTGCCGGATTGGTCAAAAACTTTAATGCCAAAGACTACCTAAACCCCAAAGAAGCGCGCCGCTTTGATACGTTTATGCATTATGCGCAAGTGGTATCGGCGATGGCGTTGCATCATGCGGGCTTGATTGATGATATCAAAGGCGACAGCCTACCCGTCAATGTCGATGGTGAGCGCTTTGGGGTGGTGATGGGCTCAGGTATCGGTGGGATTCAGACGATTGAAGCAAGCCGCGACACGCTCAAGGAGCACGGCGCCAAAAAAGTATCGCCATTCATCATCCCCGGGGCGATCGTCAATATGCCAGCCGGGCTCATTGCCATGCGTCATCAATTAAAGGGCGCTAATCTTGCGACGGCGACCGCCTGCACAACATCTACCCACGCCATTGGACTGGGTGCGCGGCTGATCGCTTATGGCGACTGTGATGCGGTATTGGTCGGCGGCAGTGAAAAAGCCTCAACACCGCTTGGGTTGTCAGGCTTTGGGGCGATGCATGCACTTTCAACGCGTAATGATGAGCCGACGCGCGCCAGCCGACCCTTTGATAAAGACCGCGATGGCTTTGTGCTTGGCGATGGGGCAGGTGCGCTGGTGCTTGAAAGTTTGGCGCACGCCAAAGCACGCGGTGCTACCATTTTGGCGGAGTTGGTCGGATTTGGGATGAGTGATGATGCCAATCACATCACCAGTCCATCGACAGGCGGAGAGGGGGCGGCTCGTGCGATGGCAGCTGCGTTGGCTGATGCAGGCGTCAGCGCCGATCAGGTCGGTTATATTAATGCACATGGCACCAGCACACCCCAAGGTGATATTGCTGAAAGCCAAGCGATCGAGCGGCTATTTGGTCAAGATATTTTGGTGAGCTCAACCAAATCCATGACAGGGCATCTGCTTGGGGCTGCAGGGGCGATTGAAGCAATTTTTACCATCCTTGCACTCCAAAATCAGATTTTGCCGCCGACCATTAATTTGGATCACCAAGATGAAGCGTGCCGGCTAGATTACATCCCCCATACTGCACGCCGTGTTGATGGGGTGGAATTTGCTTTATCAAACAGCTTTGGCTTTGGTGGGACTAACGGCTCGCTGTTATTCCGCCGATGGCAAGAATGATGCTTGCTTTTATAGTCACCCCAAGCAGATGCGCTTGGGGGTTTTTTGTATCTGAGATAAAATCGTGGATGCAATGGTAAATGCGTGTCAATTTCACTATAATGGCACAATGACTCATTGACCTATTATCAATTCATTTGGATCACTCATGCCGAATCATGCCACGACACCGACGCCCAAGATGAGCACGACTGCCAAAACCTCATTATTGCTATTGATTGTTGGGCTGATTTTTGCGGCGGCGAACATGCGCTCGCCTTTGGTGATGATCGGCTCAATCGCGCCCATGCTGTCTGATGATTTTGGGTTGTCGGCGGCGCAGATTGGATATCTTGGCGCGATGCCGATGCCGTTGTTTGCGTTTGGCTCATTGATGGCGGCAGTACTGGCTAGAAAATTTGGGCTTGAGCGGATGATGATTGGCATGACGCTTTTGTTGGCGTTAGGGGTCGCGATGCGAAACTGGTTTGGGGTGATGGAGCTGTATGTTGGCACGCTGATTTTGTCATTTGCCATTGGGATGCTAAACGCGCTGACTGCCCCATTTATCAAGCAGTACGCCCCTGATAATATTTCGCTTGCCACAGGGGTGTTTAGTTTGAGTATGTCCACCTTGGCAGGCTTTGGTGCTTGGGTGGTGGTGCCGCTTGCCAATGATCTGGGTTGGCGGCTTGCGATGAGTGGCTGGGCGATCTTTGGTGTGGTCGCAGCGCTGGTGTGGTGGCAAATATATCGCCAAAGCCAGCCAAGTCTGCCCATGGCAGCGCCTGATTTGCCCGTGGCTGATACGCCCATCCGTCCACCCATCTTGATCAACCCTTGGCAAAAAAAAGCCGCTTGGCAGATGGCGGTGCTGCTTGGGCTTCAGTCGTTTTTATTTTATACCTTGGCAAGCTTTTTACCGTCCATTGGCATGGGCTTTGGGGCGACACTGGATGAAGCAACACGCTTGGCACTGGTGTTTCAGCTGATGGCGCCACCTGCCATCATACTGCTGACTTGGCTGATGCGCCGTGGTGCGTCTGCGCGAGCGTTTGCGTTGGCAGGCTGTCTGATGAATGCTGCTGGTGCTTTTGGGCTTTTGCTGATGCCTAGCTTGATGATGCTTTGGTCGGCACTGATGGGTTTTGGCTGTGCGCTGATTTTTACCTTAAGTCTGATGATGTTTTCTTTGCGCACCTCAAGCACCGAAACTGCGCGCGATTTATCAAGCATGGTGCAAGCGGTGGGCTATAGTATCGCTTTGTTTGGTCCTTTGGTGATTGGCAAATTATATGAACATCAAGGCGATTGGCAGCTGCCCTTGACGGTGATGGCAGCGCTCATGCTGATCAATATCCCATTTGGGGTGTGGGCAGCCAGCGAAACCAAGATCGATCAGTGAGTCATTTGGCAAAACTTTGCAAAAAGTTAACAGCTGTTTTATAATCAACTAAACTGTGGTGGTATTTTTAAGTAACCTACATTAAATATCAACATCTCAGCTAATCAAAAGCTTGGGATGACCATTCAATGACACCACATGCCAATTCTTTAAAAGTGCTCAATGATCGCTTGCTGAATTTGGGCGGTGCAGTGCGTTATGATTCGATGAAAAGGGGTGAATATGGGATTGCAGCCATGGCATTGGGCGGTGATCGGAATGCTATTGATGATGGGCGAGATGTTTGTGCCAAGCTTCACCATGCTTTGGTTTGGCGTGGCAGCCATCATCACAGCCTTGATCGCTTGGTTGATGCCGATGGGCTTATTGAGCCAAGTGATCATTTGGCTCAGCTTGTCGATCGTGGCGTGCGTTTTGTGGTTTAAGCTCATACAGCCGCAGATTAAGATGCGAACCAAGGCAGGTCTAGGCGGCTCAGTGATCATCGGTGAGATTGGCATGATCGTCTCGCCTGTGATGACAAATGGCGTGGGCGTGGTCAGATTTTCTGTGCCGAAAGTCGGCGCTGCCGAATGGGTGTGCCGCACGCTTGATGGTCATCCCATCGAAGTTGGCACGCGTGTGATCGTCACTGCCGTGATGGGTAATGAGCTGATTGTCATACCAAAATAACGCCAAATTTATTTTTACATAATAACAGGGGAAGCTATGGAATTTACAATCATTGTTTTGGCGCTCATCGCCTTGGTGGTATTCACCATCTATAAAGGCGTAAAAATGGTGTCGCAAGGCGAAAAGTGGATCATTCAGCGCTTAGGTAAATATCATCAAACGCTTGAGCCAGGTCTGAATTTTATCATTCCTTATGTGGATAATGTGGCTTACAAAGTCACCACCAAAGACATCGTGCTTGATATTCCAAGCCAAGAAGTCATCACGCGTGATAACGTGGTTATCATCGCCAATGCGGTAGCATACATTAACATCGTGCAGCCTGAGCACGCGGTCTACGGCATCGAAAACTATGAGCACGGTATCCGCAACTTGGTACAAACCTCGCTGCGCTCCATCATCGGTGAGATGGATTTGGATGCAGCGCTATCAAGCCGAGATCAAATCAAAGCGCAGCTCAAGCATGCCATCAGTGATGACATCTCTGACTGGGGAATCACCCTAAAAACGGTAGAAATCCAAGACATCAAGCCATCAGCAACCATGCAGCTGGCTATGGAAGAACAAGCCGCCGCTGAGCGTCAGCGCCGCGCCACCGTCACCCGCGCTGATGGTCAAAAACAAGCCGCCATCTTAGAAGCAGATGGTCGCCTAGAAGCTTCTCGCCGCGATGCCGAAGCTCAAGTGGTACTTGCACGCGGCTCTGAAGAGTCGATCCGCCTGATCTCACAAGCGATGGATGGCAAAGACATGCCTGTGGTGTACCTACTGGGCGAGCAGTACATCAAAGCCATGAATGAGATGGCAAAATCTAATAACGCCAAAATGGTGGTGCTGCCTGCTGACATTCTAAATACCGTCAAAGGCTTGGTAGGTGATAAATTTAAAGTCTAAGACAAGCTTGATCAAATCATAAAAATAGCCACTAGAATCTGAGTGGCTATTTTTATGGCTAAGATGGATCAATGGTCGGCAGCGATTGCACCTTGACTGTGTAGATAGTCGATGATTTCTTTGATTTTTTGAGCTAAAAGATTGGCATCACCGCGCGCCTCGACATTCAGGCGGATCAAAGGCTCGGTATTGCTTGAGCGCAAATTAAACCGCCAATCCCCAAAATCCAGGCTCAGCCCATCTAAGGTGTTTTTTTGGGGGCTGTGGTCAGCGTATTTTTGCTCTAAGCCTTGGCTGATGGCAGCAGCATCAGTTTCACCCAGTCTAAAATTAAGCTCACCTGAACTTGGGAAGTCTTGAATATAATCATCTACCAGCTCTGCCAAAGACTTGCCTGTGACCGACAATAGCTCAATCAGCAGCAGCCAAGGAATCATGCCGCTGTCACAATAAAAAAAGTCTTTAAAATAATGGTGCGCTGACATCTCGCCGCCATAAATCGCCTGCGTCTCGCGCATGACTTGCTTGATGAACGAATGCCCTGATTTACTTAGGGCAGGCACGCCTTGCATCTTTTCGATGACATTTTGGGTATTATAAATTACACGCGGATCATAGACGATGGTCTGCCCAGGATGTTTTTGTAAAAATGCAGCCGCCAGCATCCCGACCACATAACTGCCATCAATAAAGCGTCCATTGGCATCAAATAAAAAACAGCGGTCAAAATCGCCATCAAATGCCACGCCAAAATCCGCACCCGTGCTTAGCACCGCATCACGGGTCGCGGCTTGATTGGCGACGATCATGGGGTTTGGAATGCCATTTGGAAAGCTGCCATCTGGCTGATGATGCACTTTGATCAGCTCAATGGGTGAGCCTGCCAAGCGCTCTTCAAGAGCATCGACCACAGGACCTGCTGAGCCATTGCCGCTGTTGACGACGATTTTTTTGGGGGTGAACTTAGTAATATCCACAAAGCTCATCAGCTTATCGACATAAGCGGTTTTATCGGGGTTTTGGGTGATACTGCCTTTTTGGTTTTCAATAAAATCGCCGCTTTCAGCCAGTGCGCGTACTTCGATCAATCCCGTATCGGCGCTGATGGGGCGTGAGTTTTCACGCACCATTTTTAAGCCATTATAATTGATGGGGTTGTGGCTTGCGGTCACCTCGATGCCGCCGATGGCTTGATAATGACTGGTCGCAAAATACACCTCCTCGGTGCCTGTCATCCCAAGGTCAATCACATCCACGCCTGCATCGGTGATACCTTCGATGGCGGCGACTTTGAGCGCATGGCTTGAAGGTCTGATGTCTGAGCCGATGACGATGGCGGGGCGCTCGGTGGTGTTTTGGGATTTTAGGATTTGGGCAAAGGCGCGAGCGATGCGATAGCTGATATGCTCATCAAGTGTCACATCCAGCTCACCGCGCACATCATACGCCTTAAAACATGAAATGGTGATGGGAGAAAATATTGTCACAATCGGTGTCCTTAAATCAGATCATATACTCTTTCATTGTATCATGGTTTTTAAGAAATGATCATCTGCACTTATTCGACAAATCACAAAATGGCATAAAGACTTGGTTAAATGGCATAATAATTAGCATGCCCGTTCATACCAAAAACCTTAAAAATTTGTTATAGTGAAAGACATCAAAACTACATCGAAATCGGAGAGTGGGTATGAAAATTGCAAAAAACATCACACAGCTGATCGGCGGTACGCCTTTGGTTGAGCTGACGCAGTTGACGCAGGGGTTGGGCGCTCGCGTGGTGGCGAAGCTTGAGTATTTTAATCCTGCAAGCTCGGTCAAGGATCGCATTGCCCTTGCGATGATTGACGATGCCGAAAAGTCAGGACTTTTGACCAAAGATACCACCATCGTCGAGGCGACCAGCGGTAACACAGGTATTGGACTTGCGATGGTGGCGGCAGCGCGTGGCTACCGTTTGGTGATCACGATGCCTGAGAGCATGAGCCTTGAGCGCCGTGCGCTGCTTCGTGCTTATGGTGCCGAGCTTGTACTGACGCCAGCTGCTGAAGGGATGGGCGGCGCCATCGCCAAAGCCAATGAGCTTGCTGCCCAAGATGGCTACTTTATGCCGCGTCAATTTGACAATTTGGCCAACCCACAAGTACACCGTGATACCACTGCCGAAGAGATTTGGGCGGACACAGACGGTCAGGTAGATATTTTTGTGTCAGGCGTGGGCACGGGCGGCACAGTCACAGGCGTCGGTGAAGCGCTCAAAGCCAAAAAAGAAGACATTCAAGTTGTCGCGGTCGAGCCGCTGGCATCACCTGTCTTATCAGGCGGCGAAAAAGGTCCGCACCCGATCCAAGGCATCGGCGCAGGATTCATTCCATCGGTGCTTAATACCGACATCTATGATGAAGTCATCAAAGTAGCGAATGAAGATGCTTTTGGTGTGGCGCGCGATATGGCAGCCAAAGAAGGCTTGCTTGTTGGCATCTCGTCAGGCGCGGCAGTGTCGGCGGCGCTTGAATTGGCAGCACGCGAAGAAAACGCAGGCAAGCTTATCGTCGTCATCATCCCTTCATCCGGTGAGCGCTACTTGTCAACAGCGTTATTCGCTGATTTGGCGCAATGATCATCTTTTTAAATTGACCAAACTCTCCTTGTTGTTATAATAACAAGGAGAGTTTTTTTGGAGGGCTTATGACGCCAACCGCCAATTTTGATGATTTGCTTGCCTTGATGGCAAGACTTCGCAGCGATTGCCCTTGGGATGCCAAGCAAACCAATGCATCGTTACAAAAATATGCCATCGAAGAGGTGTATGAGCTCATCGAAGCCATCCAGACCGATGATGGCTCGGCATTTGCCACGGAGCAGCTCAAAGGTGAGTTGGGTGATGTGCTATTGCAGGTGGTTTTTCATGCGCACCTGTATCAAGAGGCGGGGCGTTTTGATATGTCAGAAGTGATCTTAGCGCTCCAAGATAAGCTGATCCGCCGCCATCCGCATGTCTTTGATAAAGAAAATCTAAAAACCGATGCCGATGTCAAACGGCGATGGGATGAGATCAAAGCCCAAGAAAAAGCCCATTTGGCGGCTTTAGGTCAGCCCACACGGCTTTTATCCGATGTCAAGGCAGGCAGCGCGCTCATGCAATCTCAGCACCTGCAAGACAAAGCGGCAAGCGTTGGTTTTGATTGGGCAAATTTACAAGGCGTGCTTGATAAGCTCAAAGAAGAGCTTGATGAACTTGATGAGCTTTTGCCGACAGGTGAGTTTGATTATAAATCAGATAAGCTTAATAAAGAACAAAAACAAAAACTGTCTGATGAGCTTGGGGATGTGTTGTTTGTTTTGACCAATTTGGCGCGCCATTTGGACATTGATAGCGAGATGGCGCTACAAGGCGCTGCAGGTAAATTTCGCCGCCGTTTTGCTTTTGTTGAGCAGTCGCTGATGGATCAAGGCAGATCGTTTGAGGACAGTGATCTGGCAGAAATGGATCACTATTGGGAGATGGCAAAGGCAAATGAAACTTAACGCTTGGTCGCCCATCGCCTTATTGTTTGGCGGTCTTTTGTGCGCAGGCTTGGGACATGCCAACGAAGCCAAACAGTGCTATGCTGATGCCCAAAGCGCCTACCAAGCGCTGATGAGCACCCAAAAACCCAAACCCTTAAATATCAATACCGCAAGCCAAGCTGACTTTGTAAGCTTGGTGGGTGTGGGGCATAAGACCGCCCAAGCCATTGTGGACTATCGAAGTGAGCACGGCAAATTTGGCTCTGTTGAAGATCTGATGAATGTCAAAGGCGTTGGACCTGCCATTTTAAATAAGAACCGTCACCGCTTAAGCGTGGCAAATTAATCTTGAGTGATCACTGCTCATTAATCAAGCATTCATAAATTTTTTAACCGAAATTATCAAAAATACCCAAAACTGTACTGATAACCTTCAAGCTTTGGTGAAAATCTTGGTTTTTTATTCGCTTTTTTGTTAGATAAGCGTTAAAATAAAGGGTTTAATTATGATGAGTTTTGGGCAATGTCCCAGTAATCAAGGAGCAGGCATGGGCAAAGCGCCTAAAAAGCCAAAACAGACCAAAAAAAGCACCTGTACCACACATTCAGCCAAGTCGCTGCGATTACAAAAAGGCAGTTTGCCGCGCAGTATTGTAGAGGTCATCGGCACACTACAAAAAGCAGGATTTGATGCTTATATCGTCGGCGGCGGTGTCAGAGACAGCTTGCTTGGTTTGGCGCCTAAGGATTTTGATGCGGTGACCGATGCCAGACCGCATGAGATCAAAGCGATCTTTGGGGGTCGCTGCCGCATCATTGGTCGGCGCTTTCAGTTGGCACATGTGTATTCAGGTCGTGAGATGATTGAGGTGGCGACTTTTCGTGCGCCGCCTAAGGATGATACACACACCACCGAAGATGGCATGATCACCCGCGATAATGTCTGGGGCGACATTGAGCAAGATTTTGCACGCCGAGATTTTAGTATTAATGCGCTGTACTATCAGCCGATCAAAGCCGAGGTGCTTGATTTTTGTGGTGCGCTCAAAGACATCAAAAGTCGTACGCTTCGCTTGCTTGGTGATGCTCGAGTACGCATCGAAGAAGACCCTGTACGCCTTTTGCGCGCCTTGCGCTTTAAGGCGAAGCTTGACTTTGAGTTTGATGACTCGTTGGCTGAACAATTCAATCAAGAAAATTGGGCGCTGCTTGAGCAGGTTTCGGCGCATCGCTTGTATGACGAAACCCAAAAAATGTTCAGCGGCGGGTATTTGACGCCACTGTTACCACTGCTCTTTGACTATGGCGCGATGCCAAGTTTGATGAATTATGCACCCAATGAGCCGACGCCTTTGATGATGGCGGTCGCCCAAAATACCGATCGGCGTATCGCAGCAGACAAAAGCGTCAATCCAGCGTTTTTTTATGCGGCGATGCTTTGGGAAAATTATCTGTATCAATTGGCAAAATATAAAAAGCGTGGCTTGCCGTTTCATGAAGCGCAGATTAAGGCGGCCGAAAAAACCATCGACGCCCAGCGTATCAAAACCGCAATTCCTAAGTTTGCCGAACAATTCATCGCAGATATTTGGCTGCTTCAGCCTAAGCTTGTCAATCCAAGGGTGCGTGACATCGCCAATTTGGAGCGGTTACCAAAATTCCGCGCTGCATTTGACTTTTTGGTGCTCAGAGAAGGTCATGATGCCCATCCACTGTCTGAGCCGACTCAAAATATGGGTGCTTGGTGGCAGGCGTACCAAGATGCCAGCGCCGTTGATAAAGCGATTATGATTGAGGAATTTGGTACGCAAGCAGGCACGCCAAAACGCCGCCGCCGTGATCGTCATGCCAAAAAAGATGCCAAAACTCGTGAGCTTGAGCAGCTCAAAGAGCTTTCTTTGCGTAGTGAAGATGAGGTGGTCAAAACGCGTCCTGAGCCCTTGTTTGTGGTGGCAGGGGCAGAAGATTTAACCAAAAAACCCAAAGCACCACCCAAATTGCCAAAGCCTATCATACCGACGCCTGTCTTTGAGCCGGTGGATTTTACTGAGGCAGATTTTGAAAAACTGCTTGCCAATGATGAGCCTTATATCCCAGCGGCGCGCCACCGTAAGCGTAAGCCATCATCGACTTTGTCCATCAAAGAGCGTGAGCAGGGTGTGAGTGAAGATCAGGTAGCCCCTCAAGCACCAAAGCCTGCACGGCGCCGTACACGGCAGACTAAGGCGGCTGTTACTGAGAATACGCCCGCCGATCATGCTGACAAATCAGCTTCAAAAACGCATGCAGGCAGCACTGAGACCAAGCCGAAGCGGACACGCAGCCGCAAATCCAATGCCAAACCAAAGGCAGATAGCATATGATCAGCTGCTATATTGGACTTGGGGCTAATATCAGCAATGCACTGGGCACGCCCATTGAGCATATTGAGCGGGCGGTAGCAGCTTTCAAAGCTTCATCGGCATTTTATGAAGTGCGCACCTCGTCGCTGTATCGCTCAGCGGCTTTTGGTGTGACGGATCAGCCGGATTTTTATAATGCGGTGCTGTCAGCCAAAACCACACTGTTGCCCATTGCTTTACTTGATTTTTGTCAGTCTTTGGAAAGCGATGCCGGTCGCATCCGCAAGCGGCACTGGGGTGAGCGATCTTTGGATGTGGATGTGCTGCTGTATGGCGATGAAATGATCAATACCGATCGCCTGACCGTCCCGCATCCAGGCTTATTTGAGCGAAACTTTGTGCTTGTGCCGCTATTGGAGCTTGAAGATGTTCATATCCAAGGTACACCAATCAGCCAAAGCCCTGTTGCGCATGACATGACAGGGCTTGAATTGTTGGATCATTGGGCATGACAGAGCCAAGCGATCGGATCTAAGTTTGTCGTTATGGGTAGAAAAATTGCTTAGCGCACCCATAAAGATTGGGCTTGCCAACTTTTCATTGCTCATATCAGCCGCTGACGATTTGGCGACATACCACAGGTCTTATGAAGCGGTCAAAAGCCGCTTATAAATTTATTAACAAGCGTCATGTGATCATCAATGACGCACAATCACAGTGAAAACAGATGACTTATTTAGCCGACAAGCCAAAAGCGACCATTACTTTGTCCACTTTGAATAAATACAAGGCAACAGGTGAAAAATTCAGCTGCTTGACTTGCTATGATGCCAGCTTTGCTGCTTCGATGCAGGCGGCAGGGGTGGATAGTATTTTGGTGGGCGACAGCCTAGGTATGGTTGTTCAAGGTCAAGCCTCGACACTGCCGGTGACGGTGGCAGATATGGTATATCACACCGAGAATGTTGCGCGCGCTAACACGCATGCGCTGATCATGACGGATTTGCCATTTATGAGCTATGCCACTTTGGATGATGCCATCGCCAGTAGCCGCGCGGTCATGCAAGCTGGCGCTCATATGGTGAAAATTGAAGGTGGTCGCAACCTGACTCAGATTGTCTCAACACTTGCGGATAATGGCGTTCCCACTTGTGTACACTTGGGCTTGACGCCCCAATCGGTGAATGTGTTTGGTGGCTATAAAGTTCAGGGTAAAACCGACGAAGCTGCCAATCGGCTGATCGAAGATTGCCATGCTGTGACTGCGGCAGGGGCGGCGGTACTTTTGCTTGAATGTGTGCCAGCTGAGCTTGCCAAAACCATCACGCAAAGCGTCGATTTGCCCGTCATCGGTATCGGCGCAGGCGTGGATACTGATGGTCAAGTGCTGGTCATGCATGACATGCTTGGCGTCTATACGCGTAAGCCTGCCAAATTTGTCAAGGATTTTTTGACAGACTCTAAAAACGCCAGCCGAAGCATTCAAGGGGCATTTGAATTATATCACGAAGAAGTCAAGCAAAAAGCATTTCCAACGCCTGCACACAGTTTTTTATAACGAGTCTGTCGGCGTTTAAAATTGCTATTTCATTCATCAACTAAATAACCAAAGCCTTTTAGTGACATATTTGCATCAATCATACCAAGGTTTGCCATGAAAATTTTTCATAACATCTTACAATTGCGCACGGCGCTTGATGAATATCGCAAAAACGATCAAAAAATTGCCTTGGTGCCCACCATGGGTAACCTGCACGATGGGCACTTATCGCTTGTTAATACTGCTAAGCAGCACGCCGACATTGTGGTTGTGAGTATTTTTGTCAATCCGACCCAATTTGGGGCAGGTGAGGACTTCGACAGTTATCCACGCACGCTTGAGGCAGATGTGGACAAATTATCAGGCGCTGCTGATTTGGTGTTTGCGCCGAGTGTCGAGGAGATGTATCCGGCTTATCCGCCCAATGTGCAGGTGCTCTCAGGCGAGATCACCAAGATGCTGTGCGGTCAGTCACGCCCCACACACTTTGACGGTGTGGGCTTGGTGGTGAGTAAGCTGTTTAATATCGTCAAGCCGCAGATTGCTGTGTTTGGTAAAAAAGACTATCAACAGCTTGCCATCATCAGACAGCTGAATGATGAGCTAAACTTTGGCGTAGAAATTATCGGTGCACCAATCGTACGAGCCCAAGATGGATTGGCGTTGTCATCACGCAATCAGTACCTAAACGATAGCGAGCGTGCCACGGCGCCTGTGCTGCAGCAGACGCTGCAAGCTGTTGCTAAGACGCTTCAGACCGCTGATTTGATGGATTATGATGCGCTGATTGATGTTGCCAAATCTAAGCTTACCCAAGCTGGTTTTGTGGTGGATTATTTAGAAATTTATAATCAAAAACTACAAAAAGTCAGCTGCGGTGATCAGGCGCTGGTTCTATTGGCGGCGGCGTGGCTTGGTAAAGCGCGGCTTTTGGATAATTTAGAAGTCGTTTTAGACAACCCAGTTTCGGTCTGAACACTCAGTTTGGCGGATAGGTGATCTCATGCAACCACAGACACCCAGCTGTATTATCATCGTCTCAGGGCGTTCAGGGTCGGGTAAGACCTCGATCCTAAATGTGCTTGAAGATTTTGGGTATTATGTCATTGATAACCTGCCGTTATCGCTGCTTGCTGATGCGGTAGATTGTCTGACCGCAGAAAACAGCGTCGCTAAGATTGCGCTTGGCGTCGATGCGCGTGTACCAGGAGCGGATTTATCTGACTTTCCTGATGTGTATGAACGCTTGGTACAGACATACGGCGAGCAGGTCGTCAAAGTGCTGTATGCCATTGCCTCAGAGGAGGTGCTCGTGGCGCGCTTTGGGGCGACGCGCCGCGTCCATCCGTTGATCACGATGGGCGTGGTGGGTAATTTGCCCAAAGCCATTCATAGCGAAATTGCGCTGCTTGAACCCATCGCAAGGCTTGCTGATATCAAGCTAGACACCAGTTTACTCAATACGCATGAGCTCAAAGAGCGAGTGCGTGATTATCTGGGCTTAGAGGTGGAGCTGACCATCACTTTATTGTCATTTGGCTTTAAATACGGCACCCCCAAAGATTCTGATTATGTGTTTGATGTGCGTATTTTGCCCAATCCGCATTGGCACCCCAATCTTCGTGAGCAGTCGGGCGAAGATAAGGAAGTTCAGGCGTTTTTTGCTAAGCATCCAGAAGTGGACGAGATGGCAACGGACATCGCCAAATTTTTACAAAAATGGCTACCTTATTTCATCCACAATAACCGCCACAGCGTCACCATCGCCATCGGCTGTACAGGCGGTAAGCATCGCTCGGTTTATATCGTCAGAGCGGTAGAATCAAAGCTCAAAAACAGTTTACCAAAATCGCTCAAAGTCACTGCCAAGCATCGCGAAAGACGATTTTGGACTGATGATAGCGTTTAATAATTAAGAGAATATCATGATTGATTGGTCAAAAATGGACATGCGAGTTTCTCGTACCGAAATCAAAAAATCCCACGAGCGCTTGCAGGCTTTGGCGCTGCCACTTGCCAATTTATCCAAAAAGCAACAAAAATCTTTGCCAGTTAGCGAGTATTTTTTGGATGAGCTGTCTCAGTTGGCGAGTATCAGCTCAGGCGGCGCCAAAAATCGTCAAATCAAGCGCGTGGGCAAATTGATCGTCGAAGAAGATCGCCATGCGCTGACGCAGGCTTTGTTTGAATGTCAATTTACGCCCGAACAAATTGCCAAAATTGAAACGTGGTACGCCCGCCTAAAGCTGTCTGATGAAAGTACTATTAAGCAGTTTGTGAAGCAATTTAACGCCAGTGAATTTAACAGCATCTATCAGCTGCTGCTTTGGATTGAATATGCCAAGCACTTACAAGACGATGAGCTTTTGGCGGAAAGCTTGGCAGATTTTGAAAGCTATGTCAAAGAAGTGGCGATTTTATCAACGTGATATATTCAGTATCACTTTGATCATAAATTAAGATTAATTAAAAAGTTAGCCATGTTCTTTATTTAATTTGGCTGTGAATACGCCGAATATCTTAAATATAGATTGTTCGAATGGCGTTTAACTTATCGTGCTGACATCTCCACTAATGCCCTAATCAGGGCGTTCTTGTTTTTCGATATACTGTCTAATGGTATCAATAGTAGCACCACCAGTCGTTAGCAAACAATACGCCCTAGTCCAAAGTACAGGTTTCCAGTAAAAGTAAGCCAAATGCTTTGCAAATTCCTTTCTCATGAGTCGGCTAGTCACTGTTTTTAGATTATTGATAAATTTACTTGGCATGATATTGGGGTGCATATCAAGCAGTAAATGCACATGGTCGGCTTCTCCGTTGAACTCTAATAGCTCAACTTCCCATTTTTGGCAAAGATTGGTTACGATTTCTTTTAGCCTATCAAGCATGACTGCCGTAAAACATTTTTTGCGGTATTTAGTAACTAACACTAAATGATAGGTAAGTTTATAAACGCAGTGATAGTGTGATTTTAGCCTGTTGTTCATCATTGACACCAAATAAAAATAATGATAAATTATACCCATATTTCAATCCGCTAACAAGCCATGCTCAAAGCCTACAAATACAGAATTTACCCAAACAGTAAACAGGCCTTAGCGTTTGAACAACACTTTGGTTGTGTGCGTTTTGTATATAATTGGGCGTTGGTATTGCAAAAACGCTACTATGCCATGTTTGGCAAGTCGTTATCTCGTACCCAAATCCAAAGTCAGTTAGTCAAGAAAAAGAAAACAGGCAAGTTTGCATGGCTAAACGAAGTTAATAGCCAATCCCTACTTAATGCCTTGCTCAATGTCTATACCGCCTTTACCAATTTTTTCAAAGGTCGTGCCAAGTTTCCACGGTTCAAATCTAAAAAAATACTAGGGCGTAGCTACCAATGCCCTCAACACTGTACCGTAAACTTTGAACAAGGGATTATCAATCTACCCAAAATCAAAGGCATTAAAACCGTATTTAGCCGTGAATTTGTTGGCAATATCAAAACGGTTACGATTAGCAAAACCGCTACAGGCAAATACTATGCAAGCATATTGGTTGAAACTGCTGATATATTGCCAACACCAACAACAATAGAACCTGACCTTACTGTGGGTATTGATTTAGGTATCAGTCACTTACTCAATCTATCAGACGGTAGCAAATTTGATCATCCAAAGCATTTAGCCAAAGCCAGTCAAAGACTTGCGATACAACAAAGAATCTTTGCTCGCAAACAAAAACAAAGTAAAAACTATCAAAAACAAAAATTAGCCGTTGCTCGTATTCATGAAAAAGTACGTCACGGACGCCTAGACATACACCACAAAATCACGCATAGCCTTATCTGTGAAAACCAAGCAACAAGCTATGCACTTGAAGATTTAGCGGTGAAAAACCGAAAACTTGCCAAAGCGATTAGTGATGTGGGTTGGGGGCAATTTGTTACCCTACTCACTTACAAGGCAAATTGGTATGGCAAAAACATTCTAAAAGTAAATCGGTTCTTTGCCAGTAGTAAAATTTGCTCGCATTGTCATCACAAATTGGATAGTCTACCGCTATCTGTTAGAAATTGGACGTGTCCTAGCTGTCAAACACACCATGACCGTGATACCAATGCTGCAAACAATATACGCAAGCAAGCGTTAGCTGATGTAGCAGGACTTGCTACTGTGTAAAGAGTTCCCCCATGCCGATACTATTCAGCGATAGTGGTATGGCGAAAGATAGCAACTTAGGTTGTTATGGGTCGCAAAGATTCCCCCGCTATAACCGCTAGGTTTGGTGGTGGGGGTATGTCAAATGGCGCCAATAACGGTGATTGTCACTGGAGTTTGCCTTTATGTCATTTTATATTCCACCCATTCGTGCACGAGATACCCAAGAGCCGCATCGCGTCTCAACCACTCTAGAGCTCTTGTTTGACTTGGTGTATGTCATTGCGGTCTCAGCTGCTGCCAGTGGTTTTTATGAGCGGCTGCGTGTGATGGAGTTTTCTGGGTTTTTGACGTTTGCGTTGGCATTTTTTATCTTATGGAATGCTTGGACCAGTTTTACGTGGTTTGGTTCGGGGTATGATCCAGATGATGTGCCTTATCGCATTTCGGTCATGCTTCAGATGTTTGGGTCATTATTGATCGCGGTGAATATTCATCAGTTTTTTGATCAGGGGCTCATGTGGATTGGGGTGACAGGTTATGCCATCATGCGCTTGGCGGCGTGCTCTCAGTGGTGGCGCGTGTATCGTGATCTGCCTGATCACAGACAAGTGGCACGGCGCAGTATTATTGGGTTATTTACTTTGCAAAGCATGTGGATTATCTGGCTGTTTTTACCAGATTATTTGCAAACGCCGTCATTGTTTGTTTTTATTTTTTTAGAATTATTCATGCCCATTTGGGCGCGTTCAGAGCAGCTGTATAATTGGCATCCAGGTCATATTGCCGAGCGTTATGGGTTGATGACGATCATTGTGCTTGGCGAAGGGGTGATCGGTGTCAGCGAGATCATCCGTTTTTATGTGGTGCATTCATCTTATAATGCCGCTTCAATTTTGATCTCAGCGTCAGGCTTGACTGCGTTGTTATTTGCGATGTGGTGGCTGTATTTTAAAATTCCTTTTGCGCACATACTCAGCACCCATCGCCATCGCGAGGATTTGCCGGTGTTTGGTTATGGGCACTTTTTTGTCTTTGCTGCCATCGCGGGGCTGAGCGGCGCCTTGAAATTGGTCAAAGATACTCATATGATAGCGCCGGCTCAAGTCACCGAGTCGTATGTCATGGCAACGATCTTGCCGCAGCTGGCAGTATTTTTATTGGCTTTGTCTTTGCTGCGGGCTTTTATGTGTAAGCATTCTGGGTCAAATTTACTGGCTTTTTGTGCGGCATTGGTGATTATTATCATCAGTTATATCGCGGTGAATGCAAGTTTATCTTTGACTTATGGCATTTGGCTGAGCGTGTTGGCGCCTGTGATTATGATTGTCATATTTAGCTTTGATAATAATCAATGGTATAAAAAACACCCTGAATTCAAGCAGCCTAGAACTTGATTTAGGATCAGTCTATCTAAGCCAATCGGCATCAGATCATCAAATGAGGTTGATTGGTATGAGCCGAAAGTTATGATAAGTCTAAAAGTAATAAAGCCACATGAAATTTGGGTTCATGTGGCTTTATTACTCATCCATTAGCAAAAGGCTTGCGCCTTATTTCCATGCAATCTTCCTAAATACAGCAGTTCATCCGTGTGGCTCATCCATTTGCCCATTCCTTTACTGTGGGGATAGTATCTCAAATTTGGCATCAGCTGACCAGTGGCAAAAAGCGCCAATCTGTGTAGGAGAATGCTTACAAGGCTTCATGAATAATTCTGGTAATTTATGATCCGATCGGCTAAGATGATCAAAAGTCACCAAGGAGCATCTATGGCACGAGTACGCCTAACCCCGCCCGAACCAGTGTTATTTAGTACGCCGCTGAAAGTACAAGTGGGCGATTTGAATTATGGCAATCATTTGGCTAACGATGCCGTACTTAGACTGGTGCACGAAGTCAGACTGCGCTGGTTGGCTTCGAGCGGTTTTTCGGAGATGGATGCAGGTGGGGCGGGACTGATTATGGCAGATGCCATGGTGCAGTATGTTTCGCAAGCATTCTATGGTGATGAGCTGATGTGTCAGATCAGCATCGGTGAGATTGGTCGTTCAGGTTTTGAAATTTATACCAAAATTCTCCATCAAAATGGCGCTGTGATTGCGATGATAAAGAACGGCATGGTCTGCTTTGATTATTCTGCACAAAAAGTGGTGAATATCCCTGAGGCGCTGCTGAATTTTATCCATAAAAAATCGGCATCTTCTTGATGCCGATTTTAAGAGTTTTAAGCAGCTTGCGTGTTTTTAGACAGTTTTAAATTCAAAGCAAACATCGCCAAAACCAATACCAGCCCAACCATATCGGTCATTATTTCAGGCACGATTAAGCAAAACGCACCTATCGCCATCACAAGGCGCTGCCATGCGTTCATTTGTATCCTAAAGTAGCCTTCCACAGCAGCTGACAGCGCGATCACGCCAATGATCGAAGTGGTAGAGACCATCGCGATGGTATGCCAAGCAGGGCGCAAAAACTCTTTGGTGGTCACCATGGCGTCAGCAACATCAATCATGAGCATATTTGGGTTATAAACAAACATAAATGGCACAATAAAACCCGCCAAGGCAAGTTTTAGCGACTGCCAGCCTGTCTTCATCGGATCGCCACCTGAAATGCCTGCGCCAGCAAAGGCTGCTAATGCCACCGGCGGTGTGATATTGGCAAATATCCCAAAATAAAAGACAAACATATGCGCCACCAAAATTGGCACATCAAAGCTTGCCAAAGCAGGCGCTGCCATCGTTGCGGTAATGATATAGGCAGGAATGGAAGGCAAACCCATACCTAAAATCATCGATGCGATCATGGTCAGTAGTAAGGTTAAAAATAGTGAACCTGCACCCAAAGTAACGATGGATGAAGTAACCACAGAGCCAAAACTGGTTAAATTAACCACACCAATGACCACACCAATCGCCGCACACGCCGCCATCACTGACAAGGACTGCTTGGCACCATCTTCAAGCGCTTCTAAGATGTCTTTAAAACCCATGCGTGTCGCTGGTCTTAGCCAACTGATGACTATCGTAAATGCGATGGTATAGGCAGCAGCATAGCCCACAGGGATGTTATTTGCTAATAATGCAATCAAAGCAACAATCGGCAAGAGCATATGACCACGCTGCTTGAGCACTTCTTTGACGCGTGGCAAATCGGCTTTTGGTATGCCTTTTAGATCGCGACGACCTGCACGAAAATGAACTTGCATGATTACCCCAAGATAATACAGTAAAGCAGGTAATACCGCAGCCAATGCAATGGTACTGTATTTAACACCTGTCGTCTCTGCCATAATAAATGCCGAAGCACCCATGATTGGCGGTAAAATTTGACCACCAACCGAAGCACTGGCTTCCACTGCGCCTGCAAATTCTTTTTGATAGCCGATGCGCTTCATCAAGGGAATTGTAAAGGCGCCTGTGCCCACGACATTGGCAACCGCTGAGCCATTGATTGATCCCATAAAGCCGCTTGAGATGACAGCCACTTTGGCAGGGCCGCCTTGTTTGTGACCTGCTAACGCTAATGCCAGATCATTAAAAAGCTGACCCATGCCAGAGCGCCCCAAAAAAGCGCCAAATAGGATGAATAAAAAGATAAATGTCACAGAAGCGCCGATCGCTGACGAATAAAGACCTTCTGTTTTTAGGTATAATTGCCCAAAAATATCGCCCAAATCATAAGGGCGTGTCAGCAGCCTGTCAGGCATAAAATCCATGTGGCTAATAAAAGGGTAGGCCAAAAAAATCAACGCAAAAATCGGTAAAATCCATCCTGTGATACGCCGAGCACTCTCCAAAACCACAATAACGGTAATGATAGAAAAAATCACATCTGTTTGATTGGCGATGCCGCCGCGTGTACTGGTGATGGCGCTAAATTCAAATATTAAATAGCCTGCCGTCACAAATGACAACAAAACCCAAATCCAGTCATACCAGGCGACAGAACGACGGCTGCTGCTTTTGCTGGCAGGATAAATCAAAAATATCAGTGCAGCACCAACAGCAACGTGAATCGATCGCTGCAGCAGCTCTGCCATGGGATTAAAAGTGATATAAACATGGAATAAAGAGTAAGCAATGGCAATGGCTGCAATCAGCCATTTTACTGTTTTGTTGGTGGGGTGTCTGGTGATAGATTCTCGGTCAAATTTTTCGAGTACAGCTTGCGCATTGGCATCAGCTGGAATGTTTTGTGTGTGCGTGTCGGTCATGACAGCTCTCCTTAATCAACCAAAACCATTTGGGGTGTTCTTCACTGGATATTTGAATCTCGGTATAGTCCGCAACGCGTTCATAGATGGGTAATGAGCCGTGTTGACCCAGAATTGTCCCTTGCATATTCCGCGAAACAACCCAATGGATTTTGAGCAACAGCACATCGCTTGAAAGCCCAATGTAGCCTTCAGGCGCTGGAATGACAGCACCGACTGATGGCGTGCCAGCCCCAAAAGTTTGTATAAAAGTCTTGGTCAGACGAAGCTGTGTGCCATCCATGTGATAATACTCTTGCCAATATTGTTTTTCGACAGAGTGTCGCCATTTGAGCGTAAAATCAGGCTCAGACCACTGGCAATCGATATCACCGCCTTGAATTCTGATGGCTTGCTGGCTTTTATTAAGGTAGATGATCGGTAATGTTGCCAAAACCAACAAAATCAGCCATATCCAAGGCGTGCTAACTGAGTTTAGCTTAAGCAATGCAACTTCCTGCTAAGACACATACGCAAAATGGTCGATAACATAACCGACCATTTTGCGACCTAAGAACGGATTATTTGCCTGCAACTTCATCATAGTATTTTTTGGCACCTGGGTGCAGATCAACGATCAGACCTTGCTGAGCGTTTTCAATGGTAATACCATTGGCAGCTTGGTGAGCAGTTTGCAATGTGGATAAATTGTCAAAAAATGACTTGGTCAAGTTATACACGTCATTCTCGCTCAAATCACTGCGCACCACCAAAGTATTCATCACTGCAGCAGTCGAGACATCGGCATCATTGCCATAAGTACCCGCAGGAATGGTTTGTTCAACGAAAATGTTATTTTTGGCAGCAGCTTGAGCGACTTTATCAGCAGGAATGGCAACCAACTGTAAGTCAAATCCTTGTTGTAGCTCCATGAGTGACGAGTTTGGTAAACCACTGGTAAAGAACGCGGCATCCAGTTTACCCGTTTTTAGACCATCCGCCGCTTCAGCATAGCCCAAAAAGTCAGGTGTAAAATCATTATAAGTGATGCCCAGTGACTCAAGTAGGGCGCGCGCAGATGACTCAACACCTGACCCTTGGGCGCCAACAGCAACGCGCTTACCACGCAGATCATCAATGGTACTGATGCCTTTTTTGCTAGAGGTGGCGATCTGAACGTAGTTTGGATATAGTGTCGCCATAGTTTGGACATTGTCTACTTTTTGCTGAAAGCTGCCCACGCCATTGACAGCGTCGCTAAGAGCATCATTCATCACAAAGGCCATTTCAAGTTTCTTTTGATTTAAAAGATTTAAGTTCTCAACGGATGCGCCTGTTGTTTGAGTTTTTGAGTTGACACCAAATTGCTGCGCATAAATTTCGGACAATGAGGTGCCAATGATGTTATAAGGACCTGAGGCGCCGCCTGTACCGATTGTGGCAAATTTGGTTTCAAGCGCATTGGCAGCTGCCGATGCTTGAGCGGTATCGCTATTTGCAGCAGGCGCATTGGCAGTTTGGTTATTATTCCCACAGGCGGCAAGTGTCAATGCAGCTAAGGTGGCGATGGCGGCTTTTGATGTCAATTTCATAATCACTCCTTGTTAGATAAAATATGAACTGTTTATCAAGAAAGTTAGACGCAAGTTTTTTGAATCTAAACTCAGTTTTAGCTCCATATTAATTTATAATATCAGAAAAAGATGGCTTTTGACTATACTTTTATATATTTTGGGGCGAGCTTAATAAAGAAATACGATGACATGGCAAGTCATCAATCCAAATCCTTTGCCTCGCCCATAAAAAAATCGGCATCTTCGTGATGCCGATTTTAAGAGATTAAAGGGTATTGCACGCTGCTTACTTTTTTTCTTCGCGAACTTTATTCACCAAAAAATCCACCACTTGTGGCACTTTGGCGCTTTCGCCTGACACCACATATTTACCATGTACAACCACCGCAGGCACGCCAGACAGACCATAGCGCGTCGCTCCTGCCTTGGCACGCTCAATTTTGGTGGTCACTGCAAATGAGTTATACAAGCTGTCAAACTTTGCTTTATCCACGCCTTGAGACGCATACCAGTTGCCAAGCTCTTGTTGTGAGCTGATGATATTACGCTTGCCGTCTTTATGAACAGCATCAAACAGTGCCAAATGGGTTTGCTCTTGGGCGCCCAACTGCTGAGCGGCATAAAAACCACGCGCGCCCACTTCCCACATTGGATTCATCGCCGCAGGTGTTTGGAAAAATGCCACATCGCTGGCACGAGTTTTTGCCCATTTTTGCATGTGCGGCTCAAGATTATAGCAATGCGGGCAACCATACCAAAAAAATTCACGCACCACAATGACATCGCCTGCGATATTTTCAGGATTTGGCAAGACTTTATAATCTTGACCTTCCACAAAATTTGCATGAGCAAATGTCGCCAGACCCACCGCAGCTGTCAGTAATGTTGTTTTTAGTGCAAATTTCATAAAATTTCCTTGTTGCAATACACTTACAATAAAAAAGCAAAGACCACTTAGTAGATATTGGGGTCAAAAATCAGATGAGCTATAGTTTATCGCATTTTTAGCCCAATGTGGCAACTGTTTTCTTAATGCTTCGTTGCAGATTGTGTAAATTTTTGTATGTATCAGGCGAAATTGAGTAAAATTTTATCCAAATTCTGTCAAGTTTTTCTTGGAGTTTGCGCTCATTTCAAGATGTCAAAAGAGTTTGTATTAAAGGTTTTTGGCTTGAATTGATGAATCATTCCAAAAAGTAGTCAAAGACAGTTAAAGATGATAAAATAAAAATATTTAACAATAATTAGGACAATACCATGCAAAGTAATGATCACGCCGCCATCGACAGCACGCCGCATCCTGCTAATAACGCTGATTTTGATGAAATCGGTAAATTCACCAAGCTGGCAGATGAGTGGTGGGATCGTATGGGAGCGTTCAAAGCGCTGCATGACATTAATCCGCTGCGTCTTAATTGGATCGAAGACCGCGTCAGCGAGCATTTTGGCTCATCTTTGGTGGATAAGTCGGTCGTGGATATCGGCTGCGGTGGCGGGATTTTGGCGCATTCGATGGCGGTACGCGGCGCCAAGGTCTTGGGCATTGATTTGGGTGATGAAAATCTAAAAGCAGCCAGCATCCATGCTGATAAAACGGGCATGGCACAGACGCTGCATTTTCGCTGTATTCCAGCTGAAGCGCTGGCGAGTGAAGGCGGTGAGTATGATGTGGTCACTTGCATGGAGATGCTTGAGCATGTGCCTGATCCTAGTGCGATTGTACAAGCGTGCTATGATTTATTAAAGCCGGGCGGTGTGTGCGTGATGAGCACTATTAACCGAAATCCTAAGTCGTATTTATTTGCGATCGTCGGTGCTGAATATGTGCTAAATTTGGTGGATAAAGGCACGCATGATTGGCATAAGTTCATCACGCCAGCTGAATTAGATCAGATGGCGGTCAGAGCTGGTTTTCAGCGATTTGATTTGACGGGTCTACATTATAATCCGATGACGCAGCATTATTGGCTGTCCAATAAAAATGTCGATGTCAATTATATGATGGCATTCACCAAACCAAGTGCGCAAACAGACGCACCAAAAAGTGCCTAAGGACGCGTTATGACACAGCCCATCCAAGCGGTGCTCTTTGATTTGGACGGTACATTGATTGATACCGCGCCTGATTTTGTTCGTATCATTCAGCAGATGTGCGCTGATGATGGGCGATCTGCCCCCAGTGAAGCGGCGATACGCGAGCAGGTGTCAGCAGGTGCCCGCGCCATGGTCAAACTGATTTTTACTGAGCAATTTGACCAGGTCAGCGACGACGATCCAAAGCTATTAAGCCATCGCCAGGCATTTTTGGATCGTTATGAGGCGGATATTTGTGTCGATAGCCGAGTGTTTGAAGGGCTTGATGTGCTTTTGTCTGAGCTTGAGCGTCAAGGGCTGCCGTGGGGCATTGTGACCAATAAGCCGCGCTATTTGGCAGAAACTTTGTTGGACAAGTTAAATTTATCTGAGCGCTGCCAAGTATTGGTTTGTCCAGATGATGTCGCCAACACCAAGCCCGACCCTGAGCCTTTGTATTTGGCGTGTGAAAAGCTTGGTGTTGAGCCATCCGCGTGTATCTATGTCGGCGACCACCATCGGGATATCGTGGCAGGGCGCGCCGCCAATATGCAAACAGTCATCGCAAAGTTTGGCTATTTGTCGGCGGAGGACTTGGCAAGTATGGATACTTGGGGCGCCGATGCCATCGCCGAGACGCCCAAAGAGTTGACAGATTGGGTGCTAACAAAGCTATCATCTTAGATATAGACATTAAATTATTAACCAAATCACAGATTGGATGATTCATGACAACCACGCTTTCACATGATGAGATACGTAAGTTTGACTATTCTAAAGACAGCCTAAAAGATAAAATCATCTTAGTGACTGGTGCCGGAGATGGTATTGGTAAGGTGGCGGCACTGACTTATGCCAAATGTGGCGCGACAGTGCTTTTGCTTGGTAGAACGCAGTCAAAGCTTGAGGCGGTGTACGATGAGATTGAAGAGTTAGGACTACCGACGCCTGCGATTTTGCCCATGGATCTTGAAAAAGCAAGCTTTGCACAGATGCAGGAGCTGGCAGGGCTGATCGAAAAAGAGTTTGGTCATATCGATGGCGTGCTACATAACGCCGCCATCTTAGGGGCATTGACGCCGCTTGAGATGTACGATCCGATCACCTTTGAGCAAGTGATGAAGGTCAATACAACTGCAGTGTTTATGCTCACCCAAAGCCTGATTCCACTGCTGCGAGCAGCCCAAAGCGGCTCTGTGGTATTTACAAGTAGTAGCGTTGGCGCTAAGCCAAGAGCATTTTGGGGGGCGTATGCGCTCTCAAAACAAGCCGTCGAAGGCATGGTGAGTATTTTTACCCAAGAAACCCAAAACATGACAGCGCTTCGGTTTAATTGTATTAATCCTGGTGCCACACGCACCAATATGCGCGCGCACGCTTTTCCTGGCGAAGACCCTTATACGCTCAAAACGCCCGAAGACATTATGCCTGCGTATGTGTATTTGATGACAGATGAAGCTTCTGGCGTCAAAGGTCAAGTGATTGACTGTCAGCCAAAATAAGCCGCTTTGAGTTGATACAGCGTTGTGGCTGCAGTGACTTAGCCTAAATTTCAGGCAAGCTGTCATACTAATTTTATAAACTACCCACAAAGCCCATTAAGCCTTGGTCTTGGGCGGCTGTTATCTGACTTTTAAAATTCACCAAATAGGTGCTATCGTGAGCTTATTTCAAAACTTCTTGATCATTTTGGCGCTGATTTTGACATCGAGTTTTTTCTCGATTTCTGAAATCGCCTTAGCAGGCTCAAGAAAAATCAAACTCAAATTATTGGCAGAATCAGGCGATGATCGCGCTGATAAAGTACTAGCCTTGCAAGAAAACTCGGCTGATTTTTTTGCCACTTCTCAAATCGGGCTTAATGCCGTTGCCATCTTGGGCGGTTCGGTGGGCGAAAGCGCGCTACGCCCTTATTTTGCCGAGTGGCTTGGCTTGGTGTATCAAGGACCTTGGCTTGACAGCATTGCCTTTTTTTCTTCATTCATCTTGATCACGCTGCTATTTATTTTATATGCCGATTTGATCCCTAAGCGCATCGCGATGATCAATCCTGAACGCGTGGCTTTGGTGGTCATCAATCCGATGATTTGGACGATCCGTGCGGTCAAGCCGCTTGCGTGGATCATCAACACCATCGCTGATCTGACTTTTCGTCTGTTTAAGGTCAATACCGCGCGCGATGACAGCATCACTTTTGATGACATCTCTGCCATCGTCGATGCCGGTGCCGAAGCGGGCGTCTTGATGGAGCAAGAGCAGCATTTTATTGAAAATGTGTTTGAGCTTGAAGAGCGTACAGTGCCATCGTCGATGACGGCGCGTGAAGATGTGGTGTATTTTACTCTCAGTGAAAGCGAAGAAAGCATCCGCCAAAAAATCGCCGATTATCCGTATTCTAAATTTTTGGTGTGTAATGAGCACATCGATCAAGTTATCGGCTATGTCGATACCAAAGATATCTTGGTGCGCATATTAAGTGAGCAGCCGATTTTTCAGCTTAATGAGTCCACCATCCGCAATGTGCTCATCATTCCAGATACGCTGACTTTGTCTGAGCTTTTGGATAAGTTTCGTGCAAGTAATGAAAAAATGGCGGTAGTGATCAATGAATATGCGTTGGTGGTCGGTGTCATTACGCTGTCAGATATCATGATGACGGTGATGGGCGACTGGGCAGCAGCAGAGCCTGAAGACTTACAAATCATTCGCCGTGATGAAAACTCTTGGCTGATCGATGGCATCACGCCCATCGATGATGTCAAGCATGCGCTTGATATTGATGGGTTTCCTGATTGGGATCATTATGAGACTTTGGCGGGTTTTATCATGTATCGTCTGCGTAAGATTCCACGCCCTGCAGATTGGGTGGAGCATGAAGGCTTTAAATTTGAAGTGGTGGATATTGATCATTATAAAATCGATCAGCTCTTGGTCACGCGCCTAGAACAACCGACCGAGGGGTCTGAAGAAAGCTAAAAGGCGCTTTGAATCAGCTGTTTGTCGTTAGAACATAAAAATTAAAAATAAGGAACTGATATGGCATCAAATGCACGATTTGGTTTGCCCATTTGGTCAATGCTATTGCCATTGGTGGCTTGGGGATTGTTTTTTGTTGGGATTAAGTCAAATATATGGCTGCAGATTTTGGGCGGTATATTCTTAATTGGTAGCGTGTTATCGGCAGTTTATCACGCTGAAGTGGTGGCGCATAAGGTTGGTGAGCCTTTTGGTACCATCATTTTGGCATTGGCGATTACCATCATCGAAGTGGCGCTGATCATCTCACTGATGGTCGCAGGCGGTGATAATGCCCCTTACTTGGCGCGCGATACGGTCTTTGCGGCGATCATGCTGATCTTAAATGGCATTCTTGGGGTGTCTTTGATGATTGGCGGGCTTAAGCACCGAGAGCAGTTTTTTGGTCAAAAATCAGCCAGTACCGCACTCATCACCTTGGTGTCGATTTTGGTGATGACGCTGATTATGCCAAATTTCACCACATCCACCGCCCAAGGCACCTACTCAGCAGCGCAGCTGATCTTTGTGGCGCTGGCGTCTTTGGTGCTTTATAGCTCTTTTATCATGGTGCAAACTGTGCGACACCGTGATTATTTTTTGGCAGCAGATGATGACTTGGATCATCACGCCGAGCCGCCGAGCGCTCAAGTGACCGCAGCAAGCTTTGTGTTTTTGTTGATCTGTCTGGGCATCGTTGTGATGCTTGCCAAGAGCCTAAGCCCTAGCATCGAAGCTGCGGTGGTGGCGATGGGCGCACCAGCAGCACTGGTGGGTGTGATTATCGCTGCGGTGGTGCTGTTGCCAGAAGGCTTGGCGGCTTTGAATGCCGCGCGCCGCAACCGTTTTCAGACCAGCCTAAACCTAGCGCTGGGATCAGCCTTAGCAAGCATTGGTCTGACCATTCCTGCGGTGACGATCGTGTGTCTGATGTATGACATTCCGCTGGTGCTGGGCTTGGATGGCAAATCCATGGTGCTGCTTGGTTTGTCCACTTTTATTGTCATGCTCTCGCTCAATCAAGGGCGCACCAATATCTTGTATGGCATCGTGCTATTGGTCAATTTGGCAGCGTATATCTTTACCATCATCGTGCCTTGATCGTTCGTGCTTAAGCTTAGTAATCTTTGTACAAAAAATAATACTCAGCGCTGATTTGTCTTGCATTCTAAAAATTATAATTTATAATAACTGCTAATATGTTCATTACTATTTATAATTAAAGGAATTGCCGTGAGCACGACATTACGACAGCTAAGAGCCTTTGTGCTTGTCGCTGAACAAAATAGCTTCACCAAGGCAGCAGAGACGCTTTGTTTGACTCAGTCGGCGCTGTCTGGACTGATTAAGGAGCTTGAGCAAAATCTGGGCGTCAAGCTGTTCGACCGCACGACGCGCAAATTACACCTGTCTGATGCTGGTGTTCGGCTGCTGCCGCAGGCTCGGCGCGTGCTCAATGAGATGTCGGTCTTAAACGAAAAAGTCAGTAATCTGAAGTCGCTGCACCAAGGGCATGTGCGCCTAGCGGTCTCGCAGCAGCTGTCCGCCAGTGCGATGCCAAAGTTTGTGGCGAAGTTTTGTGACATTCATCCTAATATCCAAGTGACGCTCACCGACTGCTCGGTCGATGATGTGGTGGAGCATATCGAAAATTTAGAAGCCGATTTGGGCGTTGCGCCTGAGCGTGCGTATTCTGATGATTTAGAAGCGGTTGTGTTGTTTTCTTCGCCATTTTATTTGGTGCTGCCTGCTACTCATCCATTTGCCAAAAAAGATGTTTTGCGCTGGACGGATTTATTAAATGAACGCTTGATCACGCTCAATGGTCCTTTTATCAAAAGCCTACAAAATGAGCTGCCAACCCAAATTTCAAGCCGTATTTTTAATCCTGATTTTGAAGTGAATTTTTTATCGACAGCACTGGGCATGACGCGTATGGGACTTGGTGTGACCTTGTGTCTGTTATACGCCGCTGAGTGGGTCGAACAAAATGGCTTGGTGATGCGACCGATCGCCGATCCTGTCGTTGAGCGAAAATTTTTATTATACACCCATAAAAACCGCTCTTTGTCACCTGCGGCATTGGCATTTAAGGAGTTTTTGGAGCAAAATGCGCACGAGTTTTTGGTCAGCCACTCAAAAGCAGCTGGCATCTGATCAGGCGCCAGCACTTGATCGGCGACCTTAGACGGTCTTAAAGGGTTTAAAAAACTTTTGCCAAATTTTCATCCAAAATATATTGGATTTGCGTTATACTAACTGTGTTTTGATCAACTTGACAATGAAAAGGATAAGCCCATGTTTGAACATGTGACCCCCTATGCAGGCGACCCGATTTTGGGTTTGATGGATAAATATGCCCAAGACCCACGCACTGACATCAAAGTCAATCTTGGCGTGGGCGTGTACTATACCGAAGATGGCAAATTGCCTGTGCTTGAGTGCGTGAAGACCGCCGAATCTCAAATCGTCAATCCGCCGCGTCCCCGTGGATACCTGCCGATGGATGGTTTGCCTGGTTATCGTCAGGCGTGCCAAGACTTATTATTTGGTAAAAACCACCCAGCAGTTGTCGAAGGTCGTGTGGCGACCATCGCAACCTTGGGCGGTTCTGGCGCGCTCAAAGTTGGCGCTGACTTTATCCACGAGTGGTTCCCTGATGCCAAGTGCTATGTGTCGGATCCAACTTGGGCAAACCACATCGGTATCTTTGAAGGTGCGGGCATCGAAGTGGCAAAATATCCTTACTATGATCCTGCCACGATCGGCGTAAAATTTGATGAGCTGTGCGAGTTTTTCAAAACCCTGAATGAAAATGATGTGGTGCTACTCCACCCATGCTGCCACAACCCAACTGGCGTGGATTTGACTCGTTCTCAGTGGGATGTGTTATTACAAATTGTCAAAGATCAAAAGCTGATCCCATTCATGGACATTGCTTATCAAGGCTTTGGCGATGATATGGATGATGATGCGTACGCCATCCGCCGTGCGGTAGAGATGGGCTTGACGGTGTTTGTGTCCAATTCATTCTCAAAAAATTTATCTTTGTATGGAGAGCGCGTCGGCGGTCTGTCTGTGGTCTCACCAACCAAACAAGAAGCTGATGTGGTGCTGGGTCAATTAAAATTCACCGTTCGCCGCATCTACTCAAGCCCACCTGCGCATGGTAATTATGTCGTGGATACCGTCATGAATGATGATGCGCTATTTAGACTGTGGGTGGGTGAGGTGTATGAGATGCGTGATCGCATCCGCGAAATGCGCGAAAAGCTTCAGGCTGCCTTGAGCGCTAAGCTGCCAGAGCGTGATTTTAGCTACTTTACCAAACAGCGCGGTATGTTCAGCTTCACTGGTCTGACCAAAGAACAAGTGATTCGTCTGCGTGAAGAATTTGCGGTATATATGGTTGAAAATGGTCGTATGTGTGTGGCAGGTCTGAATAATGCCAATGTAGAGTACGTCGCCAATGCCATGGCAGAAGTGCTGAGATAAGTTGTATTATCCAAAAAACACCAAATCATGAAGGTTTGGTGTTTTTTTTTAATTTAGTTTATGAATGGATAATAAACTGTTCCACGTGAAACGATCAAACAGAATATTAAGATAAAACGCCGCCCATCGGCAGCGTTTTACACGTTTGCAAATCTTCTTAGGCTTGGCTGCGTAGATACTGAGTCAGCAGGGCGACAGGGCGACCTGAAGCACTGGCGGTGCTGCCACTTTTCCAAGCAGTACCGGCAATATCAAGGTGCGCCCATGCTTGACCTTCTTTGATGAATCTTTTTAAGAAACAGGCTGCGGTCACAGAGCCTGCTTCACGCCCCCCGATATTTTGAACATCGGCGACTTTTGAATTCAGCTGCTCATTATACGTCTCATCCAAAGGCATGTGCCACACCAAATCCCCGGTGTATTCGCTGGCTGCTTCTAAGGCAAATAAAGTGTCTTCATCGTTACTATACATGCCTGAGCGGACACTGCCAAGTGCAATCACACAAGCACCTGTCAATGTGGCAGTGTCAATGATGACGCGCGCATCATAGTGCTCTTGGACATAGCACAGTGCATCACACAGCACCAAACGCCCTTCGGCATCAGTATTTAAGATCTCAACAGTCGTACCATTCATGGCGGTTACGACATCACCAGGGCGAGAAGCGCGTGCCGATGGCATATTTTCGGCGCAAGCAAGCACCGCCACCAAATCAATCTCAAGTCCAGCTTCGGCAACTGCACGAACAGTCCCTAAGATGGATGCTGCACCGCCCATATCAAATTTCATCTCTTCCATGCCAGCAGCAGGTTTCAAAGAGATGCCACCACTGTCAAAGGTCAAGCCCTTGCCAACCAAAGCAAATGGGCGCTCAAGCTTGGATTTCTTGGTGTTTTTGCTGGATTTGCCATAATACTCGATGACGGCGAGTTTGCCTTCTGCATCTGAGCCTTGTGATACGGCGAGAAAACATCCCATACCAAGCTTTTGCATGTCTTTTTCGCCAAGTACGCTGACTGAGATGGTGTCTTCGTAATCTTTGGCGAGCTGCTTTGCTTTTTGGGCAAGTTCGCTTGGATTCAGCAAATTTGGCGCTTCATTGGCGACATCGCGCGCGGTAGTCATACCAGCCGCTGTTGCCTTGGCGAAAGTTAAGGCATTGTCGTAGTCGTCTTGAGCGTCTTTATTGCTGATGATGATCACTTCTTCGAGCAAGTCGGCATCTTTTGGCTTGGCTTTATGATGCTCAAAACGATATCCTGCGCCAATCAAAGCGGTAACAAATTGGGTAAAGTGAATTTGGCAAATGGTATCGCCCCATAAAATTGCCGCGGCTGGGGTATTTTTGATGGCTGTATAGGCAGCTTGAGCAGCTTTGGCGATATTGTCAGCCAATTTATCCAATTTACCAATACCAACCACGGTGACCACAGGAAAATCCTTATCATGGATGGCATAATCAGTCACGCTATCGCCCATGCCGCCCTTGAAGTGACTGTGTTTGATCAAATCAGCGGCGCGCGATAGATATTCTGCATCGCCCAAATTGCCCAAAATTTGACCTTGATCATCAGCAAATACCACGATGGTGGGTAGGGATTTATTTTTTGTGGCTTTTTTGAGCGACAGTGCGTCTTTGACACTGATATGAAATGTGTGTGCTGGCATATCTTTTCCTTATTATATTGAGTGAATGAGTGAAGCTAACTGTCAGGTGATCCACGCACCATATCAGCTCCCAAACTTAGTGTAGCATAAATGAAGGCATGAAAAAATCAAATTTGCTTCATCTGATCAAATTGTGATCAAATTCAAGCGGTCAGCTAAGCTTGGCTGCTGCAAAACTTGGCAACAAAATAAACTGAGCAAACCGCTTAAAACCGCCATGAATTTTTGCTATTATAAGCTATTTGCCACTTAATTTTTGGAAATCAAGCTTTGTGATTTTACGTCGCTATATCACCACACAAGTCGCTTCAACCACTGCCTTGGTTTTGGGTTTTTTGGTGGTCATGCTGCTTGGTGGTCGTCTGATTCGCTATTTTGGGATGGCGGCAGAAGGTGGGCTCAATGTCGGCGTACTGTTTCGTCTGATTGGCTATAATTTGCCTTATTTTCTTGAGCTGATTTTGCCATTGTCTTTTTTTATTGGTTTGATGTTGGTGTTCGGGCGACTGTATGCAGATCATGAGATGGCGGTCATGAATGCCAGTGGCATCAGCCGAGGGCGAGTGGCGCGCCTACTCATTCCGCTGGTGGCGGTGCTGATGTGTGTTGAGGGCTGGGTTTCTATGGTGGCTAAGCCCTGGGGCATGGAGCGCGCTACCAATATCTGGCAAGAGCAGTCGGTGGCTCAGGTTTTTGATTTACTTCGCCCCCAAGAGTTCATCAGTAGTGGTGATTATCATCTATATGTAGGCGAGATGGGCGCCAATCGTGAATTTTTAAAAGATGTCATCATCATTCAGATGAATCCTGCCCAAACAAATAGCGCTAAGCCAAGCCAGACCGCTCAAAGAGATTCCATCATTTTTGCCAAATCTGCCACACATGTTGAGAATGCCAATGGGCAAATTCAGCTAGACTTGCAACAAGGTCGACGCTATGAAGTGGATCCGACCAGCCGCCAGTACAGTCAACTTGGCTTTGAGCGCTATCGCATTACCTTATCGGCAGAGCGCCCCGAAGGTACCAATCACATGCGTATCGAAGGCGTGAGTACCGCTGAGCTTTTGTCAATCATTCAAGGTCGCTCCAAGCGTGATAATCCGCAAGAAGCATATGCCGAGCTTGGTTATCGTCTGAGCATGCCTTGGCTGATCTTATTGGCGATCTTATTGGCGACTCCTTTATCTTATGTGCGACCGCGTCAAGGCAGATGGTACAAATTGGTGCCAGCGATTTTGATTTATGTTGCAGGCGTGCTTGTGGTGATTTCTTTAAAAGATACCATCATCAAAGGCAAATTCCCACCAGTGATCTATGCCGCTGCTCTGCTGATGATGATGGCGGTGGCAATGTATCTGAATTATCATGGGCGAGTGATGGCGCGTCTTCGTCTTGAGCGTCAAGGTGGAGATGTGGCATGAAATCGTGGATTTTACCAAAATATGTCATCCGCTCGGCGCTGCTTGCTATGACGGGCGCCGTGGTGGGCTTATGGCTTTTACAGATGATATTTGCCTATTTGGCTGAGCTTGATAATATCAGTGAGACCTATACGCTGACTGATGCGCTGCTGTTCATTTTGTATCGCTCACCTTATTTTTTGGTGCAATTTATCCCCACTGGTGCGCTCTTGGGTGCGGTCATTGGGCTTGGGCTGCTTGCCAATCACAGCGAACTGATCGTGATGCGAGCTGCAGGCATGAGCATCTATCGCATCATCAGCTGGGCGATGCTGCCTGCGGTCATTTTTGTTGTGATCTCACTGGGCGTGAATCAATTTGTGCTGCCTGCCGCCAATCAGCACGCTGCCGCCATCCGAGCAGATACCATTTATGATAAGCTCATCACCATTAATGGCTATTGGTCAGTGAATAACGATGGCGGTAATCAAGATGTGGTGTATATCAGCTATGCCGATAATGAAGGCAGGCTTGGGGAGGTTAAGCGTTATCAGCTCAAAGACGGTCAGCTGATCGCTGCACTCAAAGCACAGACAGGCATCTATCAGGGGCAGCCAAAAGGCGCTGCATCACGCACAGATGACGCGCATTATACTTGGCAATTATCAGGCATTCATGAAGTTACCATTGATGCTGAGCGAGTACGGCAGCAGCATACCGACAGTCGGCAGCTGACCTTGCCGATTGCACCGACTGATGTGCATTTATTGACCAAAGAGCCTGAAGATCTGTCGCTCAGCGATTTGTATGCGCACAAGCAGCTCATGACCCACCAAGGCACGCGCTCACTGCGTCATGAATTGGCATTTTGGCAAAAGCTGCTTTCGCCTTTTGCGGTGCTGTCGCTGGTGTTGGTGGCATCATCCTTTGTCTTTGGTTCGCTGCGCTCCCAAGGCTTGGGGCTGCGCGTGGTCTTGGCGCTTTTGACGGGACTTTTGTTCAGTTATTTGACCGATTTGGCGGGTTTTGTGGCTTTGGCGACTGGGCTATCGCCACTGTTGATGGCACTGGTGCCGATTGTGCTATCGGCTGTGGCGGGCATCTATCTACTGAATCGTAAATCAAGCTAAGCTGCTCACTATCAATTAAAGATCTGTAAAAAGTCATTATCAGCACAAAAACTTAACTAAACCTTGAAACAGCCAAGCTTTAGGTTAAGCGGTGGCGCTTGGCGGTGGTCATGCAGGTCTGATAACGCTTATCAACGCGCGTGGCAAACCAGTTGGTATCAAAGTCTTGGCTCAGCTTAGGTCCTGAAATCACGACCTTAGGCATGATGGCATAAGCAGGCGTGCGCCCAAATTTATCGGTAAACATCTCACCGACCGCACGATAAGTCGCCGTCTGTTCAAAGGCGCTTGTTTTTTCTTTTTTAAAGTCAGCGCGGATTTGGCGAGCGCTCACAGGCTTGGCGGCATTGGTAAGTAAGCGAATGGCAGCCGCTTCTGTATCAGAGGTTTTGCTTAGTGGGCTGCCATCTTTATACAGTAGTAAATCTCCATCAATCGCTAAGGTGTCGCCGCTCAAAGTGGCAATCCGCTGCTGAAAGGCGGCATTTCGGCTTGAATACACCCCCGAATTATAATCAGCAAAGCGATACAAAGGCTTATCATACTCCGCGCGATACATCATCAGCCGATGTATGCCATAGTATAAGCCGCCATAGCGTGTGTACAGATCGGCGCGCAGATCACGATCGCTCATGCTCGCACGGCGATGCGCTCGCGCATAGTCGATGTGCACTTGCATAGAGCCTAAAGTGGTCACAGGATTGATGCGTTCATCAATGCCTTGACCTGACAGCCTGGTGATGTTGGTCAAGGGCGAGACTTTATAAGTTTTGGCAAAATAATCAAAAATCTCTCGGTAAAGCTCATCGAGCTGCTTTTCGGTTTTGACAGCTTTGATTTGTTTGATGAAATTATTTTCAGGTGTCGGGCGCGTCTCAAGCATGGTGCGAAAAACGCTCGCCATATTTTTGCCAAGCTTGTCTTCTAGCTTATCATCAATCGCTTTTAGGGCGGCATTACCTAGATTGGGCACGCTTGGGTCGGCATGAAAATTGGATTCTTGGTCGATCACAGCGATGGCGGTGCAGATGTTTTGGGTGGTCTTGGGTAAGGACAAATCATCAAAAATATCGCTGATATCAGCTGCCCACAGCTTGGCGTTTTTGACGCGTTTGGGGATCAGCTTGGTAATTTGGGCGTCACTGAGCGTCGGCTTGTCTTGGGTGATGGTCTGCTTGACCGCATCACAGCCTGACAAAATCACAGCGCACAACAAAACACTGGCAGGATACATTTTACGCATCTGATCTACATTCCAAACGATTTACTCAAGAAACCATAAAGACGGTGGGGCGGATAATGCTCAAAAAGGCAACATCGCTAAAGGCAGCTTATAGTAATTCTACAGCTGATTTTCGTCAAGCGCTGACACAAAAATACAGTAACCCAATAATATAAAAAACATACCATCAGGCTTTATATCCTTAATTGACCTCAGCAATCTGGGGTGAATTTGGGGATATTTGGCGTACTGCTCGCCTCTACAAGGTCTAACCGTAATTGGTCATTCCAAGCTTCTTGTGTGATTAAGTGCTTTTTAATGATATTCAATGAGCCATTGACATCCGCATTGACTTTTTTACCACTGGCGGTTTTAAATAGTCCACGATGGACACGACAACCTGCATAATTGTCATGTTTTTGGATGGCTTCATTGTCAAAGAATGAGCATTTACTGGTGTAGCTTTCTTCTTGATATATCACCTCAACGCCAACATTATGAGCTTTATACATCACCTGCTTAATAAAATTGGTGAATGGGATTGCTACAAAGTTCTGATTGTTCCGCTTACCGATGTTAATGTCTTGTTTCCACCCAATATTCTTACCAATCACTAAGGTATCAATATTGTTGGCAACTAAATAATTCACAACATGGCGACTTGATTTGTGCAGATAATCAGCGATTTTGTTTTTACGGACGAGCCCTAATTGTTGTTTTCTTGCTTTACTGGTCTTTTGTCCAGTATCAAGCTTAGAATCCTCCACAGCTTTATGCTTATTATAAAACTGGTTGATAGACTTAAGCGGACGACCATTGACAATCATAGGTGTTGCGACATTGCTTGTCAATGTGGCAAGGTTATTTAACCCGACATCCAAACCAGCAATACGACCAGCTTTATCTTTTGGTTTTGGAATTTCATGCTCATACCCAATCTCAACAGTAATATGATTGCCTTTTGGTACTAGGCGCACAAAAGCGACCTGCTTTTTAATAAGCTTGGTTTTGATGTAAAAATTCAACCCTGATAACTTGATAAACCCTGGTTTTTTAAAAGACAATGCGCCTTTTTCATAATGCACAACTTGACGACCTTTGGTTTTATCAAGATATTTTGGGAGTTTGGCATTAATCTTTGGATGTTGTTGTTTGGTTTTTAGCAGACCAAAGAATGAGCGGTAGGCTTGGTCAACCAACTGTTGGGTATGTTTAGCCACTTTTGCAGGCAAAGCGATATAATCAGCTTGCCTGTCATGGGTAAATTGTTTGTTGACCTTGGCATATTCCAAGAAGCTCCCATCAGCAAAGAACTGTTGTCTGACCGCATATAAGGTGGCGTTATACAGATTCTTGCTTAAAAAGGTGACTTCGTCCAATACTGAGAACTTGGGATGTGTGTGCTTAATGATATGCCTTTCAATTTGATACTCTTTTTTGATGCGTGGTTTTGTTGGTCCTACAAGCTCTTGCATAGGACCGACAAAGTCAGATTTAGGTCTTTTTGCCAAGAAATATTTAATTTTGGGAACCTTAGGCTGTTTTACTTGCTTGTCAGATTTACTCATCTTGGATGCTATCTTTGATGGTTTTTCTTAAACCATACATCTTACCGCTGAAAGAATGAATGATGGATATGATATCTTCAGCCAATTCTTCCGATAGGCTTTTATCCATAATCTCATCAGACACAATGATGATTTGAGTTTGGTGATGCTCACAGATGGCTTGCAAATAATTGAAACCAAAGCGGGTCAGACGGTCTTTATCATTGATAAAAATTCTGTCAACTTGGTCATCTTGCACCAGTTTAATTAGGCTGAGTAGACCAGGTCTGCTATCATTTAAACCTGAACCGAGATCAGTGATGGTTTTTAAATTCTTGGGATTTTTACTGATAGCAAAGCTTTGGATGTTCTCTATTTGTCTTTGGAGGTCACCGCGTGTCTTTTGTTTATGTGTCGATACTCGAGCGTAGATAACATCCATACGCTCATCTTGATCTACTAAGTAACCAATCGCACGCAAATACTCAATTAAGCTTTGCTTGGGGATGTAGCGTCGTCCCGTCTTAGACCAAACAACATCCAAGCGACCGTCCTGAGTCATATTCTGGACGATACGCCAAGAAGTTGGCAAACTTCTTTAGGCTTGTAAAGCTCTTTATTGAGTTGGCTGACGCTAATCATGGGGTATATGGGGTATATAATGTATAAAACATTGTATTTATGTAATGTTTTATACATTATTTGAGTTCTGTTGTCAACACCATCGCGCAAGAAGTTTGCGCCAATTTTGATAAAAACGACTTTGGCGCATACGTTCAAGCAATGCTTAAGTCAATTTAGCTATTGGTAAAGATGCTTGGATCATCATGCAGGCGCATCAAGCCTTCTTGCTGAGCTGAAGCGATGAGCTTACCATCTTGCCAAAATTGACCGTGATTGAGTCCTTTGGCGTGACTGGTGGTGTCGCTCCACATGTCATACAGTAGATATTCGGTGATATCAAACGGACGATGAAAGTGCATGGAGTGATCAATACTTGCCATCTGTAAGCCGCGCGTCATAAAGCTCAAACCATGGCTCATCAGACCCGTTCCTGCCAAATAATAATCGGACACAAACGCAAGCAGAGCTTGATGAATGGCAACTGGCTGCTCGCCGATGTCATTAACGCGCACCCAACTGGCTTGGCGCGGACGCTGAGGCTCAGGCGCCACTGGATCTCTGGGCATGATGGGGCGAATCTCAACATGGCGTGGACGCATATAGCGTGCTCTGAGCGGCTCTGGGATCTTATGCAGATATTGGGTTTTGAGTTCTTGTTCGGTTTTGACACTCGTTGGCGGCGGATATTCGGGCATGGACTCTTGATAATCCAGACCGCCTTCCATCGGCGAGAATGAAGCAATCATCGAAAAAATCACCTGCTCACTGGTGGTGTCTTTGCCGTCTTTGTCGGTGGTTGGCACATATTGCACTGCGATGACTTCTCGGGCTGATAGGCTGCGACCATCACGCAGGCGTCGCACCTGATAGACGATTGGTAGACGAATATCACCGCCGCGCAAAAAATATCCATGTAGGCTATGACAAGGCTTATCAATGGTCAATGTATTGGCAGCAGCCATCAGGGCTTGGGCGAGCACTTGCCCACCAAAAACCCTAGGTCCGACATAGTCATAGCTAGGTCCTTCATAGACATTGTCGGCAATTTCTTTGAGTTTTAGTGTATCTAATAAATCTGCGATGTCGGCATGCGTCGCTTCAGGCGGCAAGGCATAACGGTCAAGAGAGTATTTCATAATCCGCTCAAAACATAGTCGTAAAGCGATGCTAAGACACAAATAGCTTGGCTGATCACATGGCAAATCATCAAGGTCGTCAAGCCAAGCCCAAAAGGCTGCATCGCCTTGGTGTAAATTTCAAAATGCTAAAATTATACCACTTTTTTATCAATTTTTTAGGCAAAAAACCCAAACAATGTTAGAATAAAAATTCACTTCTTTGTATTGATGGATTTATGCGAAAACTTGTAAATTTGCTCAAGAAAGCCAGCAGCCAACCCGACCAAAGCCCGACAGCTCATCCACAAAAAGACAGCCCAGTCCGCATGCCAAGCCCATATCGCCGGGCTTCAGCCAAAGGATTGTCGCTTGCAGTCAAGCCAACCTTGATCGGTGAAGTGCCAACGCTTGATGATGGCGTGCCCACCTTTTATGTGATCCGCGCTTATTCACGCTCGAACAGTTTGTTGGTTGGGATGCAGACAGATGCGCTTGGCTTGCCTTCGGCGCTTGCAGAAGTCGATACCAAAGACATCCACGAAACTTCAGCGATGATTTTTTTAAAGGATCGCCGCACAGAAGCTGCCAATGGATATGTGCCGCGCCTTGAAAGGCTGATCCAAGCATGCCTTGAAAATCCTGAACTAAAAATCAATCTTGTGCCTGTCACGATCCTATGGGGGCGTGCGCCGGATAAAGAAGAGTCTTTATTTCGCTTGCTGATGGCAGATGAATGGGAGTCGCCTTCTAAAGCCAAGCAGCTATTTAATATTGGCGTGATGGGGCGAGATACCTTTGTGCGTTTTTCAGAGCCTAAGGATCTACAAGTCTTGATTAATGAAGCTAAAGATGAGTCACCAGATCGCATCACGCCAACCATCGCCGCGCGCCTACAGGGCTATTTAGATAAGCAGCGCACCAGTATCGTCGGACCTGATTTGTCCGATAAGCGTAATGTGGCAGGCGCGATCTTATCATCGCCTGAAGTGATGCGTGCTATTGAAAAACAAGCGGCAGAAACTGGCAAGCCCATCGCCGCCGTCAAAGCCGAAGCCCAAGGCTATCTGAGCGAGATTGCAAGCAATTATTCTCATTCGGTGGTGCGCTTTTTTGATCATTTTTTAACTTGGCTGTGGACACGGCTGTATGACGGCGTTGAGGTACGCCACTTTGAGCGAGTGCGTGCGCTTGCGCCAGATTATCAGATTGTTTATGTGCCGTGCCATCGCAGCCATGTGGATTATTTGCTGCTGTCTTATGTGATTTATAAGCGAGGGTTACGCATTCCGCATGTGGCAGCCGGTGAGAATTTAAACATTCCAGTGCTTGGCGATCTATTAAGAAGCGGTGGGGCGTTTTTTATGCGCCGCAGCTTCAAGGGTAATGCGCTTTATAGTACCGTATTTAAAGAATATGTACACAGCCTCATGCAGCGTCAGGCTCCGATTGAGTATTTTATCGAAGGGGGGCGCTCGCGCACAGGTCGCCTGCTACCCCCTAAGCTTGGTATGCTTGCGATGACAGTGAACAGCTATTTGCGTGAGCCTGCCAAGCCGGTCGTGTTCATCCCAACTTATATCAGCTATGAGCGCATTATGGAAGGCGCCACATATGTCGGTGAACTCAAAGGCAAACCCAAAGAAAGCGAAAATTTATTAGGTCTACTAAAAACTGCACGTAAGATTGAGCGGATCTTTGGGACGGTGCATTTGGCGTTTGGTGATCCTTTGTATTTGACCGATTTCATGGCGAAATTTAATGTCAATCCTACCGACGCCAGTGATGACAATGTCAAAAACACGCACGCCATGGTACAAAACTTAGGCGTCAAGGTGATGCAAAACATCAATAAAGCCGCCGTGGTCAATCCTGTTTCGCTGCTTGCGCTTGCGCTCCTATCAACGCCAAACGCCGCGCTAGATGAAGCGCAATGCCTTGAGCAGATCCGCCTGTATCAGCATATCGCCCAAGCGCTGCCATATGACGCGGACACCCATGTGACCGATATGACGCCAAGGCAGATTTTGGACTATGGCGTGCAGCTTAAGCTCATCGAGCGCACGCCGCACATCTTGGGCGACATGATCCGTGTGGCGGATAAGCAAGCACCGCTTTTGTCCTATTTTAGAAATAATATTTTGCATGTGTTTATCATTGCAAGCTTTTTGGCGGCGCTTGTCCAAAGAAATGGTCGAATTCATCGTGATAGACTCGATGGGATCACCGAGCTTTTGTATCCATTTTTACAAAGCGAGCTGTTCTTAAAAATGGCGCTTAGAAATATCGCCGATCATGTGCATCAGGTGCTCAATCTGCTGATCGAACAAGGCGTGATTGTGGACTTGGGGCAAGGTGTGGTCGGTAGCCCTGAGGGCAATTCCCAAGCCTATCAAAAGCTCATCGTGCTAGCAAGCCCCGCGCAGCAAAGTCTTGAGCGTTATTTTATGGCGCTGACACTGCTGTCTAAGCAAGGCTCAGAGCGCTTGACGACCGAGCAAGTGGTCAATCTGTGCTATGTCGTCGGTCAGCGGGTATCAGTGCTACACGCTGACGACTTGCCAGATATGTTTGATAAGGCGTTATTTACAAGTTTTATTGATACTTTGGTGCGAGTCGGTTATGTCAGCATCGATACAGACACAACCCTATTATCCTTTGATGAGCGCATTGATCGTATTGCAGAGTTTGCAAAATTTGTGCTGCAGCCAGATGTGATGCAGGTGCTGACGCATACCGCAAGCCTTTCTGATGATGAGCTTAGCCTAGCCATGGCAAGCATGGAGAAAAAAAGGAAGTTTGGGCGGGGGTAAAAAAATAAGATAAGCTTATAAATTAGGCTTGAAAATTCAGATAGAATCACTTACAATCGATATACAGTATTTTAGCCAACTTGTTGAAATAAATTCACTAAGTTGCGCCTTAAGGAAATTATTATCATGAATAAAATTTTAATTGTTGGACACAAAGAGTCCCATTATCAAGCCTTGGATAAAATACTGCAAGGCTGCGGCATGGCACCTGCCCTACTTTCTCATACACATCAATTGAGTCCATTACAAATTACCGATAAGTTGCTACGTGTATCAAAGCCGGCTGAGACTCAAAAACAGATCGCTCCCTCTGCTGAGTCAAAGCCTAAAAAAAATCGTCACCACGCCCATCGCGCCCCAAGTCAGCTTCTTGAACCCAAAACCTCTCAGTCAGAGGTCTTAAACCCTTATCATCAAAAATCTCCAAAGAAAGTTTGGGATAATTTAAGTTTTGATTTGATACTGGCAAATGCTGAGCAGCCGCTATGGGGCTGGTCGGATGCTCAGGCGGTTAGCCTACTTGAATATTGGGCACAGTTTGATGAGGATTTTGTCTTTGTACTCACTTATGATAAGCCAAGCGATGTATTGGTTAGGTTGTTAGATGGTGCAGGGCAAGACGATCTTAGTGAGGGAGCCATTGAGCAAGCGCTGAAAGACTGGTCATCTTATAATCAGGCCCTGCTTGAATTCCAGCAAAAATATCCAAACCGCTGCCTGCTTGTTAATGGTGAGCAGGTGATTTATTCCGCCAAAAACTATGTCTCAGCCGTTTCTGATAAAATTACTTGGCAGATGGACAGCTCAGTCGCTGATGACCAGTTGCTGGCAGTGTCAGATCTGCAGGACAAGCCTCAACTGTCTGAAATGTCACAGTTTTTTGCCGAACAATTGCTTTTAGAGCACGACAAAGTTAATCAGCTATTTATGCAGCTGCAGGCGCAGGCGGATTTACCCTTAGCTTTGCAAAAAAGAACCTTTAACACGCTAAGCTTATTAAAAGAAACCATCGCTCAGCAAAAACAGCTTGAAAGCACACAAGAGCAATTGCTAGCTACCGAAAAAGAATTCCAAAGCCAAACTGAGAATCTAAAACAGGCCATATCCTCAGCTAAGGCAGACCATGATAAAGATATCCAAACCTTAAAGGTGGCTCAAGGGCAGCTGGCAGATCAGCAGCAAGAAAATACACTGATCATTTCTCAGCTACATCAAGTCCAAGAAGAGCTTGAGAAATATTATCTTGAAACTAAAAAATCAACTGATCTACTCAACAAAGAAAAGAAAAAATCAAGCGAACTTGAAAAAAGAGCTGCTGAATTAAATAAAAAATCTGATGAACTCAATCAGTCAGTTGCTCAATTAACTAAAGAAAAGCAAGCGATTCATGAGCAAAAAGTCAAACTGGACGAATTGGTAAAACAAGAGTCTCAAAAGTTAGCTGCCTTAAAGAAGCAATCAGATGATGAAGTAGCTAGGCTAACAGAGCAAAATAAAAAGCTGACCCAAGAAAACAGTGTAAAAGCAAACGAAAATAACTCATCGATGCAGCAAGAAAATGAATTACTTATCAGGCAGCTACATCAAGTCCAAGAAGAGCTTGAGAAATATTATCTTGAAAATCAGCAGCTAAAATTAAATAACCAATCTCAAAATAATTCTGTAAATGCGGCTAGTTCGCAGGTTCAGAGTAAACAGACCGTTTATTATGGTGCGGCAGACAGGATCAAGCAAGATCTGCCCTATCGCTTAGGTTCGACCATGGTGAGTCATTCAAAATCTACCAAAGACTTAGCAAAACTCCCCTTGGCGCTGATGAAAGAATATCGTCAGTTTCAAAAAGACGAACACAAAGAGCTGCCACCAGTAGAAGCATATCAAGATGCTAACGAGGCGGAAAAAGTAAAAAAACATTTGTCTTATCGCTTGGGCAAAACATTGGTTGATGGAGTAAAATCTCCAAAGAGTATGGTTGATCTGCCTGTGAAATTGGGTAGAGAGATTGTTGGGTTTAAGAAGTGATAATTTTTAAGTTTAAGGATTTGTGTTATGTCTTTATTAGCGCAGGCAATATCGAAATATAATAATAAAGAATATGAATCTGCTTTAAATTTATTTGAGCAGGCGGCAAATATTTACGGTGAGAATCTAGTCCGTTACCATATTATTAAGTGTAAGCATTTTTTAGGTTTAAAAAATGATTTGTCAGATCTAAATCCCTCTTTGAAAGAATATGATCTTGATCTTGCCACTCAAATTATGCAGCTTAATCAGGAATCATCTATAGATATCGCCACTAAAAATAAGCTAATAAACCAGTGGCAAAACATTACTTCTAAAAAATCGGATAGTGCAGCAATTAAGCAGGTTAATTCTATCCCTTCAGACTTTCCGAAAGATCTAATACTAGCACCCTTGCCAGAAGGTCCTAATGATTTTGACTGGAATAAAAATGTAAGAAAAATAAGAAAATCTACTCATAAAGTTGATAATGTCGGTCTTTCTATTGTGATACCTACATTTAATCGTAGCCACATTTTGGAGGTTACATTAAGTTGCTTAGTAAACCAGGAGTCGGAATATCCTTTTGAAGTCATTGTTGCTGATGATGGTAGTAAAGAGGATATTTGTTCTGTAGTAAGGAAGTATGAAAAAGATTTGGATATTAAATATGTCCGTCAAAAAGACTATGGCTATCAGTTGTGTGCGGTCAGGAATTTGGGTCTAAGGACGGCAAAATACGATTTTGTTTCTATATTGGACTGTGATATGGCACCGAATCCATTATGGGTCCAATCGTATGTCAAATATTTACTTGAAGATGATGATGTGGCATTAATAGGACCTAGGAAATATGTAGACACCCAAAATATATTGCCCGAAAACTTTAGGTCAAACAAAAATCTTATCAGCAATTTACCAGAGGTACGTACGAACAACTCAGTTGCCGGTAAAGAAGAAGGTGAGATCTCTGTTGATTGGCGATTGGAACATTTTAAAAGAACGGATAATTTGCGATTATGTGATTCACCATTTAGATACTTTAGCGGCGGAAATGTTGCTTTTTCTAAAAAGTGGTTGGATAAAGCAGGTTGGTTTGATGAGGAATTCACCCATTGGGGTGGTGAGGACAATGAATTTGGTTACCGTTTATTTAAGAATGGTTGCTTTTTCAGAGCTGTCGAGGGGGGTATGGCATATCATCAAGAACCTCCAGGTAAAGAAAACGAAACGGACAGAGCGGAAGGTAAGAAGATCACAATTAATATTGTAAAAGAAAAAGTGCCTTATTTTTACCGTAAATTACAACCAATTGAGAGTGCATTAATACATAAAGTCCCGCTAGTATCTATCTATATACCTGCATACAACTGTGCAGATACGATTAAGCGTTGTGTGGATAGTGCCCTGAATCAAACCATCACGGATTTGCAAGTCTGTATTTGCAATGATGGATCAACAGATAATACATTAGACGTGATTAACCGACTTTATGGGCAAAATCCTAGGGTAAAAATTATTTCACAAGAAAATGGAGGCATAGCGTCAGCATCCAATAATGCTGTAAAGCACGCTTCGGGATTTTATATTGGTCAGTTAGATTCTGATGACTATTTGGAGCCTGATGCGGTTGAGTTATGCTTGGCAGAGTTTCTCAAAGATCGTTCTTTAGCATGTGTGTACACTACTAATAGGAACGTAAATCCTGATGGTAGTTTGATCGCTGACGGTTATAATTGGCCTGAGTTTTCAAGAGAAAAATTAACAACAGCTATGATAGTACATCATTTTAGAATGTTTACTGCGAGAGCTTGGCACCTAACCTCTGGTTTTGATGAAAACATTGAAAACTCTGTTGACTTAGACATTTATCTTAAATTAAGTGAAGTGGGGCCGTTTAAGCATATCAATAAGATTTGCTATAACCGAGTATTACACGGCAATAATACTTCGATCAAAAAACTAGACATGCAAAAGAAAAACCATTTTTTGGTGATTAATCGATCCCTTCAGCGCCAGGGGGTGGATTACTACAGTTATGATGCAATTGATGAGGATGATGCAAGCAGACGATACGTTTTCAAAAAGAATCATGAAGCTCAGTATCAGGTAAGTAACCTAAGCTCAGCTGCCAAATTGGCTTTTAGCTTAGTGTACCCAGATAGTCTTGATAGATTATTAGATAAACTTCATAATATTCTCGAGTACAATCCGGAGGCAAGTGTTATCATTGCTCATGTCAATCCGGAGAGACTAAGCCAAGATGTAATGCAGAAGGTTAAGACCTTTGAAAAAGAGAATAGCATTAAGGTTGTCATTAACCATGAATTGGATTATAGTAATTATAAGTTTAGACAGGTAGAGTATCTTGTTAGTAACTTTAATAAACTACTTCGTACTGGAATAGAATTTGATTATATTATTTTTGATAATTTTGATAGCTTATATGTGCAGCATCACTCTTACGACTATATCAAAAAAGCTGATATCGGAATGAATTTTGGTAAAGTCAATGGTTATTGGCAAGACAAAATTCTATCCCATCAGTCTCTTAAGCAGTGGACCAAGCAATATCTCAATAAAGATATTGCTGACATTCCAATTAAGGGTGCAGCCCAAGGAATGTTTATGAGTTATGAGGTAGCTAAACCAATTTTTGAGTTGCTAGAACAATTCTTAGAATTGTGTAAAGCAAATGACGATTACCCAAAGTATTTGGCAGAGGAAATATTGTTTCAGCTTATGACTTTGATATTAGAGAATCGGGATGGAATAAGCCTTAAGCGGTGTAATGCTTTAACCTATATGCCTTGGGAGCGAAAACTTCAATGGACCGAGCAACAAATTGAAGAAGCAAAGCAAGGGGTTGGTATTGCTAAGAATAAATTTATTATATATCAACTATAATATTTGAGTGAAATGAGTGAAATGAGTGAAATGAGTGAAAAGACAAGTTTTGTTACAATAACTTACCAAAATGATTTACGCATGGTGCTTCTGCAATTAATATCGGTTGATAGATTATTTGATATTAAAGCATTAGAAGAGTATTTTATTATTATTAATGATAAAAATACGCATTTGGAGGAAGAATTAAGAAACAAGACTCAATTATTTTTGAGTGAGGCTTTATTTTCTAAGCTGCGTTTTATTAGTTCTCATCACCTGCTATCAAAAAGAGACTTTGAAAAATCTGATGGACAGCGCTCTCAGCAGATTTTAAAAATGATTATTGCTAGCAAAATTAAGACCAAGACTTACATACTCTTAGATGCAAAAAATTTCTTCATAAAAAAGGCAGATTTAGCACTGTTTATAGATAGGGATTCAGGAAAATATACTACCAATTTTTCTCAATTGGGCGATAATTGGAGAGATTATGTTAAAAATTCTTTTAAAGCAATTGAATGCGATGAAGATATTGAAGATAAAATTATACCTACTATTACCCCTTATGTAATTGAAACAAACATAATGATACAGTTGCTAAAATACCTTCAACCACGCATTGGTAATGATTTGAGTAAATTATTTGAAAGCTTTCATGGTAAAATAACAGAATTCTTCCTATATTATGCTTTCCTATATAAATATAATTTACTTGCTAAATACAAACACAAGCCTATCATTTGCCGAACTCTCTTTGCTATTTACCCTTCTAATTATGCTGATGTCGATAAAATGATTAAGAATTTGAAAGAGGATAATATTTATCTTTTGGGTTTGCATCGAAAGAGGCTGGCTCAATTGTCAGTAGAACATACAGAGATAATAAATTTACTATTAAATGAAATACTAATATTTCCTTGGGAGAGGTTGGATTGGTTTATTGACCCAAAAAATCAATCTACAATTTAATAATAATTCTTTATGAAACTTAGATTATATGAAAAAAATCACAATCGCAGGCACAGGCTATGTTGGACTGTCTAACGCTGTATTATTAGCCCAAAAACATGATGTCATCGCTTTGGATATTGATCAGCGTAAAGTAGATAAAATTAATGCTCGTCAAACACCCATTGAAGATATCGAAATAGAGAACTTTTTGGCACGCAAAGAGCTTTCACTGATCGCAACGACGGATAAAACACTGGCTTATCAAGAGGCGGACTATGTCATCATCGCCACACCTACCAATTATGATACACAGACTGGTTATTTTGATACCAGTAGTGTGGAGGCGGTGATTAATGATGTATTGGGTATTAACCCCAAAGCATTGATCATCATCAAATCTACCATTCCTGTGGGCTTTGTGTCTGAGCTTAAAGATAAGCTTGGCGTGGATAACATTATCTTTTCGCCTGAGTTTTTAAGAGAAGGTAAGGCATTATATGATAACTTGTATCCAAGTCGGATTATCGTCGGTGAGAAATCTGAGCGTGCCAAAGCATTTGCTGACATGCTTCTAGACTGTGCTGTTAAAGAAGAGGTAGAGATTTTATTAACGGACAGTACCGAGGCTGAGGCGATTAAACTGTTTGCAAATACCTATTTGGCACTGCGTGTCGCTTATTTTAATGAGCTTGATACTTATGCAGGGGCTCATGGACTAGATACCGCTCAAATCATTAAAGGCGTGTGTTTAGACCCCCGTATCGGCAATTATTATAACAACCCATCATTTGGTTATGGTGGCTACTGCTTACCCAAAGACACTAAGCAGCTTTTGGCCAACTATAAAGAAGTGCCCCAAAATCTCATTCAAGCCATTGTAGAGTCTAATACGACCCGTAAAGACTTTATTGCCAAAGACATCGCCGCCAAAAGCCCCAATACGGTAGGTGTATATCGCTTGATTATGAAAGCAGGCTCCGATAACTTTCGGGCATCTGCGATGTTTGGGATCATTAAAAGATTGCGTGGACGCGGTATCTCTGTCATCATTTATGAGCCAAAGCATGATGCTGATGAGCTGGATAAAATGCAAGTGGTTGCAGATTTAGCTGAATTTAAACAAAAATCAGACATTATCATCGCCAATCGCATTACTGATGACTTGACAGATGTGCTAGACAAAGTCTATTCTCGAGACATCTCAGGTGTGGATGATTGAGCCTGTTGTTTAGAAGATGAATGGTTTTTTACCAAATCAGTTTTGGCAAGCGTATCAGCTTGGGCTGTATGAAAAGGTGCGCCAACAAAAATTTTATTTACCAATAAGGCAAATAAAAACCATTCGTCAGTTGGCAGCGCTTAAGCGCTTTGCTGTCAGTGAGCCGCGCTTTATGATCGGTCAGCTCCTTGATCAGCATCAAAATGATAAATGGTTTAAGATTATCATCAAAGAGCTATCACCAGTTTATCCCAAGATTATTTTTGACTATTTGCAAAACCATTTTGATCGACTACCAAGATGGTCTTGGCTGAGCCAAATTTATTTTGCCCTATCGCTTGAGTATGGCCAAATAAGACAGGAATTAATGACGGAGTTGGATAGCGATGAGCGCTTGCTGTTTTTGAGTAATCTTACTATTGATCGTCAGCAAAAGCGGGCATTGTTTAATGAATATCTACAGTGCTTTGACTTATTGCCTTTGATAGATGGTGATGGCTTTGGTTTGGATGCGTTTGAGTTTTTACCGACAGACAGCATCAGCAGTCCGCATCAAGTCACAATTTTGGTCACTGCATTTAATGCCGCCAAGACCATCACATCTTGCCTGAAAAGCCTGCTCAGCCAGTCTTGGCAAAACATACAGGTGATCGTCATTGATGATCAGAGTGGTGATGATACGGTCAGTCAGATTAACTCTATTGAAGATAAGCGAATGATGCTGATTAGACTGCCAAAAAATGTTGGCACTTTTGCTGCCAAAAGTATCGGGGCGATGTATGCCACGGGCGAGTTTATGACTTGTCAGGATTCGGACGACATCGCACATCCTGATAAGATCAAACAACAGGTAGAGCCTTTGATCAACGATGCTGATTTGATGGTGACTAATTCTTATTGGCTGCGCATTGATGATCAGGCAAATTATTACGCTCGGCAATATTATCCTTTGTTGCGTCAAAATCCAGCATCGCCACTGTTTCGCCGCCAACAAGTACAAGAAGAAGTCGGGCTTTGGCACGCAGTGCGTACTGGTGCAGACAGTGAATTTTTCGAGCGGTTAAAACTGGCTTATGGCGAGAGGTTTATTTCTATCAAAAAACCACTGACATTTGCCAGGCATTCTCATGATTCGCTGATGAATTCGGAGGATTACGGCATCCATAATAAGGCATCAGCACTCGATCGCTTGGATTATTGGGAGGCTTGGCGTCTGTGGCACATTGACCGTATCAAAAAAGGCCAGCTGCCTAATATGCCTGGTCTAGAACGGCAGATGCAAGAGCGATTATTTGATGTTCCTAATAAGCTAATGGTGAGTGCTGACGATATTCGCTATAATTTAAATGATTTACAAGAGAGTAAACTATGAACACCCCCACCCACGCCATTATCCCCACCGCAGGCTTTGGGACGCGTATGCTACCTTTGTCTAAGGCGGTGCCCAAAGAGCTTTTACCCTTAGGAGATAAGCCTGCCATTCATTATGTGGTTGCAGAAGCGGTGCGTGCCGGCATCAAAAACATCGTGCTGGTCAACCACGCCCAAAAGTCCGCCATTGAAAACTACTTTGACATCAACGCTGAGCTTGACAGTCAGCTACGCCAAAAAGGCAAAGACAGTTTGGCAGACAGCCTAAACTTTTTGCCTGCTGATGTGCGTGTGGTGAGTGTACGCCAAGGCAGACCACTGGGGCTGGGTCATGCGGTGCTACAAGGGCGTGCGGTGGTGGGCGACAATCCCTTTGCCGTGCTGCTGCCCGATGTCGTGTTAGACCCATTTACCACGGATTTTGGGGTGGATAATTTGGCGTATATGATGACTCAATTTGCTCAAACAGGTCGCAGTCAGATCTTGGTTGACCCTGTGGCGGATAGCGATGTGCATAAGTACGGCATCGCACGGCTCAGTGATAAATTAAGCATCCAAAAATCAGGTACCAATCAATCATTTGACGTACTGGGTTTTGTAGAAAAACCCAGTCTGGATGTCGCACCGTCCAATTTGGCGGTGGTGGGGCGGTATGTGTTTAGTCCAGAGATTTTTGAGTATTTGGCAAAAACCAAGCCAAGTGTGGGCGGTGAGATTCAGCTGACCGATGCCATTGACGCACTCATCAGCCAGCAGGGTATGGATGTGGTTACGATGAAAGGGCCAAGCTTTGATGCCGGTGATATGACGACCTATATACAGGCATTTGTTTATTTTGCCAGTCAAGTGGGTCAGTCGTTTTAATTTTTATCAAACCATAAAATAAGGACGTCTGATGACGACTTGGCATGATTTACAGGCGCTGGCACGCACACCGATCGATTTGCAGCAGCTATTCGCTGACGATGAGACACGCGGTCAAAGACTGTCTGCTTTTGCTTGCGATATTTATATGGATTTTAGTAAGCAGGCGATCGATGATGAAATTTTGGCAAAGCTCATCCAGCTTGCCGATACATTTGATTTATTCCAAAAAATCAGTGATCTTATCACTGGCGAAAAGGTCAATGACACCGAGCAAAGGGCAGCGCTTCATACCGCGCTTCGACTACCCAAAGGTGAAGCGCTTATCGTCGATGGCGCCGATGTAGGGCAGCAGGTGCATGATAGCCTAGATCAATGCGAGGTGTTGGTCAATCGCATTCGTAGCGGCGTGTGGCGTGGCTATTCGGGTAAGGCGATACGCGATGTGGTCAATATCGGTGTGGGCGGTTCGGATTTGGGTCCTTTGATGGCAGCCACCGCGCTGTCAGAGTGGGCGGATACGGATATTTGCGTTCACTTTGTGTCTAATATGGACGGCACGCAGTTAGACAGCCTATTAAAAGTGCTCAATCCGCAGACGACCTTGTTTATCATCTCATCAAAATCTTTTGGGACGATTGATACTTTATCCAATGCCAAAACTGCCCTAAGCTGGCTTTTGGCTGCTCATGATCATAAGCCGACGATTTTACGCCGTCATTTTATCGGCATCTCCACGCGACCTGATAGGATGAGCGATTGGGGCATCCATTCGGATAATCAGCTGCTTTTGTGGGACTGGGTTGGCGGCAGATTTAGTATGTGGTCAGTGATTGGGCTTGCGATCGCAGTGCGTATCGGCATGGCTAATTTTCGGGCACTACTGGCAGGCGCGCATGAGATGGATCGGCATTTTGCAAACACCGATTTTTCAAAAAATTTACCAGTGCTCATGGGGCTGATAGGGGTGTGGAATGCCACTTTTTTGGGCATTAATGCACATACCGTGCTGCCTTATGATGGCAGGCTTGAGTATTTCCCCAATTATTTGACGCAGCTTGAGATGGAGTCTAACGGCAAATCGGTCAAACGATGCGGCGAGTCGGTGGACTATGGCACTTGCCCGATTTTGTGGGGTGATATCGGCTCAAATGCACAGCATGCATTTTATCAGCTTTTGCATCAAGGCACGCAGCGGGTGTCTTGTGATTTTATCACGCCGATTCGCCGCTATAATGATGCACAGGTGGCAAATGCTTACTTGGCTGATCAGCACAAATTATCTTTGGCAAACTGTCTGGCGCAGTCGCAAGTGCTTGCTTTTGGCAATGCTGCCCTACCTTCTAGCATGACAAATAGCGCCGATGATTTTGCTAAATTTAAAGAATATCGGGGCAATCAGCCCTCAACCACGCTGTTATTAAGCGATCTAAACCCCAAGACTTTGGGTTCTTTGATTGCCTTATATGAGCATAAAGTCTATGTGATGAGCGTGCTTTGGCAAATCAATCCCTTTGATCAATGGGGTGTTGAAGTCGGTAAGGTCATGGCAAACCGTGTCTATGACGAGCTATCAAGCGTGCATGATGCAGATCAATTTGACAGCTCTACCAATACGCTTTTGTCTGTCATTAAGCGTATCCGAGGATAATTTATGAAACACATCTATGTGATCGGTCATCAGCACGAAGCCATCAATGCTTGCTTGTGGTTAGCAAGTTTGGATTATGAAGTTTGTCTGTTTGCAGATGAGCAAGATATCCAAGCGACACTTGAGCATTATCAATTTGACCATCAAATGTCGGCGCTGTGGCAACTGTACCGCGCTGAACAAAAAATCAAACTGTGTGATGAAAGTGTCCATGCTTTTTTAGCATCTGCACAAGCCAAGCTTTTGTGGCTGTTTTTGGATGATGTCGATGAGGATCTGATTGATCAAGTCGTCCATGCAGTGGACAGTCCGCACAGTCAAGTGATCTTAAGCGGTGTGCGCTCAATTGGCGATGTCGGGGCACTGGCACAGCGGATGAAGTCATCTTGGGTGTATTATTTGCCCATCAGCTTTATGAAAGATGGGGCGAATTTTAATGCGTTTTATCATTCAGACTTGGTGATGATTGGCGAAAAAACCAAGGACAGTGTGGCGCAGTGTGAGATGTTATTAAGACTCAAGCAGCACGCCAAGGACTGCCAAATCGCTGATATCGTCACAATAGAATTTGCCCGAAGTGCCATGATGGCGATGCTTGCAACTCGGCTGTCCTTTATGAATGAAATGGCAAGACTTGCTGATAAGCAAGGGGTAAATATCAAGTCAGTTGAGCGGATCATCGCCCAAGATAGCCGTATCGGTCCTGCGTATCTGTCGGCAGGGTGGGGTTTTGGCGGTAAAACATTACCGCATGAGCTTGAGCTTTTGATGGATAAGTTTAAACAAAACCGTGTCGATACCTCGCTCATCAGCGCCGTCAATCACATTAATGATGACCAAAAAGAGCTGATTTTTCGCAAGTTTTGGCGATATTTTAATGGCTTTATTGAGCAAAAGGCAGTGATGATTTGGGGTACTGGCTATCGAAATGGCGCCTCTCGCATGACTCATTCTGCCATTCATCCACTACTGAAGCTTTTGTGGTCTTATGGGATTCATACTCGTGTTTTTACGCGTAACACCGCCTTTGAGATGCAGTCAATTTATGGCGGGCATCCGCTGTTGACTTTGATCCATGATCCATATCAGGATTTATCAAAGGTGGATGCGCTGTTTATTATCAACTGGTCTTTGCTGACTCAGCCAGACATTCATGCGCTTAATCAGGTGAATATTCCGATTTTTGATGCCAAAAATATTTTGGACGATGACAGTGTTGTGGCGCTCACCGCGCCCTATTATGGCATCGGACGAGAAAAACGAGACTAATTTATCACAGAGGGGGGATACTATGCAAAATCACACAGTTAAAAAAATATTAGTCACCGGCGGGGCGGGTTATATCGGTTCGCATACGCTGATTGAGCTGGTTAAATCAGGCTTTAAGCCGGTGGTGTATGACAATTTATCCAATTCAAGCCCTGTGGCGATAGAGCGGGTAGCGCAGATTGTCGGTCAAGCAATCACCTTTATTCAGGGTGATGTGCTGGACAAAGACCACCTAAGCCAAGTCTTTTCTGAGTATGAGTTTTTTGGGGTGATACATTTTGCTGGTTTGAAGGCGGTTGGCGAAAGCGTGGCAAAGCCTTTAAAATACTACCAAAATAACGTGGCAGGCACGCTCAATCTTTTGGAAGTGATGACGGCATTTGGAGTCAAAAACTTCATCTTTTCATCGTCCGCCACCGTGTATGGCACGCCTGAGATGTTGCCGATTGTGGAGACTGCCAGACGCTCTTGTACCAACCCTTATGGGCAATCCAAGCTTATGGTGGAGTATGTTTTAGAAGACTTGGCAAAGTCAGAAAATGTGCCGTCATGGAACATTGTCAGTTTGCGTTATTTTAACCCCATTGGCGCGGATGTATCAGGCTTGATTGGCGAAGACCCAAGCGACATTCCGAATAATTTGATGCCTTATATCTCACAAGTGGCGGTGGGTAAGCTTGAAACGTTGTCGGTCTTTGGGGATGACTATGACACGCCAGACGGCACGGGGGTGCGCGATTATATTCATGTGGTGGATTTGGCAAAAGGTCATGTCAAGGCACTAGAATATATCGCCAAGCAAGCGTCGGCTTTTGGCTTTGAGCCGATCAATTTGGGCACAGGGCATGGTACCAGTGTGCTGGAGCTGGTTGGTGCCTTTGTCAGCACCACCGGTCAGCAGGTGCCTTATGTGATTGCCCCAAGACGAGCTGGGGACATTGCGATGTGTTATGCCAGTGCCGACAAAGCCAAAGCTGTGCTTAATTGGACGGCTGAGTTGGACATTGAGCGTATGTGCGTGGATACCTGGCGATGGCAGTCAAGCAATCCTGAGGGGTATCGCAACTCCTAATCAATAAGCTGTCATACAGATGGTTTATTGGTATTGATAAACTTGCTCAATTCGCTTGTCTGTTTTGGGGTGGGTGGACAATAATGACCAGTGTCCATGCCCATTACCTTGCTCTTGTTTCATTCTTTCAAAAAAATCAGCAAGATGTATCACAGAGACATTCAGGCGTTTTAGCTCATCAATGGCGAATCTATCGGCTTGCAACTCTGCTTTTTGTGAGTAGTCGGCGACAGTCAGTAGGGCAGGTAAGGTCAGCAGCATGTCAGACGTATCGCCTGTGATGACTACGATGAGCACACTTATCCCGAGGCTGTTGATGGCTTGTTCTAGGCTGTGGCGATGCACCAAATGCCCCTGTTCATGAGCCAGTACGGCTAGAATTTGGTTGTCATCGTCCGTCAGATGAATGAGTTCATCGGTGATGATGATGGTGTTATTGGGTATGGCAAGGGCATTTGCACCAACATCGCCACCGCCTCGCACGATGATTTTGGCTTTTGGGTTGCCATCTAGCTTATCATACAAAGCGACGATGTCATCTTGGCGAGATTTGGGTAAAGTGCTGGGCGTGGTCATGTCCATCACATAGCTTTCGGCTTGGTCGCCCACCGCCATCATGGTATCTGCAGGCAGTCTTTGAGCGATGTGGTGTGCCGCTAGGGGAATGGCAAATTTAAACATGCCAAATACCAACACACACATGATGACCACGCTTGTGCCAATCCACACCCATTGGCTCTCCATGCGAGCGATTTTGGCAAACAAAGACTGCTTTTCAAGCGTCAGCCATTCAGGCACACCATGGATGAATTCTATTCTAGACCCATCTTTCATCATCAACGCATGGGGCGAACCGCCTACCGCAGGCAGGTATTCGCCATCGTCGCTACAATAACGCAGCTCATGACCGCCGTAGCTTATGGTGAAGCCGTCTGTCTTGCCCTGATGAGACAGGGGCATGATGTCAGCTGTGTGAGCGGTGCTGATTTTGCCATCAAAATAGCGAACTTTTGTCGGTGTTGCCATCATTGTGATTACCATGAAATGTCAAAATCAAACACATCGCCAATTTCTTCTCCAAGCGGTGAGACATTGTCTGGGCTAGGCGTGGTCATCTGTGTAAAGTCGTCATAAGCAATCAAGCGAAGCGTGTGGGTTTTATAACGGTGAATGCGTACTGCTGCCCAAGGATGAAGCAGCCCAAGGCTAAATATGATGGCGATGTAGTTGGTCAGTTGGATGAGTGCAAATTTTAAGGGGCTAAAATCTATCAGCTCAAATTCGTTATCCCCCAAGGTCAGATGACGCCAAATCGCCTGATGGACATAGCCTTGCATGAGTGGCACTATCAGCAGCATACAAAGATAGAACACCCCAATCATCACTAAAAAGGCAGAGCCCATGACCACATCGTTGTCTTGACCGACTGTGCCTGCCCCCGCAAAAAATACCCCGCCTACGATGGCAATGATAAGTAGCAACAATATCGGCAGCAGCGTCGCTTTATAAAAATCCCAAATGCTGGCATGAAACCCAAAATTTAATTGCCCAAAATAGGTGTTGTCAAATTGATAGCGTTTAAACAGCCACCATACCAAAGGCGCAAGCAGACCGCCACTGATGGGAATGAGTATGACACCAGCAAGTAAAATCAGATACGCCGAGCCTAGCGAGCCTTCAAAGGCAAAGCGAACATTGTTGTACTGGCTATTTCTTGCTCGAAATCGCATGGTAGAACGCACAATCCAAGGCATGACCACAAAGATAATCAAAGAGCCCATCGCTGCGATTTCAGGCGAAAACTGCCCAAACACAGCAATCACCAAATAAATGCCAAGGGCGATGAGACGCCCAACCAAGATACGCTTGGGATTTGCAGTAAAATCAAATACTTGCCCATCAATCTGTGTATGACCATAAAAATAACGAAGCCTGCGTACTTTTGCCCAAGGGGAATAAAACCCAAGCGTGATGATGGTCAGCACCAAATTGACAATCCAAATTTTAAAATACCCCATGCCCGTACCATGAAAATAAAAATCATGCACGTCAGGTGCTTGCTGATAAGAATGATGGCGATTAAGTGGTGGGGGCGTGGGGTGAGTCATGATACAAATGATTTTAAAAATGATAATATTTCGCCATTGTATCAAAAATGTAGTAAAAATAAAATATTCTTTATCTTGATAAGGGTTTTATTGTCAAATGGCTGATCACTGTGGCTTAGAAGATTTGGAATGATTGACCTAGATCATCTTGATAAAGTATGTTTAAAAGTTGAATTTATCGTCTTTTGATGATTGAAAATATCAATGATATATTAAAAATTTTGTTGGTTAAATAAAAAAGCCAACCTTGCTAAAGGTGATCTCTTTAGCAAGGAAGCTTGATTAAAAATAAGATGATTTAGCACCAAAGCTCAAGTGTAGGCGAGTAATTAGGTATCATACTCGACCGCCACTTGAGCCATTTTCATCACTCAACTGTCACGGATTTGGCAAGGTTTCTTGGCTTATCAACATCAGTGCCGCGTACAAGCGCCACATGATAAGACAGCAGCTGCACAGCGATCGTATGCACAATCGGCGATAAAATGCCGATGTGACGCGGTGTGCGAATCACATGGATGCCTTCGCTTGCGGTGTAATCGCTGTCTAAATCTGACAATACAAACAGCTCGCCGCCGCGCGCGCTTACTTCCTGCATGTTGGCTTTGACTTTATCAAGCAATCCATCATTAGGCGAGATCACGACTACGGGCATATTTTCGTCGACCAAAGCCAGCGGACCATGCTTGAGCTCCCCGGCAGGATAAGCTTCAGCGTGGATATAAGTCAGCTCTTTTAATTTGAGCGCCCCTTCGAGAGCGATCGGATAATGGATGCCACGACCCAAAAACAGCGCACTGGGTTTATTGGCAAAGCTTTGTGCCCATGACGCAAGCTGCGGCTCCAAATTAAGCGCGTGCTGGATACTGCCTGGCAGTAGACGCAAATCTTCGGCGTAGTTTTGTGCTTGTGATTCATCGACATGACCGCGCATGATGCCCAAGGTTACCGCAAGACCAAATAACACCACCAACTGCGTGGTAAATGCCTTGGTCGATGCCACGCCGATCTCAGCACCGGCACGAGTGAAGATGGCAAGCGTGCTTGCGCGCGGCAGGGCAGATTCCATCACATTGCAGATCGATAAGCTGTAGCGGTGACCTTGTGCCATGGCGTATTTAAGTGCTTCCATGGTATCCAGCGTCTCGCCTGACTGACTGATGGTGATAATCAGCTCATTAGGATCTGCGATCACATCACGGTAGCGGTACTCACTTGCGATCTCGACATCGCAGCGAATCTTGGCGATGCTTTCAAGCCAATATTTGCCGGTCAATGCGGCATAATATGATGTGCCGCATGCCAAAATTTTGATGCTTTGGATTTTAGCAAAAATTTCAGGCGCATCTTCACCGAAGTTATCAGCAATGAATCCGCCTTCTAAGAAAATCTCAGCGGTATCAGAAACTGCGCGTGGCTGCTCGTTGATTTCTTTTTGCATGAAGTGGCTGTATGGACCAAGCTCAAGAGACGCCAAAGACATCTCTGAAGTCTTGATGGCGCGGTCGGCTTCGTTGCCGTCTTTGTCAAGCAGCTTTTGGATGCCATCGGCTTGGAGTAGAGCGATGTCACCATCTTCTAGATATGTTACGCGGCGTGTAAAGGCAATGACTGCTGAGACATCAGAGGCGATGAATACTTCATCATCACCGAATGCCACTAATAATGGACAGCCCATGCGTGCAACTACCATCTGATCTGGTGCATCATTGGCGATCACGGCGATGGCATAAGCGCCATGAAAGCGCGAACACGCTGTTTGCACCGCTCGATACAGATCGCCGCCATTGGTGGTGTATTCTTGATGGATACTATGAGCGATCACTTCGGTATCGGTTTGGGATTCAAACTCATAGCCTAAGCCTTCAAGACGACTGCGCTCTGACTCAAAATTTTCAATGATGCCATTATGCACCACTGAGATTAGCCCTGCAGAGATATGCGGATGCGCATTGGGCTTGGTGACACCACCATGTGTCGCCCAGCGCGTGTGACCGATGCCAGTCAGACCATAAATTTCTTTTTTCTTCGCGGCTTCTTCCATGAGCGCCACCCGCCCCACACGGCGTACGCGGCGAATGCCTTCATCGGTCTGCACGGCGATGCCTGATGAGTCATAGCCGCGATACTCTAGGCGTTTCAGCCCGTCTGTCAAAAAATCTACCACATTGTGATGCGTACGAATGGCACCAACGATACCGCACATAAGCTGTTCCTTAGTATCAAATTAAAAATTAGCAATCAATGACGCTGCCATGCCCCAAATCGTTAGGCAAAGCAGTAGATGAAAATTGTCATCAATCTGATAAATTATAGCACATCAGATAGGGGTAAGATGTTGATTTTTGATAAACAATCTGCTGATATTTTGAATCAAGGTTTAGGCGATGCGGCAATTGCAAATGATCAATTGATCCCCATATTAGCCTAAACACACCAAAAACGGACATAATATGACAGCCCAAACTTTGAATGACTACCGCCAACGGTTTTTTATTGATGACTCGGTGGTGCGTGGCGATGTGGTGAAGCTCACCGACGCTTATCAGACGGTCATCGCCCAAAAAGAGTATCCTGCTGCCATCAAAGCGCTGCTTGGCGAGATGCTTGTTTCGGCAAGCTTATTGATCAGCACGCTAAAGATAGACGGCAAATTATCCATTCAGCTACAAAGCTCTGATCCGAACGCTCGCCTTAGTTGGGCGATGGCGGAGTGTGATCACACCGGCGCTGTGCGAGGCTTAGCTGGCTTTGACGCCATAGGTGATCATGATGCAGTGTGGCAGCACCTGACAACTAGTGATGAAGCCTTCGGTGAGCTTGGCAAAGGCGTGCTGTTCATCAGCATCCATCCTGAAAAAGGCGAGGCGTATCAAGGCATTGTTGAGCGAGTCAGTGATAATTTGGGGGAATGTTTGGCGCATTACCAAAAGCAGTCTGCCCAAATCCCAACCATCATTAAGCTTGCCACTAATGACACGACCGCAGGCGGTGTTTTGGTGCAGCTGCTGCCCCAAAGCGATGCTGACAAAGAGGCTGACCCTGATTTGTGGGATCGCTTAACGGCGCTCACCGATACACTAAAGGTGGATGAGATCACCGATTTGGATGCCAACGAAATTTTGTATCGGCTATATCATGAAGAAGAAGTGGTGTTGCCAAGTCTTGCGCCGCTGCATTTTGCGTGTACTTGCTCAAGCGAAAAAAGCGAAGGCGCCATCTTGCAGCTGGGCTATGACGAAGCCAAGCAGGCGGTGATGGCACATGGCGGAGAGCTGACACTGGACTGCGGTTTTTGTGGTAGGACGTATCGATTTGATGATCAAGCGGTGGATCGCTTATTTGCAGATGCTCAAGCCTAAGTGCTCAACTTTCAAAGATTCCAAACCGACACCCACAAATTGCTTGGGTGTCGGTTTATAAAATAAAGCTATAAATCACAATCACCGTGATGATCCCTGCCATCACGCCTGCCAAAATATCATCCAGCATGATACCAAAGCCGCCAGACATTTGCTTATCTGCCCAAGAAATCGGAAAAGGCTTGACGACATCGAACAGGCGAAACAAGACAAACCCAAGCCCAAATAGCCAAGCCATCAGTGATGCATCACCATATAAACCGTTTAATAAGTCCATGTGATGCAGCACAAACACGGTCGGCAAAAGCGTCAGCCACATGCCCACCCACTCATCCCACACAATGTGCGGATCGTCATGCACATTCATCAGCTTAGAAGTTGTCTCACAAATATAATGCCCAAGCAGCAAGCCTAATGCGGTAGTCAGTACCAGTGCCCAAGCCCCAAGTGGCAGCAGCACCAGGGCGACCACCAAGCCGCCAACAGTGCCCCATGTGCCAGGCGCACGCTGCGGCAGTCCAGAACCAAGCCCAATGCCAAGCCAGTAGATCAATTTCTCTTGGCTGCTTGCGCTTAGCGGGCAGGGCGGGCAGGGATTGGCTTGATGGATATCGGGCTTTTGCTGTGTCATGAGTGTGGTTATTTAATGAGTTGATATGAGTGATTGACTGCTAATTGATCTAAAAATGCTGCCAACCTTTGATGGGAATTTCGACTGGCTCATCATGGTGCATCAAGGTTAGATCTTGAGCATCAATAATCTTACCAATCGGATAAATCGCCAAGTCAGGAAAATCTCTTTGAAATGCCATAAAACGATCAGGCGATAGACTAAAGCACAGCTGATAATCATCGCCACCATTTAATATATGTTGCCATTTTGACTGATTGGGCAACTCATGTAAGAGCGCATCAGTGGGAATTTTATCCAAATCCAGCCTTGCACCCACGCCGCTGGCTCTCAGAATGTGCCCAAGATCTTGCCCGAGCCCATCTGAGATGTCTATCATCGACGAGGCATAGCCACGCAGCGCCTGCCCAAGAAGCACCTGCGGTGTCGGATAGTCAAGCGCTGATCGCAACGGCGTATCATTACCTTTTAAAATGTCTGACAAAGCAAAACTTGCCAAGCCAATCTTACCGCTCACGCAGATGAGATCGCCGGATTTTGCCCCTTGTCTTTTGATCGCCTGACCTTGGGGGATAAATCCAAGCGCCGTCACCGTCACCGCCAGAACATCACTGCCAGTGGTGTCACCGCCAATCAGCTCCACCCCAAATGGCTGACACGCTGCTTTGATGCCTTGAGCAAAATCGTGACAAAATGCATCATTGGCAAGATGATCTGGCAAAGAGACGCCCATCAAAATCGCATAAGGCGTTGCCCCCATTGCCGCAAGATCGGATAAATTGACGGCTACCGATTTATAGCCAATGGCGTGGGGCGAGGTCGTGTGCGGAAAATGCCTGCCTGCCACCAAAGTATCCAAACAGCTGACCAATTCACTGCCTGTGGGGGGTTGGCTGATGGCACAATCATCGCCAATGCCTAAGATGGTATTGGCGTGGGTCGGAGTGGCGCTGCCAAAATGACGATAGATTAAGGAAAATTCGGACATTTTGAGCTATTGGGTGTCTGCTGATGCTGAGCTTTTGCCCTTATCGGCATTGACTTCTAAGCTGCGCGCTTGTTTGGCGTATTTATCCAACACCGCATTAATCAGCTTATGAGCATCGGTTGCGCCAAAATGCGTATTCAGCTGCATCGCTTCATCAAGGACGACTTTATAAGGAATGTGTAGGCTGTATTTGAGCTCATAAGCACCGATCAATAAGATCGCTTGTTCGACAGTGTCCAGCGATCCAAAATCACGGTCAAGATGGCTTGAGATATCAGCAATCAATTCATCCACAAGCTCAGGAATGCGGCGCATCATTTCATGATAATAGCCCAAATGCACCGTGTGCATGGCATTGTCAGCGCGAGTGCGTGCCACGATGGCGTGCGGCTCATTACCGCCGGCAAGCGCACGATCGATTTTGTTTAGGCGATAGTCTGTCGTGAGCCACTCATACAGACCTTGAAGGGCAAATCTGCGTGCCTTACGCACAGCAGTGTGAGAGGTTTTGTAGCCTTGTTCGGCAAGAAGAATGTCATGATCAGTCATAATGTTCCTAGCTTTAGAGTGCTTTGGCAAAGATAGTCATATCATAAAATAAAACTTGCCAAAGTCCAAGATGAATTGATTGTTAAATAGTATTGGAAAAATCCAAAAGCACACCGCATAAGTGTGCTTCAGTGGTCAGCTAAAGGGTAAATGCCATAAACGCTCAATCAGTCATGGCGTTTGAGATCATAGTGCTTTTAGCACAGAGACCATCTCAAGCGCAGTCATCGCTGCTTCATAGCCTTTATTGCCCGCTTTTGTGCCGGCGCGCTCAATGGTTTGCTCGATGTTTTCGGTGGTTAAGATGCCATTAATCACAGGGATATTGTGATGTAGTGCCACATGACTTAAGCCCTTAGCAGACTCACTGGCGACAATGTCAAAATGCGGCGTGGCACCGCGGATGATGGCACCAAGCACCACGATGGCGTCATATTTTTCAGACAGTGCCAGACGCTTGGCGACCAATGGCAGCTCAAAGGCGCCAGGTACGCGCACCACATCAATGTTCTCGCCGGCGACGCCATGGCGCACCAAGGCGTCTAGTGCGCCTTCAACCAAGCTTTCAACCAAAAAACCATTAAAGCGACCGACAGCGATGCCGATGCGTACTTTTTTATTACTGTCTAGCGCGCCTTCGATATGGGTGATGGCGGCTTTTTGTGCGGTATAAGTTGTCATAAGATGCCCTTAAATAAACGGTGTATTTTGCTTGTTATTCCGCCTATTTTACCACAATTTACCCAAAAATTTGCCCAGTTTATAAAATACTTCGTGATCACCACGCGGTCGGCTCAAATCGGACGGATAGGAATGCCTTGGGCTGTCATATATGCTTTGGCTTGTTGAATGGTATAATCGCCAAAGTGAAAAATGCTCGCTGCGAGCACCGCATCGGCTTTGCCTTTTAGGACACCGTCGGCTAAGTGCTGTAAATTACCCACGCCACCTGAGGCGATGACAGGGATATTGACCAAATCACTGATGGTGCGTGTCAATAACAAATCATAGCCTTGGCGCGTGCCATCGCCGTCCATGCTTGTCACCAACAGCTCGCCTGCACCGCGCTCGGTCATCTGCACCGCCCACTCGATGGCATCGATGCCTGTGGCTTTGCGTCCGCCGTGCGTAAAAATCTCAAAACCAATACTGCCATCAGCTTTGGTAACGCGTTTGGCATCAATCGACACCACGATGCACTGACTGCCAAACCGTGCGGCGGCATCATTGACCAAGTCAGGATTGGTGATGGCGGCAGAGTTGATCCCAACCTTATCGGCGCCTGCATTGAGTAGATTGCGGATGTCTTCGATCTTACGCACCCCACCGCCGACCGTCAGCGGAATAAAAATTGAGCGAGCGATTTTTTCGACCATATCATAGGTGGTGTCTCTGCCATCTGAGGTCGCTGTGATGTCCAAAAAAGTAATCTCATCGGCGCCTTGGTCATTGTAGCGCTTGGAGACTTCAACAGGGTCGCCTGCGTCTTTGATGTCCACAAAATTCACGCCTTTGACGACGCGACCATTTTCAACATCTAGGCAGGGGATGAGGCGTTTGGCTAACATGAGTATCCTTTACTGTAAGCTAAGCAAGATGCCAAGCATTATAGCAAGTTTTGCCAAATTTTGTGCATGATTTGGGCACACCAAGCTTACCAAAGCTCGAAAAATGCCGTCATCATTCTTTAATAAATTGAGAAAAATTTTATCGCAACTGCCTTAAAATCCATTACAATACAGTTTTTATTTTGCGTTAGGATTGCTCATGTCTGTCTATACTCACTTATCCGATGATGAATTTTTTGCTTTTTGTGGTCTGTTTGGGGTCAAGTTTCGCCGCGCCATTCCGATTGTTCAAGGCATCAAAAACTCAAATTGGTTCATCCAAACCGACAGTGATGAAGGCGATGAGTTTAGCTATGTGTTCACCCTGTACGAAGAGCGCGTCCCTGATGATATCATCAAGATGGCGACCATCATGCACACACTCAAGGACAGATTGCCCATCGCAGCGCCGCTCATCAAGATGACCGCCAAGGGCAATCACATCGGCGAAGACTGCGTGATGCGCTATGAAAATAAAGCCATCTTAATCGTCCCAAAGCTGTCAGGCAGCCATCCTGCGCTGACAGATGCCGCCATGTGTCATGAGATGGGCAAGGCTTTAGCCACTTTGCACAACACCTTGACAACCTTACAGCCGAGCGAAGACTACGGCGTGCCGCTGTATGACTGGACGCGTGTCAAGGCGCGCGAGACGGCATTTATGCCAACTGATGAAGCCAAGCTCATGCATGACATTTGGGAAGCGCACGCAAATCTGCCCCAAGCGTTGCCCAAAGGCTTATGCCATTTGGATTTATTTGCTGATAATACGCTGTGGGATTTTTCAGGGGGTGCTGCCAAATTGACAGGGCTTTTGGACTTTACCGAAGTCTCCACCGAGTATTATTTGATGGACATCGCCATCACGATCAATGATTTTTGTACCACATGGGGCACCGCTAATGATGGCGAGAGCGTGAATTTTGATACCCAAAAAATGACCGCCTTTATCGAAGGCTATCAAAGCGTGCGTGCTTTGACCTCAGCAGAAAAAGACGCCTTGCCTGTCATGTTGGCTTATAGTGCGACGATCTTTTGGCTTTTGCGCCTCAATGTCATTCACTATAACCGAGAGCAAGGGCGCACAGGCGATGACATCATGGTCAAAAATCCTGATCTGATGAAGCGCTTGGCGGCGTATCACTGGGGCAGGGTGGCTTGATGATAAGTAGGCAAGGATGGCGGCAGTGGTGATGGATAACTAACAGATGTTTGCACCCATTATTAACAGTCTGATACCACTTAGCTTGTGCATTGCGACAGGCTATCTGATGAATGCGCACAAGTTTTTGAGCCTAAAAACTTGGCAGCAGCTGGATAAGCTGAATTATTATGTACTCTTTCCTGTGCTGCTGTTTTTAAATCTTGCAACAGCAAAGATGGATTTGGCTCAATTTTCGCTAGCAATTACAGTGGTGCTCTCGGTGCTGCTTGGGGTGAGTGCTGCTATTTTTATCGCTTATGTGGTGTTCAAAATTCACAGCGATCATATTGGCGTCTATACTCAAAGCGCCATACGTTTTAATACTTATGTAGGTTTGGCGCTGGTGGCATCACTATTTGATGAGCTTGGGATGGTGCTATTTTCGCTCATCATTGCACTGTTTATTCCGCTGATTAATATCATCTCGGTGATTTCGCTCACGCTCAAACAAGGCTTTGATGTGCGTGTGCTGATGATGAATTTGCTCAAAAATCCCTTAATTGTCGCTTGTATATTGGCGATGGCTTTTAATGTTTCGCCGCTCAATTTGGCGGTGGGGATTGAGCAGTTTTTGCGTCAATTGGCATCGGCAAGCTTGCCTTTGGGGCTTTTGTGCATTGGGGCGGCGCTTCAGTTTAGATTAAATGCAGGCGAATTTAACATCATTGTGGCAAATAGCCTGATTCGCTTGATGGGTGTACCGCTGCTTGCCTATGGGCTTTGTACTTTGGTGGGGCTTGATGGGATTGATCGGCAAATTATCACGCTGTTTTTTGCGCTGCCCACCGCACCGACGGCGTATTCACTGACCCAAGCTTTGGGCGGTAATCACTTGCTCATGGCGAACATCATCAGTATGCAGACACTGCTTGCGATGCTAAGCTTGCCTGTGATTTTGTGGCTTGTGCTATAATGCCGACTTATTTTTTCATCGATTTATGAAGAGATTCTCATGTGTCAACTGCTTGGAATGAACTGTAATACGCCCACCGACATTGGCTTTAGCTTTGCAGGATTTAGAAAGCGCGGCGGACTGACCGACCATCACGAAGATGGCTTTGGGATTGCGTTTTTTGAGCGGACGGCGTCAGGCGATATTGGACTTCGTCAGTTTCATGATGATAAGCCAAGCCATCTGTCACCTGTGGCGGATTTGGTGAATCAGTATCCGATTCGAGCGATGAATGTGATTGCCCATATCCGTAAGGCGACCACAGGCGGTCATGGGCTTGCGAATATTCATCCGTTTGTGCGTGAAGTTTGGGGCGAGCAGTGGGCATTTGCGCATAATGGACAGATGACCGACAGCTTTATTCGTCGCACCCAAAGGCTGATGAATAATGGCAATGCAGAGCACTACGCGCCTGTCGGCACCACAGACAGCGAGCTTGCTTTTTGTTATCTGCTCAATCGCCTTAAGGCAACTTTTAAAACCCGCCCAACTGATGAGATGTTGTTTGCGTTCTTGACGGCGCAGTGCCGATATTTGGCGGCAAATGGGCTGTTTAATTGCCTGATTTCTAATGGCAATTGGCAATTGGCGTATGCAGGCAGCTTGCTGTTTTATTTGACACGCAAAGCGCCATTTGGCGAAGCTAAGCTGTCAGATGGTGAGATGACGGTGAATTTTAGCGATGTGACCACCGATAAGGACAAAGTGACGATCTTGGTGACCATTCCTTTGACTGACAATGAAAAATGGCAGCAGATGGCGGTGGATGAGTGTCTGGTTTTTCAAGATGGTGAAGTAGTTTTCAAAGACACCCCAAGCAAAAAAACTTATCTAAGCATTGAAGAAGGTGTGGCGCTCGCACGCAGCGTGGGAGCCAGTGTGTGACAGACGCTCAAGACACTGCTCAAGTTGATTTGGGTTTTTGGCAAAGTTTTCAACACATCAACCAAACAGCGCCCCATCTTGCGCCTTATCGTGAGATCCATGCAGCATTTGCCAAGAGTTATCAAGGCGGTCATCTGTCGGCATGGCTCAACGAGTATTTTTCTTCAAACGGCATTGTGCCATATTTGCATGGCACAAATACGCCGCTTCAATTCACTGCTCAAGACGATCTGCCACACGGCACGGCGTACGAAGCATATATTCATCAGACCGCCAAAATCCCCACGCGTGATAATCTGCATGACTGGTTTGGGGCGTGTGTATGGTCGGTATTTGCCAAGTCAAAGGCGCTACTCAACGCCAAGCACATCGCCTATGATGACGATCAAAACAGTGGCAATGGTCGTAGCCGTGTGCGCGATACCATCACCGTTTTTGATGAAAATGGTGCCATCGTGGTGGTGAGCCAAGATACCATCGGCGCGCAGATTGGCAGTGCCTTGGCGGCATTTGATTGGCAAAACTGCTTGGTCAAAACGCGCCAATATTGGGATCATCTGGCATCAAAAGATACGCACGCCAAAGTGTTCGTCTTTGGGCATGCGCTGCTTGAGCAGCTGATATCGCCTTATAAATCTTTATGTGCTCACACGCTCATTTTACATGTGCCCCAAGCATTTTTTGGGCTATCACAGCTTGAGCAGTTAAAGTATATTGATGAGATGCTCTGTGAACAACTCAATGACTTTTTGGTGGCAGGTGTGACCCCAAGGCAGCTGCACCCTTTACCCATCTTAGGTGTGCCGTATTTTTGGGATAATGCCGATCCAGACTTTTATCAAGATGCCTTTGTTTTTCGTACAGGGCGCAAAAACTCCAAGCGCTGACGAGCATCTGGTTCATAAGTTAGGTAATGTGAGCACCGATCACCAAGTGCTGCCCACGCGCATCAGCGCTCGCACAAAGTCAGTTGATGGCGGCGCCAGATAAATCAGCGCCAAGATGGTCATATACAAGCACGCATAACCCACAGGTTTTTTCATTTCAAAAAATTTAAAGGCAGTGCCTGCGGATTTTTTGAGCTTTAAGCCATAAATATTGACGCTATAAATTTCATCTAAGATCAAATGAATCAGCGCGCCAATGAACAACACAGCGCCAAACAGCCAGCTGACAAATGCCGTCAATTTGAGCCCATAAAACGCCCCACAAACTACCATAAGCGCAAAGATAGCCATATAAGGCACCGAATGCACCATGCCACGATGCACCGTCAAGCGGCTAAATGTCTCAAACAGCCCAAGACGCAACAGCAAAAATGCACCTGCCCACAAAATCAAAGAATCAATCAAAAGCTTGTCGGCGTGATAGCGATTGGCATATAAAATGGTGATCAGCGTTGAGATGACCAATGAGGCGATCAAAAAGCCTTGAGAGGCAGGCTTTGAGTGATCAAGATCAATGTCAGGCAGCAGGCTACCTAATGTCCCAACAGCCAGACAAAGCACGGCGGTCGTCAAGCCATATAACTCAAAATAAAAACCAGCCGCCGCAATGATGGCGCTGCCAACAACCCCAGCGGTGAGATGTGTGTGAAAATTTGCCATAGTTTAATATAAACTGTGCTTTAAGCAAAATTATAAAGCAAAAATAGATCAACAAAAAAGCCAGTCATGCGATCAGACTGGCTATTTGCTTCTTTTTCAAGAAAAATATTGGCATCCCATAGGGGATTCGAACCCCTGTTACCGCCGTGAAAGGGCGGTGTCCTAGGCCTCTAGACGAATGGGACGCAAAGGGTTTTGCTTTTGCAAAATAGAATGTAAGAAAATGCCTAGGTGCTTACATTCTTGTATTAACACTTTCTGATGTTCTTGACATCAGAATTTGGTGGAGCTAAGCGGAGTCGAACCGCTGACCCCTTGCATGCCATGCAAGTGCTCTACCAACTGAGCTATAGCCCCGTGCTAATGACAGCGTATTATACAGAATAAATTTTAGCCGTCAAGCATTTTTTTTGAAAAATTTTCAAAAAATATCGCTGCCTGTGCTGCGGCATAAAATTGGTCAAATCATTGCTACGGCACAGGCTTAAACGTTTAGGCTAAAAAATCTGGCAAAGATTGATTTTTCTCTTCTAGTTTTTTGAGCTTTTTCTTGCCAAGTCCGCCGAGCACCTCACACGCATGACGCAGACGCGCCAAAGTCATATCGGCGCCGATGATGTACATGGAATTCATGACAGGTGTGCTTGAATTTGAGCCTGCGATCGCCACAAAGAACGGCTGCATAAAGTCTTTTAATTTGATGTCAAAATGCGCCGCCAAGCCTTTTAGGGTTTGATAAATGTTCTCTTCACTCCAAACGGGCAGGCTTTCTAATTGCCAAGTTGCCAAGTATAAAATTTCCAACAGCTGCTCATGATCTAGGCTTTTATGCACAAAATCTTCGGCTGTGATGGCGGGCAGATTTTGGAAATAAAAACCTGCCCAATTGACCGCATCGGATAGCAGATTAATGCGCGGCTGAATGGCACGAGCGATGGCGGTGAGCTTGTCATCATCGCTTGCCCAGGTCAAAATCTTTGCCTTGAGATCATTAACACTCATGGCGCGCAGATATTCGCCGTTTAGCCAATACAGCTTTTCGATATCAAATACCGGCCCACCTAGCGATACGCGCTGAATGTCAAAGCTTTCAATCATCTCATCTAAGGTGAATTTTTCTTGCTCATTTGGCAAGCTGTAACCCATGCGACCCAGATAATTCATCAATGCTTCTGGCAGTACACCAGCATCGCGGTAGTAGGTGATTGAGGTTGGATTTTTGCGCTTGGACAGCTTAGATTTATCAGGGTTTCTCAGCAGTGGCATGTGGCACAGTGTCGGCATCTGCCAACCAAAATATTCATACAATAGCTGATGCTTGGGCGCCGAAGGCAGCCACTCTTCGCCGCGCAGCACATGAGTGATCTCCATCAAATGATCATCAACCACATTGGCAAGATGGTAAGTTGGCAAGCCATCCGTTTTTAGGAGTACTTGCATGTCCACCTGCTCCCAAGGGATGATGACTTCACCGCGCAGCATATCATGGATCACGCACACACCTTCAGAAGGGACACGCATACGAATCACATACGGTTTGCCTTGGGCGACCAATGCATCTGACTCTTCTCGGGATAAATTGGCATAGCGTCCGTCATATTTGACCGGCAAGCCTGCCGCCATCTGCGCTTCTCGCATGGCGTCAAGCTCTTCAGGTGTACAAAAGCAGCGAAACGCACGACCGTCATCTAGAAGTTTTTCAGCGTATTTTTTATAAATATCGGAGCGCTCAGACTGACGATAGGGCGCGTGTGGACCGCCCACATCTGGGCCTTCCGCCCAAGATAGCCCAACCCACTTTAGCGCATCCAAAATCATTTTTTCAGATTGTTCAGTGGAGCGAGCTTGGTCGGTATCTTCAATGCGTAGGATAAACTCTCCGCCCATGGATTTGGCGAAGGCTAAATTAAATAAGGCGATATAAGCGGTGCCCACATGAGGAAAGCCAGTTGGGCTTGGTGCGATTCGGGTGCGTACAGGTCGTGTCATAATTTTCTCTAAAGGTGTCAATGGGGGTGATAATTGGTTTATGCTATGATAACAAATCGCCACAATTTTTGGTAGATGGTGGTGTCAAGCTTCATGGAATTGTCAAAAATATCGTCGAACTGGCGAGATATGCAACAAAAGCACACAAAAAACCTTGACAAACTTCCCAAAAGCCTTTGATTTACTGCTAAAATAGTAAGGTTATGTTTCCATCTGATGATAGTTTGTTCGGTGACCAGATATCATGAGCAAATATTCTGATGCAGTCATCATTTTTGCTAAATAACCACAGTGAGCGCCATGTCAAACACCCCTTCCACTTCTGCTGAATTTAGCCATACGACGGTTTTGTTACAAGAAACGGTTGCGATGGTGCTTGGCGTCAAACGGTTGGAGGATTTGACTGCAAAAGTTTCAGGCGTGTATGTGGACGCAACGTTTGGGCGCGGTGGGCACAGTCGGCTTTTGCTTGAATATCTGGCACCTGAGGCTACCTTGGTGGTCTTTGATAAAGACCCGCAGGCGATCGCTGCTGCTGAAGCTTTGGCGGCTCAAGATGCGCGCGTCAAAGTCGTGCATGACAGCTTTGCTAATTTAACAAACAATCTACAGGCGCTCGGTATTGATCAGGTCGATGGTCTGATGGCGGATTTGGGCGTCTCAAGCCCGCAGCTGGACGATGGCGCGCGCGGATTTAGTTTTATGCGTGATGGCGCGGTGGATATGCGCATGGATACCACGCGAGGTGAGCCGGTATCTGAGTGGCTACAGCGCGTCTCGGCAGATGAGCTGGCTGATGTGTTATATCAATATGGCGAAGAGCGACATTCACGAAAAATCGCTCGGGCGATCAAAGCGATGGAAAGTTATACGTCCACGCTACAATTGGCAGAAGTCATCAAACAGGCGCACCCTGCATGGCAAAAAGGCAAACATCCCGCCACCCAAAGTTTTCAAGCGATGCGCATTTTTATTAATAATGAGCTTGGGGATGTGGAAGCGTTTTTGGCGCAAAGCATCGGTGTGCTAAAATCAGGCGGTATGCTTGCGGTGATCAGTTTTCATTCGCTTGAAGATCGTTTGATTAAGCAGTTTTTGCAGCGCCACAGCCGTGGGCAGTATGAAGAAGACGCACATCTGCCGATCATCCCCAAGCGTCCAAAATATTTTGGTAAGCCAAAGCGCGTCGGACCCAGCGATCAGGAAGTCAAAGCCAACCCAAGAGCTCGCAGCGCTTGGCTGCGTGGCGCTGAGCGTAGTGATGTCGCTTTGGCACAAGACAAAGCACAAAACGAAGATTGATACATTTTATTTTGATAGGCGGCGATTTTCATGAGCAACACTCCTTTGATGACAACACTCAACTCAAGTATGACTTGGGTTTTGCGTTTGGTGTTGGCGGTTTTGGTTGTGATGATTTTTGCAACCGCTTTGGGTATCGTCACCCAGACCCAAGAGCGACACGAAACCTACATTGAATTACAAAAACGCAGTCGTGAATTAAATGAGCTAAAAATTGAAGAGCAAAGACTGATGATTGAGCAGCAGACCTTCAGTGCCACGCCGCAAGTCGCTCAGCGCGCCGTCAGTGAGCTTGGGATGTTTTTTCCGACCAATGAAAGCCGCCGCGTCATCACACCAGGCACTAAGCCTGACCCTGAGCCAAGCCAAGATAGCGAGTAAAGCATGACCACACAAAGAAAAAATCCAAAAACTGGCTCAGCGACGGTGACGGCTCCTTTACGCCGTCCAAAGACTTCTGCCAAGACTTTTGGGATTTTGACCAAAAAACGCATCAAAAAATCTGGCGCTAATTTGGCTGGTGGCAAGCAGGATGCTTGGCGATATTTGATCATTTGGGGGCTGATGCTGTGCATCTTTGTGACGATTTTTGCGCGCGCATTTTATTTACAGATCATCAATCCGCAGTTTTTTATTGATAAAGGCGATGAGCTGATTACAGGCAAACACACCGAGCCTGCCTATCGCGGCGTGATCACAGATCGCGAGGGTGCGCCTTTGGCTGCCAACGCGCCACTGTATACGGTCTTTTTTGATCCTTATGCCTATGCCGAGGAATACTATCGCTTAGACAATGAGATCAAAACCACCAAAAGCGACGCCGTCAAACAAAAAGCGCTTGAAAAGCTCAAAGAAATGGACTTGGTCAGACTGGCAGCAGCGGCAAATTATCCGCTTGAAAAACTCGAAGCAGCCGTCGGCATCGATCATACGCTTGATACGTCTAACAGCCAAAAAGTCAAAGACGCTTTGCCAAAAGGCGCAAGCTCACGCCGCTTGGTGCTATTAAACCGTGTCTCACCCGAAGTCGCTAAGTCTGTCACGGATTTGGGACTGTTCGCCATCGGTCGTGAGCAGTATTTTCAGCGCTATTATTTACAAGCCGAGCCGAACGCACAGCTTTTGGGCTATATGGCTCAGTCAAGTGATAAAGCTCAAGGCGGCTATATTGGGCGCGCAGGCATCGAGGCAAAATATAACGAGCGCTTGGCAGGTAAAGATGGCGTGGTGCGGATTTTACGCGGTACTGGCAGACAGTCAATTCAAGAGATTGAGCAAATCGAACCGCTCATCGAAGGCGAAAACATTCGCCTAACGATTGACTCGCGCTTACAATATGTGCTTTATAAAGAGCTTGAGCAGGTTGGGCGCTTGCAGTCGGCGCGTTCAAGCTCAGGCATGGTGGTGGATGTCAAGACAGGCGAAGTGCTGGCGATGGGATCATGGCCATCGTTTAATTCTAATAATCTGTCCGAACGCGATGGCGCTAACGAAAGAAACCGTCCTGTGCTTGATGTGTTTGAGCCAGGCTCGGTGATGAAGCCGTTCACGGTGGCAGCCGCGCTTGAATCGGGCAAATACACCACCAATTCTGTCATCGATACCAGTCCAGGCAGCGTGTCGGTGGGTGGATATACGATCCGTGACGGCGGTAATTATGGCGCCATCACGCTAGATAAGCTGATCCAAAAATCCAGTAACGTCGCCTCAACAAAAATTGCGTTAAATCTACCGACTGACGCCATCGCTAATACACAGCTTAAATTTGGCTTTGGTAGTAAGACGGCACTGGATTTGCCTGCTGAGGCATCAGGACGCGTTGGGATTCCAAAAGAGCGCGAGCTGTCACGCCGTGCGACACTCAGCTATGGCTATGGTCAGCAAGTCACATTGGCGCAGCTGACACAAGCTTATGCAGCGCTTGGCAATCGGGGGCTGATGCAGCCTTTAAAGCTTGTCAAAGATCAAGAAGTGCCTGAGCCCACCCAGGTCATTAGCTCAGGTCATGCTGAATCCATCGTGCGTATGATGGAGCTGGTGACAGGGCCGGGCGGCACAGGTCAGGCTGCTGCCATCAATGGCTACCGCGTCGCGGGCAAAACGGGTACCAGCCGCCGCACTAATCCCCAAGGCGGCTATTATACCGATCAGCATCGCACGATCTTTGTGGGTTTGGCGCCTGCGTCAGATCCGCGCTTTGCGGTGACGATCTTGGTTGAAGATCCGCGTCGCCAGTCTTATGCCGGTCAAGTATCGGCACCGGTATTCCACCAAGTGATGAAAGAGGCGCTGCGCTTATATAATGTGCCTTATGATAAGCCGTTACGGGTTTCGGCGCCCTGAATTGACCGACCCATTTAGCTGATTGAGGATATGTGATGACGCCAATAAGTTTTCGTGAAGTGATCCAAAAAGCGGTTGCTACTCCCCATACCGTGACGGCGGCACTGGGTTTGACGGCGCTTAAGTCGTTATTTGCACCGATTTTGGAGTGCCAATTTGACCAATTTTGTTTGGACAGTCGTAAGATTGGCACAGATGATGGGTTCATACTTTTAAAAAGTAGCAGCCAAGATGCTCAAGCAGCCTTAAGCAATGCCAATCGTTATCTGTTGTCGGTCAAAGACAGCGCCGCATTTGTCATCAGTGAGCTTGATTTGGGCGTCCTGGATTTGGAGGGCGTTCAAATACCTGTCATCAGTGTACCAAATATTCGCACCTGTTTGGGTGATCTGATCGCCGCACGCCTTCAGCTGCATCATGCGGTAGCATTACCAAAAGTCATTGCAGTGACAGGCACCAACGGCAAAACCACGGTCAGTCAGCTGATCGCACAGCTTTGCCAAGCATCCGGCATCGACTCTGCTGTCATGGGGACAGCAGGTAATGGGCGGTTGGGTCAGCTGGTACAGTCTGCCAACACCACAGGTGATGTGTTATTGGTGCATCAATTTATTCATCAAATGGCGCAAGAAGGCGTGCAGGCGATTGCGCTTGAGGCAAGCTCCCATGGGCTTGATCAGTATCGCTTACAAGGTGTGCCAATCATTGGCGCCATCTATACCAATTTATCCCGAGATCATTTGGATTATCATCCTGATATGGCGTCGTATCGCGAAGCCAAAGCCAAGCTGTTTGATCAATCATTGTTCCCGACGCTGCGTTTTGGGGTAGTGAATTTGGATGATGAGACTGCTTTATTCGATTATGATGCTGTGGATTTTCAGCTGATTGGGTATAGCCAACAAAAGCCGAGTGCTGATTTTTATGCCAAGGCGGTACGACCAAGCCTTGAGGGCGTTGAGATTGAGGTGCAAACGCCCCAAGGTCAGATGAGCGTCATGAGCCCTTTGCTTGGGCTGTTTAATGTGGATAATTTGCTTGCCAGTATGGCAGCATTTGCCGCTTTAACTCCTGCAAAGCTCGCCGATTTACCAACTTTGATCACCAAGCTACAAGGCGCAAGAGGGCGTATGCAGCGTGCGCCATCTCAGACAGGCTCTTTTATTGTTGATTATGCACACACGCCCGATGCGCTTAAGCAAGTCTTATCAAGCCTGCGCCGCCACTGCACAGGTCGGCTGATTGCGGTCTTTGGATGCGGCGGTGATCGCGATCGAGGCAAGCGCCCGCAGATGACCCAAGCAGGTTTGGCGTATGCAGACCAAGTGATTTTGACCGCCGATAATCCGCGTTCTGAATCGCCATCTGCCATCTTAGCAGATATGCAAAAAGGGCTATCATGTGAGGATCATTACAAGATCATCATTGAGCCTGATCGAAAAAGCGCCATCGAATTGGCAGTCAAAACCGCAGGCGAGACTGACATCGTGGTGATCGCAGGCAAGGGGCATGAAACTTATCAAGAAATCCAAGGCGTGCGCCACGATTTCGACGATTTGGCAGTATTGGGCGAGTTTTTACAAAAATATCAAAAATAACAGTCATTAAAAAGGCAAGAACATGACAAATCCAAGCGCATATCTGTGGCGCCAAGACACCTTAAAACAAGCCACGCAAGGACAATGGCACCATGCTGATGGCGCCAAGATTTGCGCCAGTCGTATCGTGACTGACACACGCCAAATCCAAGCCGGTGATGTGTTTTTGGCGATCAAAGGTGAGCGATTTGATGCGCATGATTTTATCCAAAGTGCGCATCAGCAAGGGGCGTCTGCGGCGATTGTTGAGCGCGTTATTGACTGTGATATGCCGCAGCTGTTGGTGTCAGATACCAAGCTTGCTTTGGGGGATTTGGGCAAGTTTCGTCGAGAGGCGCACCCTGATTTGACGGTAGTTGCCTTGACCGGCTCTAGCGGTAAGACGACGACCAAAGAGATGATTGGTGCCATTTTGGGGCAGATTGCGCCCACGCTCATGACGCGCGGCAATTTGAATAACGATCTTGGCGTGCCGATGATGCTGCTTGAGCTGACTGATGAACATCGGTTTGCGGTGTTGGAGCTTGGGGCAAATCATCTGGGTGAGATTGCCTATACTGCGTCGATGGTGCGTCCTGATGTGGCGCTGATATTGAACATCGGTACCGCACATCTGGGCGAATTTGGCGGTCGGGCTAATATTGCGCGTGCCAAATCAGAGATTTATTCGGCGCTGACAAATCAAGGCGTGGCAATTTTACCGTTTTCAGATGAATTTTATCCAGAGCTGTTCAACGAAGCGTCTCAATTTACAGAGCTGCAGTTGTCATTTGGTGAGCGCACTGTGCCCATTGAGCAAGCAGGACTTGAGCCGGCAGATCAAACGATGCTTGAAGCTGAAGGTGTCAGCTGTGTGCTCATGATGGGGGATTTATTTGCTGATGATATCGAAACTTTTGCCACGCACAGCACATTTAGCCTAAATACCAATATTGACATTGACCAAATCGACAGCTTGCCTGTGCATCTACCATTTATTGGCGAGCATAATGTGGCTAATGCTTTGGCGGCGGCTGCGGCGACTTTTGCCCTGGGTGTACCGCTTGAGCAAATTGTCACAGGGCTTGAGCGTGCGACACCGCCAAAGGGTCGCTTGACGCGTCTGTCCGTGGATGGGCACAGCGTTATTGATGACACTTATAATGCCAATCCCACATCTATGCTTGCTGCAGCAAAAGTGCTCGAAGCTGAATTGGGCACCAAGATACTGGTGCTCGGCGATATTTTTGAGCTGGGCGACGCGGCAGATGATGAGCATGCCAAACTGGGGCATCAGCTGGCTTTACTTGAGATTGATCATGTATTGACTTTGGGTAATCACATGGCGCACACCGCCGCAGCCATCAATGAACAAAAGCCGATTGCCAAGCATTATACAGATAAGCCAAGTCTTTTGAATGATTTGCGTCAGATATTATCACACGGTTCTGCCACCGTGTTATTCAAAGGGTCTCGCGGTATGGCAATGGAGAGCCTGATCGCTGATTTGACCGCTTCTAACCATTGAAACTTAAGGATACTTCATGTTGTATTGGCTATTGCAGCAAACAGACATTGCCATTGGTTCATTGACCTTGCGTGCACTGCTTGCGGTGATCACATCACTGCTTATTGTCATTATTGGCGGTAAGCCTGTGATCAATTATCTGCGTACCTTAAAATACGGTCAAGCCGTGCGTGATGATGGACCAAAAACCCATCTTGCCAAACAAGGCACGCCTACGATGGGCGGTGTGCTGATCTTGGCGGCAATTGGTATCTCAACGCTGGCATGGGCGGATTTGAGCAATCCTTATGTTTGGATTTTGATGGTGGTGATGGTCATTTTTGGTGCCGTAGGCTGGGCAGATGATTGGCTAAAAATCAAGCACAAAAACCCCCAAGGACTGATTGCGCGCAAAAAATATTTTTGGCTGTCGGTCGGTTCGCTGTTTGCTGGCTGTTCGATGTATTATATCGCCACACAGCAAGATGCTGCCACCATGATTGCCATGCAAGACATGCTGATTCCACTGTTTAAAGACATTGTCATTCCATTTTCGGCGATTCCACTGGGTTTGGGATTTATCATTGCGACTTATTTTGTCTTAGCAGGCTCATCCAATGCGGTGAATCTGACCGATGGCTTAGATGGATTGGTGATTTTGCCTGTGGTTTTGGTGGCGGCAGGCTTGGGCGTTTTTGCTTATATTTCTGGCTCGCCAAATTTCGCCGACTACATGCACGTGCCTTACATTGCTTATAATGCTGAAGTTACCATCGTTTGTGCTGCGATGATTGGTGCAGGTTTGGGCTTTCTTTGGTATAACGCGGCACCTGCTGATGTATTTATGGGCGATGTGGGTGCGTTGAGCCTTGGGGGTATGCTTGGTACCATTGCTGTGATGACTCGCCAAGAGCTGGCATTTGCGATCATGGGCGGTATCTTTGTTGCTGAAGCGGTATCAGTGATTTTGCAGGTCGGCTCTTACCGTCTGCGTAAAAAACGCATTTTTCTGATGGCACCTTTACATCATCATTTTGAAGAACTTGGACTCAAAGAAACCAAAGTGGTGGCGCGCTTTTATATTGTGTGTATCATTTTGGTGGTGCTTGGACTAATGACCCTAAAACTACGCTGATTTGCCATCAATCACCGATGATCTGCCCCTTTTGAGCCAGTGCATCAGGTGATTTTGGTGGTATTGAGTTTATAAAATTTTAAAAATTCTTAGGGAAATTGATTAAGTTGGGCTATAATAGCAGGTTCGTTTGGGTATTTTGCTCATCGACTGTCTTATTTAAAGTGTTATAAGGATAGCAACTATGAATGTACAAAGATGCGTCATCGGCAATTGGAAATTAAACCCAGCAACCAAGTCAGAAGCGCATGAGCTGGCGCAAGGCTTGAGCGGCATAGCCTGTGATGCAGTCATGGTGGGCTGTGCACCGAGTTTTGCTCATCTATCGACCGTCTCAGAGGTACTGGCGGGCACGCCGATCTGGGTGGGTGCTCAAGATATTTGCGCGCATACCCAAAGCACAGGGGCTTATACTGGTGATGTGTCTGCTGAGCAGCTGACAGATCTGGGTGCAGGCTTTGTCATCATTGGGCATTCTGAGCGCCGCAGCTATTATCGTGAAGACAATGCCTTATTGGCTGAGAAAATGAAGCAAGCCTTTGGTGCGGATTTGAGTGTTGTATTTTGTATTGGTGAAACCAAAGAGCAATATCAAGCCAATCAGACCTTATCGGTACTTGATGATCAATTATCAGTATTGCAAGCCATTCATGCGCCGCGCGGTAAGCTGATCATTGCTTATGAACCAGTTTGGGCGATTGGCACAGGTCTTACGCCAACTGTCCAAGAAGTCACCACAACCCACAGGCACATCAAGTCAGTCTTAGCATCGTATCATCTTGAGGGCGTGAGCGTGCTTTATGGCGGGTCTGTGAATGAGCAAAATGCTGCTGAATTTGCTCAAGCTGAAGGTGTTGATGGGGCATTGGTTGGCGGCGCTTCTTTGAAAGTGGATACTTTTACACAGATCATTGCTGCATTTGAGTCAGCCTCATAGTTTGTTTTACTTCTTGCATACCACACGATTGAGAAATTTATGCTTACAGTTCTTTTAGCCATTCATATTATTGTTGCCATTGTCATGGTGGGTTTTATCTTAATTCAACATGGTAAAGGTGCCGATGCAGGTGCATCTTTTGGCTCAGGTGCAGCAGGCACAGTCTTTGGCGCAGCAGGGTCGGCGAACTTTTTGACACGCACAACCGCAGTGCTTGCGACGATTTTTTTTATTACCAGTCTGGCACTGGCTCACTTTGCCCAAAAACAAGCCGAAGATCAGCTGCGCTTAGATGTGCCAGCCGTGGTGAGCGAAGCACCGCCCGCCCCTGCTAATTAAGCAATGATTTTGCTTGCACTTGGCAGGCTTTTTGGGTAGAATACACCGACATTTTGCGATCGTGGTGGAATTGGTAGACACGCTATCTTGAGGGGGTAGTGCTTCACGGCGTGAGGGTTCAAGTCCCTCCGATCGCACCAAATACTAGTACGAACGAGTACGAGAATGTGCAGATAAGCCAATAAATACAAGGCTTGAGTATTAAAACAATGTACCATAATGTACGATAATGTACATTGCAAACCGCCAAAAATAACAGTACAATTAGCAGTAAATTTGATTTACTGCTATTTTTTTTTTTTTATTTTTCGTACTGTTATTATGGCGCGCACCACCAAACCACTGACCGCGACCGAAGTCGCAAAAGCCCAGCCAAAAAATAAGCTATACCGCCTTTATGACGGTAATGGGCTTGTACTCAATATCCTACCTTCTGGCACTAAGACTTGGTATCTGCAGTATAAGCACCCACACACCAAAAAAGCTGACATGTATAAGATTGGCAATTATCCAGCCGTCGCTTTGGCGGATGCGCGCAAAGCCTGCCAGGACTGTCATGCGCTCCTTGCTCAAAATATCGATCCTAAACAGCATGCTAAGCAGCAAGACCAAGCCAAGCGCATTGCCTTGGCTAATGATTTTCGCTCGGTGTTTAACGAGTGGCTGGCAACACGTGATTACGCTGATGCAACTGTTAATAAGCTGCAGACTTACACTGCCGAGCTGTTGGCAGTAATTGGCAATAAGCCAGTGGATCAAATCACTGTCATGGATTGCATGACAGTATTACGACCAATTGAGCGCGCTGGACATCTCGAAAAACTCAAAAAAATCCGCAGTCTCATCAATCAAACGATGGCTTATGCGATCGCTACTGGTCGAGCTGAGAATAATCCAGCTGTCAATCTGACAGGCGTTTTTAAATCCCCAAAGAAGAAGCACAACCCTGCCATTTTAGATGAAGCAAGGCTTGCTGAAATGGTGCAGGCTATGGATGGTTATCATGGCTCATTTGTCACTAAAAAATGCTTGATGTTCAGCCTGTACACTTTCGCGCGCCAAGGTGAAATCCGTAATCTGAAATTTGGTGATATTGATTTTGACACAGGCACTTGGCATTACACGCCGTCAAAGACCGCTAATAGCACACAAATACAGCTTAGTACACCACTATCCACCCAGGCAATGGAAATTATCAGGCAGTTGCGAGACCACCACCGTGGCGATTATGTCTTTGTATCGCCTAATACGACACTGCGGCCAATCTCTGAAGGTTTGGTGAATCGAGCGCTAAGACGACTTGGATTTGACAAGGACGAGCAGACGGCACACGGTTTTCGGGCAGTGGCGCGCACCTTGCTTGAAGAAAAGTTTCGCTATGATTATCGTATGATAGAAATGCAGCTCGGTCACCAAGTGCGTGATAGCAACGGCAGAGCTTATAACCGTGTGCAATGGATTGATGAACGGCGTGAGATGCTGCAAGTCTGGGCTGACTTTATCGACGACCTAAAAAATAAGCCCCTTGATTAAGGGGCTTTGGATTAGGCGCTTTGTTGCTGCGCCAGTTTGTCGGCAAGATAAGCCTGTATTTCGTGATGCCACCAAAGCGAACAGTGGCCGTCTTTGTGGCTTTTGGGAAACTGTCCTAAACGCATTCTATCATAGATAGTTGTTCGGCTAAGCTTAGTCATTTCGCACACATCATTAATTCTTAATCGTTTCAATTCCATATTTACTCCGCAATTCTCTCATACACTTTAGCGGTCGCTAACGCATCATCCAGGGCATCATGCGCTTTACCAAATTCAATACCTAGACGCTTGCACGCGTTCACTAGACTTAGCCATTTCTCTTCGCCGAAGTGCGCTTGGGCCATTTGCATGACACAGACGCTTTCAAATACTTGTAGGCATATAGTTGCAGACTGGCGCATCATACGCATATCAAAATCAGCATTATACATGCCCACCTTACGATCACATAACAGGCGTTGAATTGATGCTTCAATATCCCTAAAGTAGGGGTAGCCCTTGATTTGCTTTTTGCCGATGCGATGCACTCGGTATGCTTCTGGGCTAATCGCTGCGTCACTATCTAGATACGTATTGACAATTACATCCCCATCTTCGTCAACAATTGCAAGCTGGATAATTTGTGCTTGTTCGTCCAATCCAGTCGTTTCGGTATCCAAAAACAGCATATTGTATGACTTTCTTTCATCCATGAGATAATCGTCAATTTCGTCCCGAATTAGTTCTATGATGTTTCTTCGGTTCTCAAGCTTGTTTTCTTCGGCTATCATTTTGTCAATCTCATCTTGGATATACCAAATCGCTTTCTGCAAGTCTTGCACGGCTGGCTGACCGCCTTTTAAGCCATTGCGCCATAAGTATTTGACAGCATTGCCAAGATTAAATCCCATGTGTCGAGTTATCTCAATGCACTCGATGCCACTTGGGTGGCTAGTGTAGTGTTTTGGGTGGTTTACTGCGTGTGTCATGGTTTAGTTCTCCAAAAAGCCAAGTTGATCACCACTTGGGTGATGAGCAGGGCAAAATTAAATCCTAGACTCCAATCTGTCAGTGCTTTGTTTGTAGCTATTACACATAGCAGGGTGAATATCCATAGGTGTAGGCATAGTATTTGAATGTGCGCCATTCTCAACTCCTAATGAACGATCAAAAATCTAAACAAGGCAATATTAGCCATGACCAATAATGAAATACACAGAATCAAAATAAACCCTGACATAAATTCGTCGATCAAGATATCCAAAGCGAGTAGTTTTGGTTTATCACCAGCGTTAACTATGCGTTTTGGGCAGTAGTTGATAATAAATGTCTCTGATTTTGTATATCCAATGCGATTCTCTTTAACTCTATAAAAGTAAACATAGTTATCTATCGTGCGCACAATCATTACTTCGTCACCTGTGCTTGTCTTGACCCAAACTTCGCCTTTTTTGTAGCCTTTCATTATTTATCTCTCATAATTTATTGCTCTAAAAATCAAGGTTTTGCGGTTTTTGTACATTTCTTTGGTGATGCTAATGTATTCGCCATCTTGATTAATGCGCTCAGCCGTGAATTTTGGGTTTGTGATACCAAACATCTCTCTGGCTTCGCGGCTGGTCATTGGACATCCGGTCGTCTGCAGGTATTGCAGCCAGTCATCGCGCCGTTTAGCCAGCGCCTCCAAGCGGTTCATGGGTCTGCGCACCATCTTTTTAGGCTTGGTGGCGCTAATAGGTAATTTTTTGCGCACTTGGCGTTGTTGCTTAGCCAGAGCGTCTTTGATTGCTTTGCTATCTAGCCGCTTAACTTGCTTGCGCTTCTCGGGTTTACTCCTGATGCCGACACTGATGCTGTGGTCATAAGCAGTGTTATCAAGACGCTGCACACGGTCAGGATTAGCATTCATCCACGCTTCGACCTGCTCATTGGTTAGAATGCCTGGGCGTTTGGCTAGTGGGGTTTGTCTGATTAACATCTTTTGCTCCTTTTAAACTATCTTTAATGATTACCCCACTCTCGCAGGAGCTCTCGGTCATCACCCAGCATCGGTGTAACCCGATGAAAGGAGCCTGTTGATGACTGCCTAGGTTATTTCCAGTAGCAACACTCTAGGCTTGTCGCACGACGCTCGATTACCAAAGCGTGCTGGGCTGCAAACTACAGTATGATTACTAAGGCGAAAATTCGCCAATCAGCACATCATATTCTTCACCGATGGCGTCTTGGATTAAGTCTGCAAATACTCGAGTACGCTCACGCTCCAGCAATTCTAGACCGTCAATAATGAGCTTAAATTCAGGCTCACCGCCTTGGGTATCAATCGCCAAACGCAATGCAATCTGACGCAATGGCAGGCTTTCATAGCATGCATCTTCAACTACAAAGCGCACTGGCGTATTGTTATTGGCAGTCTTTGCGCTGACTTGCTCAAACTTCGAGCGGCTTTCGCTCATGTCCTGCACTTCGCTATTTGCTGTGGCGGTCGCTTTGATGTCGATTGAGCGCAGCGCGGTAATAGCATCTGTGATACGGATAATCTCATTATTTGCGTTGTAAGCAGTTAAGACAGGCGACCAATCAATCAGCAGATCAATAAAATTGCGATGACTGATGCGATTGCGATTGTTTTTGCTTAGCGTCTCAAATACTGGCGTCTTTCTGGCTTGGCAAGTGGCATGATACTCACATTTACCCATCACATAATCATCATGGCCAAAGTCCAATAAAGCCAAGGCATCCATCTCGACATCATTCACAAAAACCACCGTGTGCGCTGGCACGCCATAATTGGACACAAAGTGCGCAAATTGGGCAATGTGATAAGTGACAAATTTGCCACGAGCACGGTTGCGGCCATCTTGATAACGCTCCAAATCAGTAATTTTGGTGTGCTCGTTATGGCTGATGGCATTAATACCCTCGATTGGGTAGGCAACAGGGTCGGCAAGGGTTGCGCCAACAGCAGCGTCAGACATTTCTTTTAAATTCGACATAAAATAACTCTCAATATTAATTTGCGTTTACGACAGGTTTGGTTTCGCCATAAGCTTGGCTTGTTGTGGCATCAAACAGTTCGTTGTCTTCGCTCACAATAGTTACTGTACCGTTTAGATTGACATACATTGGCGTCTCGGTTGTGTGCTCTTCTGAGCGTGAGCCCTTGCGGGTCGGCTCTTTATAAGTCAGCTTGTGCTCAACTCGCACTTGGCGACTATCACCAATCGAGCTGAATGTTAGCTTGAGTGTCGCTTCGCCTTTTTTGCCAGTATTGACGACGCCATCGGCGACATCACTGATGATCTGTGCAAGCATATGTTCGATGCTGCCTGCACCTAAGTCACTGATAAAGCGTTGTACTTGAGTTGGTTTTGCCATGATTTTTACTCCTTTGGCTGGATTAACAGTTATAATGTGGCACGCTTAAGCTTGCCATGCGTCTAGTAAGCTGAGTGATGGGCTCGCCGGTTGTGACATCGAATGGCGTGGCATATTGCCACAGCTCATGATTCTCATCGATATATCGACCGTCGTGATGAATGCCTTTGATAAACACATGAAAACACACATGATTTGGTTCGGTGATGCTGTCATGAACGTAACACGGAACATATTTATCGCCGCTGAGCAACTTAGTTGTGATAATCTTACGAGCATCGATCATCGGAAGTTCTCCGAACACTGAACAGCATGTCCGTCATTTTTCCATGACAGGCATTCCATATAATCAGCCTCAGCTTGTCGTTGTAGTGCATAAGTGCCGATATAAAAAAGCAATGCACTTACGCCAACCACAATCAACATCTTCAAAACTATCTCGGCGGCAAATTCAATAAAGACTGGTAATGAGTTTTGCATAAATCCTCCTATAATGATTTTTCGATATCGTAGCGTTGCTGACATATGCGCGCTGCTTGACACAAAAACAGTCGCTCACTGGGTAGTACTCGCTTATCATCAATATGAGTGATATGATCAATCATCCAGTTCATATTAATGATCGCTGCACCTAACGCTCCCACATTAAGCGTATGACCAGAGCGGATGCTCTCTTCATACGACAGCAGATGAGCGATGGTGTTGCTCTTGACGCGTCTGCCGTGTTCTGTAGTCAGCCGCATTTGACGTAATGCGTGGTAAATACGTGAAATAGTGACAGCTTTGGATTGTGTCTGCTGACTTTGAGCATCGTTGGTATGTAGCATGATATCCCCTATCGTTAGTGATAGGTATTATAGGCAAACCTTTTAATATTTGTCAATAGGTTTAATAGTAATTTCTATAAATTAACCTATAAAATTAATGTAAATTATTGTAATAACTTAGATTTTAGGCAATAAAAAACCGCCAATTAGGCGGTTATCAAAGTTTAATAATGTGATTTATGAGTGAATGTATCGCGATTGGATGGGTTTTATCTGCGAACTCGTCTAGTCTGCGACTTCCACCAGAATTGTCCGATAATCTCAATATTTTCAGCTTCGATATCTTGGGCTGTATAGATTTCATCTGGAAATCTTAGCTTATCATCATTACGCGATACCGCTTTAAAACCATCTCCATGTTTAAAAAGGTATTTGACTTTAAGCTCGCCACTTTTGCGGAATGCGTAAATTTCGCCATCAAAAATACGTGTCGCTGATGTATCGACAGCGATCGTCTGACCGTCTGTGATATCTGGTGCCATGCTATCGCCACGAGCGATAAATGCTTTGGCGGATATAGGATTCACATTGCATTCTCTGAGCGTTTCCTCGCGAAACCATAGCTTTGATTCAACCGTTGGCTCTTCGTTCGCATAGCCATTACCCAAACTGCCACAAATATCATGCAGATAGCCAATGGCAATCATGCCATCAGGAATGTTATCGCCATCTTGCCAGGTGGCGATAGCTTTATTCGAGAATTCAATATTGGCGCCCTCATTTGTCATTAGACCCTCGCCCGTGGCCAGCCAATCAGGATTTACTTTCAACGCATTAGCAATTTGTACCAGCTTGCGACTTGATTTTGCTTTGCCATTTTCTAGATCGCCATAGCTTGGCTGAGCCATCCCTGCCAACTCCGCAACCTTGGCTTGGGAATAACCAAGTTCATCGCGACGTTGTTTTAATCTACTTGCTAGGCTCATTTTTTTACCTCATTCATCAATATTGCCTCTCGTTTATATTATAAAAGGATAGCCTTTACTTTACAAGGTGACCTTTAAAAATTACACTTGACAATCAATAGGCAAAACTATATGATAACCTTTATTTTGTAAAGGTTTGTATATGAAAAAGTCTGCAATTATTGAAAAACTCATCTCAGAATTTGGTAGCCAAACAAAGCTCGCTAAGGCTATAGGCGTTGAGCAAGGCACTGTTACCGGATGGCTATACCAAAAGCATGGCGTTAAGGAGCTAAATGCTCTAAAAATTGAAAAGATTACGAATGGTAAATTTCGTGCGGTGGATCTGTGCCCACGCCTTGCTGAATTGGACAAATAATCAGCAAAATAAAAACCCATCGGCGGCAACCGATGGGGTGTGTATGCTTTCATGGATATAAGGAAAAGCACAATGTTATTTTATGAAATACTAATTAAGAAATCAAGAGGTATATGATGACAGATAAACGCACACCACTTGATTTTGAATCAATTAGAGCCCAGGCGGAAGGTTATTATATCGACCGCATCTTTCCAGCTGTCGGGATTAATTTTACCAAAGCGCCACACCTGCATCAGCCTTGTCCTCTTTGTGGTGGTAAAGACCGTTTTCGGTGCGATGACAAAGATGGTAGCGGTTCATATATTTGTAGCCAGTGCGGCGCTGGCAACGGCTACACTTTAGTGCGTGACTACACTAAGTCTGATGCTTACGAAGCCCATGCGCTGATTGCGGATATTCTTGGTATTGATGGCGGTAAGCCTATCAGCAATCAAGATCGAGCCAAATGGCAACAAGCGCGCGCCGAAAAAGACTCGGCAAATAATGCCGCTAAAGCCAATATACGCCGAGAAGTCGCAAATATTGCTAAAGATCGATTTGCTAAGGCAGTCATTGCGACAGAGCATCCTTATCTTGCCAAAAAAGGCGTGATGAGCCATGGTCTGCGCATTGATGATGCGGGTCATTTGCTGATACCTCTTTATTATCACAACACCAAGACGGGCAATATCACATTATGCAATTTACAGACCATCTCCGAGACGAATGATAAGAGATTTCTTAAAGGTGGTTTGGTTAATGAATGTTTTTATACGCTTGGCACAGTACCTGTAGGTAGTGGTGTGATTTTTGTCACGGAAGGCTACGCCACTGGCGCTAGTATCTATGAAGCAATGGGGCATTCTTATCCAGTAATTGTGACATTCAACGCAAACAATATGATCAAATGTGCGCCCATTGTCCGTGCATTGTATCCGGCACACCGAATTATATTTTGCGCTGATGACGATTATGCCACCGCTCAAAAGATGGGTAAAAATGCAGGCATCGACGCAGCTCAGCAAGCATCAACCATCGCTTCGGCTGAATACATCAGCCCTGACTTTGGCGGCGATAATCGCATCGCTACTGGTGAGCTGACTGATTATAACGATTTGCACATGGCGTTTGGCATTGACAGCGTCCGAGCGCAAATATCCCATGCCCTAAATCGTCCAATGCCTGAACAAAGCCAGCCAAAGACGTCAGGGGTCACCCTGGATGCTTTGCTTGAGCAATACGCAGTTATCGACGACATCGGCAAACGCACAAATAAGATTTATCATTTAAGTGAGCAAAAAGAGCTTACCAAAACGCAGTTTGATGAAGTTGTGGGTGACAAACAGCTTGCCAACCAGTGGCACTATCACCCAAACAAAAAGACAATCACACGTCAACAAGTTCAGGCTAATACATCCAAGCTTACCGCTGAGATATATGCGGATATCTTTGATAAATATTGGCTGATCGCAGGCACCAAAGAGATTTATAACCGTGAGGATAAGATACGTCAGCCAGCCGATACTTTGCGCTTGGAATATCCGCTTGAGTATGACATTTGGCTTAAGTCCGATCGTCGTCAAAAAGTCAAACAAGCCAATATCTGGTTTGACCCGTCGTGCACCAAACGCCCCGCTAATCCAGATGATAACTATATCAATACCTTTGACCGCCTGCCATTGACGCCATTTAGTCGTGAGGAACTGCACGACATGATGGGCGATAATAACGCAAGCAATGAACAAATCGAAGCGTTTTTATATGGCTTAGCATCACCATTCATTAATTTATTGCGCCATTTGTGTGGTGATGACGGCAGTGATGAAGTGGTTAATTGGATTCTTAATTGGCTTGCCATCCCCTTGCAGAATATGGGCACTAAAATGGATACTGCCTTAATTTTTCACGGTCATGTCCAAGGTGCTGGTAAATCTTTTTTCTTCGACCGCATCATGCGCCGTATCTACGGTAGTTATGCTTTGACACTAGGTCAGGGTCAATTAGTCAGCCAATACAATGATTGGGTTGAGGGTAAGCTTTGGACTGTGTTCGAAGAAATTTTTGAAGGCAAAGACAGGTTTAACCACATGGGTATGATTAAGCAATTAATCACCGGTGATACCATTTGGATCAGTAAGAAGTTTTTAAATGGCTGGATGCAGGACAACTATGTCAATGTGGTGTTTTTATCTAACGATTTACAACCTCTCAGCTTGGAGCAAACCGACCGCCGTCATGTAGTGCTTTATCCCAAGCAAACGATGCCAATCGAGCTCAAGACAGCGTTATCAGATGCCTTGATGGATGCTGATGATATGATGGTGCGCGCGTTTTATAGTTACTTGATCGTCAAAAATGTTGGCGACCAAGACGCTCACACCAAAGCCATCCATACAACGGCTAAGCAACATTTGCAAGAATTATCTATGTTTAATTATGAGCGCTTTTATAACGACTGGAAAGATGGTAAACTTGATATTCCTTACGCAACTTGCCGGACAGAAGACTTGTTTAATTATTATGCTTTTTTGTGCGGCAACGACAAAGAAAAAGCAACATCAAAAACACGATTTGGCACCTTTCTTGGTAAGCGTGAAGAGAAAAAGGTGGTGCGCTACTTGCCAGAAAACTTCAAAGGTCCGAAGACACCGCAAGCGACCGTTATCATTGTTCGGTATGCAAACACGCCCGAAAACCCCGACCAAAAGTGGTTTGGGCAGGCGCTTGGCAGTTTTCAAGAAAAGGTACGTCAGATCATAGGCAAGCAACAACAATAAAGCCAGGATACATTTACTCCCAAAATCATTGTGTGAAGGGTGTGAAGGGT
>NZ_MUXT01000006.1:101725-179053 GCF_002014965.1 Moraxella canis
ACCCTTCACACCCTTCACACCCTTCACACTTAATTTTAATAATAACAATATCAATCACTTAGAAAAATCAAAATGCTAAGGGTGTGCTAAGGGTTGCCAGTACCTTTCACAACATCAGATAATACCCATCACACATCATCACAGGGGAATTTTATGAGATATGCCACGCCAAGCCCACCGCGCCACCACTTGATCGCTGCTGCCGAAAGCTTTGCCAAGGTTGATGATTTCGCTGATGCTTGCTATCGCTATTATTTCTATGGTGATCAGATTTGCCGCGCCAAGCTATCATCATGCTTGATGAAGAACATGGCCGAAGAACTTAAAGCAGTGCCAACCAAATATCATCAAGCGGTTGTTGATGCAGCGCTTGAAGAAATCAGCTATCCGCTTAAGTCGGGCGAACGCCCAGCATTCTGCAGCAAAGATAGATCAGCCTGCCTTGGTGTCAGCCGCGCTCAGTATTATCGCATTCATGCTGACCAAGCTATTACAGCTATTATTGCTTACATCACCAATAGCGCCGAAGACGTCGCTAACTGCGTCCGTCAACAGCTGGGCAAAAAATGTGAATTTGGCTATTGACAGAATGAGACACTTTTTGATACTATTTTGCTATGATAGCTGATTAGTATATATTTAACAGCTGTATTAAATTCATTAAACATTAGCAAGCCCTTGCAGCGTCTAGCTGTAGGGGTTTTTTATTGGATAATTACCATGCCCATCGCACCAAGCACATTATGCAAGGCTGCTGGTTGCAATGCCAAAGCAGTTGCTCATGGCAGATGCAAGCTGCATCAGCTTAAGCCAGGTTTTCCAGATGCCATCGTGCCCAAGCAAAGATATAAAGACAAACGACCATCGGCGTCCAAGCGAGGCTATGACAGCAGATGGCGTCATGCTCGCCTAGCATTCTTGGATGATAATCCATTGTGTGTGATGTGCCAAGCCAATGGTCTCTTGGTAGCAGCCACTGTGGTGGATCACATCATTCCACACCGTGGCAATCAAGCCCGCTTTTGGGACATAAGTAATTGGCAAGCTCTATGCAAGACCTGCCACGACCACAAAACAAATACCATCGACCGAAAACTGACCACGGCACTTTTGCCATTGGCGAATAGGGATGGGGGTGTTTCAAAGTAAAATCGCTTGTTGCTAGGAACCCGCCGCCCCAAGCTTTTATTTGCGTGGTCAAAACTCCATAGGGGGTATACCCTAATTTTTAAGGAAAAAATAATGTCACGTCCTCGCAAACCTACCCAGCTAAAAAAGCTGGAAGGCGGTCGCATTCGTGGCGACCGCGAAGTTGCGCTTAAGTATCAAGCGCAGCCAGAACTCAGTTTACCAGCTTGCCCTGATTGGCTGGATGCCAAAGCTAAAAAAATTTGGCATAAAACAGGCCCAGAATTGGTTGCACTAGGATTATTGTCAGTCATTGATGGCGATATTTTTGGTAGCTATGCTGAGACCGCTGCCAGATATGGCGAAGTCTGCGAACGAATTGATAGTCTTGAGAAATGTATGGTGATCACACCAAACGGCTTTGAAGTGCAGTCTGTTTTATTTCAACTGAGAAATACTTTGCAAAAACAATTGGTTGCCTTGGGGCGTGAGTTTGGCATGACACCAGCGGCCAGATCATCCATCAAGGTAGATATAGAACAAGGCGACTTGTTCGCCAACGAATTTGACCAGTTTACTAAAATCTCATGAGTGATATTGTTGCTTATGCCAGCATTGCCAGTGAATACGCCAATGATGTATTAAGTGGCAAGATCGTGGCGTGTAATTATGTGCGTCAGGCATGTCAGCGTTTCATTGATGACTTGGCCAAAACTCAAAAATCTGGTTATGAGTTTGAGTTTGATGCCAAGCGAGTCGAGCGCGCTTGTCGCTTTATTGAGCTATTGCCGCACATCAAAGGCGAGCTTGCAAACAAAGGCGAGCTGATTTTACTAGAGCCTTGGCAAATTTTTATCTTAGCAAATTTGTTTGGCTGGGTTGATTTCGACGGTCGTCGTCGCTTTCGCTTTGCCTATGTTGAAGTACCGCGTAAAAACGCAAAATCAACTTTGGCGGCTGGCATTGCCCTGTATATGTGCTTCGCAGATGGCGAGCAGGGGGCAGAAGTGTATAGTGCGGCGACGACCCGCGACCAAGCGCGCATTGTCTTTGAGACGGCTCAAGGCATGGTGCGAAAACGCCCAGATATGCAAAAAGCTATGGGTATCAAGGTAGAGATGCACGCTTTAAGCTGTATGGCGAGCATGTCAAGTTTTAAGCCTGTTAGCCGTGACTATGGCGGCAACTTGGACGGCTTGAATATCCACTGCGGCATTGTTGATGAGCTGCACGCTCATAAGACCAATGACACTTATGAGGTTATCGCAACAGGTATGGGGGCTAGAACACAGCCCCTTTTGTTTGCTATCACCACCGCGGGCTTTAACTTGGACGGCGTGTGTTATCAGCAGCGGACCCTAGTGACCAAGGTGCTATCTGGGATTGAAAGTCATGACCGCTATTTCGGCATCATTTTTACGATGGATGATGGTGATGACTGGACCAGCCCGAAAACCTGGCAAAAAGCCAATCCTAACTACGGCATCTCAGTCAGCAAAGAAGCGCTGGATGCAGCGTGCCAGCGTGCCAAGATTGACCCTGAAGCCTTGACCGACTTTCTCACCAAGCATCTGTGCGTTTGGGTGGCGGCACGAAGTGGCTGGCTTAACATGGATCTATGGACGAAAGCAGGCGACAGCAGCCTAAAAGAGTCAGATTTTGCCGATGACCCTTGTTTTGTCGGTCTTGATTTGGCAAGCAAGCAAGACTTAGCAAGTAAAAACAAAATCTTTGTGCGCACGATTGACGGCGAACAACATTACTATTGGTTCAGTGATAATTACATTAACCGGGCACGGTTGGACGCCCAGCACCGCAACCAAAAGCTATACCAGATGTGGGAGCGTCAAGGGTGGCTGACTGTGACCGATGGCAATATCACTGACTTTGACCGCATCGAGCGTGATTTGTACAGTGACAACAGTCATTACAATATCATTGAGTGCGGCTACGACCCGTTTAACGCCATGTATTTCGCCATGCGCGCCATGGAAAACAATGTAAACATGGTGGAAGTACCGCAGAATGTGCGTCATTTGTCTGAGCCAATGAAATGGATCTCAGCGATGTTATTGGCTGGTAGGCTGCATCATAACAACAACCCTGTACTCACTTACGGCATGGGTAATGTCACGGTAAAGCCCGACGCCAATGGCAATGTTTTTCCGCGTAAAGAGAGTGATGACAGTAAGATTGACCCTGCCATTGCAGGTATTATCGCTAGCAACCGTGCGTACCACTACGCAGAGACGGGCGATTTGCCAAGTAATGATTTTAGCAGCCAATTAGATGACTATTTGGCAGATTTTGTGAGTATTAAAGCATGAGCGTATTTAACAGCATTAAAGCGTGGTTTGGGCTTGCACCAAGCGATCCTGCCACAGGCAGTCAGTACGCCACGCCCATCACAGGCACACCCAAAACCAGTAAGACAGTCACTTTTGACAGTGCCATGACGGTATCGGCGGTATTTGCAAGTATCAGATTGCTTTCTGAGACTGTATCAAGCTTGCCTCTTGAAATGTATAAAATTGATAAAGATGGCAATCGAGCCAAGGCAGACCATGAGCTGATTAATTTGCTTAGATACAAGCCTAATGCACGTCAGACACGCATTGAGTTTTTTGAGCAGCTTATGCTAAATCTTGTCAGTAGCGGCAATGCTTATATTATCAAGGGTAAGCTGAGTCAAAGCAGTGATCGCATTGTCAGCTTGGATATCGTCAATTCAGCAAATATGGATGTCATTGTGGAGCGTGGCAAGCTGATTTATCGGCGCACACTGACCGACAATCTCAGCGCTGGACTCACGAAAGACTACACGCCCGATGAGATTTGGCATGTCAAGCTATTTGGCACGGGCACGGTCGGCATGTCGCCACTGGCGCACGCACGCAAAGCCGTCGCCGTGGCTGATAGCGCTGATGACAAGGTAACAAGCCTAATGGTCAATGGTGCTAAGCCTACCGGCGTACTGATGACAAAAGGCAATCCGACGGCAGAGCAGCGTCAAGTATTGCGCGAAGAGCTTGGCGGACTGGTCTCGGGTAGCGAAACCAGTATCCCAGTGCTACCGCTGGATATGAAGTTTGAAGCGGTGAGTCTAACACCTAGTGATATTGAGCTGCTATCGACACGCCGATACAGCATCGAAGAAATTGGCAGGATTTTTGGCGTTCCGTCCATCCTGATTAATGACAGTTCGCAGTCGTCGAATTGGGGCACAGGTATCCAGTCGATGATTGATGCGTTTTACAAGTTCAACCTACGGCCGTATCTTGAGAAGCTGGAATTATCCATGCTGACCAATCTTTTGCCACGTAAAGACTGGGGTAAGTATGAATTTGAGTTCGACGCTGATGCGGTGCTCCGTGCGTCATTCAAAGAGCGCGTCGATAGCTACCGCTCAGCGATTGCCAGCGGGCAGATGACCCCAAATGAAGTACGTCATGAAGAAGGGCGACCGCAGAAAACAGGTGGAGATCATCTGTATATGCAGATTAACATGGGCACGCTTGATGCCATCAGCACTAATAGAGAGATTAACGATGTCAACAACCAAGAAACCAGCTTGTCGCAGTCAGATGAGGCGTGATTTACCTGTGCGTCTACTGCCTATGAATGACAGTAACATCCGATTTGTACAGGGCAAAAATCCCCGCGCGACCTATCAATTCACTGGCTACGCCGTCAAATGGGATAGCGTGAACACCTACGGGGAGCAGTTCGCCCGTGGTGCATTCGCTGAGCTGATCAGTCAGGTCAAAGCCCAAGTCAAATCCGTGTATATGTACTATAACCACGGATGGCGCGACTTCGTGGATACGCCGATTCGCCGCCGTATTGGTAAATGGGTGCGACTCGAAGAAGATGATATCGGTCTTAAAGTCACTGGTGAGCTGACCGCCAATCTAGCCATCGCCGAAGATGTCAAAGCGATGATGGCACACGGTACCATTGATGGATTGTCAATTTGCTTTTATCCGGTGGCACCGATGGACTATGATGAGCAAGATGATCGAATTATCATCAAGCGCGCTGATCTATACGAGATTAGCATCGTTGATGAGCCGTCAGATCGTGCGGCACGCATTGAGTCAGATCACAGCATTGATGCCATTGAGAGCGAAGCGGACGCCACACGAATGCTGAGCGCCTTTGGCATGAGCGAAGCACAAGCCAGATCATTTATTGGCAAGCTTGACGACATTCTACACCCTGAGCCATCTCAAGAAGTCGAATCACTCACCCGTGCCTTGGCACATCTTGAGTTATAACCTAGACCAAAACCCCAAGCCCGTCATCTGATGGGCTTTTTTCATACCAACCTTAAGGAAACTTTATGAAAAAAACATCTCTACACACTGCAATGCAAACTCGTGATGGCGGCAGCCCAAGCGACTTTGAAGCTATTGCCAAACAGCTAAAATTACGCCTAACAGAAGTTGATGGCTTGATTGAAAAGCACAAATCAGCGATCGACAGCTACGGCGAAGCCGACAAAGAAACTCGTGACGCACTCAAAGAGCTGACCGCTCAAGTTGAGCAGGCCAATGAGCTATCAGCCCGCCTAACCGAAGTTGAGCAAAAGCTGGTTGAAGGTGTGCTCGAGGGTCGCAATGACCCCAATGACATCGGTGCTTTGTTGGCACGCAATGAAGCGGTGCTAGATCAAGCCAAAGCCATCACCAAAGCGCGCGGCAAAATGGTGCTAGATGGCGAATTTAATGTGCGCAACACGATTGGCTTGGGCAGTATCAGTGGTAAAAATGCGGTGCTTGTCAAAGCTGGCAATGTTGAATTCATGCCGACGGTTGAGCAGCCTCTAACTATTGTTGATCTAATTAACTGGACGCCTGTTAGCGAGTCTTTAATCCCACTGCTTAAAGAGTCAGCGCATACTTTTATGGCTGATGTTGTTGAGGAAGGTAAAGAAAAACCGGAGAGCACACTAAACTTTAAGATTGAAGAGCTGACCGTCTCAGTCGTAGCCCACTGGGTACGCGTTACCAACCAGCTACTTGCTGATATGCCTGCGTTGGTGGCATATATCCGTGGCCGTATGGCGTACGGCATCCGTCTGAAGCTTGAATATCTGGTAATTAACGGCAACACCACGTCATTCAGCGGTCTGCTAAAAGAGGGTAACTCAGTCGTACTACCTGCCGATACAAATGCCATTGACACCGTATCAGCTGCTAAAGCCAAAGCATTTGCTAGTTTCGTACCGCCTGATGTAGTCATCCTAAACCCTGAAGATTGGTCAAAGATTGAGCGCACTAAGGGTACCGACGGCCATTACATCTTTGGCTCACCAGGTGCGACGGTGACACCTGTACTGTGGGGTGTGCGTGTGATCCAGTCTGCAGGTATGCCAGCGGGTAAATACTGGATTGGTAATATCACCATGGCAACTGATGGCTATATTCGGCAAGATGTGGCGGTGGAGCTATCGACCGAAGACCGCGATAACTTTGTCAAAAACTTGGTTACTATCCGTGCTGAGATGCGTGCAGCCTTTGGCGTGCGTATGCCTGACGCTTGCGTCACTGGCGATCTCACTGCAGCATCGGAAGTCGAAGAAGAGTAAAATGATAAAAAGCCCTGTTGATTGACCGACAGGGCTTTTATTGATTGGGAATATATCTATGATTAATCCAGAATTAACCTTGGATGAAGTCAAAAAGAGTCTTGCTATTACGCATACGATTAGCGATGAGTATATTTTAAGCTTAATACCTGTCGCCATACAATTTGTTGAAGATGACATAGATAGGCCGCTTGATGATGAAATCTGCTTGACAGCTACTGGGGAAACCAAAACACCGCTACGCCAAGCAATTTTAATGACGATTGGCACATTGTATGATCATCGTACCAGTCAGCAAGTCGAGCAGATGTATGACAATCCTGCCTATGATCGCTTAGTTCACAAATATCGAAAAATGGGAGTTTAATATGGAATCTTTGTTTTTTTATGTTTTATTGGCTTTAGTGTTAGTAGTGGCAGTTATGTTTTTCGCTTTTCTATTTGTATTTTTGCCTATGTTTGTGGCTGCCAAAAAAGAGCATGAGCGCGAGAGGCGAAAAGTCAAAGAACAAATAGAAAGGAGGCGGTATGGTACGTTTAAGCCGTAATAAACTCAAAACACCGATTAATATCATCCGCATTTCGCCGCCAACACGCAGTAAAACAGGGGCTGTGGTGGCAGGTCAGGATATCACAACTCAGACATTTTGTGAATTACTACCTGTCGGCTCAAGAGAATTTGTGCAAGCCAAAGCTCAGGGCATGAGCATGGATGCTAAGCTACACGTGGACTATGAGACGGACATTATACCGTCTGACAAGGTTCAGGTGCTGGACGGTACTAATATGCTGTACGAAGTGATCGGGCTGATGCCAGTGCCACAAGATAACAAAAAAATCATCATCGCCAAGGCGGTGTATCGATGAAACTTGAAGGCTTCAAAGAACTCAACGACAAACTGCATGAGTTGCGTGATGTGGTTGGTAATAGAGATACTGGCGGTACCTTGTACCAATCTCTGATGTATTCGAGCACCCCTATGCTAAATCAAGCCAAAGCCAACGCCCCATTTTTAACAGGTGTAATTAAAGCATCTCTTAAGCGGAGGAGATTAACAAAGGGGGCGAGTTCTAATATAGATGGCGCAGCCGTCGGTATTTATGTGGCATTAAAGGGTAAGCGTGAAGAGCGTACCAATGCTTATTACTTTATTTTTCATGAAGAATATGGAGCAAGGGGGCGTCCAGCCACCCCATTTATTCGACCTGCATTTCAATCAAACAAAGACAATGCAACTGACCGATTTGCCCAGAAACTTGGGCAACGTATTGATAAGATCATGGGGTAGTCATGCAAGCAAGTGAAAAAATTTATCAGCTGCTGGCTGACTTAGTTGATAAACGCGTTTATCCGCTGTTTGTGCCTGAGGTTGCAGAGAAAGCCGATAGCTATATTGTTTATCAAATTATCAATACCAATCCGGATAACACGCTTGATGGCGTGACAGGTCATGAATGGGTGAGCGTGCAAATCGATGTGTACCATGATCAATATGACAAGATGTTGGCGTTGACAAGCCGTGTCATCGGACGGCTAGACAGCATTACACCAAGCAACTACCTTGGCGTACAGCATCATTATGACAGCGGCCAATACCGTGCCATCTTAGAGTATGAATTTTGGCAAACTTTCTTTTAACCGCCCCAAACAGGGGTTTTTTATGGAGCAAAACCATGGCGACTCAAAACACAGTCGAAAAAACTAAAGACAGCTTTTATCAGGTGCTGGTCTCAGCAACGGGTGCAAGCTCAAGCTTTAAAAAAATTGAACGCTTAACTAAGTGCGGCGTACCATCTGACACCAAAGTGTTAGATGACATCACGGCGACTGATGACCGCAGACAGGTACAAGTACCAGTCGATTACAAAGAAAATTCGGAAGTTGAATTTGAGTATGTGCTCATTCCTGATGATGCCACCCACCAGCTTTTGCAATCATCTTACGATGGCAATAAAGAGCTGTATGTGCAGCTTAAATTTGTCGAAGCGCCGACTGAAAGCCGACAGTTTAAAGCAATCATCAGCGATTTAACCACTGATGCCGAAGATACGACCAAAAAAATTCGCAAAAAAGGCAAATTTTTGATCACTGGCGAAGAAACCAAAGAACTTACTGAGTAACATATTAAAGAGAGAATATGGGTATGAATAAAAAAGAATTGCTTGCCGCCCTTGGCAATTTGGGCGCACCAGCGGCTTATGAACTTGAGGGCGTGGGCACGGTATATATTAAAAAGCTGACAATTGCAGAGCAGAGCAAGCTGTCTGATGAGAGCATAGACAGTATTAAGACATCGCTAAAAATGGTAGCTTTTTCAGTATGTGATGAGAATGGCAAGCGTATTTTTGGCGAAACAGATATTGGTGAGCTTGGCAAAATGCACGCGGATACAATGACTGAGTTAGTTGGAATGATTAATGAAGTTAATGGCTTTGACAAGAAGATTGAAGAGCTAAAAAAGGATTAATTGTCGATTTGGACCGCCGGTTTTTGTTTAAATTGGCGGCTCATCTCGGCAAAACCGTCGGTGAGCTTGCGCATTCTATGAGTTTTTCTGAGTTTATGGAATGGCAAGCTTTTGACATCATTGATCCAATAGGCGGTTTTCGTCAAGACATCCAAACTGCTTATTGGATGTCTAGGCTGTACGGTGATAAAAACCACAGCATGGTTGACTTTATGCCTATAGACCCGAACCCTATGACCGAAGAGCAGCTTGCGGAGCTCAAAAACGCTCAAACTATTGCTGAAGCAAGGGCTGAAGTAATGGAGTTAATTGCAATGTTGAATAATAGGGCTTGAATTTTTCATAATGAGTTAAGTACAATAATTTTAACATTGTATCGAGATGACATTATGAAGAAGTTAAATGTACTTAATAAATTATTGGTCGGATTGATCTGCATGACTTCATTTAATGCAAACGCAGAAAATGTTCACAGTAGTGCAGATATTGATAGTATTGATACCCTGATTGAAGGTTTGATAGCTTCGTCTCAAGCCGCGCAAGTAAGAACCTCAAACGGCGTTAATAATAATGCTATTATTACGCAGAAAAAGATTGTTAACTTTGCCGATCAATCAGCAGATCGAACTAATTTATTATTGGAATTTGACAATACTGATGATAAATTAACACTAATTACTCGATGGAAAAAAGATGCTATATTTCCAAATCCACCTAAGTCAGGAGAGTATTCATCACCAATTTATAAATACAGTCAAGACGGAGTTAGCATTAATAGCACCAAAGATTATATTGAAATTAAGGCAAAAAATTATGCAACGCTAATCAATGCTTTTCCTTATGATTCAAATGGTTTTGGAGCGAGCATACCGATATTTAGCAATACCGGCTTTATTTATCCGAATATCAAGATGGACTATTATAGCTATACGGTTAGATTTAGCTTAAGCACGCTACATATTTTGGATAATTTTGGCTGGTCGGGCATAAAAGAAGAAGGCGATAAAGCATCATGGTTAGAAGCTAATACTGCAAGCGTCATTGGTTATCGCATTGGTCAAGGTGAGTTAAAGCCTATCTTACATGATAGCACCTACTATGACTACAAAGAGTTGCTTGATGCCGATGTATTCACCATCTATGCTAAAGCTGGCGCAGGCGAAGCTAAACTTGCAACTGCTGCTATTTATGTCGATAAGCCACAAGGTCTTGTAAGGGCTTATCGTCGCCACGCATTCCCCTCAAAATAATATCAACTTAAATAAAAACCCTTATCACTTGTTGGTAAGGGTTTTTTTATGGGCTAAGAGATGAGTACTGTATCAAAATTACAAATTGTGCTTGAAGCAACGACGACAGCGTTTGATCGCGGCATGAAACAAGCCTCTGATAATCTTAACGCTTTTGCAAAAAAGAATGAAGAGATACATAACAGGCTTGACAGATTTAGCCGAAAATATGAAAAGGCATTAGGTACATTTCGCGCAGTTGGCGCCGCAAGCGCGGCAGGTTTGGTCGCCATCGGTGCCGGCATCAAATCCACAACTGATGAAGCGATGAAGTTTGAATCAGCCCTTGCAGAAGTTAAAAAAGTCGTGGATTTTGACACGCCCGATGGCTTGGTGAATATGCGACGCGAGCTGGAAAACTTATCAACTCAAGTACCAATCGCTTTCGATGGACTTGCCAAAATTGCCGCGGCGGCAGGTCAATCGGGTATTGCTGCTGATGAAATTGTCAAATTTACTGAAGCAGCGGCCAAGATGGGCACCGCATTTGACATTACTGCTGAAGAAGCTGGTCAGGCCATGGCAGAGATGCGCACAGCATTTAAGATGTCGCAGACAGAAGTCGAAACCTTAGCTGATAAAATTAACTATCTGGGCAATAATTCACCAAATGCGGCTGCAAATATCATGCAGGTTGTCCAAACCATCGGTCCTTTGGGTGAGATTGCTGGTGTGTCATCTGATCAAATCGCAGCCATGGCAGCCAGCCTAACAGGCGTTAAGCCTGATGTGGCGGCCACTGGTCTAAAGAATATGATGATTCAGCTAACCAAGGGCGACAGTCTCGCCAAGTCTGCCAAAAATGCTTTTACCGACCTTGGGTTGTCTTATACAGATGTTGCCAAGGGTATGCAGACAGACAGTGTGGGCACGATTAACAAAGTTCTTGAAGCTATTAAAAAACTGCCTGCAGAAGCTCAAACAGCGAGCATTAACGCTATATTTGGTGCTGAAGCACTGCCCGTGGTATCGCAGCTTGTCACAGGCACCGAGACGCTGACTGGGCATTTGCAAGCGATGGGTGATGCTACCAAATATGCAGGATCTATGAATGCGGAAGCGGCAAACATCAATGCCACAGCAGCCGCACAGATGGAAATGTTTAAGAATGCCACACAGAACGCCAAAGCGGCGATCGGTGATGCGTTTTTACCTGCTTTAGCTGGCATCGTTGAAAAATTAACACCGGCGATCAATAGCATCAAGGAGTTTGCACAGGAAAATCCGAAGTTGATTTCAACCATCACCGCAGTAACAGGTGTCATACTTGGCTTGGGGGTGGCAATCGGTGCCATCGGCTTGGCGGTGCCAGTGGTAACCGCGGCATTTGGTGGGCTTGCTGCTGTTAGCGGTCTGGTGGGCGCAGCCTTGGGCGCTGTTACTTTGCCAATGCTTGCCATTGGTGTTGCTATCGCTGGCGTCATTGCGGCAGGTGTAGCGCTTTATAAAAATTGGGAAACCGTCAAAGCTAAAGCGGCTGAGATTTTTAATAATCTGCCTGCACCGATTAAGACAGCGATTGATAATATCAAAAGCTATTTTAGCGGTATGATGGCGACGCTTGAAGTGGTATTAGATGCTGCCAAGGCATTCTGGCATGGCTTTTCGACGATACCTTTGGCAGCGTTTGAAGTTATCAAAGCATCTGTCAGTTTTGGCATGAGTGCGATTGGTGCAATCATCAAAGCAGCACTGAGCGGATTTGCCACCGCTTTTAATTTAGGATTTGGTCTGATCAAAACCACAGTCAGCACAGTGTTCAATGTCATCAAAGCGCTGATTCGTGGCGACATGGAGGGAGTGAAAGCCGCGATTGGGAATGGTGCTAAAGCAGCAGTCAATATTTTCAAGCAATTTGGGCGCGATGTACTGGCTACATTCAAGACTCTAGGTACCAGCTTGACGCAAGCTGGTCGTGATGCTGTACAAGGCCTAATCAACGGTATAAACGAAAAAATTGGCGCTGCTGTCGCTAAAGCAAAAGACTTGGCAAGCAATGTGAAAAATGCCATCACTAAGTTTTTGGACATCCGGTCGCCATCGCGTGTAATGAAGCAGCTCGGCGAGTGGGCAGCGGAAGGGTTTGCGATTGGTATTGCTAATAAAGCACCGCTTGTGGCCAAGCAAGCCAAAGATCTGGCAAAGCAAGCAAAAGACGCTGTCATCAATGAAGTTGCAGCGCTTAAGCGCGATATTGCGCTATTTAATAATGACAATCCTCTGTTTGCCTTTGGCTATGATAAAGGTGTTGGTAAATATCATAGTGAGGATACAAGTCAGCTTGAACAACTGATTGCGCAAAAATATCAGCTTGAGCGCAATCAAGCAGTGCTTGATGAAATTGATCGTATTCATCAGTCGGTTGTTACGTCTCAGATGAGTCAGCTTGAAATTTTGGATTGGGAGATTACCAACACCAAAAAATATCAAGATGTCAGTCGGGAGGTCTTGGATGATTTGCGCGAGCGCTTAAAAATACAGATCGATGTCAATGCTGCTATGGATGTGGGGAAAATCAGAGACGAAACTCTCATGATTGGTAAAAACGAAATTGAACAGTTGCAACACAAGCTTGCAACGGCTAAAGATTATCGTGACATCAGCCAAAACATCAAAGACATGTATGTCGAACAGTCGCGCGCCAAAATTTTCGTAACCAAGCAATCAGCGGTCCAGCTTGAGCTTGAAAAAAAGCTGTTCATGCTAAGAAATGCTAATAATCCACTTGCTGAAGCGCAATGGTCATTATCACAAAGTGGGCTTACATCCGAGCAGCAACAAGCAATTTTATCCATTGAGGCTCAAAGTCAGCTTGTTGATAAGTTTAGCAAACTGCAGGAAGATCTAAAAGCTGGAACGGTCTTTACCATGCCAACTTTCGGTAATTCCAGCGGTCTGCAGGGTGTAAGTGATGCATTGATAGCTGGTATTAACAGTGCTGCAGAGATGGACAAGCAATATCAAGAACAGCTCCAGATCATCAGTGATGCACGTCAAGCGCAGCTAGATATCAATGCCGATTACGATCAGCAGGAGCGTGATTTGCTTGCGGCGCACTTGGCAGCAAAGCGTGAGCTAACCATTCTTTCTGCCGAGCACATCACAAGCGGCCTATCTTCTGCTGCCAAGTCTATGTTTGGCGAACAGTCTAAAGCATATCGAGCTTTATTTGCACTTGAACAAAGTGTGGCGATTGCAAGAAGTGGCGTAGCAATCCAACAAGCGATTGCCTTAGCATCAGCCAACCCTTTTCCAATGAATTTAGCTGCAATGGGAACAGTGGTGGCTCAGACGGCGAGCATTATCGCGCGGATTAAATCTTTCAAAAATCCTGTCGTTGGTCAAGCCCACGACGGTATCCCCAGCGTACCGCGCGAAGGCACTTGGATTCTTGACAAGGGCGAGCGTGTGGTCAAGCCACGAGATAACGACCGCTTGACCAAGTTTTTGGATAACCCAAATCGCTTTATGCGTGGCGAGTCCAAAGTCATCATCAATAACTATAGCGGTGAGCCTGCCACGGCAACACAAGATCAAAACGGCGATCTGATCGTCACCATCGGCAAGATGGTCGGTGATGCCATTGATTATAAGCTTGCCGAGCGTGATGCTAAATCACACCGCCAAGGCTGGGGGTACTAATGCAGACCTTTGATTATAAGCTCAACATGGGTGCGTCGGTCGAGACCACCCAAACCGTGCTAAAAAACCAGTACAATGATGGCTATGTACAGCGTGTCAGCGTCGGTATCAATAATCGCCGTGAGTCTTGGTCAGGTACCAAGACGGGTGATTATCAGACGGTGATCAAGCCGATCATGGAGTTTATTGATGCACACAAAGGCGCTAAGCCCTTTTACTGGGTCAATCCCTTTGGTGTCAAAAATAAATACATTTGTGAGGGCTATAGCATTAGCCAACGCAAAGGCAGCTTTTGGCAGATCAGCTTAAAGCTTGAACAAGTGTTTTAATTTTAACTCGACGACATCCATGTCGTTTACATCAACCAAGCCCTTGACAACCAAGGGCTTTTTTATATTGGAGGCAGTTATGAGTGATGTAACCACTATCGAAACCGACGGCGAAAGCGTGCAAGTACAGCTAATGAGCCGTGAAGAAGCCAATCTAATCAGCAATTTCATCTCTCAAGTTGGGGTATGGATGGCAAATCATGGCGAGAAAGCAAATCATATCGAAATCGTTTACTACCCAGAAGACGACGGCTTTGAAGTCACGAACAACGAAGAAAACAACGGCTTACTACGTCGTAACCGCGTCAGCGTGTTCCGTGGTGAGCTCATCGCCTGGGCATCACAGCAAACTCAACAGCTCAAAGGTTGGGATGGCTTGCGCAAAATCACCGCATTTGCTGTCGTATATCGCGATGGTGAATTTGGTGTACTGTGCAAGACCGCCGATACACAAATGACCGAGACCGTATAAGGAACAGTGATGGCGTTAAGTGCAGATATCCAAAAACAATCCGTTGAAGGCTTGGTGATGCTCTACTGCCTTGACGCCCGTCGTCAAGGTGGCGATGTGTACTATTTTCACAATCACGATAGCAATGTCATCACCTTCAAGGGTAAAGACTACGCACCAACAGCGGTGCAATCGATCGGACTTGAGACACGTGGCGATGGTAAAGCGAGTACGCCGACCCTGGTGTTTGATAATAAGCTTGGTCAACATTGGGGAGGTATGCATGCTTTAACACTGCAGCGTGGTGATTTTGTTGGGGCGGTGCTCACCGTTTATACCACCCTTGCCAAGTATCTAATGAGCCCAAATCCAGAGTACAAAAAGCAAATTTGGTATGTGGAGCAAAAGAAGCGAGCCAACAGCCAAATTGTAGAGTTTGAGCTATCAAACCCTGTGGACTTCGGTCAATCCCAAATCCCCGTGCGGATGATTGGCCATCATTGCCACTGGGCGATGACAGGCGGTTATCGCGGTGAGTGCTGTGGCTATACAGGCACGGCGATGTACACAATCAATAATGAGCCAACGGACAATCCAGCACTGGATCGATGCAATGGATGGTTTGACGGCTGTGAAATCCGCCACGGCAAAGGCAATTCCTTACCATTTGGTGGCTATCCTGCAGCGGGGTTAATCTGATTGGTTTTGCCAAGTTGATTTATTCATGTTAGAATAAAGAGCCGACCAATATAGAGATATATGATGAGTATTCAGCCAAAAACACGTACACTACAAGCTTTGGAGTATATTCAGGGTTATTGCGGCCCAACCAATCCTGAGCACTTAATGTATATTTCTTGGCTGAGGGATGCTGAAAAACTTTTATCGTCTGATAGATATGCAGCATACACACTGCAAGGCTTTGCCCATTTGTTAATGGGTAATATTGACGCAGCGCTTGAATCAATGCAATCAGCTTATCAAATAAAAAGTGATGGTGATGCAACACAAAACTACATCAACACTTTGCATAAGGCTGGTTGCTTTTTGCAAAGTAACGAAATTTCACTACAAAGCCTACATCGCAATCCCTATTTGACTGGTGTTGTTCCGATGGTGATATATAATTCGATAAATTTGCTAGATGGAGACCCTATCATACAAGCTGTTGACTTATATCAAGGTAGCGAAGCAAGAGACTACCTACTTGACAATAGTCGCTTGGCATTAGAGGAGATTGAATTTAGAATCTCTTTATTGGATCGGCTTGGTATCGGCAAAGAAGCGTTCATTAAAACCATGCAGTTATTGCAGCGTTTTTTATCCAAACACTATGCAGGCTATAATGAGTTTATTGTAGCTGGCGAAGAAACAGAATTTGAGGATGTTTTGCGGATTCGCATGTTTTTATCTGGTGTAAATATTGATGACGCCCTTGATTTGAATGATCTATTTATCGATGAACTGGTTGAAAGTGACACGCTGGAATACGATGAATATAAAAAAATACTGGTCAGTTTTATCCCTGTGCAACAAGGAGCAGGGGTATGAGTATTTGTGTTGATGACTTCTGCAGCTTTATCAATGCTGCTTTTGCCAATATGGATGAAAATTCATCAGAAATTATTCATCGTAGCTATATTAATCGTAGTTACTATGCTATTTTTCATAATCTAAGATTGGCCATGAATAATGCAGGAATTGCTACCGATAAATTCAAAACTGGCTCACATCAAAACCTGTTCTACAGCTTGGATGAGTTGGCAAAAAATGATAAAAATCTACGCAAAATTGCCATCAAATACCGTAACTTTTTGACATTAAGGCACAAAGCGGATTATGCATTGGATGATGATATTGAGTGGCATGATGTTAAGCAGGTTCAAAAATATCTTGATGATTTGCCAAGTATGATAGCTACACACATTAAATAAATCTATTTCTAAAACAAACCACCCTATGGGTGGTTTTTTGTTGGACAAAATAAATGCGACTATCTAAATCCCTCAAAGACGCCATCAAAGCCCATGCACTTGATGCTTATCCGCACGAGTGCTGTGGCTTGATTGTGCGAAATACTTTTGATGGCGAGCTTGACTATATTCGCATGGCGAATATCAGCTATGACCCTGCAAATCATTTTGAGATTGACCCTGCTGAATATGCCGAGATTGAATTTAACTTTGGGATCCAAGCCATCGTACATAGCCACCCAGATGGTGAGCCTATGCCGTCTGAGCCTGACCGTGTGCAGATGGCGTTACACGGCGTGCCGTGGGTGATTGCATCGGTCAATCATGGCGTGGTCAATATCCGCACCCACAAGCCCAAAGCCTACACCGCACCACTGGTCGGGCGTGAGTATGTGCATGGTCTGCAAGACTGCTATAGCCTAGTGCGTGATTATTATGAGCGCGAGTGCGGCTTGACGCTGTCAGATTATCCGCGAGCCGTGGACTGGTGGGAAGATGATCATAGCCCAAGCCTGTATGTTGAAAACTTTAAAACCGAAGGCTTTGTCGAAGTGCCATTGTCCGACATCCAAAAGCATGATGTCATCATCTGCCGTGTCGGACGCACTTATCACCCCAATCATGCCTTGATTTATCTGGGTGATAGCGGTGAGCTAGCGAGCGAAAAAACACCGCCAATCTTTGGCAAAAACCTTGTCATCCACCATCCCCACGGGCGTAACTCCGTACGTGAAATTTTTGGAGAAAACTGGGCAAAACGAGTGGCGATGGTGGTGCGACATCAGTCGATGTTTTGAGCGGCGTACATCTGCAAAGCTTCGGTGACGATTTGGGCTTGAGATTTGCCCGTTTGTTTGGACAATGCTTTGACCAGCGCTACCGTGTCTTCGTGCAGCTTAAACGCTTTATTGACGACGCCACGGCGCGCCATGGATGCTTCGTTGATTTCACGGCGCGTCTTGGGATTTGAGACGATTTTTGGCATAACAATCCTTGATTTTTACGCTAAAATTGATTAAGATTAAGGGGCAGGTTAGGCAAGACCGCTAATCTCACCTAACCCCCAATCAAACTATTAACGGTAGCTTGATTGGCTTGCTATCTAGTACGCATTATTGCTAATGAGTAGCAGGATAACAATGACGATGAGTTGGATTAGAGCCTTCATCGTCTGCTCCTTTTTTGTTGATGGGTGTAAGCCCATCGGCTCATCGAGTAGCAAAACTACCTAAGCGTTATTGCTCCGATGGTTTATATTATAGGGTATCCTACACCAAAAGTCAAATAATTTAGGCAAAAACGCATAAATTATTTGACTTTTTTTACATTCAAAAATCACCGCTTATCATCTGATAGGCGGTTTTTTAATGGGTAAAATTTATGAAAACCATTGAACTACACGGCATCTTGGCAAAGAAATTTGGGCGATTTTTTAGGCTTGATGTCAAAAGTGCCAAAGAAGCCAGCCATGCACTGGCTTGTCAGATCCCTGCTTACAAGGCGTTTATGCTTGAGTCTGAGCGTCTGGGATATCGCTTTGCCGTGTTTAACGGCAAAAAACGCACACAGGCGACCAACATTGGCGAGCGTGAACTTGACTACCGTACAAGCAGCGATCACATCCATATCGTTCCCAGAGTGGTGGGCAGTGGCGGTAAAGCTGCTGGCTGGATTCAGACCATCGCAGGTGTTGCCATGATCGTGGCAGGGATTGTTGGTACGCCATTCACGGGTGGCACATCCATGTCATTGGTCGCAGCGGGTGTGGGGATGCTTGCCAGCGGCGTGGCGACCCTGCTTGCACCGACGCCTGATGTCGCAGTTGATAATGAAGACGGCAACAAGCCGAACAATGGATTTGGTGGCGCTGTGACCACTACCGCACAAGGCAATCCAGTGCCTATCTTGTACGGTCGCAGACTGATTGGTGGCTTTATCGTCTCAGCCGGCATTACCGCTTATGACAAGACGATCGATGGTGGCGTGCGTGTGCATAATCACAGCGGCGATATTAATGCTAAGGGCATTGCTGGCAATATGATCAAAAGATCAATGGCAGAAGTCAGAAAATCATTGTAATTTTTTTGGGGTAAATCATGCAAATTATCGGTGCAAAAAAGGGAAAACAAGCAGCCAAGCCTTATATCATGCCTGACAATATGCAATCAGGCAATGAGGTTGGCGTCGTCTATGGGCTTGGCGAAGGTGAGATTTTGGGCTTGGTCGATGGGGGCAGGTCTATCTATCTAGATGGCACGCCACTGATTAATGACAACGGCGGTGAGAACTTCGCCGGTGTGAGCTGGGAGATGCGTCACGGCACGATTGACCAAGAACACCTGCACGGCTTTCCAGCGGTCGAGAATGAGACTGGTGTCAATGTCGAGCTACGCCATGACCGCCCATTTGTGCGTCAAATCCGCAACACCAAGCTATCAGCAGTGGTCATTCGCTTGGGCTTTGGGGCGATTTTTACCGCCAAGGATAACGGCGATCGTGTTGGTCACACCATTGAATATGCCGTCGATGTACAGACCGATGGCGGTGTATGGCGTGAAGTGCTTGCTACCAAATTTAGCGGCAAAGCATCACAAGGCTACAAACGCAGTCACCGCATTGACTTACCCACCGCTAAGAGCAACTGGACAATCCGTGTGCGTCGCATCACCGCCAATAAAGACAGCGAGATGATTGGCGATCGCATGACCATCGATGCACTCACCGAAGTGCTTGATGCCAAGCTACGCTATCCATGCACGGCACTGATTGGCTTACGCTTTAATGCTGAGAGTTTTAATAATATCCCAAAATTCGCCGCTGAATGCCACGGCATGATTATCCAAGTGCCGAGCAACTATGACCCAGTCAGCCGTACTTACTCAGGATTGTGGGACGGTACTTTTAAGCTTGCCTACAGCAATAACCCCGCTTGGATTTATTATGACCTGTGCACCGCTCGTCGCTATGCACTGGGTGATCGGCTGATTGGCCATCTGGACAAGTGGAGCCTGTATCGTGTGGCACAGTACTGCGACGAAATGGTCGATGATGGCCGTGGTGGTCGTGAGCCTCGTTATGCGTGCAATGTCTATCTGCAGCAGCGTGAAGATGCGTATAAGATTTTGCAAAATATCGCAGGGATTTTCCACGCACTAACATATTGGGATGGTGAGCAAATTATCGTCGATGCTGATTTGCCAAAAGATGTGCTATACACCTTCAGCCGTGCCAATATCATCGGTGATTTTGAGTACTCAGGCACTGCCAATTATGCACGACATACTCAAATCAAAGTCGCTTGGGATGACCCAGATAATGAGTACAAAACTACTTATGAGATTGTCCCAGACCTGCAAGCCATCGCCAAATACGGCGTAAAAACCCTTGATATGTCTGCCTTTGGCTGCACTAGTCAGGCTCAGGCGATACGCCTTGGCAAGTGGGCACTACTGTCTGAAGCACTTGAGACGCAGACGGTGACATTTAGTGTCGGGCTAGACGGCTATTTGCCCCACGTGGGCTCAGTGATTGCCGTGTCTGATCATGTGCTGGCAGGTCGTGACAATGGCGGTCGTGTACAAGCCATCGACGGCAATGTCATCACCCTAGATCGTGCCATCACCAAAAGCTTGGCAAGTGGCGATCTGCTGATGATCAATGGCAATGATGGCGTCACTGAGACACGCACCATTACCGCCATCAATGGCAATAAAATCACCGTGCAGACCGCCTTTGAACGTGCCGAAGTTGATGCCGTGTGGGCGATGGATAGTGCTGATTTGCAGACGCTCAAACTGCGTGTGATGTCGATTGTGCAGTCTGAGCCTGCCAAGTTTACCATCACAGGCGTTGAGTACAACCCTGACAAATTTGTCGCTGCTGAGATTGATATCCGTGCCCAGCCAAAGCCTGTGAGCGTCATCCCAACGGCGGTGATTAGCGCGCCTGAGACAGTGACCATCAGCCAATCGGTGCGTGTCGAGCAAGGTGTCAGTATCACCAAGCTAAGCATTGATTGGTCACAAGTCATCGGTGCGGTGGCGTATCGTGTCGAGTGGCGTACCGATGATAATGCGTGGATTGCACTGCCTAAGACCGCCAGCCAAACCATCGATATTGACAATGTCTATAGCGGTAACTATCAAGCTCGTGTGCGTGCAATCGACGCCTTTGATAACGAAAGCCTAGCCACATCAAGCCAAATTACTACCATCACAGGCAAAGTAGGCAAACCGCCACGCTTGGCACGGCTTACCGCCACTGGCAAGCTGTTTGGCATGGAATTGGCTTGGATATTTAACACAGGCTCTACCGATACCAATTACACAGAAATTCAAGTATCACCAGACGGTCGCTCAAATATCGCTACACTAGGGCAGTTTGCCTACCCAACCAACAGCCATACAATCACTGGTTTGCAAGGCAATTTACGCCAATTTTATCGTGCGCGTATCGTTGATAAATTGGGCAATGTCAGCGATTGGACGGAATGGGTCAGTGGCACAACAAGCGCCGACGCAGGAAAAGTACTTGATATCTTATCTGGTCAAATTAGCCAAAGCCATCTTGATCAGTCACTGCGCACGCCGATTGCTAAGATACCGACGCTTGAAACAAACATCAGCAAAATCAATGTTGATTTGCCAAAGTTAAATCAAAGCATTGCTGATGAGCGCACGCGTATTAACAGCATCAATCAGCAGTTGCCGACGCTTAATCAAAGTATTGCTAATGCTCAAAGCACGCTTAATACTGCTGTTGCTAGTATCGACACAGAGAAAAATCGCATCAGCAGCGCGATTGTTGATATCAATGCGCTTAAGCAGTCTGACGGTGCTAAGACGCAAGAATTGCTTAATCTGTCGCAAACTGTGGGCGGTCATACAAGCTCAATCCGTGAGCTTGGCGTAACCACAGGCGAGCTGTCACAACGCTACACTCAGCTAAAAACTGCATCGGATAATGCTAATAGCGAGATTACAGCGATTAAACAGACGCAAGCAGGGCAAGCGACAAGTATTGATAGACTGGGGGCGAAATTTGACAATTTGGCAGTTGGGGGTCGTAATTTATTGCTTAATACTGGCACTTTTGCGAATTGGCAATTTAATAAACATAACAGCGAAACCGCTATCCGTATTGAACCTGCTAATGGCGTTATTACTTTGACTGGCGAGCAAGCATTTTGGAAACATTGGTATCAACGCAGTAAACAAGGCACGGTTGTCAATAACAATATCGGCACCAATCCGCTTTTAAATGAAATTGTCAATGGTAAAGAATATACATTATCGTATGAAGCCAAAGGCGATGTCCAATTAAGGATTTTTGTACGCCTGTATTATCTAAATGGCATTGCCACCCAAAACCATATTTTTATCCGCCAAGACATCACGGGCGACTGGGTCAAATACAGTCATACTTTTACCCTTAATCATAAAAACGGACACGCTGAACATTTTAATTATTTAGCGTTGTTGTTGGAAAGTCATGCTGTTGGCACACTCCAAATTCGCAATGTCAAACTTGAAAAAGGCACCATCGCAACTGATTGGACACCTGCACCTGAAGACATCGACGCTCAATTTGTACAGACTAACGCAAGCATCAGCACGCTACAGCAGACTGTGACCAATGCTGATAATGCTTTGTCTCAACGCATTGATACGATTGATGCAAGCTATAAGAGTGCTGATAGTACGATTAATGCAAGCTTGACGGCAGAGCAAAAAGCAAGGGCTGATGGTGATGGCAGTTTAGCCAGTCGCATGAGTGCATTAGACAGTAAGTTTACCACTGCTGACAACGCTATCAAAGCCAGTGTTGCCCAAGCACAGCAAACAGCAACTAATGCTCAGCAGGCAGTGGCAACGGCACAAAGTCAGATGAATGCGAAGTTTGATAATTTGGCGGTGGGTGGGCGTAATTATTTGCTCAATAGCAACACCTCAAGAAACAGTCATGGCACAACGTATCTACAGGTCAGCCCATCGCTTGATGTGTCAAAATTAAGACACTTTGTATTGTCTTGTGATGTGTCATACACCAACGCCCACCGTGCTACCACTCAAGGGGCAAAATGGTTTAGGATTGGATTAGAATTGACTTGCACCTATACCGATGGCTCAAGAAAATGGTTTGGGTTGTGGAAGCACAGTATCAATAACGGCGATAGTTTTGATGGGCGTATTAGTGCTTTGTGTACTGTACCGTCTGATAAAACACTTGCTCGTATTGACAATGCGATTATTCAAATTTGGGACATTGTCGCTGACACCATGATTGTCAAAAATCCCAAACTCGAACTAGGTACACTTGCCACAGACTGGTCGCCAGCACCAGAAGACGTGCAAGCCGATATTGACCAAAAAGCAAGCAGTGCAAGTCTTGATGAGTTTAAGTCTGCTCAAGCTAAAGCTGATCAAGCAACAGCAACAAAGATCAGTCAGATCGAGACAGCTTATAAATCAGCTGATAACACTCTGATTGCTCAAATTGCAAGTGAAACAACAGCTCGCACAAATGCTGACTTAGCTTTATCAACTCGCATTGATAACTTAAGTAGTGACTACAACAGCAATAAAGCAAGCGTGACAAGACAGCTTAAGACATTGAGCGATAAAGATGTCTCAACATCAAGTCAAATCGACTCATTGACTGCTAATTACACAACTGTCAATAGCAAAGCTGACAAAGCTCAAAGCACTGCTGATACAGCAAACACTAACGCACAAAATGCTAAACGTGTTGCAGATGATGCACTTGGCAAAGCTAATAGTGCCAATGCTGCAATCGCAGCTGAGCAAAAAACACGTGCTGATGCTGACTCTGCTTTATCAAGTCGTGTTGATAGTCTTGATGTATCGTTTAGTCGCAATCATCAAGCAACTAACGCACGCATTGCGAAAGAAGAACAAGCACGAGCTGACGCTGATAGCGCTTTATCAAGTCGTGTTGATAACTTAAATACAAGTCTTGGCTCTAAAGCGAATGCAAGCGCACTTAATAGCTTGACAACCAAAGTCAATCAAGTCGATAGCAAGCTTACCGCTGAAACAAGCAAAGTCAGCACATTGCAAACCACCGTCAGCGGTCACACATCGAGCATCCAACAGCACGCACAGTCGCTAAACGGCTTGTCTGCCCAGTGGACGCTCAAAGTGCAGTCAGGCGGTGTTGTCAGCGGTATCGGCTTAGCAAGTAATCATGGTGTGTCTGATTTTGCGATCAGGGCGGATAAGTTTTACATTGCAAATCCGCAGGGCGATAAGACGCCGATGTTCTCGACTGTTACAAGAACGACGACGATCAATGGCGTGACAGTACCGCCGGGCAACTATCTTTCTGATGCGTTTATTCGCAATGGGTCGATTACTAACGCTCATATCGCTAATGCTGCAATCACAACAGCAAAAATTGGTAACGCGCAGGTTGATACGCTACAGATCGCTGGTGAAGCGGTTGTTGTTCCGCGCTTGCAATTTAGCGCTGGTGAGCAGCAATTTAGTGGCCAAAATGAAATTGAGCTAAATCGTGTTACGCTTAATGCTCAGGGCGGTTTGGTAATGCTGTCATTCTCTTGCTTGAGAATAGATAAGCTAAATACAAACAAGGTTAATTGGAGTATTATTTTTCGCTTTAAACGCGGCGGAAATGTTTTGAGAACGGTCGAGATTTTACAAGAAGTGGGCATAACAGGCATTCAAAAAATTGGTGTTGGCGGCATATCGCCCATCGGCAACTATGCTGACCACGACCATCAATTAGTACATAGCAGCATAGGGTTTCGTGAAAGAAACTTTATACTAGCACCTTTGGCTGATAGCCCGCCATCAGGCGATCAAACTTATACGATTACAATGCAGCTCAAAGGCTATGATTTTAACGATGTAAAAATCACAGATCGGAGCTTGCAAGCAATGGTATATAAGCGCTAAAAGGAGATGTCATGATAATCAAAATCTATGTTATTGATAAATCTGACGGCAGATGTTTGTATGAAGATACAGGCAATCCTGACTATGTCATCGCAGACTTAGGCGATGACAAAGACTTTACACTGACGCCACCGCCTGATAATTCTAAGCAATGGCGGTGGGTAGATGGGCAGTGGATTTAGAGGGTAAAAATATGATCGAGATACAGGGGGCTTTACCAGCCCCTTTTTTGTTGAGCTGGTTGCCATTTTGGGTGTTTTGCGCCTTTGGTGGCTTTGCTAGTGCGTTTATTATGATTGGAGAGATTGACAACCGTCTGAAATATCCATTCATCTCAAAACCTTTGATTGGCATGATGAGCGGTATGGCGATTGTTTTGTATCTTAATCAAAATGTAGAACCACCACCAAGCACGCTGTTGTTTTGGGGTTTTATCACATCATTAATCAGCACGCCAATCATCACAGGTTTTCTTGTATTTGTGAGCGACCAAAAAAGGCAAGATGCCTTTTATAAATCAGCCCAAGACAAGTTAATGCCTTGGTCCAAGTCCGATAAGTTGGATAAAGGGGGTTAATATGCTGCTTATCAACATTATCATATGTGTGATTGGTTTTACCCTGGGCGGATATACATTTGTTCGCCACTTGAAAGGCTTTAACAAAAAGTTTAAAACACCCACGGCAGATGCTTGGCTTGTCGCTGTTGGCACATTAGGCTGGTCGGTACTGTTATATGCAAGTCTTGACGAGTATGGGTTGACTGCAGTTGATGTATTTAGCCATGGCTTATTGCTTATCTTTTGGGTAGGCAATCTACTCAAAGTACAAAAGCATTGTTTGCGATTTCGCAAAAGATTTAGACGTTCAAGCCCCTAGATGGGGCTTTTTTTTATTGGAGTAATTTATGAGCAGTTATATCAGGCAAATTCAAACAGACCTTAAAAATAAAGGTTTTTACAAAGGGTCAGTGGACGGCATCGCAGGTAAGATGACCGTGCAAGCGGTGCGTGAAGCGCTAAAATTCAAAGAAATCAGCGATGATGATAAGCGCGCCGTCATCGAACAAAACCAATCATCGCCCATGGTCGATGTAGATAAAGACATCGCAAGCTCACCAGCTGCTAAAAATGACAAACTATTTTTCCTTGGCGAACGCAGTCTCAAAAACTTGCAAGGCGTTAACCCCAATCTGGTCAAAGTGGTTAAGCGTGCGATTGAGCTCACCGATACCGATTTTGCTGTCATCGAAGGCTTGCGCACAAAAGCAAGACAAGCCGAGCTTGTCAAAAAAGGTGCGAGCAAAACCATGAACTCAAAGCATCTAACTGGTCATGCCGTGGATATCGCACCTGTGGTCGATGGCAAAATCAGCTGGGACTTTAATCATTACTACCCACTTGCCAAGGCGATGGCGAAAGCAGCAACCGAATTGGGTGTCAAAGTGCGCTGGGGCGGCGCTTGGACAAATATCATGGGCAAATCTGGTACGCCACAGGATTGGGTCAAAGCGTATCGTGCAGGCGGTGGACGGTTTTTAGATGGTCCGCATTTTGAGCTGACATCATAATAAATCACCCCCGACCGTTGTGGTTGGGGGTGATTTTTTTTATGCGTGAGGCAGCTTGCCAAGATGCCAGCGATATGCAATAATAACAGCGATTAACAGCAAGCAAGGTGCGAAGGCACAAAATAATAACAGTACGGATAACAGTATTTAATTATTTTGTGATGATATTTGGAAGATAAAGCATTGTAAAAACAATGATTTATAAAATTATGTCAAGTCCCTCCGATCGCACCAAATTTTAAATCTCCAGCTGAAGTCTTTGGAGATTTTTTTATTTTTATCAATAGCCAAAACTACCGATAGACACAACTGATTCATAGTGTTGCTCGGCAACCAGATCATTCAGATAAAAATTTTCAAAAAAACACTTGACATTACCCAGATATTCTATATAATAAGCATTCTAAATTGATGCGGGGTGGAGCAGTCTGGTAGCTCGTCGGGCTCATAACCCGAAGGTCGTTGGTTCAAATCCAGCCCCCGCTACCACTTTTTAAAATCCTAAGCGTTGCCTGATGGTAATCTTAGGTAGCTTAATTCTTTAGATTAAGCTGTCGGCTGGTATTATGATTGCCCACCAACCTTGTGTTATGTGGGCTTTTTTGTATTTAAAACAAATTCATCACTGAAATAACGCTTCTTGCTCATTATGGGTTATACTATGTTATGACGGCGCTTTATTAGACTGTTGTGATGAGTGACCGCCGTTTTGTAAACATCATTTTAGGAATTATCATTCAATCATGAAACCATCAAGCAAAATTGCTGAGCTGACCGAGTTGATTGCCCCCGCGGTCGCTGCCTGCGGTGTCGATTTATGGGGTATTGAGTTTATGCCTCAAGGTCGCAAATCATTACTGCGTATTTATATTGAATCACTGCCTGAAAATCGAGCGGCAGGCGAGCATGTGACCATCGAGGATTGTTCAGCGGTCAATCATCAGGTTTCTGGTGTGCTTGATGTTCACGATCCAATCGCTGGTGAATATGTCCTAGAAGTGTCAAGCCCAGGTTTTGACCGTCCTTTATTTACGCGTGAGCAGGTGGCAGAGTATGTTGGTGAGACAGTCAATTTGCGTCTGATCCACGCCATTGGCAGCGGCGATACGAAGCGGCGTAAAGTGGTGGGTCGCTTGATGAATGTGGGCGAAGACACTATGACAGTTGTCACCGAAGATAAGCTTGAATTTGACATTGCTTTTGATAGCGTGGATAAAGCGCATTTGGTGTACGAAGACTGATGTATTTGGTCTAATGCCTGCTGAGATTGCATGGCTAAGTGTCAATCATTGCATAAAAATTAATCAATATCAATTAACCCAAAGGATCTACAGATGAGTCGTGAAATTTTGACTGTGGTTGAGACCGTCAGTAACGAAAAAGGGCTAAATCCTGAAGATATTTTTGAGGCGATTGAGCAAGCGCTTGTCGTCTCAACCAAGAAAAAAGTCTATACCGAGCAGCCTGAAGTTGCCATCCGCGTACACATTGATCGTAAAACGGGCGACTATGACACGTTTCGTTATTGGACAGTGGTCGCCGATGAAGATCATGAGATGCCGGCGTGTCAGCTTGCGATCAGCGATTTGGACGAAAATGAATGGCAAGTTGGTGATATCAAAGAAGAGCAGATCGAATCGATTGAATTTGGTCGTATCGCCGCCACGCAAGCCAAGCAGGTGATCATCCAAAAAATCCGTGAAGCTGAAAGAGCTTTGGTGGCTGATGCGTTTGAGTCGCGTATTGGCGAGCTGGTGACTGGTGAAGTCAAAAAACAAAGCCGTGATGCTTACATTGTGGATTTGGGTGAAGGTGGCGAAGGTTATTTGGCAAAAGATCAGACATTGCCACGTGAGACATTGCGTGTCAAAAGCCGAGTTTCAGCCATTTTATATCAAGTCAATCGCGATGGTCGTAGTCCACAGCTGATGCTTTCACGCACTAATAATGAGATGCTGATTGCTTTGATGAACAAAGAAGTTCCAGAGATCAGCGAGCAGATCATTGAGATTCGTGATGTGGCTCGCTTGCCTGGTCTGCGCGCTAAAATCTCAGTAAAAACCAATGACCACCGTATCGACCCTGTGGGTGCGTGTATTGGTATGCGTGGTACGCGTATCCAAGCAGTACAGCAAGAGCTAGATGGTGAGCGCATCGATGTCATCGTCTGGAATGAAGATCCGGCGCAATATATCATCAGTGCGCTTGAGCCTGCTGATGTGAGCGGTCTTGTGCTTGATGAAGATGCCAAAACAGCTGAAGTGATTTTTGCGACCAATGATCAATTAGCACGTGCTATTGGTTCTCAAGGTCAAAATGTTCGCTTGGCTTCTGAACTGACTGGCTATAAGCTGAACATGATTTTGGAATCTGAATACAGCGAGCGCCAAGCTTCTGAAAACCAAGCAGTGATTGACCTGTTTTATGAGCGCTTGGAGCTTGATCGCGATTTGGCGGAAGTGTTGGCGGAAGTGGGTTTTGCCGATATCGAAACCGTGGCATACGCACCAGTAGAAGAGTTCTATGACATTGATGGCTTGGATGATGAAACCATCGCTGCCATCCAAGAGCGTGCCAAAGAAGTGATCATCAGTGATGAGATTGCCAAACAGCAAAATATCAAAGAACCAAGCGCAGAGCTTTTGGCTTTAGAAGACATGACGCCAGCGATTGCTTATAAATTGGCCGAGCGCGATATCATTACGCTGGATGATTTGGCAGAGCAAGCCATTTTTGATATCGAAGATATCGAGGGCTTGGATAGCCAAAGCGCTGGTAAATTCATTATGGCAGCGCGCCAATCATGGTTCGAGTAATCATGGGCGCAGCAGTCGTAGGCGCACAGCAATGAGCGTGCAGCCATTAAAATAATTTTGCCAAGCCTAAAGGTTTGGCAGACAATACACAAAGTGGGCAATGTTTGGTAGCGATGCCAAGCCCACTTGCCAAACCAAAACAACTAGGTGATATGAATGGCAAAAACAGTTAAACAACTTGCACAAATTTCAAACACAACAACCGAAACCATCCTAAAACAGCTTGCCGATGCCGGTCTACCAAGTCGCGGTGAAGACGATCTTGTCACCGATACCGAGCAAGATAAATTAGTGGCTTTTTTAAAGCAAAGCCACGGCGAGCAACCAAAATCTCGCATCAGCCTAAAATCTAAAACCACTTCAACCGCTCAAGTTACAGGAACGTCAGGCAAAGCAAAAACGGTCAATGTCGTGCGCACTAAAAAAGTGGTCTACGAAAAACCAGATCCTGCTAAGATTGAAGCAGAAATCGCCGCTCAAGCTAAGGCTGCCGAAGAAGCACGCCTAAAAGCCGCCGAAGAAAAACAAGCCGCCGAGCGTAGCAAGCAAGAAGCCGCCGAGCGTCAAGCAGCAACTTTGGCTGCGATGCGTGCAAGCAGTGAGCCTGCAAAAAATAGTGAAGCTAACGCCACAGTCGTCGTCAAAAAGGTGAAAAAGCCAGAAGATGCCAAGCCTGCTGACAAAGTAGAAAAAACCGAGAAGAAAAAGACCGTCAAGCCAGTTAAGCAAGAATCTGCCGCTGATAAAAAAGCGCGCGAAGCACGTGAGGCTGAAGAAGAGCGCTTGCGTCAAATGGAGGCAGAAACGCGCCGTAAGGCTGCTGAAGAAGCCCAAAAACGTACGCTTGAGCAGATGAAACAAATGGCATCTCGCTATAGCGAGACTGATGATGGTACTACTGCCGCCATTGTTCGCACCAAAGATGATGCGCCGCTGGCTGATGGCTTGGTGGGCGCTGCTCTTGAAGAATCATTTGAAAAAGAACGCCGCGAAATCAAGCGAGGCGCGGCAGGTACTGCTGGCAGAGGCGCCAAAAAAGGTCGCAAAGGTCAGCAAGAAGAGCGTGAAATCAAAACTCGCTCAAAAGGTTTGAAATCGTCTCAAGCCAATAAGCATAAGTTTGAGATGCCTGTTGAAAAAATTGTCCATAATGTCGAGGTAGGCGAGAGTATCGTTTTATCTGATTTGGCTCAAAAAATGGCAGTCAAAGTGCGTGAAGTCATCAAATCATTGATGAAAATGGGCGAGATGGTACGTGAGTCTGACACCATCGATCAGATGACCGCCGCACTGGTGATTGAGGAGTTTGGACATAATTTCATTCCAGTCAGCGACACGCAGCTTGAAGATGACTTACAAGTGGCGGTTGATGAAAAGTCAGGCAATGTTCAGACGCGCCCACCAGTTGTTACCATTATGGGTCACGTTGACCATGGTAAGACGTCGCTATTGGATAAAATTCGTGCCACCAAGGTTGCCAGCGGTGAAGCGGGCGGCATTACGCAGCATATCGGTGCGTATCACGTCACTACAGACCGCGGCGTCATTACTTTCTTGGATACACCAGGTCACGCTGCCTTTACTGCCATGCGTTCGCGCGGTGCACAGGCGACGGATATCGTGGTGCTTGTCGTTGCGGCAGATGATGGCATGATGCCACAAACTGAAGAAGCCATCGACCATGCGCGTGCGGCAGGTACGCCCCTGATTGTTGCGATTAACAAGATGGATAAAGACACCGCCGATCCTGACCGTGTGATCAATGAGCTATCAGTCAAAGAAGTGATCCCAGAAGAGTGGGGCGGCGATACACCTATGGTCAAAGTCTCTGCCAAATCAGGCATGGGCATTGATGAGCTCTTAGAAGTCATCAGCATCCAAGCTGAGCTGATGGAGCTTGAAGCGCCCGTTGATGGTGCGGCTCAAGGTGTGGTCATCGAGTCACGCTTGGATAAAGGGCGTGGTGCTGTGGCAAGCTTGTTGGTCAAGCGTGGTACGCTCAATCAAGGCGACCTTGTTTTGGCAGGCGAATACTACGGTAAAGTTCGCGCCATGACTGATGAAAATGGTCAGCGCATCAAGACCGCTGGTCCTTCGATTCCTGTTGAGATCTTGGGTCTGCCAGAAGCGCCTGCAGCGGGCAGCGAGTTTTTGGTGGTATCTGATGAGAAAAAAGCGCGTGAAGTTGCTGATTTCCGTGCTGCGCGTGAGCGTGAGCGTGTGCTTGAGCGCCAAAACAAAATGCGCCTAGATACCTTGTTTGAGAGCATGGGCAGTGCAGAGGCAGCGACTTTAAATATTATCCTAAAAACGGACGTCCGCGGCTCTTTAGAGGCGCTGTTAAATGCCCTAGATGAGTTATCGACAGATGAAGTCAAAGTGCGTGTCATCAGTTCAGGTGTCGGCGCGATCACCGAATCTGATGTGATCTTGGCAGAATCAAGTGAAGCGGTGCTGCTTGGTTTCAACGTCCGCGCTGATACTGCAGGTAAGCGTAAGGCTGACGAAGCTGGCTTAGACATTCGCTATTACAGCGTCATCTATGGTCTCATTGATGATGTCAAGGCGGCGATGAGCGGTATGCTTGCGCCAGAGCATCGTGAGCAGATCTTGGGTATTGCTGAGGTGCGCGATGTGTTCCGCTCAAGCAAGTTTGGTGCGGCGGCAGGCTGTATGGTTCAAGAAGGCACAATTTATCGCAACAAGCCAATCCGTGTCTTGCGTGACGATAAAGTTATCTTCACTGGTCATCTTCAATCCTTGCGCCGCTATAAGGATGATGTCAATGAAGTCAAAGCAGGCATGGAATGCGGTCTTGCGGTCAAAGGCTACGAAGTTGCTGTCGGCGATAAGATTGAAGTCTTTGAAATCCATGAAGTTAAGCGTGAGCTATAATGATCACTAATCAGCCAACACTAAGCTAATAGGGGCGGCTGATCAATGGATCGCTCATTAATGCTTAGGCGATAAAAAAGATTGGTAGAAATGACCAATCTTTTTTATTTTAGAGTTATGATTTGGGATTTAATTAAATTTACTCATTGACCAAAGAAACTGTCAGCCACACAGATTGATCGCCTTCATCAAATAAAACAGATTGATCGCCTTCATCAAATAAAAGCTGTCTAATTAGTGATTGGCTTGATCAGTGGTATTGATGCTTTGCTTAAGCATGTCTTCACCTTCTTGAATATCAAGCACTTCTTTTTGAAGTTCCACACTAAAGATTGACTCTCGGCTGATGGTTTGGGTGTCTAGGCGAATTTCTTCAATCGCATGAGCGGTTTTGGTGACTGTCGCCGTCTCACAAGATAGCATAATCTCTATCGGCGTTTGGGGTGTCAAAGTGTGTACTTGACCATTGATCGTGATTTGGACGTGCTCGCCTTTTGTGTGGTCGATGATACTCACCAGATCATCTGCCGTCATCTCATCAAGCTTGGGCGGTGGATCATCTTGCTGATAGGTGATGACAAGATGCTCTTCGGTCAGTGTGATGGGAATGTCGACGGTACGCGTTTTAACTTGCTTGGATAAAACGACTTTCCCTGTATTCACTCTCTCTTTATGCACCTGTGCGCGCTCTTCTAAGAGCTCGAGCATTTGATCATTGTTTTGTGGATTCACGGATTGTCTCCTTGGGCTTGATAATTTTAGATCTTATGTGATGATGGCTTAATTAAGCATTTAAAAAAAAGCCAGAGTGAATACTCTGACTTTTTGATTTTGACTGCTGGGTTAAGCTGGGTTAATAAGTCAAAGCGTGATCATCACAGACCGCGGGCGCGGCGTACTTCATCAGCAGTGATGCCTTCATAGTTGACCACATTGCCATCTCTATCAACCACATTACCCAAGTCATCCACATTAAGCTCTTCGCGCTGAATGGTCTCCAAAATGGTCTCAGTGCGAGTCTCGGAAGTCTTGCCCAAAGTCACTTCTTCGGTGACATAAGTTTGTTTGCTCACATTCGCACGCTCTGCTTCCAACTCAACGCTAATGGTGTCTGCACCTGAATCATTGATACGGCGGTCGGTCGGACGATCCACAGCCGTGCGCTCAATATGTGCGTGCTCTTCTTCTAAGTCCACTTCCACACGACGCTCTTCGGTCACGACATGTTTGCCAAGGCTTACAATACCTGCCACAATGCGATCTTTATTAACTGTCAAGCGCTCTTCTAAAAGCTCAAGGGTATTTGGTGCATTATAGTGGCTTTCGTCTAGATCAAGACGGCTTTCTGCTGGCAGCGTGTCAGCGGTATAAAACGCGCGATCTTTGTTGTACTGCTCATCATAAGAGTAGCTGTAATCACGGTCGTATGGTTCCATGGCTTCGACTTGCTCTTTGGTGAGGCTATCAAAATACACTTCATCACCCACGATGCGCGATAAGCCAGCTGGTACAAGCACTTCTTTTGAAAAGAACCACCCCCCTGCATTTACGACCAAATAGCGAATTTTGCCAGTATCGACTTCAACCAAGGCATCTTCGACATTGCCGAGTTTTTCTTGATTGATGCCATAAGCGGTCTTGCCGATTGGATTGTAATAATCTTGACCCAAAACATCACGATTGGTCGTTTCAATGTCGTATAATCTTACTAATTTACTCATAATATTTTCCTTCCCTTAATTTACTCTTGTTTTGACATCAGTGTGATTCTTAAGTGATGTCTTGATCAGATGCAGCCGACTTCATGACTGACCGCATATTGGCTTTGAATCGCTATGCTTAACAAGATTAATTTGAGTTTCATAGCGCCTTAGCCATGAATTTAGTATGCAGAAATTTCGCCAGTTATACTAAGCGTTTTTTGTCAAGAATGATTGTAGTTCGATAAAACATTTCCCAACCAAGGTAAATCAATGTAAGTTTGAGTAAGTTTCATAATTGCTTAGACAATTATGTTGTAATGATGTTAATGACAGCCAAGTGCAGTCAAGATTCTGAGTCAAAAGCTCATCAAGCCAATATGAATCATTGGTTTCATGCATAAAATGAGCTATACTAACGCCATTTGCAGTAGGTTGGGAAACTGTCAGATCGACTGTTTGATAAAAGTCATTATTAAGAAAAATTAAGAGTATATTTATGAACCAAAGATTACAACGTCTTGCCGATCAGATTCAGCGCACTGTGGCGACTTTGATTCGTGATGAGATCAATGATCCGCGTTTGACGGGTTTTGTGACCATCTCAAGCGTGAAAGTCAGTCCAGATCTGGGCTATGCAGATATTTATGTGACGATTTTGGAGCCAAGTCAAGACGGTGGCATGAACCGTGAAGCGCACCAAGAAAGCCTAAAAGTGCTTAATAGCGCGGCGGGTTTTTTGCGTACTGAGCTTGCACGCACCATGAAAACACGCACCACACCGCGTTTAAGATTTCATTATGACGAAGTCACTGCGCATGGCAATCATATGATGAATTTGGTTGGGCAAGCCATGCAAAAAACCCAAGAAAGTGAAAAAAACTATCTTGATGATGGCGATGAATGATGGGTCAGCCCAGTCAAAAGACGGTGGTTTCAGGCATTTTATTGCTGGATAAACCTGCTGATATCAGTTCACACAGCGCTTTGGCAAAAGCTAAGTATCTGTATAAATCCGATCTTCACGATTCCAAAAAAGCAGGTCATACAGGCACGCTAGATCCGATGGCGACTGGGCTTTTACCGATTTGTTTTGGTGATGCTACTAAGTTTGCGCAATACGGCTTGGACGCTGACAAAGGCTATACTGCGCTCATTCGGTTGGGCGCCAAGACTGATACAGGTGATCGTCAAGGATCGGTCATCAAGACTGCTGCGATCTTAAGCTTTGATCAGTCAAGGCTTGATGAGATCGCCAACACCTTAACAGGTGAGCAAATGCAAGTACCGCCCATGTATTCTGCCCTAAAAAAAGACGGCAAAAAATTGTATGAATACGCCCGTGAAGGCATAGATGTAGAGCGCGCTGCCAGACCCATTGTCATACGCCAATTGACGCTCACAAAACTAGATGATGAAACGGTCGAATTGTCGGTGATTTGCTCAAAAGGCACTTATGTTCGGGTATTGGGCGAGAGCATCGCAGAGCAGTTGGGCACACTTGGGCACCTGATTGGCCTAAGACGCACCGCCACAGGCGGCTTTGATGTGACTGCTGCGGTGAGTCTTGATCGCCTAAGTGAGTTATCTTTGTCCGAAAAAATCGATCGGCTACTGCCTGTGGATGCTTTGATGGCGCATGTGCCGATTTTAAGCGTTGATGATTGTGAGGCCGAGCGGCTAAAATTAGGGCAGAGGCTTAATGTCAAAGACCGTATTGACAGCTTGCCTCAGTTTATTGATACGCTACTTGTGCGACTGTATGCAGAGCAAACGTTTATTGGACTGGCAGAAGTATCGACAAGCGGACGACTACAGCCCAAAAAATTGGTGACATAATCAGTCAAAATGCATCAGTTTTATTATGGTGAACGGTTTAAAGAACTCTCCATTTCTAGAAATTTTTGTAACATTATTGCTGTTCTATAACAATACACATTGACATTAGACCATTTAAATCATACAATGATTTTGCTTATATATGCGTACTTTGTGATGAAAAGGTTAGATAATGAAAAAATTGCTTCTAGTAGCAGCACTGGCAGGTCTATCCACCGCCGCTTCAGCAAATCCTTTAGTTAATAACGGCTATTATGTTCAGGGTGATGTCGGCTATTCTAAACTGAACTTCAAATTTGATGACGAAAAGATCAAAGATGATGATGTTAGCTATACCGTGGCTGTGGGTAAAGATACAGGTATGGTTCGTTACGCTGTAGATTATACTAATTTTGGTAAAATCAAAGGGTCTGGTACTGATGTTACGGAACTGCCTAATGGAGCTGTTAAGAAAGAAGTCTACTGGGGTGAACTAAAAGCACATTCTTTGGGCTTGTCTGCCATCTATGATTTTGAGACAGTATCTGGATTCACACCTTATGTGGGTGGTCGCTTGGGTATTAATCAAGTAAAAGTTGAAGACTCGGAGGTTGTTACAACAACAGCTCCGCTCAGTATTACTCAAGAAACCTATTACGATAGTGAAAAGAAAACCAAAGTAGGTTTTGGTGTTTTGGCTGGCGCACAGTACGCCATCAATCCGCAGCTTGCTGTTGATGCTGGTGTGGAATATAATTACTTGGGTAAATTTGAAGAAGCTAAAGTTCATCAATATGGTGCAAAAGTAGGTCTTCGCTATAATTTCTAAGTAAAATCGTTGATTTTAAACTTACTTAAACCAAACCCGCCGGCACTCAACACCGACGGGTTTTTTGTGAAAATAATAAAAATCAGTAAAACAGCTGACAGTTGCCCAAAAAACTGTTATAATTTGCCATTAAACGCCGAAAAGGCATAGGTAAGCTTTAGCAATGCAATGCTTGCCTGAATATCTCTGCATTGCTTATTGAGGAATTCGTTATGTTGACTAACAAAGATCGTGAAGAAATCATCGCAAAATATCAGCGCGGTGAGAACGACACTGGTAGCCCAGAAGTTCAAGTTGCTTTATTGACTGCACGTATCAATGATTTACAAGACCATTTCAAAGCACACAAAGCTGACCATCACAGCCGCCGTGGTTTGATCCGCATGGTTAACCAACGCCGTAAATTGCTAGACTACCTAAAAGGTAAAGACTTGAACCGTTACACTGATTTGATCGGTTCATTGGGTCTGCGTCGTTAATTCGCTTTTAGCGTTGGGTTGATTAACCTGTGTACGATACCGAAAACGGCGTGCTTTTGCGTGCCGTTTTTTATTCATTGTTTCATGATTTGAATCATCAAGCGCATTCGGCATGAATTTAGAACTCTAAGGCATGACATGACACGATGTTATGCCTTAGGGCTTTAGATTATGCCAATCAATGCCTATCATATAAAAGGATATATTTATGTTTAATACCATTCGTCAAGAATTTCAATACGGCAACCAACAAGTTGTCCTAGAAACCGGTCGTATCGCTCGCCAAGCCAATAGCGTACTTGTGCACATGGGCGGCGTGTCTGTTTTGGTGGCAGTGGTGGTACGCCCTGAAGCCGTTGCCGGTCAAAACTTTTTCCCTTTGACAGTGAATTATCAAGAAAAAATGTACGCTTCTGGTAAGATTCCAGGTGGCTATGGCAAGCGCGAAGGTCGTGCGTCAGAGTTTGAGACACTGACTTCTCGCTTGATTGATCGCCCGATCCGCCCCCTATTCCCAGAAGGGTATTATAATGAAATCCAAGTGACTGCCACGGTCATTTCATCGGATAAATCCCAAGATGCTGACATTGCTGCGATGATCGGTGCGTCAGCAGCATTGGCGATCTCACCTGCGCCATTTAACGGTCCTATCGGCGCTGCTCGCGTTGGTTTTATTAATGGTGAGTATGTCCTAAATCCAACCTTGGCAGAGATGAAGCAAAGCGACTTGGATTTGGTGGTTGCAGGCACGCAGTCTGCGGTGTTGATGGTTGAGTCAGAAGCGCGTGAGCTATCCGAAGATCAAATGCTTGGCGCAGTGCTTTATGGACATGGTCAGCAGCAAGTGGTGATTGATAATATCAATGCCTTCGCCCAAGCCGTAGGCAATGCCAAGCAAGAATTTGTTGCGCCTGCCATTGATGAAGCGCTCAATGAGGCTTTGAAAGCTCAGTTTACCGATAAGGTCAGTGAGGCTTATACCATCACTGTCAAACAAGATCGCTATGCTCGTTTGGATGAGATCAAAAACGAAGCCCTAGAAGCGTTGGCAGGTGAGCCTGAGAGCGAAAATTATGAAGAAAAAGCAGCAAGCGTCAAAGAGCTGTTTGAAGAGCTAAAATATCGTACCGTGCGTGATAATATTCTATCAGGTAAGCCGCGTATTGATGGTCGTGACTTAGAGACAGTGCGCGCGCTAGATATTCAAGTGGGCGTGTTGCCTTATACGCATGGCTCGGCACTATTTACCCGCGGCGAAACCCAAGCTTTGGTTGTAACCACTTTGGGTACGACACGTGATGTGAATTTGGTTGATACCCTGGCAGGCACCAAGCAAGATCACTTTATGCTGCATTATAATTTCCCGCATTATTCTGTTGGCGAAACAGGTCGTGAAGGTGCGCCAAAACGCCGCGAAATCGGTCATGGTCGTTTGGCACGCCGTGGTGTCCAAGCCATGCTTCCAGCTGCCGAGCGCTTCCCATATACCATTCGTGTGGTCTCTGAAATCACCGAATCGAACGGCTCATCATCAATGGCATCTGTCTGCGGTGCGTCATTATCATTGATGGATGCAGGCGTGCCTCTAAAAGCGCCAGTGGCAGGCATCGCGATGGGCTTGGTCAAAGAAGGCGAGCGCTTTGCTGTGTTATCGGACATCTTGGGTGATGAAGATCATTTGGGCGATATGGACTTTAAAGTGGCTGGTACCACCGAAGGCATCACCGCACTTCAAATGGACATCAAAATCGAAGGCATCACTGCCGACATCATGGAGCAAGCCCTTAAACAAGCGCATGCAGGACGCATTCATATCCTAAATGCCATGAATGAAGTGATTGCCTCAAGCCGCACTGAGATCAATGCGCATGCGCCTAATTATGCAACGGTCAATATCAACCCTGAAAAGATCCGTGATGTGATCGGTAAAGGCGGTGCAACCATCCGTCAGCTAACCGAAGATACTGGCGCGACCATCGATATCGATGATAATGGCACAGTGCGCATCTTTGGTATGGATAAAGCCTCAACACGCGCCGCTATCGCACAAATCGAAGCGATCACTGCCGAAGTTGAAGTGGGTGCAGTGTATGAAGGTACAGTTGCGCGCATCGTTGATTTTGGTGCTTTTGTGACCATCTTGCCAGGCACAGACGGCTTGGTGCACATCAGTCAGATCTCTGATGAGCGCGTCGAAAATGTTGGTGATTATCTCAAAGAAGGTCAATCTGTCAAAGTTCAGGTTCAAGACATTGACAACCGTGGTCGTATCAAATTGACCATGAAAGGCGTTGAATAAACAGCCTTAGTGTTACATCGCCTTAAAAACCGCTCCATTGAGAGCGGTTTTTTTTTGATTTTAATCACAGATAGGGACATTGCCAAGCAAGATTTGAATGGCTTTAGCCACCGCGATGATAAGGATGGTTATTAATAATACTCATCGCACGGTACAGCTGCTCCATGACGATCACGCGCACTAAAGGATGCGGCAAGGTCAGCTCAGATAGCGACCATTTAAAATCTGCCACTTGCAATATCTCAGATGAGACGCCATCAGCACCACCAATCACCAAAGCGATATCTACGCCTTCTTGCATGGCGACATCAAGCTTATCACTCAGGCGCTCGGTGGAGAGCATTTTGCCTTTCACCTCAAGCAGCCATAAAAGCTCTTTTGGGTGCTTGGCATTTAAAATGGTCATCGCTTCGGCAGATTTATATTTTTCAATCTCGGCAGGCGATGGATTTTTGCTGCGCTTAGCAGGTGGCAGCTCCACCATCTCAACGCTCATCATTGGCTGAATGCGCTTAAAATATTCCTCAAATCCCGTCTGTACCCACTGGGGCATCTTATGCCCAACGCTTAAAATTCGTAATTTCATAAGAGTCTCATGCTGATTTGATGTCATTTTACCCAAAATCTGCCAAAAATTCACCGTAAAATCACATAACTTATGGCGAAAATCTCAAAACTTTGTTATGCTAGAATTATTTTATTTAGACATACAGGCATTTGAAACTATGATGGCAAACACTCACTCTATAGCGCACGACCCACGCCATGACGACTCAGAGTTTGAGTATGCAGGATTTTGGATAAGATTTGCAGCATATGTTGTCGATAGCCTTATTTGTATGGTGGTACTGGCGCCTTATTGGTTTTACACCTATGGGCAAATGATGGATATGCCCGTTGATCAGATACAGCCTTATACCGCTTGGGATCTGATCGTGTCATTGATGATGCTTGCAATCTTTATTTGGTTTTGGGTCAAAAAAGGCGCAACGCCAGGCAAAATGCTTTTTGGGCTGCAGATTCGTGATGCCAAAACAGGACAATTCATCAGCGTGCCAAAAGCGCTACTGCGTTATTTGATTGGTTATACCATTTCAGGGCTTGTTTTTGCTTTGGGATTTATTTGGATTGCTTTTGATAAAAATAAGCAAGGTTGGCATGATAAAATCGCCAGCACTGTTGTGGTCAAGCGCATCCGCTGATGGATAAGGCGCTGTCCAAAACTGCCAAGCGTAGGCAAGGCGATGCCTTTGAAAAATTGGCTGCAGCACTCATTTCAAAAGCAGGATTAAAAATCGTTCAGACGAATTTTAATGTCCCTGGTATTGGTGAGATTGATATCATTGCTAGGGCGACTCTACAATCGAATGTGTCGCATTCCAGAGGTACTACGCCAAAATTTTGTACGGTGTTTGTTGAGGTGCGTAGCCGAACAAGTTCTGTGTATGGCACAGCGCTTGAGAGTATCACTCCAAAAAAGCAGGCAAAACTCTACCGAACCGCTGAGCAGTTTTTGAGGGATCATCCTGAGTATGCCGATGATGAATATCGTTTTGATGTGATTGTGTTTGATTTGATGGATGGTTTGGTTTGTCATGAATGGCTAACCGATGCCTTTTGATGAACCATAAAATTCAAGAAAAGTTGATTGACTGCGGGATAAATCCGCAGCGATAGGAAAGGATGTTATGAAAAAATTACTGATCGTTTTGATGGCTACGGCAGCGCTTGGCTTGACAGCGTGCACCACTCACAGTACCCAAAGTGTCGGCGCTGATGCGATGGGTCGCACCATTCCTGAGCGTATCAGTGACAGCAGTATCGAGCTTACCGCACGCCGCAATCTTGCTACCATCCCAGGGGTTAGCCCAAATGCAGTGCGCATTGATATTGCCAGTTTTCGCCGAGAAGTTTTATTGACTGGTGAAGTGCCAAGCGAGCAAATCAAGATTGAAGTTGGGCGCACGATTGACTCAATGAGAGACGTGGAAAAAGTCTTTAATTATTTGACTGTCGTTGAGACCCCAAAAAGTCAAAGCCATACCCTGCAAGAAAATTACTTGCGCTCGAAAATCAATGCTCGACTTTTGACCAATCGAGACATTAAGTCTTCACAATACAGAGTCATCGTACGCGATCGCACCGCCTATGTCATGGGCTATTTGACCCCTGATCAGCAAGGCTACATTTTAGAAGCCATCCAAGCGACACCTGGCATGGAAGCTGCAGTGACCTTGACGACTTTGGTCAGTGCTCAGGAGCTTGAAAATTATGCCAATGAGGTCGCCGCAGAGGCATATGTCAGCGATGATGGTTATGGTGGCGTGGTGACCGAGCCTGATGTGGTGGAGGGTGGTTACACCTTGCAAGAAATTTATACACCCAACGCCAGTAATGCAGCGCCTGTCAATACAGCGCCTGTATTTGAAATTCCCCAATAGTTTTTGTATCACATCCATGTAGTGGTCATTTGGCGACATATTTGGCAGCGTGTGATGATAAATTTTGCCAGACTTTGATATAATAACAGCAATTATTTAGGCGGCATTGACCGCCCTTTGACAACGAGAAAATCTATGAATGCACAAGCTTTAATTGAGCTACTTCGCCCACATTTTACCGATGCCCACATTGATGCGGTGAATGAAGGTAATAAATTTGAATTACTGATCGTTGATGAGGCTTTTGAAGGTAAGCGTTTGGTGGCGCGTCAGCAGATGATTTATGCACTTGTTAATGAACATATCCAAAGTGGCGCTATGCACGCTTTGACGATTTATGCGCTTACGCCTGCAGAATACGCCGCCAAAAAAGCTTAAGCTAAGGGATCAGTTATGGATAAATTTAAAATCACAGGTGCAAGCCGTATCGCTGGCGAGGTGACCATTTCAGGTTCAAAAAATGCCGCGCTGCCACTGCTGGCAGCAATGCTACTGCCTAATGGTGAGACGGTGCTTCATAATGTGCCAACACTCAAAGATACAGCCACTTTGATTGAGCTGATCGCAGGCACTGGCGTCAAAATTCGCAAAGAAGGCAGCACGGTCACAGCAGATGCCAGTGTCGTGACAGATTATTACGCGCCCTATGAGCTGGTGCGTACGATGCGCGCATCGATTTTGGTCTTAGGTCCGCTGCTTGCGCGCTTTGGTGAGGCAGAAGTCAGCCTACCAGGTGGCTGCTCGATCGGCTCAAGACCTGTGGATCAGCATCTCAAGGCGCTAGAAGCTTTGGGTGCGACCATCGAAGTTGAAAATGGCTATGTCAAAGCCAAAGCACCCGCAGGTGGTCGGTTGATCGGCTGTGATTTTAGCTTTGATATGGTGACGGTTGGCGGCACCGAAAACATCATCATGGCAGCAGCGCTCGCTCGTGGTACCACGCGCTTAGAAAATTGTGCCACCGAGCCTGAAGTGGTAGATTTGGCTAATATGTTGGTTGCCATGGGCGCTAAAATCAGTGGTATCGGCACAACGACGATGATCATTGAGGGGGTTGAGAGCTTGTATGGGTGTGAGTACAGCGTGATCGCAGATCGTATCGAGACAGGCTCTTATTTGGCAGGTGCGCTCATGAGCCGCGGCGATGTGTTGGCGCTCAATACATCGGCAGAGTTTTTACATCCTGTGCTCAAAAAATTTGAAGCCATGGGAGCGACCATCACCACAGGAGATGACTGGATTCGTGCAGTGATGACCACGCGTCCAAAAGCGGTTGACATCCGCACCCAAGTACATCCAGGATTTCCAACCGATATGCAAGCACAGCTGATGGCGGTGTGCTGCTTGGCAGAAGGCACAAGCACGATTATTGAAAACATCTTTGAAAATCGCTTCATGCACGTGCCAGAGCTTCAGCGCATGGGGGCAAATATTCGCATCGATGGTCATACTGCCATCGTTGAAGGTGTCGAAAAGTTCATGCCAGCCCCTGTGATGGCGACCGATTTACGAGCATCTATGTCGCTTGTGATGGCGGCAGCGTGTGCTGAAGGTGAGAGTATCATTGACCGCATTTATCATATCGATCGTGGTTATGATGATGTGGAAAATAAACTGCGTGGGTTGGGCGTGAATATTGAGCGTATCAAAGTCTAAAGTTATAAAGACTTTGACGCCATTTTCACCAAATCACACCCAATCTTTTACTATTTAAACGGTGGCACCGGCAATTGATGACAACCATGACAGAAAATTTTTCAGGCTTAACCATTGCCCTGTCAAAAGGGCGAATTTTGGATGAAACTTTGCCTTTATTTGCTAAGGCAGGCATTGTACCGCTCGAAGACATTAATAAGTCTCGAAAGCTTATTTTTCCTACCACGCATCCTAATGTTCGTTTACTGATTTTGCGAGCTTCTGATGTGCCAACCTATGTAGAGCATGGTGCGGCGGACATCGGCGTCGCGGGCAAAGATGTCTTGATGGAATACGATGCGCAGATTTATGAGCTGCTTGACTTAGACATCGCCAAATGCCGTCTAATGACCGCAGGTGTCAAAGGCGCGGTGCTACCCAATCGCCGCTTGCGTATCGCCACCAAATATGCCAATGTAGCCCGCAGCTATTTTGCGTCTCGTGGTGAGCAGGTGGACATCATCAAGCTGTACGGCTCGATGGAGCTTGCGCCTTTGGTGGGATTGGGTGATTTGATTGTGGATGTGGTGGATACGGGTAATACCTTGCGCGCCAATGGTTTGGAGCCTTTGGAGACCATTTGTCAAGTGTCATCGCGCTTGATTGCGAATCCTGTCAGCCATAAGCGCAAATTGGTGCAGATTGAGCCAATTTTACAGATTTTGGAAAAAGCAGTCCTGGAACAAGGCGCTTAAAGATCATGGAGCACCTATTTGTTTATGGGACGCTCGCCCCTGGCAAATCTAATCATCACATCATGACGCCGATTTTGGGTACTTGGCAGCAGGCAGTGGTCAAGGGCGTGATGGATGAGATGGGTTTTGGTCTGACAGGCGGCTATCCTGCTTTGGTGATTGATGATACCGCTGAGTTGGTGCAAGGATGGCTATTTGGTTCTGATAGGCTTGATGTGCACTGGGATCGTCTAGATGCTTTCGAAGGTGAAGCATATCAGCGCGATCAGGTAACTGTAGTGACTCAATCGGGTCGGTCTGTCATGGCTTATGTTTATACCTTGCATGACACATTGCGTGGTGAGATTTAGCGATTTTTAGTTAGAAAATGCTAAAAATAGGTATCTAAGCTTAAGGCTTGGGTAAAATGCGTCTTTAGCAAAGCCATATGATTAGTTTATGATCTAACCTGATCTGGATTGGATCCAAGTTTTGCTTATTTCATCAATTGACCAAGCTTTGGTCGTGATAAATTTATATTGATTTTATATGTATTAAATGAGTAGCCATGCCAAACATAAAAATTTTAAACAGCCAAGATGATAACTTTGACAGCCAGTTAAAAGACTTGCTTGCTTTTGAGACGGTAACCGACAGCACACTGATTGCCACGGTCAATGACATCATCGCTAAGGTGCGAGAAAGCGGTGATGAAGCGGTGCTAAGCTATACCCAACAGTTTGATAAGCACCCCGCTGTCAGCATGGATGAGCTGTTTGTCAGCGCTGATGAACTAAAAGCGGCATTTGATGGCTTAACCGATGATGTCAAGCACGCCTTAGAATACGCCGCCAAGCGGATTTTTGACTTTCATCAGCATCAAGTGGAGACAGGCTTTCGTTTTACTGACCATTTGGGCAATATTTTGGGACAAAAAGTCACGCCCCTTGACCGGGTGGGCATTTATGTGCCGGGGGGATTGGCAAGCTATCCGTCCAGCGTGCTCATGAACGCCATACCTGCCAAAGTCGCAGGTGTCAGACACATTACCATGGTTGTCCCCGCCCCAAGTGGTGAACTTAATCCCTTGGTGCTCGCGGCGGCACATCTGGCAGGCGTGGACAGCGTGATTACCATTGGCGGAGCTCAGGCGGTGGCAGCACTAGCTTATGGCACTGATAGCATATCTGCGGTGGATAAAATCACAGGGCCTGGCAACAAATACGTCGCTGCCGCCAAGCGTGCGGTATTTGGGCAAGTGGGCATTGACATGATTGCAGGACCGTCAGAAGTGCTGGTCTATGCCGAGGGCGAGCCTGATGATAATGCTGAGTGGCTGGCGATGGATTTATTGTCGCAAGCTGAGCATGACACAGTGGCACAGGCGATTTTTGTGACCACGTGCCCCAAGCAGTTGCAAGCGGTCAAAGATGCCATTGATGATGCCTTGGCGGTTTTGCCAAAAGCCGATATCGCCAAACAGGCGCTTGCCAGTCGCGGGGCATTGATTTTGGTCAAAGACCGAGCCGAAGGCATTGATGTCATTAATCAAGTTGCCCCTGAGCATTTGGAGCTGTCATTGGATAACCCCGAAGAAGTAGCGCACTATGTACGCCATGCCGGAGCGATTTTCTTAGGAAGACATACGCCAGAAGCCATTGGCGACTATTGTGCAGGCTCTAACCATGTCTTGCCGACATCAGGCACGGCACGGTTTAGCTCGCCGCTTGGGGTGTATGATTTTACCAAAAAAACATCGCTCATCTATTGTACGCCAGATGGGGCAAGACCTTTGGCAAAAACGGCGGACATTTTGGCAGTGCAAGAAAACTTAGATGCTCACGCCCTGTCAGCGCGCTATCGCCATGATGGGTGAGATTTATTAATCATTGACATAATCAAAGTTTTAAAGCTGATTAAATTACATCATAACTTTTAAAATCTAAGGGAAGCTTCGGATAATCATGAGTATTGACAATCGTTTGTGGAGCGCTAAGGCAAAAACTCTTAGCCCTTATGTGCCTGGCGAGCAGCCCAAGCATGATAATTTGGTCAAGCTAAATACTAACGAAAATCCCTATCCACCAAGCCCAAAGGCGGTGATGGCGATGCAGGCGGTGCTCAGTGATGAGGCGCGTATGCTTCGCTTATATCCAGAGCCTGAGTCGGATGAGCTTTGTCAGGCTTTGGCAGGGTATTATGGGCTTAAGCCAGAGGAAGTGTTTGTTGGTAATGGGTCAGATGAAGTGTTGGCGTTAGTATTTGCGTGCTTTTTTACCAAAGAGCGTCCGCTGCTCATGCCAGACATCAGTTATAGCTTTTATCCTGTGTATGCCGATACCTTCGGCGTGACAACCCAAAGCATCCCACTCAAGGACGACTTTAGTATTGATGTGGAAGACTATCATAAGCCTTGTGATGGGGTGATATTGGCAAATCCAAATGCACCGACAGGGCGCCTGTTATCCATCGAAGATATCAAAAAGCTCATCGCCATGCACCCTGATGCGGTGGTGGTGATCGATGAAGCATATATTGATTATGCCGATGATGTCAAAGAAGCCTCTGCGATACGCTTGATTCGCCAGTTTGATAATTTGGTGGTTACCCAAACCTTCTCAAAATCTCGTGCCTTGGCTGGCTTGCGCGTGGGTATGGCATTTGCTAATCCAAATTTGATCGCGGCTTTGACGGCGATGAAAAATAGCTTTAATTCTTATCCGCTTGACCGCATCGCCCAAGCAGGCGCCAAAGCCAGCGTCGAAGATGTGGACTATTTTGAAGATCAGCGCACCAAGGTGATCAAGCTTCGTCAGGCGCTCACCCAAGACTTGCAGGCGCTTGGCTTTACAGTACTGCCTTCAGCGGCGAATTTTGTCTTTGCCACCTTAGCTGCTCATGACGCAGCAGACATCAGCGATCGTCTGCGTCAAGAAGGCGTGATTGTGCGTCATTTTAAGCAGCCGCGCATCAAAGACTATCTGCGCATCAGTGTGGGCACACAAGCTCAAAACGAGCGACTGATCGAAGTACTGACTCAGATTTTGTCAGTTGATAATTAATTACTGACCTGCTTGATCGGCTTGCCCATAAAGGCTTGCCAAGATTTTAAAATTTTAAAGTAGCTTAAGATTACTTAAGCAAATATTAGCCGTTTGCGTGCTTAGCACCAAATTAGCCAAAAGGAAGTCACCATGACCGTCATTAAGCAAGATGATTTTATTCAAAGTATTGCCGATGCTTTTCAGTACATCAGCTACTACCATCCTACAGATTATATCGAGGCGTTGGTTGAGGCCTTGGAGCGTGAAGAAAACCCCGCTGCCAAGGATGCCATGACCCAAATTTTGGTCAATAGTCGTATGTGTGCCGAAGGGCATCGTCCGATTTGTCAGGATACAGGCATCGCGACGGTATTTTTGAAAGTTGGCATGAATGTGACTTGGGATGCCACCATGAGCGTCGCCGATATGGTTAATGAAGGCGTGCGCCGTGCTTATAATCATGCGGATAACACGCTACGCGCTTCGGTGCTGGCAGACCCAGCAGGCAAGCGCCAAAACACCAAAGACAATACGCCAGCGGTCATCCATATGGAGATTGTGGCGGGTGATAAAGTGGAAGTGACTTGTGCTGCCAAAGGTGGCGGCTCTGAAAACAAATCAAAGCTTGCCATGCTAAACCCATCGGACAGCATCGTGGATTGGGTGCTTAAAACCATCCCGACCATGGGCGCAGGCTGGTGCCCGCCTGGGATTTTGGGTATTGGTATTGGTGGCACGCCAGAAAAAGCAGCGCTGCTTGCCAAAGAGTCTTTGATGAGTCACATCGACATTCACGAGCTCAAACAAAAAGCCGACTCTGGTGCTGAGCTGTCAACCACCGAAGCATTGCGCTTGGAGCTTTATGAAAAAGTCAATGCTTTGGGCATCGGCGCACAAGGTTTGGGTGGATTGACAACGGTGCTGGATGTTAAGATTCTTGATTACCCAACACATGCCGCCTCAAAACCTGTGGCAATGATTCCAAACTGCGCCGCCACACGCCATGTAGAATTTGAGCTTGATGGCTCAGGTCCAGTTGAGCTGGTGCCGCCAAGTTTGGATGTGTATCCAGATGTGACTTACAATCCTGAAAATGGCAAGCGAATCAATGTCGATACATTGACCAAAGAAGAGGTGGCAACTTGGCAAACAGGCGATGTTCTGCTTCTGAGTGGCAAAATCTACACAGGTCGCGACGCTGCGCATAAGCGCATGACTGATATGCTTAATAATGGTGAAACGCTGCCAGTCGATTTCACCAATAAGATCATTTACTATGTTGGTCCGGTCGATCCTGTGGGTGATGAGGTGGTGGGTCCGGCAGGTCCTACGACAGCGACACGCATGGATAAATTTACCCGTCAAATGCTAGAGCAAACTGGGCTACTTGGCATGATTGGTAAATCAGAGCGTGGCGAGGCGGCTTGTCAGGCAATTGCTGATAATAATGCAGTTTATCTGATGGCAGTGGGCGGCTCGGCATATTTGGTTTCAAAAGCCATCAAAAATGCAAAAGTGGTGGCATTCCCTGAGCTTGGCATGGAAGCGATCTATGAGTTTGAGGTCAAAGACATGCCAGTGACAGTCGCTGTAGATAGCAGCGGCAGCTCAGTGCACGCTACTGCGCCTAAGATTTGGCAAGCCAAAATCGGCAAGATTCCTGTGGTGGAAGCTTAATTTCTTAAGCTGATTTTACTGTATTGCCCTAGGTGTCTCCTGGGGCAATTTTTTATAGCTAAAATTACGCATAAGCCAAAGATAAAACCGCTCAAATCAAGCGACTGATTTGAGCGGCATACCAAAGTCAAATTATTTAACCAAATTATTCCACCGAAGCACTGAGCTTCATGTCGATATTACCTTCAACCGCTTTGGAATAAGGGCAGACGGTATGAGTTTTTTCAACCAGTGATAATAGCTCATCTTCGGTAATGTCACCACTAGTTGCGACCACATGGATGGCGCCGGTTAAAAAGAAGTTGGAATCGCCTTCTTTATTTAGCTCAATGGTGACTTGAGTTTTACTGTCAAATGTTTTACCGGCAGATTTTTTGACCAAGCCCAGTGCGCCATCAAAACAGGCGGCATAGCCCATGGCAAAAAACTGCTCAGGGTTGTTACCGTCTTTATTGCTACCCGGTTGAACCATATTATAGCTGTTATCGTCGTCTGATAAAGTCGCTGTACCTGTTCTAGCGCCGACAACACTTGCCGTAGTTTCATAAATTTTGCTCATTTGGCTCTCCTAACTCATTGTCCTTGGGTAAATTGGCATGACTCAAAAATCATGCTTTGTGTTTTGATTGTAGCAAAATTCCCTGCCAAGCCAAGTAAAAAAATGTACTTTTTTACTTACTGTTTTATGTTGAGCCAAAAAAAGAGAACTCCGTAGAGTTCTCTTTCATCTGAAATCAGATAATTTGCTTCAGCTATCAGCTGTATCAAATTATTTAGATTGTTCAGTCGCTTCAGTAGCAGCTTCTTGAGCAGCTTCAGCGTTAGCTTGAGCTTGGTCAGCAGCAGCTTGAGCTTGAGCAGCTTCAGCAGCAGTAGCATCGCTGGTCATAGCGTCAGTCGCTTCAGCAGAAGCTTCGTTAGCAGCTTCAGTTGCGTCTGCAGCAGCTTCAGCAGCAGCGTTAGCAGCGTCTGCAGTAGCTTCACCAGTAGTTGCAGCAGCTTCATTAGCAGCTTGTTGTGCGTCTACCGCAGCTTCAGCAGCAGTGTTAGCAGAATCTTGAGCTTGGTCAGCTGGCTTTGAGCAAGCAGTTAGAGCTAGAGCAGCGATCAATGCAGATGCGATTAGTTTGGTTTGCATAATAAACTCCAATAGATGAGTATTTGACAGAAAAATACCTACGGAATATCAATTAAGCATTTTTAATTTAAAAATGCCAATCTTCTATCCATAGGTCGATACACATTTGTATCAGTATACAACAATTTAGCAAAGATAAAAATAGAATTTTGTTAAACTATATATGAAATATGTAACAAAATATACTTTTAACTTTGCTTATGCCACTCAAGCAAGCGGCAATTATATTGCATCAGGCTTCGGTGTTAAAAATATCTTAGCATACATTTTTTAATATTACAATTCAATGACACAAAATATTTTTAGATTTACGCTGTGATGCGTGCCCAAAGCCTAGTGCTTGGCACATCTGTGTCTTTGGATTCAGCTTTGAGCCTTTTTAACCATTTGTTCAAAAAACTCTTCATTGGTTTTGGAGTCTTTTAGGCGCTCAAGCAAAAACTCTGTGGCTTGCGAGTCTTCCATCGGCTGCATCAATTTACGAAGGATCCAAACGCGGCGCAAAGTTTCTTCATCAAGCAAGCGCTCTTCTCGGCGAGTGCTGGATTTTTTGATATTAATGGCAGGGAAGATGCGGCGCTCAGCCAGCTCGCGCTCCAAGGTGATTTCTTGGTTGCCTGTACCTTTGAATTCTTCAAAAATGACGCTGTCCATCTTTGAGCCTGTATCAATCAAGGCGGTTGAGATGATGGTTAGGCTGCCGCCTTCTTCCACATTTCTGGCAGCGCCAAAAAAGCGCTTGGGGCGCTCAAGTGCATGAGCGTCCACACCGCCTGTCAGTACCTTACCACTTGAGGGGATAACAGTATTATAAGCGCGTGCTAAGCGTGTGATAGAATCAAGTAAAATGACCACATCTTGCTTATGTTCTACTAAGCGTTTGGCTTTTTCGATGACCATCTCGGCAACTTGAATGTGTCGCTGCGGCGGCTCATCGAAGGTGGAGGCAACCACTTCTCCGCGCACGGTGCGCTGCATTTCGGTCACTTCTTCTGGGCGCTCATCAATCAATAAAACAATCAGATGGCACTCAGGATGATTTTTGGTGATGGCTTGCGCGATGGTCTGTAATAGCACCGTTTTACCTGCTTTGGGCGGCGCTACGATGATAGAGCGCTGACCTTTACCAATCGGTGCGATCAAGTCAATGATACGCCCAGTTAAGTCTTCGGTCGTGCCGTTGCCTGTCTCAAGCACCAGCTGCTTGGTAGGAAAAAGCGGCGTCAAGTTTTCAAAAATCAGCTTGTGGCGACTACGATCAGGCGTATCAAAGTTAATTTCACTCACCTTTAACAGAGCAAAATATCTTTCTGAGTCCTTGGGTGGGCGGATCTGCCCTGCGATGGAGTCGCCAGTTTGCAAATTAAATCTGCGGATTTGGCTTGGGCTGACATAGATGTCGTCTGGCCCTGCCAAGTATGAACCTTCGCTTGAGCGCAAAAAACCAAATCCATCAGGCAAAATTTCAAGCACGCCATCGCCGTAAATTGCTTCGCCATTTCTGGCATGTGTCTTCAAAATGGCGAAAATGATGTCTTGTTTGCGACTGCGAGCCATATTGTCCAGACCCATGGATTCAGCGATCGCAAGTAACTCGCCAACGGATTTTCTTTTTAGTTCGGTTAAGTTCATAGATAGGTAAGATGTGTGAATGATCAGCCTAAAAAAGCAGAATGATAGATTTGCATGAGGTAGAAAAAGAAAAATGCAATCTGAGAAGGTGATTGCAGGTGCGCTCATATTAAGCGCAAATCAAGCGTTTGTCAAGAGTTGAGCGGCAAACTTAGGTGAAATTCTCAAAAATTTTATCCAAAAATAAACCTGATTTGAAAATGATCAAATCAGGTTTTAAGATGAATCGGTCTATTATAAATGCTTGTCAAGCAAAGCGGCAAACTCAGATTTTGGACGACCACCGACCACAGTGTCAACTCGCTCACCATTTTTAAAGACAAATAACGTTGGGATGCTACGAATACCAAAACGCGCTGCAGATTGCGGGTTAGCGTCGACATCGACTTTGACGATCTTAACACGACCGGCATAATCTTCGGCAAGTTCTTCAAGTACAGGTGCGATGGCTTTACATGGACCGCACCACGCCGCCCAAAAATCAACCAAAACTAATTCATCAGAACCTAAAACATCAGCATCAAAGCTGGCATCAGTGGCATTAATAATTGACATAATTTGCTTCCTTTTTAACAGTGGATAAATGGCGATTGCCTATGAAGCATTATGTGGTTTATTGCAAAAAAATTCAAGATGTCAGCTTGGGCGCTAAGTCATGATATAATAATAGCCTTTCTGCCCCAAGCCCTGAGTGGGCGATTGAATTTATCAAACTTACTGATTGAGCAAATAAAAGATGACCTTAACTGATGCTGATATTCTTCGCATGAATGCGCTAGAGCTTGCGCAAGATGACTTATTTTTTCACGAATTTGCCAAATCAATCACGATTTATGAAGATGAGGACATTTGGGTGCTAGATAAGCCAGCTGGGCTTTTGAGTGTCGATGGACGCGTGCTAAAGGTCAGTTTGCAGTCGCGACTTTTGCGCGTTAATCCCAACATTAAGCTCATTCATCGACTGGATATGGATACCTCAGGGCTCATTATTTTTGCCAAATCCAGTGAGGCTCAAACGCACATCAGTAAGCAGTTCATTGACCGCATTCCCCAAAAAGAATATCAAGCCGTTGTGTTTGGAACATTGATGACAGACGATAAAAAGGGTGTCATTGATGTGCCTGTGCGCTATGAGCCAACAACCAAGCCGCGTCATATTGTCGATATGGATTGGAATAAGCGGGCGCTGACCCATTATGAAGTGTTACATCATGAGCTGCGCTGTGATGAGAGCGGCAGGGCGCATCCTGTGACTCGAGTGGCGCTCAAGCCCATCACAGGGCGTAGTCATCAGCTTAGGGTGCATATGGTACATCTGGGTCATGTGATGATCGGTGATCCCATTTATGCTGAAGATGTGGCGCTTACACTGTCAAATCGCTTAAATCTACACGCTCACAAGCTTCGCTTAAAACACCCAACGCATGGCATTTGGATGGATTGGACCAGTCCAGTGCCATTTTAAGGATATATATTTTGATAGGGTGATGACCCAAAGATCATTACAGCCTTATCAGATCAAACCCGAGACGACCGCGCATTGATACAGACGCTTGGCGCGTGAGCCTGTACCACAAAATACCATCACAGGTTTTGGCGCATCTTTAATCAGATCAGCGAACGCTTGGGCTTGGGTGAGATGGATGTCGTCAATATCAATCGGCAGGGTGTGATAGCTAAGTCCAGCGATTTCGGCACTTTGAGCAATGTCAGACCCTTTAGGCTGCCCATCAATTTCGTCATCAAAACGCAGATTAATCAAACTTTTAAAGCCCAATTTGGCAAGTCCATGACATTGCTTGGGATGGATTTGTTTATAAAGGGTGATTTGACTGTGCATGAGTGAATCCTTGATATTTGTTTTGAATTTATGATACCTAATGCCAAGATGACTTGCAATTGTGATTTGGCATAAGCTTATGACAGTATTTAGCGATTACAGCTGTCATTTTTTCAAAATGGAATAAGGTAGGGCTGGTTCAAAGGTCTGTGCTGGGCTTGGTCAGGCTTTGAACTGCTTGATTGGCACTTAAAAAAATACGCCCTGACAGATCTTCAACCATCGGACTTGTCTTTAGAATATCCATCACAGGACCCTTGACTTCAGCCAAATGTAGGCGCTGACCACGCTCAATGCAGCTTTGATTGAAGGTGATAAGCATCTCTTGGGCGGATAAATCGACGTGATTGACTGCAGTCATCATCAGGACAATGTCATGAATGCTGGGGTCGTCAGACAGCTGGGTTAAATTGGCAAGAACGGACTGAGCATTACCAAAATACAAGCTTTCATCAATGCGCAAAAGCAGCAGCCCATCAAAAGTGGTTGCTTCGTGCCGCTCAATATTACGAAAATGTTCGCTGTCACCGACGCGCCCCACAATGGCGATGTGTACTTGATGTGTGCGATAAATCATCGCGGCAAAACTTGCCAAAAGTCCGACAACCAAACCGCTATTTAAACCAAAAATAATCGAGGTAAAGAAGGTGATACCAAAACAAATGGCATCGAATTTATCCAGCTGCCACGCGCTGATAAAAGTTTTGGTATCAACCATCGAGATGACAGAGCTGATGATCACTGCTGCCAAAATGGCATAGGGCAGACCTGCCAAATAGCGCCCCAAAAAAAGCAAGATCATTAGCACGCCCAAGGCGCAAATGATGGACGCTAACGGTGTTTTGGCGCCCACAGACAGGTTTAGGCTGGTGCGCGAGATACCGCCTGCGACCGCAAAACCACCAAAGGCACCGCTGGTGATGTTCGCCAAACCCAAGCCCCCAAGCTCTTTGTTGGCATCGTACGGCTCACCGCGTATCCGTGCCTGCTGTGCTGAGATCGTACTTGACGAAATAAAAGCGATCAGCGCGATCAAAAGCGCCGAGGGTAATAAATCTAATAAAGTGGTTACAGAAAAATTGGGAAAAGCGATTTTGGGTAAACCTGTGGGCAAAGGTTGTAGCAATCTGATCTGCATTTGCTCAAATCCCATGCGATGACTAAGCCAAATGGAGAGAGCGACAATTAAAATGACAAAAAAGCGATTGCCAAAGCCGCGCCACTGAGTCGGCAGCCAGCCCCAAATCATCGCCTCACCATAACGACTGATGATCAATAAAAGGGTGGCGCTAACCCCAAGTAAAACTGTCGGTAGATGGATGGGCTGAGTACTGGCATAAACACTTAAAAACAGGTCGATCAAGCTGTCAGCATTTAAAGGGACGCCGATGATGTGCTTGATTTGACTAAAAATAATTAATACTGCTGCCCCACTGATAAATCCTGAGGCGACGCCACGACTGACAAACTGCATAATCCAGCCCAGACGAATCAGCCCAGCGATCAATAAAATCCCGCCTACCATAAAGGCAAGAATAATGGCAAGTGAGGTGTATTGTAAGCTGCCGGCGGCATAGCCAGTCAGTGCTGATGCGGTCATGATGGCGGTAATGGCCACTGGACCGATAGATGAGACGCTGCTGGCGCCTATCCATGCGTAGACAATCACAGGCGCGATGGCAGCATATAGCCCCATAATGGGTGGTAGACCTGCCAAGGCAGCATAGCCCAGACTTTGAGGGATAACCAGCACTGCCATCATAAGCCCAGCAGGGATGTCAGATAGAGCCGTGCGCGGATGCTGAATGAGCTGCAAAACCCAATGAGGTAGTAGATTTTGCACTCTCATCAATTATTCTCCGTAGATTTTCACACCTTGGGCAAACGCACATTGTTTTTGGCGAGCGGCAAGAATCATGGCATCATGCTCACCATATAAGCGAGAGAGTGTCTCTTTTTTGGCGGCGCGCTGTCTGCTATTGGTGCCCACGCCCCAGCTGATGCTTGGATAGATGCCGTGGCGGCTGCCTGTCACACCGATCCCAATGCCAGAGGCGGATAAACCAATTTGCTCATTTTGAGCTCTTTCGACCAAAGTGGTGACGCGGCGCACTTCTGACTGCAGCTGAGTGCAGTCATAGCTGTGATACATATTGGGATTGACATACTGCGGCGTGATATTGCCAGTAGTGGCACAGCCTGCCAGCGCGACAACTGAGGCTGCGGTGATCATGAATTTTTTCATCATAAAATCCCTATTAAAATCAATTTTTAGCCTTAACTTAATCATAGATCATAACGCCAAGGCAAATTATCAGCGACGAGAAGCGCACAAAGGGCTGTCAGGTGCTTGCTCAAGCTTCGCCCATTCATCAGGCGTATAGGCATGGATGGCAAGGGCGTGAACCGTGCCGCCGCCACTCGTCAAAAAAGGCTGAGCCAAGGCATAGACTGCCTGATGGCGAGCAGCCAAGCGCTGCCCCTCAAACGCTTCACTGACAATCAAAAGCTTAAAGTGGCTTTCTTTGCCCTCAAAATAGCCAGCATGCATGTGACTTTCGTTCTGCAATGACAGTGTGCTGGGGCTAAGCGCTTGTAGTGCTGCACTCAGCGCCGCTGCTGTTGGGTTATTCATCATATCACTTAACTAAGTTTAATTTGATCAATTAGCGTCTGGGTGCTGCCTGATACAGTGGCATGACCGTTGGCACCAAGGCTTTTAGATTGCTAATGCGATTGGCAGAGCTTGGGTGTGTGCTCAAAAACTGCGGCACGCTGCCACCACCAGCTGACTGCATTTTTTGCCACAAAGTGACCGCAGCATTTGGATCGTAGCCTGCACGTGCCATCAGCTCAATGCCAATTTTATCAGCTTCTGCCTCTTGGGTGCGCGAGTGCGGTAGGTCCAGTCCCAGCTGACCTGCCAAGCCTACCAGCTGTGCTTGACCGCTTGATAGCCCAAGCGCGCTCACTGCGATACCCAGAACGCCTTGGGTGGCGACGCCTCGGCTGGCTTTTTCGCGAGAATGCTCACGCAACGCATGCGCCATCTCATGCCCCATGATGGCAGCGATTTCGGCATCGGTCAGCTTCAGCCGCTCAATGATGCCAGTATAAAAGACAATCTTGCCGCCTGGCATGACATAGGCATTGATTTGATTATCGGTGATGGCATGCACTTTCCAATCCCAGCTGGTCGCATCTGGACGCAGCGCTGTCGTCTGTGGAATCAGATGATTGGCAATGCGGCGAAGGCGCTGAACTTGCGCATAATTATTATCAAGCTTGCCTTTGGCGCGCGCTTCATTGATGGTTTGTAGATAGGCTCGATTGGACAGCTGCATGATCTCTTCACTTGAAACCAATAATAGCTGTTTTCGGTCGGCACCCACCACGCCTGCGCTGGTGGTGCTAGAGCAGCCAGCAATCGGTGCGACAGTGGCTGCAGCCAAAGTCACTGCCAAAACATTTTTTTTGATGAAACTTTGCATACTCGTCCCTCGTAGAATGCCTGTGATGTCTTAAAATCGTAACGCTTGTAGTGATTATAAACCAAAGCCCTTTATAAGCCTAGCGATCTAAACAAAAAATTCACAAATTATCATTATTCATAGAATCACTATTTCAGTCGCTATTTTTTAAAAGCCAGTTTATTTAAAGCTCGCCTGACTTGCCTGCCAAAAGCCTTGTCATCAAATTGTCATATAATTTTCATATAACCGTCATCTGTCAGTCATTAAATCGTCATGCACGATTTTTACAATACGCATAACTTATGTGATAAATCTCCTTAGCTTTTAACATCCATATCCTTACTAGAGTTTACCCAACGGAGTTATGATGAAAACGAACATCAAATTGATCAGCCTATCTGTCGCTGCTGTTATCGCGCTAACTGCTTGTAGCAAAAAAGACGAACAAGCTGCCGCGACTCAGCCAGAACCAGCTGCAACGACAGCAGCTCCAGCTGACGCTGCCCCAGCCGCTATGGAACAAGTTGCTATCAACATCACAGGCGCAGGCGCATCTTTCCCACAACCAATCTATGCCAAATGGTCAGCTGATTTCAAAGAAGCTACCAGCGGTCAAGTGAACTATCAATCAATCGGTTCCTCAGGTGGTATCAAGCAAATCATCGCTAAAACTGTTGACTTCGGTGCTTCAGATGCGCCATTGACTGTGGATGAGCTAAACGCTGAAAACCTAATCCAGTTCCCAACAGTGATCGGCGGTGTTGTACCTGTGGTGAATATCGAAGGTATCGAAGCTGGCGCGCTTAAGCTAGATGGCGAAACTTTGGCAAATATCTACTTGGGTAAAGTGACGAAGTGGAACGATCCTGCGATTGTTGCACTTAACCCAGATTTGACACTGCCAGATGCTGACATCACCACAGTATTCCGTTCAGACGGTTCAGGCACGACCTTTAACTTCACTGACTACCTAAATAAAGTTTCAACCGACTGGGCAAGCTCAGTGGGCGTGGACAAAGCCATCAAATGGCCAACCGCTTCTTCAGGCGCTGCTGGTAAAGGTAACGAAGGCGTAGCAAGCTATGTTAGCCGCATCAAAAACTCAATCGGCTATGTAGAATACGCCTACGCCAAGCAAAATGGCATGTCTCATGTAGCACTTAAAAACGCCGCTGGTGAATTTGTTCAGCCATCAGCTGACAGTTTCGCTGCTGCAGGTGACATCGATTGGTCAGCAGCACCTGGCTTTAACCAAGTGCTAACCAACTCAGAAACTGCAGGCGCATGGCCAATCGCTGCTGCAACTTTCATCATCGTACACAAAAACCCAGAAAATCCTGAGCAAGTTGCTGGTGTTCTAAGATTCTTTGACTGGGCATACACCAATGGTGACCAAGCAGCGCTAGATCTTGACTATGTACCATTCAGCGACAAAGCGGTTGAGCTGTTCAAGGCAAGCTGGAGCGAAGTGAAAGACTCAAGCGGCAATGCAGTTTATGCACAATAAGCTGCCCTATAAGCTGCGATGACTTCTTGAAATGTGGCTTGTCAGAATTGGCAAGCCCATTATTTCTTAAAATACAGCCAATTTAGCAAAATCAGGGGAATTCCCAAATGACCACCCAAAATTCAGCACTCGCCGCCAGACTCAGTCGCCAAAAGCGACTTGATGGCGCTTTTGTTTGGACAACCAAACTGTCTGCGCTGCTTGTACTTTTGACTTTAGGCGGTATCATGCTGTCACTAGTCTTTGGTGCAATGCCGAGTATTCGCGAATTTGGTTTGAATTTTTATACCAGCAGTAACTGGGATCCAGTCGCTGGTCAGTTCGGTGCGTTGGCACCAATTTATGGCACAATCGTCACCTCCATTATCGCGGTCGTGATTGCCGTGCCAGTCAGTTTTGGTATTGCGGTTTTTTTGACAGAACTTTGCCCAAACTTCCTAAAAAAGCCATTGGGTATCGCCATTGAGCTACTTGCTGGTATTCCATCGATTATCTATGGTATGTGGGGTTTATTTGTCTTTGCGCCTTGGTTCGGTGATACCGTGCAGCCATGGCTAATCAATCATTTGGCAGGGCTGCCGATCATCGGTCAGATGTTTGTTGGTGCACCTATTGGTATCGGTCTTTTCACGGCAGGTTTGGTACTTGCCATTATGATCATTCCATTCATCGCTGCGACCATGCGCGATGTGTTTTTGGTGGTGCCTGATTTGCTAAAAGAGTCGGCGTATGGCATGGGTGCGACTACTTGGGAAGTTGTTACTAAAGTTGTGCTGCCTTATACCAAAGCGGGTGTGGTCGGCGGTCTGATTTTGGGCTTGGGACGAGCGCTTGGTGAGACCATGGCGGTGACTTTCTTGATTGGTAACACCTTTAATATCAATACAAGCCTATTTACTTCTGGGGTATCGATCACCTCAGCCTTGGCTAACGAATTTGCTGAAGCCTCAAGCGAGATGCACTTATCGTCGCTGCTACACTTAGGTTTGATTCTGTTTGTGATTAGTTTCATTGTATTATCAGCCTCTAAGCTTATGCTGATGAAGATCGACAAGCGAGCTGGAAAATAAGGATAATACCATGATTAATGAAAAAGCAAATTTTGCCAATCGCATCCATATGCCAAAGTATCATCGCCGCCGTGCAGTGAGCCGCTTTGCGATGGGATTGACCGCTGTCGCGATGACTTTTGGTCTGTTTTGGTTGGCGTGGATTTTGGTGACGTTATTTGCCCAAGGTATCCAAGGCTTGATGTCTATGCCTGTGTTTAGTATGGATACACCACCACCGATGGCCGAAGGTGGTCTGCGTAACGCCATTGTCGGTTCGATCATGATTTCTTTTGCTGGTCTTGCGGTGGGTACGCCGATTGGGATTTTGACAGGCGTGTACTTAGCAGAATTTGACCAAGGCGGCTGGCTTGGTCGTGCCACGCGCTTTATGAATGACATTTTGCTGTCAGCGCCTTCTATTGTGATTGGTTTGTTCGTATTTGCTTTGATGGTTCAAGGTCGTGGATTCTCAGGCTGGGCGGGCGTTGTTGCGTTGGCGGTGATTGTGATTCCTGTGGTGGTGCGTACCACAGAAAGCATGCTGCTACTTGTGCCCAATAACCTGCGCGAAGCAGGCTATGCGCTAGGCGCACCAAAATATAAATTGGTCAGCCACATTACCCTAAAATCCGCCAAAGCAGGTGTGATTACAGGCGTGCTGCTTGCTTTTGCTCGTATTGCTGGCGAAACTGCGCCGTTACTATTTACCGCGCTAAATAACCAATACTTTAGCACAGATATGTCTCAAGCGATGGCAAACTTACCAAATACCATCTATCAGTTTGCGATGAGTCCGTATGACAACTGGCATGCTTTGGCATGGGCAGCGGCGCTACTGATCACTTTTGCGGTATTACTGTTAAACATCATCGCTCGTGCTTTATCGTCCAAAGCGCATTAAGGGTCAATTGATCTTAGCCAACATAGCCAAAGTGTTTGAACACTTGCCAAATATAAGGAAAACTCAACATGAATACACTTAACCAAAGTCTGAACCCAACCATGAACACAGCGTTTACTGATAGCAATACCGATGACAAAACTCTAAGCCAAACTGCCGCCAAAGTACAAGTGCGTAATCTTGACTTTTATTATGGCGATTACAAGGCGCTTAAAAATATCAATTTAGATATTTTGGATAAAAAGGTCACCGCGTTCATCGGTCCATCAGGCTGTGGTAAATCAACGCTTTTGCGCACGCTAAACCGTATGTATGACCTATACTCAGGTATGCGTGCGACAGGTGAGATTATCTTGGATAACCAAAATATCTTAGACAGCCGCGTCGATGTTAACTTGCTACGCGCGCGCGTTGGCATGGTGTTTCAAAAGCCAACCCCATTTGCCATGTCAATTTATGACAATGTGGCGTTTGGTGTGAAGTTATATGAAAATTTATCTAAATCTGAGCTTGATGATCGCGTTGAATGGGCGCTTCAAAAATCTGCCCTATGGAATGAAGTCAAAGACAAGCTAAAAAAATCAGGTCTATCATTATCAGGCGGTCAGCAGCAGCGTCTATGTATCGCGCGCAGTGTGGCGACGCGCCCTGAAGTGTTGCTACTAGATGAGCCGACATCAGCCCTAGACCCTATCTCAACAGGTGCGATCGAAGAGCTGATCCATGATCTAAAACAAGACTATACCATTGCGATCGTAACGCATAACATGCAGCAAGCGGTTCGCTGCTCTGACTTCACCGCTTATATGTATTTGGGTGATATGATTGAGATGGGCGAAACCAGCCAAATCTTCAACAATCCGCAAAATCAAGCAACGGCAGATTATATCGCTGGTCGTCACGGCTGATTGATCAAGCAAGAGTCTCTGTCTTGGGCCCAAGCTTTGGTGGGACGATCAAAGGTGTCGTATTTTGATCAGTCAAAGGGCTTTGGCGGACAGCCCAAGGCGTGCTTAGCACTCCTTGGGTTTTATTTTGGTCAATGTCTTCTTACTTTTATGAATTAATTAAAGTTTGTTAAACGAATTAAGCCATGATTTGTGGCTGTTATCGGACAATATTTATGTTACAATTTAACTCAGCCCTTACCCAAAAGCCTTATTCAACCTACCCAAAAGCCGTTTTAGGGAGTTCGCCATCAATGAGTGCAAAAATCTTGGTTGTTGAAGATGAGCCTGCCATCAATGAGCTGATTGCGGGGACTTTGGATTTGTCGGATTTTGATGTGGTTCAAGCCTATGACACCCAAGGCGCTTATGTGGCTGTGGTCGACGAAAAGCCTGATTTGATCTTATTGGATTGGATGATGCCACATGGAGAATCAGGGATTGATTTTGCGCGCAGACTCAAGAAAAACCCAACCACCGCTGACATCCCCATCATCATGCTCACCGCCAAAGGTGAAGAAGATAATAAAGTGTATGGGCTCGATGCGGGTGCGGATGATTATATCACCAAGCCTTTTAGTACTCGAGAGCTGATTAGCCGAGTCAAGGCAGTGCTTCGCCGCACAGGCATCGGCATGGGCAAAGAGCTGATGCAGGCGGGTAATTTATCCATCAACACAGCCAGCCAAAGAGTCATGGCAGGCGATGCTGAGATCACCATGAGTAGTACCGAATATCGTCTGCTGTGCTTTTTTGTGACGCACTCAGAGCGTGCCTATACACGCGCTCAGATTCTAGATGCGGTGTGGGGCGGTAATGTTTATATTGATGAGCGTACGGTGGATGTGCACATTCGTCGTCTGCGTAAGCTGCTGGCACCTTATGGGGCAGATACGCTGATTCAAACAGTGCGCGGTACAGGCTATCGGTTCTCGGATAAATAATCATGAAACACTCTGCTGCCGATTTTGGTTTATTGGTAGAGAATTTGCCTGATGGTATCGTGGTCATAGATATGAACCGCTTGGCGATTGAGTACATCAATCCTGCCGCCAAGCGCTTGCTTGGTGTTGCCGCTGATGAGACGCAAGGTCAGGCCCTGCCAAGCACAGTGTTTGCAAATAGCACGTTTGAGCAGCTTTATGACATCTATAAAGACCCAAGTTTGCCCCACTCGTTTTGCCAAAATCACCCGACGATTACAGGCAATGTCCTAAACCTGCGCTTGGTGCGACTGACGGATGATCGCTGCGCTGTCATGGTCAAAGATCATACGCGCATGCAGCAGCTTGAGCAGATGCGGACAGATTTTGTGGGTAATGTGTCGCATGAGCTGCGTACGCCTTTGACAGTGATTTTGGGCTATCTTGAGAATTTTACACTGACTGATGATGTTAAGCCTGCGTGGGCGCGTGGGCTCAAACTTATGCGTGAGCAGGCTATCCGTATGAATGACTTAATCAATGATCTGCTCATGCTGTCGCGTCTTGAAAGTGATGAAACCAAGCCGATGGCTGAAGTCAATATGCCGCGCCTGCTGATGCAAGTATTTGATCAAGCATCTGCCAGTAACCAAGCGGGGCATTTGATTGATATTCATCTGGATACCGATAAAAATATTTTGGGGATTGAGGCTTATTTGTACAGTGCGATTATTAATTTGGTTTTAAATGCCATTAAATACACGCCATCGGGTGGGGCAATTGATATCATCTATGAAGAAGATGGCGGTGATGTTCATCTGTCGGTGACCGATAATGGCATTGGGATTAGTAGTGAGCATCTTGGGCGGCTGACTGAGCGATTTTATCGGGTGGACAGTGGGCGTAGCCGTGCTACGGGCGGGACGGGACTTGGGCTTGCCATCGTGAAGCATGTGCTAAATAAGCACAATGCCCGCCTAGAAATCAGCTCAGAAGAGGGCGTTGGCTCTACCTTTCATATTATTTTTCCCAAAAGTCAAACCATCTCTACACAGACCTTACAAACACAAGCGATATAACAGATGCCCCTATCAGATACCGAAAAATTAGCCGCTATCGATATCGGCTCAAACAGTATCCACCTAGCCATCGCCGAGCGCCATGGCGATCAGCTCAGACGCATCGCTTCGATGAGCGAAAAAGTGCAGTTGGCAATGGGGCTTGATGAGCACAATCACTTATCATCAGCTGTCATCGATCGCGGCATTGAGTGCTTAGCGCGATTTGCGGGGCGTTTGGGTGATGTGAATAATTCTCGGCTGCGTATCGTGGCGACCAATACACTAAGGCGCGCTGCCAACAGCCAAGAGTTTATCGCGCGTGCTAATGATATTTTGCCTGTGCAGATCGAGATCATCTCAGGACGCGAAGAGGCGCGGCTGATCTACCTAGGCGTGTCGCACACCTGCCCAAGTCATAAGCAAAGATTTGTGGTTGATATTGGTGGCGGCTCAACAGAGCTGATTATCGGTAAAAATCTCATCTCCATACTCACCGAAAGTACACAGGTAGGTGTGGCAGGGTTTACGCAGCAGTTTTTTGGAGATGGTAGCATCAGTGCGCTGTCATTTGAAAAGGCGATTTATGCCGCCCAAAAAGAAATCATCAAGCACGGCAACCGCTATAAAAAAACTGGCTTTGATGAGGCAGTGGGATCATCAGGCACCATCAAGACCATTCAACAAGCGATCGCAGGGTTTGGGCTGGGTAATGAGATCACTTTGGCAGGCGTCGAGCAATTAAAATCGTCCTTGATTTCTTGTGGTCATATCGATGCCATCGATATGGTGGGTGTCAAGTCGCACCGAAAAGCCATTTTCCCTGCAGGCGTGGCGATCTTGCTTGCGATCATGCGTGTGTTTGGGATTCGTCTGCTTAGATACTGTGATGGTGCGCTCAGAGAAGGCGTGATGTATGACATGTTATCACGCATGGATTTTCATGATGTGCGTGATGATTCGGTGGCGATGCTGATTGATCGATTTGGTGTCGATAAAAAACAAGCCAAACGCGTCGCCAAGACCGCAGGCGCGCTTTTTAATCAGGTGCATGAGCCTTTGGCTTTGGCGCTAGAAGGTGAGCAGATGCTCAGGCGTGCAGCTTTGTTGCACGAAGTGGGGCTTGCCATCGGGCATAGCAGCTATCATAAACACTCAAGCTATCTGCTCAGACATGCAGATATGGCAGGGTTTTCGCGTACCGATCAAGAAAAGCTGTCTTGGCTGGTTCGTTATCATCGCCGCGCCATCAATGGGGATGACTGCGAGCGCATCATCAAAAATGGCGGCGTGGGCTTGGCTTATTTGGCGCTTTTATTGCGCTTGTCGGTTGTCGCCAATCATGGGCGCTTTGAGATGTCTAAGCATCAGCTAAAACTTGCCATTGACGATAATCACTGGCATGTGACCGTAAAAATCGATCGCCCCGAACATCAGGCGTGTGTCATTGATATTCAAGATGAAGCACATTGGTTCGCCAAATGGGGCGTGCGTTTGACTGTGTCAAGCAACTGAGAGATAATTTCGGTAAAATTGTACTGTAAATCAGTCAGTTGCCATCAGATTTCATCATTTTGCCAAATTATTGCAAAAATTTTGTAAAAATGGCTTGACGGCGTATATTTTTGGTGTATAATACGCACCCATACAGCAAATGCTGATCAGCGGGAATAGCTCAGTTGGTAGAGCACAACCTTGCCAAGGTTGGGGTCGCGAGTTCGAATCTCGTTTCCCGCTCCAAATTTTAAAAAGCTCAAATCGAAAGATTTGGGCTTTTTTGTTGTTTAAAATCAAGGGGTTGGCAGCTATTATATCTTGTAGATTGGTTCGGGGATTATTAGCCTGCCATGCTAGCCGTTTGTTTTATTAGTGGAAATAAAAACCACCTTATGCCAAAGCAAATACCTATTGAATACGGCTGATTTGGATTGCGCTCAGCCACTTTTTGAGTCTTGATTTCTGATTTGTGTCGTGAGATCATTGTTAGACTAAAGTATGATAATCTGCGATAGGTTATCTGATTAACCTGCCACTATGCACCTGATAAATATAGGTTTTTATGACGACAGTGATTCTGAAACCTTAACCACAATGATCTTTCTATTTTTATCAGTTGTGCTAATGATGGATTTGTATTCAACTGCGAAGGCAATGACTCATTTAAAAACACCATTGATCAACTTATTCAGAAAAATATCTTGACTAAAGATAATAAAGATAACAAACTTATGATCACTCAAGATGATCAGGGCGTGGGCTTAGAAGATAGAATCGTAAAATTAAAAACAACGTTAGAGCATCTGATTGATCGCTATTAATTAAAATTGGTCAAATCAAGTGAGTGCTGTTAGACTAATTGATATGTTGTATCAATGAAATATCAAACTGGTAAATGCATCATTTGCCCCCATATAGTGATCAGATGCCCAAAACTGTCAAACAAGATTTTGGCTGAACGATCATAAAAAGAAGGTAAAATGATGACTGATTTATCCATTTTAGATTTATCCCCATTTCGTCAGGGCGAAAGCTTCGTTCAGGCGGTGGATAATACCGTAGCACTGGCTCAGCATGCCGAAAAATTAGGACTGAGCCGTTTTTGGATCGCTGAGCACCATAATACGCCGTATTTGGCGAGCTCTGCGACCAGTTTGCTCATTCAGCGTGTGCTAGATAGGACGGCGCATATTCGCGTCGGCTCAGGCGGCGTCATGCTGCCCAATCACTCGCCCTTTGTGGTGGCAGAGTATTATGGGACATTGGCGAGCTTATATCCTGATCGGGTGGATTTGGGGCTTGGGCGCGCGCCGGGTACAGATCCTGCGACTGCGCGCGCCATCCGCCGTAATCATGATGATTTTGCGATGAGTTTTCCAAATGATATCAAGGAGCTGCAATTTTATTTTGGTGACGAGACGGATAATGACAAAGTGCGCGCCTATCCTGCCAAAGGCCTAAAAGTACCGCTTTATATCTTGGGCTCGAGTACCGAAAGCGCGTATTTGGCGGCTCAAATGGGCTTGCCATATGCCTTTGCGTCGCACTTTGCACCACGCTTTTTGACGCAGGCGGTGCAGATTTATCGTGAGTATTTTCAGCCATCGGCGGTACTTGATGCGCCTAAGGTGATCGTGGGGGTGAATGCGTTTGTTGCAGATACTGATGCCGAAGCGAAGTTGTTAGCCAGTACCAGTTTACAGTTTTTCTTAAATGTGGTGACAGGTCAGCGCAGTGGTATGAAGCCGCCTGTGACAGACATCGACGCACACATTCCGCCGCACATTGTACAGATGGCTGATAGCATGATGTCATGTCGCTTGCTTGGTTCGCCCAAGACGGTGGCAAATCAGCTTGAGCAATTACAAAGCCAAGTTCAAGCCGATGAGCTGATGGCAGTCAGCTATATTTATGATGTCCAAAAACAGCACGATTCTTATGAGATGTTGGCTGATGTGGTCAAAAATTTTAAGTAATGATCTGAAATCATTTTATAATATCGTAAATTAAAAGAGATGAAACATCAGCAAAACAAGTAGCCAAAAAAATAAGCGCCTTCACCTTAAATGAAAGCGCTGATTTTTTTGAACGACTTAGCCAGCCTGCTTGGTGCCAAAAATCTTATCGCCAGCATCGCCAAGACCTGGGATGATGTAGCCGTCTTCATTGAGATGGCTGTCTAAGGCGGCGGTATAGATTTTGACATCGGGGTGTGCTTCATTGACCAAGCGTACGCCTTCAGGTGCTGCGACCAGCACCAATGCTTTGATGTTGGTGCAGCCATGTTTTTTGAGCATATCAATGGTGGCGACCATGCTACCACCTGTTGCCAGCATCGGATCTAAGATCAAGGCAGGGCGACGGTCAATGTCATTGACAAATTTTTCAAAAAACGGCACAGGTTCTAGCGTCGTCTCATCGCGCTGAAGTCCAACCATAGAGATTTTGGCGGTAGGTAATAGATCAAGGACGCCATCAAGCATCCCCAAGCCTGCGCGTAAGATGGGTACCACAGTGACTGTTTTACCTTTGATTTGCTCGCCAGTGATTTCACCGCACCAGCCTTGCATGCTAAAACTTTCGATCTCAAAATCTCGACTGGCTTCGTACGCCATCAGTCGCCCAAGCTCATTGGTCAGCGTGCGAAACTTATAAGTGCTGGTTTCTTTTTCGCGCATGAGTGACAGCTTGTGGCGGACAAGGGGATGGTCAATGACATGGATATTTAAAGGAGCGGTCATAATAGTGCCTTAATTAAGAAGATTTGCCACGATCTAATGATTTGAATGTGTGGCGATGCTGATAATGATACCAATTTTTTGGCAGAATTGCACTGGCTTTTGACTTGCCAATTTGAGTAAAAGCTACCCACAAAACCCTTAATCCACTTGCCGAAATCTTTGGCGATAGCGCACTTTGGCTATTTATTAAGTAACAGATCGCCTGTTTTAATCCAGCCTTTTTTGTAGCATAGCTTGGCAAATATCCAAGTCAAAATCGCAGGCAAAATGACATGAAAGCTGATGATAAGCATCCAAGTCATGGGACTGATACCCATGGCATCAAGCGTGCCAATCTGACCGACAAAGCCTGATGTGCCCATGCCTGCCCCTGAAGGGATATTGGTCATGCCAAACACCGCCGTCGCAAAGGGGGCAAGCACGGCGCCTGATAGGGTGGGCGGTAGCCAGATTTTGGGATTTTTTAGGATGTTAGGGACCTGAATCATACTGGTGCCAAGCCCACATGCCAGCGCACCACCGATGCCATTATCACGATAGCTCATCACCGCAAAGCCGATCATCTGCGCTGCGCAGCCGACCGTTGCAGCCCCTGCTGCCAAACCGCCAAGCCCAAGGCTGATGGCGATCGCCGCACTTGAGATGGGTAAAGTCAAAATCAGACCCATCGCAACCGCCACCACAATGCTCATCACAATCGGTGATAACTCTACCGCCCACATGATAAATTGCCCAAGGCTCACCATCAGCCGATCGATGGCAGGGCTGATAAATCCTGCCACTGCCATGCCGACGATGAGCGTCGTGGCAGGCGTGACGATGATATCCAAAGGCGTCATGCGATGGACAAATTTTCCAAACTCTGCCCCAATCAGTGCTGCCACGAATGCCCCAACAGGACCACCCATCGCCGCACCTGCAAAGCCTGTGGTGATCGAGGTGAACAGCACCAGCGGCGGCGCCTTGAGCGCATAAGCCACACCAGCGCCAATGGCTGCGCCCATTAGGCTTTGTGCTTGCGTGCCGATCTCGACCAGCCAAGGCAGCCCAAGCCAAGTGCCCAAATTTTTGATAATCAATCCCAAAATCAGCGACGAAAACAAACCAAGCGCCATAAAGTTCAGGGCGTCGATGCCATAGCGCTGCCAAGAGATGGTAATATTTTGGCGCTCAAGATGTGCTTTGAAAGAAAAGTCGGTCATAAGATGATCTTAAGTTGATAAAAATTGACGCCCAAAGATCGCTTTGTGGCGCTGAAATGATGAGCCAATCAAAGCCATTATTATAATTCAAAATTTATTCAAAAGTGATTAATTTTGATCGAAAACGGTGCGGCGATTCATTGATCTTGGATTGAATTTTCAATAATTTATAACCGCTGATCACCACCGAAATACTCAAAAACATATAAAAATTTCTGCTAAAATAGGGCACTTAAGCCCAATGCATACCAACCAAAGTAGAATTATGAATACCCAAACTTCTTTTTTTGATGGCGCATCCAAAGGCAGTTCTGCCAAAGCTGATGATCAAATCATCGCTCAGATGCGCGCCTTGATCGAGGTGCTAAAGCGCCATAATCATGCGTATTATGTGATGGATGCGCCGACGATTTCTGATGGCGAATATGATGGTCTGCGCCGCGAGCTGATGACACTTGAGGAGCAGCATCCCGATCTGAGACAGCCTGACAGCCCGATTAATACAGTTGGTGGCGAGCCGCTACCGTTTTTTACCCAAGTGGCGCATGAGGTGCCGATGCTATCACTGGGCAATGTGTTCAATGCTGATGATCTGTCAGGATTTTTGCGCCGTGCCAATGAGCGATTGGGCGTACTCATTGATGAATATGAAATGGAGCTAAAGCTTGATGGATTGGCGGTATCGCTAAAGTATCAATACGGTCAATTCATCCAAGCGGTCACGCGCGGCGACGGGCAGGTGGGCGAGGACATCACGCATAATGTCAGAACAATCCGCAATTTGCCACTGACTTTGGCAGGATGTGAGCAAATCAAGCGGCTTGAGATCCGCGGTGAGGTGCTGATGCCAAAAGCAGGTTTTGAAAAATTAAATCGGGAAAGCACCGCACGCGGCGAAAAAACCTTTGCCAATCCGCGCAATGCCGCCGCAGGCTCGCTCAGGCAGTTAAACGCTGTCATCGCCGCCGCGCGTCCGTTAGCGTTTTTTGGATATTCGGTGAATGATGGATTGCCGGATGGCATCACCACGCAGTCAGGCGCGATGCAGTGGCTTGGTCAGCTTGGGTTTGAGACTGCGCCTTTTGAGGTCGCCAAAAGTCTTGATGAGATTCAAGCATTTTATGCCCATATTATCAAAACGCGCAGCCAGTTACCTTTTGAAATTGATGGCTTGGTCATTAAGGTGAATGATTTGGGTTTGCAGGCGCGATTGGGATTTTTAAGCCGTGAACCGCGCTGGGCGACTGCATATAAATTCCCTGCCGAAACTGTGCCTACCAGGCTGATGGGCGTTGAGTGGCAAGTGGGGCGGACAGGGACTTTGACACCTGTTGGTAAGCTTGAGCCGGTGAATGTGGGCGGCGTTACGGTCAGTAATGTCACGCTGCATAATTTTGGTGAGATTGAGCGTCTTGGGGTGATGATCGGCGATATGGTCAATGTCCACCGAGCAGGTGATGTCATACCTAAGGTGTCCGGGGTCATCACTGAGCTGCGTCCTGGCGATGCTGGTTTGATCACTTTGCCAAGCACTTGCCCGGTTTGCCAATCGCCTGTCGCCTTGCCAGACGGTGAGGCGCTGGCAAGATGTACTGGCGGACTGTACTGCGCCGCCCAGCAGCAAGAGGCGCTGATTCATTTTGTTGCTCGCCGTGCGATGGATATTGATGGCTTGGGCGGTCAGTGGCTGATTAAGTTTTTTGAAATGGGGCTGGTTCGGACGGTGGCAGATATTTATAAGCTCCATGAGCAGGCTGAGCATTTGATGACTCTAGAAGGCTTGGGTGATAAATCAGTCACCAAAATGCTGTCCGCCATTGAAACATCCAAACAAACGACCTTGCCACGTTTTATTTTTGCCTTGGGGATCCGCGGTGTTGGTGAAAGTACAGCGCTGTCATTGGCGCAGCAGTTTGGCGATTTGCAGCCAATCATTGATGCGGATTTAGAAGCGCTGCAAGCCGTCCCTGATATCGGTGAAGTAACCGCCCAATCAATTTATGATTTTTTTCGGGCGCCGCATAATATCGAAGTGGTGCAGGCGCTGATTGAGGCGGGTGTTCATTGGCAGGCGATGGATACGCCGGACGCATCGTCGCTGCCATTGGCTGGCGAGACTTGGGTGGTGACTGGCACTTTGGCAAGTATGGGGCGCGATGAAGCCAAAGATAAGCTCATTGCTTTGGGTGCTAAAGTTGCTGGCAGCGTGTCGGCGAAGACCACACGGCTACTTGCTGGCGAAAAAGCCGGCAGCAAACTTGAAAAAGCTCAAAAGCTTGGCGTCGCAGTCGTTTTAGAAGATGAATTTTTAGCACTACTGACTTCATACGATCAGGCATAGCAGCGATGAGTCGGATAAATAATCCACAAACCCTGCCCATGCTTGGGCTTTTGATTGGGTGCATCTTATTTGGCATGGGCAGCTTGATTGTGGTGCATGTCGATGTCGGCGCTTATGCCATGGCATTTTGGCGATTGGCAGTGTCGTCTATCGTATTTGTGCTGCTCGCGCTCTTGTTTCGCCAAAAGTTCCCCCGATCAAAACCTGCCTTGGTATATGCACTGCTTGCAGGCGCCGCGCTTGGTCTTGATTTGGCGCTATGGCATGAAAGCATCCATGCGGTGGGTCCTGGTATTTCTACCCTGCTAAACAGCTTGCAAATTTTCTTTTTGGCGTTTATTGGCTTTTGCTTTTTTGGTGAGCGTCAAAATCGGATGCAGCTTGTTAGCCTCGTCCTTGCGGTGATGGGTGTGGCGCTGATTGCCAGTCCTGAGTTTGGGCATAATGGGCAGGCAGGCTTAGGCTTTGTGACAGGGATCGTCTCTGGCGCCTGCCTTGCGATTTCTTTGACTTGGGTTCGTCAAGTGCATTATCATGCGCCGACGCCACTGTTTAGCTTGATGGCTTTGGTGGGTGCAGGGGGTGCGATGGCGGTGCTGCCTTTGATGCTTTGGCTGGATCAAGGTCAGATTCTGCCCAAGACATCCCATGAGCTTGGCTGGATCTTGGTCTATGGCACAGTCATGCAGTGCTTAGCTTTTGGTGCGATTGCGTTTAGTATTCCGCGTCTGAGCTTGGCGGTGACGGGACTGTTATTATTATCTGAACCTGTGGCGGCACTGGTGCTGGATTATTTTTGGTTAAATAAATCCATCACCGTCATACAGTGGCTAGGCGCGGCACTCACCATGGCTGCCATTTATTTGGGCTCGGTCAAAGCCAAAGCCAAGCACTGATTTGGTAAAACTCAAACCCTTTTTGATTCGCTGATTTATTGAGCGTTTTGAGTCGATACAATCTCAATGGGCAGCTCCAAGCCTTCAGCAAATTTATCAGAGATAATATAGCTATGCTGTTCATTGACGACATCAGGCGTCACTTGAATGATCAGCGCAGGATCGCTGCCATCACGAAAGCGATGAGCGATATACTGATTGCCAAGCTGATCGACGATTTTACCAAGCGCTTCTGGGCTTGCCATGGATAGCAGCATAGAATATTGCGCTTGTTCAGCACTGATATTAAACGCATTGGCATAATTAACGACAGGCTCACTGTCGATCAAAAATGGATAATCAAAGGCAGTTTTATCCACTTTGGCGGTTTTGGTATCAATGTGCGACCAGTCAATTTTTGTTTTGCCATCTTCGGTGATGATGGGCTGAATTGACGACGCCAAAGGCTCATGATCTGTCCCAAGCTCATCTAGTAGCGCTTGAAAATCATGGGGATTGTCTAAATTTTCATGACCATCGGTGGTTTTGGCAGCCTTAGCGTCATCATGGATGAGTTTTAAATTATCTTCAGTGCTGCGGTCATGGCAGCCGATCAGTGCAACCGCCAAAAGCGGTATGATAAACTTAAACACAGGCATATCAATCATCCAAATAAATTTTTGTACTAGATTTTACCGAATTCATCACAAATTGGCTATTAAAATTAGCGACATTATTATCACCCGATAGATTTTGGCGCGTAAAGCGATGATAATCTTGCATGTCTTTATTTGCAACCGTCAGCACAAAGTCATAATCCCCTGAAATTTCATAGCAGCTGAGCACTTGCGGATGTGTTGCCATCAGTCTTTCAAATCGATGCTGCATTGGCGTGTTTGAATGGGTCATTTTGATCAGTACAAGCACGATCAGCGGTCTTTGGACTTTGGCGGGATTGACGATGGCGACGGTGCGTTCGATCACTTTGGCATCGCTTAATTGACTGATGCGCCGCTGCGCTGTGGCGGTGGAGATTTGCAGTTTTTCAGCGATCGTTTTTAGGGGTAAGGTGGCATCGTCTTGCAGTATGTTTAAAATTTTTTTGTCAATATGATCAAGTTTATGCATTATTATAAATTCCAAAAATATGAGAAATTTTATCACAATCCATAGAATTTTGAAAAATATACTTAAAATATCAGCAATTATCAGAACATTGTATCATCCTTTTTTCTTACAATACGCCTATTATTTTAATCAATTTACCATCAATAATTAGGATGCGACGGTCTTTATGATGACAGCGGTCTTGAGATACACAGGCAGGATTTTTCAAATGAGCCATCTGTTGACTGGCAATCAGCTGATGATTGGGGTGATCCTTGCGGCATTGTCCAATGTGCTTTTTGGTGTGCTGTACGCCTATGGCAAATGGATGGCGCCTTTGACGGGGACGCAGGTATTTTTTTGGCGCATGGTGATGATGTGGCTGTGCATGGCGGCATTTTTGGTGATGACAGGCAAGATGGCTCAGGTTAAGTCTGATTTGCAGGCGATCCATAGCGCCAAATCTTGGGTGTATTTGCTGCTACCCACGCCCATCTTGGCAAGTCAGCTGTGGCTGTTTATGTGGGCACCGGTGAATGGACAGAGTATTCAGGTGTCGATGGGGTATTTTTTATTTCCGCTGACGATGGTCGTGGCAGGGTTTTTGGTGTTTCGTGAAAGACTGACCAAGCTGCAGACACTTGCCGTGGCGCTGGCGGCGGCTGGTGTGAGCGTAGAGATTTGGCGCACCAGCGGCATCAGCTGGGCGACGCTTTGGGTGTGTGGCACGTATCCGATTTATTATGTGATGCGGCGATTGCTTGGGGTGCGTGCCTTGACGGGTTTATTTGTTGATTTATCGATCATTGCGCCGATTTGTTTAGTGGGCATCTTGATGAGCGATGCGGCGATGGTCACAAGCAGCGGCACGCTGCTGGTCAAGGCATTGGGGCTTGGGGCGATCAGCGTACTTGCGATGGCGACTAATATCGAAGCCAGCCGCCTTTTGCCTGTCAGCTTATTTGGGATGCTAAGCTATCTTGAGCCGGTTTTATTATTCATACTGTCGATTACGATTTTGGGCGGCGTGTTTAGCTTGGGTATGTTGGCAAGTTATGGACTGATTTGGGCGGCGGTGGTGTGTTTGATTATCCAAGGGCTGTTTGCGAATCGCCAAAAAGATGAGCAGCGCAGTTAGTCTGTATGATGCAGCCACTAAAAACGATGCCAAATTAGCATCGTTTTTTTTGATTTTTTTTGATTTTTATAGTTGATTTTTAAAGCCACGCTGTTTATCACGCGCAAAATCACGCTCTTTGAGTGTTGCGCGCTTGTCGTGCAGCTTTTTGCCTTTGGCAAGGGCGATTTCGCATTTGACGCGCCCATTTTTCCAATAACAAGACAGCGCCACCACCGCATAGCCTTTTTGATTCACCATGCCATAGAGCTTGTCAATCTCACGGCGATTTAACAAAAGCTTGCGTGTGCGAATGTTATCAGGATTGACGTGTGTTGAGCTGGTCAAAAGTGGCTGAATGTGCGCACCAAATAAAAACGCTTCACCATTTTTAAAGATTACATAGCTTTCGGTGATTGACATTTTGCCTGCGCGAATGGATTTGACTTCCCAGCCTTCAAGCACTAAGCCTGCTTCATAAGTTTCTTCAATAAAATATTCATGCCGCGCCTTTTTATTAGCGCAGATCTGATTGCTTGGTTTTTTTGCCATGATGTGTCCTTATTATTCTTAAAATTACTCAAAATAAGTCGTATTTGACCTTTATTATAGCAAAATTCGCCAAGTTATTCATACAAGTGTCATCTTGCTGGGTGGATTTAAAATGGCGGAGCGCTTTGGTGGCGTAGCGGTTGCGTCATCCCCAAAAAATTTGTTAATATGAAGTAGGTATTCACACTCTAAGCTTTAAAAGGAAACAATGATGCTAAACAGTCAACCCACTTTAGAAACCTTAATGAATCACCGCTCGATTCGGAAGTACACAGGCGAGCCGATTTCTGAGGAGATGTTCACCGCGATACTTGAGGCAGGACGTGCGGTATCGACGTCAAGTTTTCTTCAGGCAGCAAGCATCATCCGCGTGGTGGATAAGTCTAAGCGCACTCAGCTAAGACAAATTTCTTGTAATATGAGCCAAGAAGAATATGAGCAGGCGCTTGCTGATGGTAAGCGTCTGGGTCATGCTTATGTAGAAGAGTGTGCTGAGTATTTGGTGTTTTGTATGGACAGTCATCGTCATAATCAGCTTGCTGATGTGCAGACTGACTGGACAGAAGTGATGGTCATTGGGGCGATTGATGCCGCCTTGATGGCACAAAATGTGCTGGCGGCTGCAGAAAGCTTAGGGCTTGGTGGCGTCTATATCGGCAGCCTACGCAATGACATTCGCCGTGCAGGCGAGATTTTGGACTTGCCAAAACATGTGGTGCCTTTGTTTGGGCTTTGCTTGGGTCACCCAGATATGTCTTCTAAGATCAATCAATCGCAGCGTCCGCGCTTGCCACTGGATGTACTGGTGTCTACAGATACTTATCAAGTGCCAGATGAGCGCGCGCTGGCAGAATATAATGACGTGGTGCGTGAATATTATCAAGGACGCGGATTGGATCTCGACTGGAGTGCCCAAATTGCCTCGACTTTTGGCGGTGAAGTGCGCCCATTCATGCTTGAATACCTACAAGACCAAGGCTTTGCGAAGCGTTAATTGATCAAATTGAGCATTTAAACTCATAATTCATTGATGGCTATTCAATAAAGGCAGGCAAGTCCTGCCTTTATATTTTCATATTTAAAAGTCAATAAAAATTTGTTACCATAGGCATTTTGTTTTGTAATCAAAAGGCGTATCGCCATGACAACTACCCCTAGAAAAGTTCTTTATCCTGGCACATTTGATCCGATGACCAACGGTCACATTGACTTGGTGAATCGTGCGCTTAAGTTATTTGACGAAGTGATCATTGCTGTGGCATTTGCGCATCACAAAAAACCGCTCTTTGATTTTGATGAGCGTGTGGCACTGGTGAAACACTATTTTGCGGATAATCCTAAAGTGTCAGTGGTGGGTTTTGAGGGATTATTGGTTGAATTCGCCAAAGAGCAGGGGGTAAGTGCGGTACTGCGTGGGCTGCGTGCGGTGAGTGATTTTGAATATGAATTTGGACTTGCTAATATGAATCGCAGTTTGGATGATAATTTTGAAGCAGTGTTTTTGACGCCGTCTCAAGAGTATTCATTCGTATCATCGACCTTAGTGCGTGAAGTCGCTAAGCTTGGCGGCGATGTCAGTAAATTTGTCCCTGAATCGGTGTTGGCAGCATTTGACAAAAAGTTTCATCAATCATAGGCGCTGTTATGGCATTAAAAATTACCGAAGAGTGCATTAACTGCGATGTCTGCGAGCCAGTTTGCCCTAATGAAGCCATCTATGCAGGCGAGGACATTTATGTGATCAATCCAGCCTTATGCACTGAATGTGTCGGGCATTATGATACACCTCAGTGCGTGGATATTTGTCCTGTGGACTGCATTCCCAAAGATCCAAAATTTCCAGAGACCGAAGACGAGCTGATGGCAAAATATCAAAAACTTACCGCTGGTTGATAAACTATGTTATAATTATAACTTGGCAGACTAGGCAATCGCCGGCACGACAGTGCGGGAGGAAAGTCCGGGCTACATAGGGCGATGTGCTAGCTAACGGCTAGGAGGCGAAAGCCTACGACCAGTGCAACAGAGAATAGACCGCCTATGATATAGGTAAGGGTGAAACGGTGGGGTAAGAGCCCACCGCATGACTGGCAACAGTTCATGGCAAGGTAAACTCCACATGTAGCAAGACCAAATAGGAACTCAATGGGTTGCCCGCTCAGAGTTCGGGTAGGTTGCTTGAGCGTATTGGCGACGATACGCCTAGATGAATGATTGTCCACGACAGAACCCGGCTTATCGGTCTGCCTTTTGACATTTATGGCTTTATTTATATAGTCCAAACGAACTGCGCTACTGCTGCTCATCAATATTAAAATTTTTCAAAATTTTTCAAAATTTTTTAATTTTACCGTTGACAAGCCAAAACTTTATGCTATAATTTGCGTCCTGTAACGGCGATGTAGCTCAGCTGGTTAGAGCGCACGACTCATAATCGTGAGGTCAAGAGTTCAAGTCTCTTCATCGCCACCACATATTATAAAAATTTAAAATTAATGCTTGACAGAAGATTTTAATTCATTATAATATGACTTCTACTCTGATGAATGAGTAGCAAAAATTTACGAAATCTAACTAATTCGTAAAAAACCAAATAAAAAGCTTGACTTCAAAACATCCCATGTTATAATAGTCGGCTCAAGTTAATCAGACGATGATTAACACACTATTTAAAATCCAAAC
>NZ_MUXT01000007.1 GCF_002014965.1 Moraxella canis
TATAGGTTTTGAACAATACCAGATTTTAAAAAGGGCACACAAGCATACCATTCACTGCAGTCTTTGCCACGCTCACGGCGCATATAAAAATCCTCAACCATGCGCGCCTGCTGCTCGATGCCGTATGTCAAAAACGCCTTTCCTTGTATCCATTGATACCGATAGCGTCGGTTAAATAACGCCCGCCAAAACACCCTGATGCCTTGCTGCACCTGCCAGACATGCACCAGTTCATGAATGAGCCAAGCGCGCATCACCAAACTTTGAGATGAAAAATCTTCACAAAAATCTTTGGGATGAAAATAGATATGACCATTAGGCGAGACAGCATAGCCTTGGATAACCCACCATGCGGTCTTTAGGCGAATATCATCCAGTTTGAGCGCATCACCAAACACGCTGAGCGCCATTTGCCGCTCACCCAAGCTTAAGGGGCGAGACTGGGCAGGATAACGACATGGGCAGCTGATCTTCATAAATGACCGTCAAGACAGGATTGATTGTGCTAAAATAGCACAAAGCCAATCAAAATCCAACCTAGCAAAGAGACCCTCATGACACCTCTTGCCGAACGCATGCGCCCAACCACCCTTGATGCCGTCATCGGTCAAACTCATCTGCTCGGTGACGGCGCACCGATTTTTAATATCGTACGCCAAGGGTTTTTGCCATCTATGATTTTGCATGGATCGGCAGGGATTGGCAAAACGACGCTTGCGATGCTACTGGCTGATGCTGTTGGTCGTCCGTTTCGCCCTTTATCAGCGGTCAGTAGCGGCGTCAAAGAGCTCAGAGAAGTGCTAAGATCGGACGATGGGCTATTTCATGAGCCGCCTGTCGTCTTTGTGGATGAGATTCATCGGTTTAATAAAGCGCAGCAAGATGCTTTATTACAAGCAGTTGAGACAGGTGAGATCACTTTTATCGGTGCGACCACCGAAAATCCTTCTTTTAGCGTCAATAACGCGCTACTGTCACGCTGTCAGGTATATCGGCTTGAGCCTTTGAGTGATGATGAAATTCGCGCGCTCGTCGTGCGTGCAATACGACAAGACACCCTGCTAAAAACCAAAGACATTCAAATCAATGATCTAACGGCGCTCATTGACTTATCTCAAGGCGATGGCAGGCGCGCGCTGAATTTGCTTGAACTTGTGGCAGCAGCGCCTGAGCCGATCATCATCGATAACGCTTCTGTCGCTGCTGTGGCAGGTCAGTCCTTGGTGCGCTATGATAAATCTGGTGATGGTCACTACGATTTGATCTCTGCGATGATCAAATCCGTGCGCGGCTCGGATGCAGACGCGGCGGTGTACTGGATGGCTCGGATATTGGCGGCAGGTGAGGATCCCGCCTTTGTGGCAAGAAGGCTTGTGATCTTAGCTAGCGAAGACATCGGTCTTGCCAATCCTAATGCACTGCTCTTAGCGGATGCTGGGCTGCGCTCGGTTCAGTCCATCGGTATGCCTGAGGCGCGCATTATTTTGGGGCAAGTGATTATCTATTTGGCAACTAGCCCAAAGTCAAATTCAAGCTACAACGCCATCAATCGCGCGCTCAAGCTTGCCGAAACCGATCAGTCTCCCGTCCCGCTACACCTAAGAAATGGTGTCACCAAGCTCATGCAAGCTGAAGGCTATGGCGCAGGCTACATCTACCCGCACGATTATCCCAATCACTATCACCCACAGCAGTATCTGCCCGATGCACTGATGGGCATGCGATTTTATGACTTTGCCGATAACCAAAAAGAGCAAGCCAGTTTTGCCTTTATTAATTGGCTAAAATCTTAAACGCCAAATCTGCCCATCTTCATAGCCCAATGCCTTTATAAAATCAAATCTGCCCCCATAGTTGATGGCAAATATGCTAAGATAACCCAAATCCCAACAAGAGAACATTATGGCTTTAAATACTATTCCTGAAATCATCGAAGACATCAAAGCAGGAAAAATGGTCATCTTAATGGATGACGAAGACCGCGAAAATGAAGGCGATTTGATCATGGCGGCAAATCACATTACGCCTGAGGCGATTAACTTTATGATCACGCACGCACGCGGTTTGGTGTGCCTAACCTTGACCGAAGCGCGCTGTCAGCAGCTTGAGCTGCCTTTGATGAGCGATAAAAATGGCGCAAAATTCAGCACCAATTTCACCTTATCCATCGAAGCTGCTGAAGGCGTCACCACAGGCATCTCGGCATCTGATCGTGCGCGTACTGTCCAAGCCGCCGTCGCAGCCAATGCCAAGCCAACCGACATCGTCCAACCAGGGCATATTTTCCCCATCATGGCTCGAAAAGGGGGCGTACTACACCGTGCAGGTCACACCGAAGCAGGCTGTGATTTGGCGCGTCTGGCAGGGCTTGAGCCCGCTTCGGTCATCGTTGAGATCATCAAGCCAGATGGCGAAATGGCGCGCCGCGATGACTTAGAAATATTTGCCAAAGAACACGGCTTAAAAATTGGCACCATCGCTGATTTGATCCAATATCGCATGGCAACAGAACAAACCGTCAGCGAAGTTGAGCACTTTGCCGTCCAAACCGAACATGGAGACTTTACCGCCTATCGTTTCAGTGAGTTTGGTTCAGATGATGTTCATTTGGCATTTGTCAAAGGCAAGCCTACTGGCGGCGTCAGCACAGTGCGCGTACATAGCTTTTCGCCCATGAAAGACTTATTTGGGATTCATACCAGCGGCAGCCGCTGGAATATCCAAAATGCATTGGCAGAGATCGCCACCGCAGAGCATGGTGTGCTGGTATGGATCGGTCATGATGATGCGCTCAATCTTGCTGATGGCTTTGAGGCGCTTAAAGATAAACACTCTACAGCTTCACCAACTCGCCGCGCACCTTATCAGACCATTGGGGTTGGCGCGCAGATCCTCAAACACCTAGGCGTCAAGGACATGCGCCTGTTATCAAGCCCAATCAAATTCAATGCCCTGTCAGGATTTGATTTGAATGTGGTTGAAACGGTAGATAAATAATCATTAAACAGCCCTTGATATCGAGGGCTGTTTGATAAGCTTAAGCAAGAATACTCACACACGCTATACTTCATTTACAGGATTATAAACCATTTTACCGGTAGTAATCGCTATAATGGTTGTCAAAGTAATTATTATAACTAAGGAAATGGCGATGTTTTCAATGATTTGGGTGTTGATTGTGGGTTTTGTTGTGGGATTATTGGCGCGAGCACTCAAGCCTGGTGCTGATAGTATGGGATGGATACTGACCATAATTTTGGGCATTGCAGGAGCATATGTCGGTGCATTCATTGCAGGTATGATAGGGGTTAATGCGCATTCAGGGTTTAGCTATTTGATCTTTTCTGTGATCGGTGCGATGATTTTATTATTTATTTATGAAATTTTGTCAGGCAAACGCCGTCTAAAATAATCTTGGATGTTCAGCAAAAAAGCACCTGATGGGTGCTTTTTCATTTTAGGCTGACCTTCATGACTTATCTATCTTAAGATATCACCTGTTAACAGATCCTTAATACAGCTTGGCTGATCAAAGCCCAACCCATCCACATCCAAGTAAGCGATTTGATCGCCAAAATATTCCATTGCTTGTGTCAAATTTTGGGCGGGCGCTTGCCCAGCAGGATTACAGCTAGTTGACACCAAAAAGCCATAAGGGTTAGCAGGTGAGATCAAGGCTTGGCATACATCCTTTAATAAAGGATGCGTGGTGATGCGCACCGCCAAAGTGTCATGTGCGCCGATCAGCACTGAGGGTAATGCCGACGGCTCAATGGGCACAAGCCATGTCAAGGCGCGGGAATGTTGCTGCGCAAACTCATCCGAGAATGTTTGCATATGATCAATTAAAGAGGTTTCATGTGAAACATTCAATAAAGGTTTTAAGCGTTCGGCAGAATCTGTCAACACAATCAAACCTTTACCAATATCACGGTGCTTAAGATTGATGACTTGATGAATGGCGTCAGCATTGAGTGCATCACAGCCAAGCCCCCAGACGCTTTCGCTAGGATATGCCAGCACACCGCCTGTCTGCAAATAGCTGGCAGCCAAATCCAGCTCATCAGCCACAAAAATTGGTTTAGACCCTACCATAGCGTCCCCCTACCTGCTTGATCAAGCCCAATATCTCAAGCTCCATCAGTTCTGCTAATAGACTGCCGGTCTCTTTTTGACTGCTAATAACAAGCTGATCCAGATCGCAAGGCTCGCCAATCAAAGCATATAAATCCGCCAAATGCTCTGGCACAAAGGCAGTGTGAGCGGTGGGCGGCAGACTATTGATAACTGCCTGTGGGCTTGGGTTTGTCAAAGTATCTGTGTCAGAGACTTGGGATGAGCGAGTGCTTAACTGACTTGACTCTTCGCTAAATATTGACATACCTTGGCTAAAGCTTTTTGGTAAGGCATTAAAAAACTCTTGATCCTGCTGACTTAGATCTTCTAAAATTTGATCAGGATGGTATATCAATGTCGCCCCTTCACGAATCAGATGCAGGCAGCCTTCGGCATTAGAATTGTGAATGTGGCTTGGTACCGCAAACACCTGCTTGCCTTGTTCTGCTGAGAGACGAGCCGTAATCAAAGAGCCACTTTGAAGCGCCGCTTCCGTAACCACTGTGGCAAGTGATAGACCTGCCACCAGACGATTACGGCGGGGAAAAGTGTGTTTGCTGGCTGGTGTCGCAGGCAAAAGCTCACTGACCAAGCAGCCGCCATCTTCGATGATCTGGGCAAAAAGCGCATTGTGATTGCGTGGATAGCACACATCGATGCCCGTTCCCATGACACCCACAGTACGACCCGATAAGGCAGGTAATTGAGACAGCGCGCCCAGATGCGCCTGCTTATCGACGCCTTGCGCCAGACCACTGGTGACGGTATACCCTGACTGGACAAGATACTGCGCCAAATCAAAAGTGATTTTTTGGGCGGCTTCAGTCGGCGATCGACTACCCACGATGGCAATCTGGCGGTCTTTAAGGCGCGCCAAATGACCACGATAAAAAAGTACCGGCGGCGGATCGTAGATACTTTTTAGTGCATCGGGATAATCTTCATCGCCCACATAGCTGATGCCGTATATCTTAAGAGCCACATCTTGGTGAACTTTATCAAGAAAAGCCAACACATCTTTGGCATCTTGCCAGCGCTTGATATGCGCCGCATGGATGCCAAGCGATTGCCAAGCACCTTGAGTTTGGTTCAATGCAGACGCTGCGTCGCCATAATGATTGGCAAGCTTATAATATGAGATCAACGAAGTATTGGTCACATACCACAAGGCAAGCATCGACTGCTTAGGTGTTAGTGATGAATAGCTCATCAATCAGCGCGCAGCGACATGTTGCTCAATCAATGCCGCCACCGCCTGAGCATCGTTCGGCACCACGGTGACATATTGAGGTTTATCTTCTAAGCCTTGGGTGTGTTCAGGACGCGGCAAGGTCATCTCGCCTACCGCCTCCACAATGGTTTCTTGGAACTTAGCAGGCAATGCTGTTTCGGCAACCAAAATCACCTCATCTGCTTTTTGTACTTCAAGCGCCACTTTTACCCCATCAGCGGTGTGCGGATCGATCAATCGGTGCGTGTCATCATAGACTTTTTTGATCGTTGCCAAGCGGTCTTGGTGCGTGGATTTACCGGCAATAAATCCAAATTTTTTATTCACCAGGTTTAGATTATCCGACAAATCAAACCCCTTGCCACTTTTGACATCACCGAATAATTTGGCGACCTGTGCACTATCCTTATCAAGCAGCAAAAACACAAAACGCTCAAAGTTGGACGCTTTTGAAATATCCATCGATGGGCTAGACGTGACATAGGTTTCGCTTGAAGTGCGCGGCGTATATTTGCCCGTATTAAAAAATTCATTCAAGACGTCATTTTCATTGGTTGCGACGATCAATCGATCGATCGGCAAGCCCATTTCGCGTGCGATATGACCAGCACAAATATTGCCAAAGTTCCCAGAAGGCACACAAAAACTGATCTTTTGGCTATTATCGGTAGTTGCACCAAAATAACCTTTAAAATAGTACACAATTTGCGCCAAAATACGACCCCAGTTGATCGAATTGACCGTGCCTAAGCTATATTTAGCCTTAAATTCTGCATCTTCTTGAAGGGCTTTGACGATATCTTGACAGTCGTCAAACATCCCCTCCACCGCGATATTGTGAATATTAGCATCATCCAAGCTATACATCTGCGCCCGCTGAAAAGCACTCATCTTACCCTCAGGCGACATCATGAAAACTTCGATATTGTCCTTACCACGTAGCGCATATTCAGCTGCACTGCCTGTATCACCAGATGTAGCGCCGATGATAGTAAGGCGCTCGTTTTTTTGTTTGAGCACATACTCAAACGCATTACCCAAAAACTGCATGGCAATGTCTTTAAAAGCAAGCGTCGGACCATTTGACAGCTCAAGCAGTGCCAACCGATCATAAAGACGCGTCACAGGCGTAATGTCCTCACTGCCAAATGCTGCTTGAGTGTAAGTTTTATTGATAATATTTTTTAAATCATCTGAAGGAATATCAGTCACAAACAGCGACATGATCTCAAAGGCAAGCTCGGTATAGCTAAGCTTTCGCCATTTTTCCAAAGTGGCTTCATCAATGCTTGGATAAGTTTCAGGCAGCATCAGACCCCCATCAGGCGCAAGCCCCATCAAAAGTACATCGCTAAACTGCATCGGCTGAGTCTTGCCGCGGGTACTGATATATTGCATAAAAACTCCAACTGTCTTAATGTCTTAACGATAAATTGAGCTAATTTTAGCACAAATTTTCAGCGATTGGCGAACTATCGACGGACTGATGATCGCGCCACTTTTTTTTATGATTAACACCGATACACCGTCAATTTTAAATGTTGCCAATTTAGCCATATGTTTAAAATATTTAATTCGATCTGTTTAAGTGTTATGATCACCGATCAATAAGCTATTTAAGATACGGATTAAAGTTAGCGCCCAAAACCCAATTAATCATCTAAAGCCTTATGGTCAGTATTTACCAACCTATCTAAGTCGCATTTATAAAACGGTCATTATTATGCAGTTTTGGTCAGCAAAGCATAATAAAAGCCATCGCCACCTTTAGTATCCAAAGGCAAGCATTGATAGCCTATGTGCTGCTTGATTTGATGCGGCAAGCCAAGGTCAAAAGGCATGGCTTGCGCATCATTATGAACTGCCATAAAATCACTGATTTGCATCTCGTTTTCAGCCTTTAGGATCGAGCACGTCACATACAAAAGCACGCCGCCAACTTTTAGCTGCGACCAAAGATTATCTAATATGGCTCTTTGTAATTGAACGGTAGTCTCAACATCTTGTGCTTGCCTTAATAGTCCAATATCTGGATGGCGACGCAAGACACCTGTGGCGGTGCAGGGCGCATCAAGCAAAATCACATCAAATGAGTGATCTGAGCGCCAAGAGGTGCCGTCAGCAGGGATCACTGAAATATTTTGTGTATCAAACTTAAGGCGACTGATGTTTTCGTGGACTCTTTTTAATCGAGCGCTTTCACTGTCAACGGCGGTCAGATGTTTCATGTGAAACATCTCAAGCAAATGCGTGGTTTTACCCCCTGGGGCGCAGCACATATCTAAGACTGATAAATTGTCGCTTTGCGCTTGTAGAGTAGGGGTTAACAAAAACCCTGCCAACTGCGCATGCGCATCCTGGATAGACACCCATCCTGCATCAAAATAAGGCAATTCACTGATTTTCACACCGCCATCTAGCCTGATGGCTTCTGCCTGATCATATCCAAGCGATACCACGCTGTGCTGGATATGATGCTCATCTAAAATCTGAGAATAAGAGGCGACATCTGAAAACTTAGTATTAACTCTTAAAAAAATAGGCGCGGCAAATCTAAGTGCTCTGCCTAACTCATCATAATACCCACCCCAGTCTTGTTTGAGCTGCTTAGCCAACCAATTTGGCAAACTGTGATTTTTGTTGACTTTTTTGGTGAATTTGTCTTTTGACTTTTGGGTTTTTCGAAGAATGGCATTGACAAGCCCTGCGCCATGCCCTTTACCAAGCTGCTTTAATGCCTCGACCGTGTCATTAATCGCTGCATATTCTGGGGTATTCATATAGATCAGTTGGTACAAACCGATATTTATGGCAGCCTGCACCCCTTGATCCGTCACAGGATTTTCAATCAAGCTTTCAGAAATTCTAGATAATGCCCACCACTGGCGCAAGGTGCCTAGTAGCAGTTCATGCACAAATCCTCGGCTACTCACCTCTGTTGATTCTAGTAAAGGATCAAGCAGCTCTGATAGTGATTTACCATTTAAAATTTCTTCAATAACTAATATCACTTTTGATCGAGATGAAAGCTCATGATTTTGTAGTTTTTTTATATTATTTGTCATTAGAATTCATCTCAAAATAGTCGCCATCACAGATTTTATTGCTTTGGCAGATTTGTTCGGCTGTCAGTGGCTTACCACCTGGCCATTGCATACTTGTAATATTAATCAGATGCTGAACACCCTTGGCGCTAGCGCCACAGGCAACCAAAATGGCATTCTTGCCCACGCTTACGATCTGGCCAACTGGCGCTGATGTGGTTTGATCAGATTTGATGGGTAGCGCCGCTAACACCTTGATACGCTCCGACTTATAATAAGTATAAGCATTGAGCGCACGGATTTGACGCTGGATTGTCAAGGCATCTTGATTCCAATTGATCAATCCGTCTTGGCTGTGGATTTTTTCGGCATAATTTGCCAAGCTATCATCTTGAGTTTCTGCCAATGACTGAAAATGCGATAGATTTTGTAATACCGTGGTTATCGCATCAGCGCCAATGATTGCCAGCTTATCATGAAGTGTCTGAGCAGTATCGGTATCCAAAATCGGGCACGCTACCTTATAAAGCATGTCGCCTGTGTCCAAACCTTTTGCCATCTGCATAATCGTAATGCCAGTTTCTGGATCCCCTGCCATGATGGCACGCTGAATGGGCGCCGCGCCGCGCCATCTGGGCAGCAGTGATCCGTGAATATTCAAGCACCCAAATTTTGGTATCTTTAAAACACCCAAAGGTAAAATCAGCCCGTACGCTGCGACAATCATCACATCAGGCTGATAATTAGCCAAAGTTTCACGTGAAACAGCGCCACTAATCCCATCTTCGGGCTGGTACTTTAGGCTAAAGCTCACCGGCTGCTCAACTGGTATATCATAGGCCTGCGCCACTTGCTTAACCGCTGAAGCGGTCAATTTTTGACCTCGTCCAGACTTACGATCCGGCTGCGTATAAACTGCGACGATTTGTATATTTAAGACATCTTGTAAATCAATGAGACGCCTTAGGCTGACCGCAGCAAATTCAGGCGTCCCTGCAAATATGACACGCAGTTTTGGTTGAGTAAGATGATCCATAAAATTCCTTTATTTATATTTATTAATTAATTTTATTTTATTATTTATAACTAATATTTTAATATTAAATAATTAAAATATTAGTTATATTAAATAATATAAATTTTTTTTAATAAATAAAAATTTAATAATTAAAGATAAAATCCCGCCTTATTCAGCAGCTCTTGGGAAATGTTACCGGCAGATTTTTGTGCTTGGTTGGAGGTCAGCAATAATCTTTCAAGATATCGAGAAATCAAATCCACCTCAATGTTCACAAGTCCGCCCACTGACCAATGCCGATCAATGTTAGTACATTCAGCTGTATGCGGAATGATATTAAGGCACACGATGTTTTGTTCGGGCTTGATGGCATTGGTTGTCAAGCTAATCCCATCAACAGTGATCGATCCTTTGTCGGCGGTGTAGCGCATAAGCTCACTTGGAATTTCAATTTCTATATAAATCGAACGGGCGTCTTTTGAGATGTGGCGGATCACACCTACACCATCTACATGCCCTGCCACAATATGCCCGCCAAAACGTGTAGTTGGCAGCATGGCTTTTTCAAGATTGATCGTATCGCCAGTGCGCCAATTTTTTAAAGCCGTTTTACTCAGCGTTTCGCGCGATACGTCCACCGCATAGGTCTTATCACCAATATCTACCACCGTCAGACAGATGCCATTTGATGCGATCGAATCGCCAAGATTGACATCGCTAAAATCCATCTCTGGCGCATGGATCACGAGCTGAATATCACCGCCAATTTGGGTGATGGATTTGAGCTTACCTGTGGTTTCAATAATTCCTGTAAACATAATAATTTCTCATAAAATTGTGGAAAACTTTTTTATGATGACAGTGATACAAATTACAAGTACAATCACGCCATTAAGTTTTCCACAGGCTAATATTTGCTCTTAAAGTAAATATTAATAATTATAAAAATCAAAGAGTTAATCATAATTTGGATTATATAAAATCCTTAATAATCACAGTTATCCACAAGCCTAAAAAATCAGTTTTCTTAATACTCAATCATAAAATACTCATTAAAATAAGCTGTGGACAACCAAGTTTAATTAACCAATTCACTAAAATAAATTAAGTTAAACTTTGATAAATCAGTCGAATGTCGTTGCCAATTTTATCGACAGAATGCAGCTCAAATCGATGCTGCTGCGCTAATTGATCAAGCTGACATGCAAACATCGGACGGGCATCTTGACCCAAAATACAAGGCGCTTGATATACGATCAACTCATCGACCAAGCCTTCTGTGATAAACGCCCCAGACAGCTCACTACCCGCCTCTATCAATACATCATAGCAAGCGTATTGTGATACCAAAGTTTGTAGCAGGCTAAGTAAATCATCGCGCCAAATCAAGGTATCCTCGTGATTTAGGACTTGATAATTATCTAATGCTGATAATCTGCCTCTACGATCGACAATGGCTACCTTGGGCTTAGGTATCATCTTTAGATCCACGCCAAGCTGCTTGCTTCGCACCGTCATCGCAGGATCGTCTGCCATGATGGTGCCGGACCCTGTAATGATCGCGGCGCTCCGAGCGCGCAGCCGCTGCACATCTTCGCGTGCCTCCGATCCTGTAATCCATTTGGATTCGCCCGATGCCATCGCTGTGCGTCCATCCAGACTACTTGCGGTCTTTAGCCTCACATAAGGCAAGCCCGTCCTCATCGCCTTCAAAAAACCCAAATTTAACCTGGCAGCTTGCTGATCGCACACACCCACCAAGACCTCAATTCCCGCATTTTGAAGTTTTTTAACGCCATTACCGGCAACTTTGGGATTGGTATCTAAACTTGCGATGACAACCCGCTTCAGATCCGCAGCAATGAGCGCATCAGCACAAGGCGGTGTACGCCCCGTATGGCTGCATGGCTCAAGTGTCACATAGGCTGTTGCACCTTCGGTGTCAAAACCTTGCGCTTTGGCATCAGCCAAGGCAAAAATCTCAGCATGCGGCTGACCGGCTTTTGGATGGTATCCTTGACCGATCACCATGCCATCTTTGACCAAGACACAGCCAACGGCAGGGTTAGGCCTGGTGGTATAAATGCCTTTTTTTGCCTCTGCGATGGCAAGCTGCATATAATAAATATCTTGCTGAGTAAATGATTTGTCAGTCATGAAGATTCACCGTGTTTTGGCAGATTAATCCTGTCAAGCTCAGCCTGAAACTGACCAATGTCCTGAAAATCACGATACACACTGGCAAAGCGCACATAAGCCACATCATCAAGCGTTTTTAATTCATTCATCACAATCTCACCTAGGATCTTACTTGATACTTCTCGCTCACCGGTTTTTCTAAGCTCATGCTCTATGCGACTGATACAAGCTTCGATTTCATCGGCGCTGATGGGGCGCTTTTGGAGCGGTAGTGAAATTGAGCGTCTAAGTTTTGATTGGTCATAAGGTTCGATTCGGCTATTGGTTTTGATGATTCTTGGCATCACGATTTCACAGATTTCAAAGGTTGTAAACCTCTCACCACACGCCGAACATTGGCGACGGCGGCGCACTTGCGCACCTTCGGCAGCTAACCGAGAATCGGTTACCTTGGTATCTGCTTTATTGCAAAATGGGCAATGCATCAAAACTCCTGAATTTTTATTATTAACTAAAAATAATCAAATCTAATGTGTTATAAAAATATCCACCAATAGGATTGTTAAGATTTACTGGTGATAAGGCACTACTTCCCAATACAAAAACTAGAAAAAATCTTACCCAACAGCTCATCTGCACTCATCTGACCTGTGATCTCGCCCAATGCTTGCTGCGACTGCCTTAGGCTCTCTGCGACCAACTCTCCGGCATGGTATATGGTAAGCTGCTCATGCGCCTCGATGGCGAACGCTTTGGCACGATTCAAAGCATCGATATGACGAGTGCGGGCAATCAAACTGTTCTCAGGGGGATGAAAGCCCACTTTTTGGGTTAAAACTTCAATCAACTCATCAAGTCCTTCACCTGTTTCACATGAGACATAAACAAGCTTTGGCGCTGATTTGGTTTCTTGCGAAACCCGCAAAACCGGTTTCGATGCCAATAAGTCACTTTTATTTGCCACCAAGATCAATTTTTGGCGAATCATATCGCTGACATCCTCGTTCATACCTTCACAAAACAGCTGATCAGCCAATGCCAACGGATCAGTTTCTGTTGTGACATCATACACCATCATCAGCACATCCGCTTGACGGATCGCATCAAATGCTCGCTTGATGCCAATTTTTTCGACATGATCGGTGGTTTCACGAAGCCCAGCTGTGTCTGTCAAATGCACCGTCAGACCACCCAACACCAAGGTTTCCTCAAGCGTATCTCGCGTGGTACCAGCGATATCAGTGACAATGGCGCGCTCAGTGCCTGATAGGCGGTTAAGTAGGCTGGATTTACCCGCATTGGGTTTACCGGCAAGCACCACATGCACGCCATCGCGTAGCAGCTGACCTTGCTTTGCTGTCGCCAAAATATGATCTATGCCTGCCAAGATTTCAGTTAATTTGCTTTCTATGACACCATCTGACAAAAAATCAACATCTTCTTCATCAGGAAAATCAATCGATGCCTCCACATACAAACGAAGATGAATAAGCTTATCTAATAACTTATTGATTTTTTGGGAAAATTCACCAGTCAAAGAGCGAATGGCACTGGTTGCTTGAGCAACCGAAGTGGCTGAGATGGCATCACTAATAGCTTCAGCCTGCACCAGGTCAATTTTATCATTTTCAAAAGCTCGGTAAGTAAATTCCCCCGCTGTGGCTTGACGCGCGCCAAGCTCAAACACTCGAGCTAGCAGCATATTTTGTAGCACCATGCCGCCATGACCTTGCAGCTCCACCACATCCTCTCCAGTGAATGAGTGCGGCGCCTTAAAATAAATCACCACACCCTCATCAATCACTCCCTCTTGACCATAAAAACCGCCAAAATGCGCTACTCTGGGCGTCAGAGTTGAGCGCCCGGTAATCAAGCAGCCGATGCGATAAGCATCCTTACCTGACAGTCGAATGATACCAACGCCGCCTTGACCGATAGGGGTGGCGATGGCGGCGATGGTAGGTAGTTGTTGGATATTGGTTGTCATAGACTGATAAGATCTTTTGCTAAGTTAACCTTTTATTCTATCATCATTGCACAAAAAATTGCTAGCACTGGTTATTGGCTCATAAATTTATTACCTCATAAGAGCATGACGACAGCCATAAAAAATCCCACAAATTTAGGATTTGTGGGATTTTAAGAGATCAAATTAAGCTTGTCTTGCTTGCATCTGGCGCTCCACGCGCTTATTGACAAGATGCTGATGAATCATACTAAATAAGTTATTCACCGTCCAGTATAGCACCAAACCTGCTGGGAACCACAGCATAAACACTGCAAAAACTACGGGTAAAATTTTCATCATTTTTGCTTGCATCGGATCGGTTGGCTGCGGATTGAGCATTTGCTGCACAAACATCGTCACACCCATAAAAATCGGCAAAATAAACCAAGGATCCATCGCTGACAAATCGGTAATCCAGCCGATCCAAGGCGCATGGCGCAGTTCCACCGACTCAACCAACATCCAATAAAGCCCCAGGAAAATTGGCATCTGAATCAAAATTGGCAAACAGCCCGCCATAGGATTGACTTTTTCGTCACGGTACAGCTGCATCATCTCTTGGCTCATCGCCATGCGATCATCACCATGCTTATCTTTGAGTGCTTGCAGTTTTGGGGCGATGGCGCGCATTTTCGCCATCGAAACATAGCTTTTATTTGACAGCCAAAATAGTGCAATTTTAATGATCAAGGTCAAAACGATGATCGACCAGCCCCAGTTGCCAATCACTTTATTGATATTATCCAAAATGGCAAAGAGCACTTTTGAGATTGGCCACAGCAGTCCATAGTCCACGGTTTGATTCAAGCCTTCGGCCACCGGCGCCATCTCAGACTGTACTTTTGGACCTGCATATAGCGTGCTATTTAAGGTAATCTGCTTACCGGATGCCACATTGATCACTGGGCTATTATAACCGATATAAAAATCATTACCGGTCGTGCGCGCAAAGAAGTCGGCATCAAAGCTGTTTGATGGCGTCCAAGCGGAGACAAAATAATGCTGAACAATCGCAACCCAGCCATCTTTACTTCTGATATTGATATTATCGCCAAAATCAGAAAATTTAAGCTTATTATAAGGGTCGCTTGGCGTACCCCAGGCACCGCCCAGATAAGTTGCCATGCTCAGCATGCCCTTATCATCCAACCCAGGGTCTTCGCTGCTGTCACGCTTTAGCTGCGCGTACATCTGACCTTGCCATGGCTGATCAGAGTTGTTGTTGATGTTATAGCTTAAATTGATTGGGTAATGACCAGCATTAAATGTATAGGTCTTGGTGATGGTCAAGCCATCTTTTTGATAGGTTAAAGGTACTTGTAAAGACCCAGCACTTGGATTAAGTACATAGCTGCTGCGCGGACTGTGATAAACCGCACGACCGTCAGCGGTATCAATGCCATCTCGTCCGATCAATCCAGACTGTGCCACATAAGTGCGAGAATCCGTCTCAAGCAACACAAACGGCTCAGCACTGTCTTTGGTGGCATTGTACTGCTTTAATGCAGCATAAACAATGTCGCCACCCACAGGATTAATCTTAATCTCATATCGATCAGTACTGACGCTGATCAAGTTTGCACTGGTCGTATCCGCCACAGAACCTGCGCTCAGACTGGGTATGTCGCCTGTTGCCTGCGTTGTTGGCACATCCGAATGAGTGGTTTGAGCTGCCACTGGCTGCGTGGTTGCAGGTTTTCCTGCATAGTCATCACGCCACGCCAATATCAGCAAATACGCTGTGATCAGCATCGCCACAATGATTAAAATTCTTAGAATTTTTTGCATAAATTCAAATCCATTAGCAATAAACAACACAGGCCATTAGCCTAAATCGATTTTCAAACCCTTTATTGTACTAAAAATAGCTGTAAAATCCTAGAAAATATTGCTTAAGTTACCGATAAATCATGGTTAACAAGGTGATTTTTAGGTTTTGAGCGAATAAATCCTAGCACTAAGTGATTTTCATCAAATGATTAAGCCGCACTCGATAACTCAAAGCATCTTTGAGCACATAAGAAAAACAAATACGGCTTGGCTGATAGTGATAGCGAGCCAAAGGTAGCGGAACAAAATCAATGCCACTGCCGCCCCAAGGATGGCAGCGGCTGATCCGGCGGACGCTCAATCCAAGCCCTTTGGCGGCGCCATGCCAGATAATGGCCTGACGGCTATAAGCCGAACAGGTGGGATAATAACGACATCTTGGCGCCATCATCGGACTGATCCATCGGCGATAAATCTCGATAAATCGTAGTAGAATATTTTTTAACATATCTAACTATTCAAAAACTAATCAGCCGATTTATCAGAGTATAATTTATTAATTTTATTAAATAATTCTGCCACTTCCGTAGCGATGTCAAACTCTCTAGGATAGCCAACTTTGACAATAACAACCACATCAATCGCCATCCAAGAAGCGTGATGATGGCGAAAGTTTTCGCGGCACAGTCGCTTGAGTCGATTGCGATCCACTGCCTTTTTTAGCTTTTTTTTGGTGATTGCCAGACCCAATCTTGACGCTATGCCTTGATTTTGAGCAATGAATGCCAATAAATGCGGGGTATGCACCTTTTTGATGGGTGAGTCAAACACTGCTTTAAAGTCAGCAGGTGTCAGCAGGCGGTGGCGTTTTTCAAAGCTGTAAGCAGTTGGCGAAGAGGCGGCTATATCTATAGGGGTTTGAGTTAGGACAGGTGTCATAATGGCAGGTTTTGTACAAATAGGCATGATTTTAACATAATTAAGCCATGGCATCGTATATTTTTGGCATAAAAAAGCACCGTATGATCGGTGCTTTTAATTTGACTGGATATTACACAGTCAAACGATGACGACCTTTAGCACGGCGACGTGCCAAAACTTGACGGCCTTTTTTGGTTGCCATGCGGGCACGGAAACCATGAGTGCGTTTGCGCTTTAAAACGCTTGGTTGAAATGTACGTTTCATAAATCACCTTTAAAGATGTCAGCACCTAAGGGTGCCAAAAGTTGTCAAAAGTGAAACTGATGAACAACTCAAATTACAATTAACTAGTTAATGTTTTCACTTTAAATGAGTGAAAAACTTGATAATACTATCAAATATTTTTTGAGTTGTCAATTCGTTATTGAACTCAATTTAAATTTTTATGCCATAAACTTAATTTTGTTTCACCCAAAAGGTTTAATATTTGAGCGGTAAATAATTGACTTTGATAAGCTTTTTCAAGGCGAGTTTTAAAAGTTATCCACAGAATCCAAAGCGCCTTATTATTTAATCTTAAACCTAATTATAATAATAATATAAACCAAAAATTTTTGTGGATAACCACAATATTATTATATTTTTCATTGACTTATCTTGTGGAAATTAATGTTTATAAAATGTGCGTAAACTGTGGAAAAGTCAGTATTTTTGGTTATCCACAAGGTTATTCATAAAGTTATCCACAAAAATAACGCTTGTAATTTGAGCAAATTATGATACTATTTCACTCCACCGATTGAGCGCAATTTGGGTCATGCGCAGTACAAAATCTACTTTGAGCTGTTTTTTAAATTAGGATAAGTCATGAGTCTGTTTGAAGATTTGCCAGTGCAAGATAGCGTCTCGCCAAATGATTTGGGTGAGCGTGTGTGGCAACTGTGCCTGCCTGATTTACAGTTTGCCATGGCGGATAAAGACTTTCGTCAATGGATCGCACCCCTAAAGGCAGAAGTGAATGAGACTGAGCTTTTGCTGCTTGCGCCTAACATGATGTGGGTGCGGCATGTCAAAGACAATTATCTAAGCCAAATCACCGATCTTGCTCGTCAGCATGGCAAAGGGGCGATCGGATCGGTTCGTATCGAGATGGTGGTGAGTACGACGCCAAGTGACGCTGCGCTCAAAAAAACCAAAACCAACAAAGCTACCACCAAAAAACCGGGCATTGTTGAAGGGCTGCCCATTGATCCAGGATTTACTTTTGATGTATTTGTCAAAGGTAAGTCCAATGCCTCTGCGTATAACGCTTGTAATGAACTTTCTAAAAAAGACAGTAAACATAACTACGGTCCCATCTTTATCTATGGCTCATCAGGTCTGGGCAAGACGCATTTGATGCATGCCATGGCGCATCGCTATCAAAAATACGGCAAGCGGTTTTTTTATTTTACCAAAGATCACTTTTATAAGATCACGCTGGAAGCGTTTCGTACCAATGACATCGCACAGATGGAAAAAGAAATTTGCCAAGCGGATTTGCTGATCATTGATGATGTGCATATGGTCAGTGGCTCAAAGGCGCCCAAGGTTACCGAAATTTTGATGAAGCTGTTTGATGCGTTTTCAGCCGGCGGCGCCCAAAAGCAAGTGGTGCTCGCCTCAGATCGTCCGCCTTCACAGATGACCAGTTTTGGTGAGCGCTATATTTCTCGCTTATCAAGCTGTTTGCAGCTGTCGATTGAGCCACCAGATATGGAGATGCGCGTTCAGATTTTGGAAAAAAAAGCCCAAGTGCTCAATTTGCTACTGCCCAAAGAGTGTGCGTTGTATATGGCGCAAAACCTACCGCCAGATGTGCGTGGCTTGGAAGGGGCGCTTAAACGCGTGCAGCTGTCTGCGACCATTTTGCGTAATGAGCCGGTCAGCTTGCCACTTGTCAAAGACGCCATCAAAGACCAAGTTCAAGCGCGCGCTCGGGCATTGAATGCTGAGAGCATTCGTGATTTGGTGGCTGAGTATTATGAAATCTCCCCAAAGGATTTGATGGGCAAAAAACGCGCGCGCCACATCGCCAGACCCAGACAGATGGCGATGGCACTCATTCGCGAATTGACGCGTGACAGCTTCCCAGAAATTGGGCAGGTGTTTGGCGGTCGTGACCACACCACAGTCATGCATGCCTGTGAGAAGATCGAAGAGCTGCGCGCCCAAGATGCCAAAATTCAAAAGGATTATCATTCTTTGAAGATGATGTTAGAATATGTCTAAACACCGCCCTGGCAACCAACACATTCAGTGAGCTTTTATGAAATTATCTATCAATCGCGACTTATTACTCAAAGCCATCAATTTGGTGGTAAAGGCAGCAGACAAGCGCCATCGTTTTGCAATTTTAGCAAATATCAAATTGGTGCTCGAAGAAGGATTTTTGACACTGACAGCGTCGGATTTGGAGCTTGAGCTGACCACACGATTTGCTTTGCCTGAAGGTGGCTGTATCCAGCCAGGCAGCACGACCTTGCCAGCTGAGATGTTTTTTAGCATTTGTAAGTCACTGCCAGAAGAGACGGTGATGATTGATGTGCCTGAGAACACCACACGCTGCATCATCACCAGTGGCACGGGCAGATATACATTAAGCTGCCTGCCTGCGGATGATTTTCCAAGCATCGGCACGGCGGCGCCTTTGAGTGTGATAAAAATCAGCCAAGGTGATCTTAGCAGCCTGATCCATCATACGCGCTTTGCGATGGCGACCCAAGATGTGCGTTATTATTTGACGGGCATGCTGTTTGATATTGGGGAAAATACACTGACGGCAGTTGCGACAGATGGACACCGTTTGGCAGTGGCGCATCGAGTTCTGGACGAGACTTATACGCCCAATCAAGTCATCATTCCAGGTAAGGCAGTGGCTGAATTGGAGCGCTTGCTGATTGAGCTTGCCAAAACGGTTGATGAGTCTAATATCGTTGAGCTTGGTTTTGATACAGAATTTTTACAAGTCGGCTTGGTGCTAAAAGATGAAGACACTGGCAATGAGATCGCGGTGAAGCTGTCTGCACGACTGATTGAGGGTAAATTTCCTGACTATCGCCGCGTGATCCCCGCCAATAATGATAAAATTGTTTCATTTAATAAAGATGAAGCGGTCGATGTGCTGCGCCGCATCTCGGTACTAAATACCAAAGATGAGCCAGGCGTTTTGATGAATTTTGACACCACAGATTTTTGTAAAGTGGGCGTCACCAACAAAACCCTTGGCGAAGCTGAAGAAATGCTTGGGGTTAATTATAGCGGTCACGCCATTGAGTTGACCTTTAATGAGGCATATCTGCGCGCGGTGCTCAATGTCTTAGAAGGAGAGATTCGCCTTGAGCTCAATCAGCCAAGCTCACCTGCGCTGATTTATCAAGCGGGCGATGATCTGCATCGCTATGTCATCATGCCGATGCGTCGCTAATCTATGATTAAGCAGTTGCAAATACATGAGCTGCGCAATCTTAAGCAGGTGAATTTGACACTTGCGGCGTGTAATTTGATTGTGGGGGCTAATGGAAGTGGCAAAACATCGCTGTTAGAGGCGGTGTTTTTGTTGTCACGAGGCAAAAGCTTTCGCCACCATGAGCCTAGGCGATACATCCGCCACCATCAAAGCGCTTGCACTGTGTGGGCGCGCACAACATTTGAAGACCCATGCACGCTTGCCATCCAAAAAAAGCTCGACGAGACAGGCAAGTCAGACACCATTTTAAGATTTAATGATCACACCGTCCCAACCCAAAGTACGCTAAGCTTTCATCTGCCAACCTTGCTCATCGATCCTGTTAGCATGAGCTTATTGGATGAAGGCAGCGTCTCTCGGCGTCAGATGCTTGATTGGCTGGCTTTTCATATTCAGCCTAAGTTTTATCATCAGTGGTTACAATATCAGCGCCTACTCAAGCAAAGAAATGCCCTATTAAAACAGCCTGGCATTCATCATAAGCTGCCCGAGCTTTTTGCTTGGGATGAGCAGCTTGGATTTTATGCCCATGCTTTACACGAGCATCGTTTGGCAGTTTTTGATCAATGGGTTGGGTATTTTGATGAGATGATTAAGCAGCTTTTGCCTGAGTATCATTCGTCGCTTAGCCTTCAATATTTGGCAGGTTTTGACCACTCAGAACCCCTGAGCCAAACCCTAAAGGCGCGTCTTAATCAAGACATCGACTTAGGTTATACGCGCATCGGTGCGCACCGCGCGGATATCAATGTCAAAATCCATTTTCAAAACGAGCAAGGACAAAAGATCCGCGAACAAGCCACGCATGTTTTATCGCGCGGTGAAAAAAAACTGCTCATCACCGCCCTGAAGCTGTCTCAGCTAAAGCTGATGTGCCATGCTATCCAGGAAGCATCGGTGCAGACAGCTCATCCGCCAGTGGTCTTGATTGATGATCTTGATGCTGAGCTTGATGATGATGCCATTGAAATTTTGCTCAAAACAGTGCTGTCGTTGCCTTGTCAAGTGATCATCACCAGTCTGAATGCACAGACGCACCAAAAAATCTTAGCGCTTAAGCCTGACATCTCTACGGCGACTTTTGTGTCAAGTCAGCCTAATACCGAAAATTTATCTTATAAGATGTTTCATGTGGAACAAGGCGAATTTCAAGAGTGTTACACCTCATAAGGCCTACAAAATACCCGCCAAAAGCTAGGCATGACAATGACTTTTTGTAAAAAAAATGCTATAATAAGCCCTGTTTTTTTTATGAATCATCGTGGGTAATTTTCTTAAAAATTAACCGCCATATTTAAGGAAGTTTCATGACCGATAGCACCAACAATAATCCACAGGTCGATGCACAAGACATTGAATACACTGCCAAAAATGTCCGAGTTTTGCGCGGGCTTGAGGCGGTGCGTGTCCGCCCAGGTATGTATATCGGCGACACCGATGATGGTACCGGCTTACACCACATGGTATTTGAAGTGGTGGATAACGCCATTGATGAGGCGCTGGCTGGTCACTGCGATGAGATTAATATCATCGTCCATGATGACGAATCTGTCTCGGTGATGGATAATGGCCGAGGCATCCCTGTTGATATCCATCCTGAAGAAGGGGTATCGGCGGCAGAGGTGATTATGACGGTGCTTCATGCAGGCGGTAAATTTGATGACAATTCATACAAAGTATCTGGTGGTTTGCATGGTGTGGGCGTTTCGGTGGTCAATGCGCTCTCCAAAAAGCTGGTCTTAAACATTTGGCGTGATGGTCATGCTCACACCCAAAGCTATACTGACGGTGTGCCTGACGCTCCGCTGTCTAAGCTTGAGCCGTCCACTCAGACAGGCACTCAGGTTCGATTTTATCCAAGCTTTGAAATCTTTAAGGGTGTGCAGCAGTTTGACTATGATATCCTTGCCAAGCGGTTGCGTGAGTTGTCATTTTTGAATTCAGGGGTGCGTATCGTCTTGACCGACGAGCGCACAGGCACCTCTCAGGTGTTTGAGCATAAAGGCGGCTTATCTGAATTTGTTGGCTATATCAATGGTAATAAACAGACCTTAAACGACATTTTTCATTTCAGCGCAGATGGTGCAGAAGGCATTGGTGTTGAGGTGGCGCTACAATGGTCAGACAGCTACAACGAAAAAGTACTGTGCTTTACCAATAATATCCCCCAAAAAGATGGTGGCACGCACTTGTCTGGTTTTCGTTCGGCATTGACACGCTGTCTTAACCACTACCTTGATTCTGAAAATATCACCAAAAAAGAAAAGGTTCAAATCACAGGGGATGACGCCAGAGAAGGCTTGACTGCCATCATTTCGGTCAAAGTGCCCGATCCAAAATTCAGCTCGCAAACCAAAGATAAACTGGTATCAAGCGAAGTCAAGTCTGTGGTAGAAACCACCATGCATGAGCGCTTATCAGAATATTTGCTTGAAAATCCTGCTGCTGCCAAGACCATTGCAAGTAAAATCATCGATGCCGCAAGAGCACGCGATGCAGCGCGTAAAGCCCGAGAGATGACGCGCCGTAAGAGCACTTTAGACATCGCAGGCTTGCCAGGCAAATTGGCTGATTGCCAAGAAAAAGACCCTGCTTTGTCTGAATTATTCATCGTCGAGGGTGATTCTGCGGGCGGTTCAGCCAAACAAGGACGTAATCGTAAAATGCAGGCGATCTTGCCTTTGAAAGGTAAGATTTTGAATGTCGAGCGAGCGCGATTTGATAAGATGCTTTCAAGTGCTGAAGTAGGTACGCTCATCACCGCACTGGGCACAGGCATTGGACCTGATGAATATAATCCTGATAAAATTCGCTATCACAAAATCGTCATCATGACCGACGCCGATGTGGATGGTAGCCATATTCGCACTTTGCTGCTGACTTTCTTTTTCCGTCAAATGCCGGAGCTGATTGAGCGCGGTTATATTTATATCGCTCAGCCGCCTTTGTATAAGGTTAAGCGCGGTAAGCAGGAAGTGTACTTAAAAGATACCGAAGCTTTGGATGCTTATTTATTATCATCAACCATTGATGATCATCAGCTGTTTTTGAGTAAAGACACGCCGCCTGTGACGGGTGTCGCGCTCGAAAAACTGCTTAAGGACTACAGTCAAAGCCAAGCGATTAAAACACGCCTGCAATCAAAATATCCGTCTCATCTGCTGGATGCGCTGACTTTCTTGCCTAAGCTTGAGGTGTCTGCGATCAGTGATAAGCAGGCGGTCAGCCAGTGGGCTTTGGCGCTTGAAAATCAGCTCAAAGACTTAGAGCCAAAGCTTGATGCCAAAGTTGAAGCGGTGCAAGTCTTGGGCGAAGATGACAGCAGTGGACAGTGGTTGCCGCGCGTTACCGTTCATATTCACCGCCTGCCACATCAGTATTTGTTGGATACAGGGTTTTTGGGTTCATCTGACTATGCGCGTCTTTTGCGCTTGACTGCTGAGTGGAATACTGTGCTGTCAGAAGATGCGTTTTTACGCCGTGGTGACAAAGATTTGGCAATCAAAAATTTTGATCATCTTTGGCAGCAGCTGATGCTTGCTGCGCGCCGCGGTGTGGATGTGCAGCGCTATAAAGGATTGGGTGAGATGAACAAAGAGCAGCTTTGGGAGACCACCATGGATCCTGAAAATCGCCGAATGCTCAAAATCACCATCGAAGATGCCATCAAAGCTGATCATTTATTCAGCTGCCTAATGGGAGATGAAGTTGAGCCGCGCCGCATCTTCATCGAAGAAAATGCACTCAATGCCGATATTGATGCCTAAATCATAACACCGATGCCTAAAAAGCATCGGTTTTTTAGACTGCGCTAAAAGCATGGCTTGATGCATGATAATTTAAGCGCTCAAGCGCATTAGCCACTTATTTTTAGACTCAAAAAATGCTAAAATAGCGCAAATTTTATGCCGTTTATTCTACTTATCTGTAAGGTGTCTCAATGACCAACATTACCCAAGACCGCATTCTTATTCTTGATTTTGGCTCACAGTACAGCCAACTCATTGCCCGCCGTGTCCGCGAAGCAGGCGTGTACTCTGAAATGCACGCTTTTGATATGTCTGATGAAGAGATTCGTGCATTTAATCCCAAAGGGATTATTTTGTCTGGCGGTCCTGAAAGCGTTCATGAAGCAGGCTCACCACGAGCACCAGAAGCGGTATTTGAGCTTGGCGTGCCTGTTTTGGGGATTTGCTATGGTTTTCAGACCATGTCTGAGCAGTTGGGTGGTAGGGTTGAAGCGGGTGATGTGCATGAATTTGGCTATGCCAAAATTGATATCGCACATCAAGATAAGCTGCTTAGCAAAATTAGCGACGAAAAAAATCAATCCGAAGTCTGGATGAGCCACGGGGATAAAGTAGCCAGCTTGCCAGAAGGCTTTACTGTGACATCATCCACCCCAAGCTGCCCTTATGCATCTGCTTCTGACGAAAGCCGTGGATTTTATGGCGTGCAGTTCCACCCAGAGGTCACACATACCCAAAAAGGTGTGGAGCTGATCTCAAACTTTGTCCACATCATTTGTAGCTGCGGCAATGCGTGGAATTCTGAAAATATCATCGAGATGCGCATCCAGCAGCTTCAAGAGCAAATTGGCGATCAAAAAGTCTTACTTGGCTTATCAGGCGGTGTGGACAGCTCTGTGGTTGCAGCACTGCTACATCGTGCGATCGGAGATCAGCTGACGTGCGTGTTCGTGGATAATGGGCTTTTGCGCTTAAACGAAGGCGATCAAGTGATGCAAATGTTCGCCGACAATATGGGTATTCGTGTGATTCGTGCTGACAGTGAGGCACGTTTTTTGAGTGCGCTTGCAGGCGTGACTGATCCTGAAGCTAAGCGTAAAGTTATTGGACGCGAGTTTATCGAAGTGTTCTCAGAAGAGGCGCGTAAGCTTGATGGCGTTAAGTTCTTGGCTCAAGGCACAATTTATCCTGATGTCATCGAGTCGGCAGCCAGCAAACAAGGCAAAGCCCATGTGATCAAATCACATCACAATGTGGGCGGTCTGCCTGATGATTTGGCGTTTGAGCTGGTCGAGCCTTTGCGTGATTTATTTAAGGATGAAGTCCGTAAATTGGGTGTTGCACTGGGCATTCCGCATCATATGATTTATCGCCATCCTTTCCCTGGTCCTGGCTTAGGCGTTCGTATCTTGGGTGAAGTTAAAAAAGAGTATGCCGATATCTTGCGTTTAGCGGATGATATTTTTATGCAGGAGCTTCGCCAATCAGGCTGGTATGATAAGACCGCACAAGCCTTTGCGGTGTTTCAGCCTGTCAAATCGGTGGGCGTCGTCGGCGATGGCAGACGCTATGCGTGGGTGATCGCTCTGCGTGCGGTCGAGACCGTGGACTTTATGACCGCTCGCTTTGCTCATTTGCCTTATGAGTTGGTGGATAGAATCTCAACGCGTATTATGAATGAGATCAAGGATGTCTCTCGTGTGGTTTATGATGTCTCAAGTAAGCCACCTGCGACGATTGAATGGGAATAATCAGCATATCTGATGAGACCTGATCGCTCAGCCGCCTTGGTTGGGCGATTTTTTTTTGATCTTTACTTTATGAGCTTTAACTTACTTTATGATCTTTAAATTGTCATAAAAACTAAGTCTTATTGTCATCATTGCTGACTACAATGCCATCAAAAGTACTATTTATGGAGTTATAATGAAACTGTATATCGCCAAAACACATATTTTCTTAGCGCTGATGGCGGGTTTGTCATCTATGGCATGGGCAAATCCTGCGGCAACTTTGACAGGGTTTGCCAAACTGGATGTCGAAACTTATGCCACAGGTCCAATCTCAGGTAGGGCAGCTAAGACAGCTAATGGCATCGTTGCACCCTTTAAGGCACAACCGGTTCAGGGGTTTTCTGGCGCCCTAAAAAACCATGATGGCAGCTATACTGTGTTGGCAGATAATGGTTATGGCGCCAAGGATAATTCGGCAGATTTTTTATTGCGGATTTATCATCTTGATGTCGATTTTCGCTCCAAAGAAGGGGGTAGTGGCGAGGTGAAAGTATTGGATTTTATTCAGCTTCGCGACCCTAACAAGCTCATCCCCTTTGAAATTGTCAATGAAAGCTCAGCTGACAGACTCTTAACAGGTGCAGACTTTGACCCTGAGTCTATTCAGCGAACCTCTGACGGCAGTTATTGGATCGGTGAAGAGTTTGGACCCTTTTTACTGCATTTTGATAAACAAGGCGTTTTGATTGATCCGCCGATCGCATTGCCACATCCGAATCAGAAAAATCAGCAGCTGCGCTCACCTCAAAACCCTTTAGACACTAAATACTCATCACCTGCTACCGTGCAGCGCAGTGGCGGCTTTGAAGGGATGGCGCTGTCGGCTGACGGCAAATTTTTATACCCCACGCTAGAAAAGCCATTAACTGATGCAAGCACCAAGCAGTTGCTGATCTCTGAATTTGATGTTCAGAAAAAAGCTTATACAGGCAACCATTACTGGTTTGTGCTGGATGAAAGAGCGACAGCGATTGGTGATTTTCAGATGATTGATAACCGATCAGGGATTGTGATTGAGCGAGATGATACCGAAAACGATTGGAATGGCTATAAAAAATTGATCCGCATTACACTTGGCCAGTCAGGTCAAGCAGTTGATCGCACCGATCTTGTTGATCTGATGAACATTGATAATCCTGATCATTTGTACGGTCCTGTTCGAGCAGGTGATATGGGTGTGGGTCAAAGATTTACTTTCCCATTTTTTACCATCGAAGATATTATCATTGAAGATGATCGCACTATTACAGTGCTTAATGATAATAATTTTCCAAGCTCGTCAGGGCGTAATGCAAATTTGGCGGATGACAATGAAATCATTCGTCTAAATTTACATCAGCCCCTGCGCTGATTAGATCGCTTGATAGCAACTCACCTAATAAATAAGCTCAATTTAGATATTGAGCTTATTTATTTGAAGGCAATCAAAAACAAGACAGACTTAGCAATACTTTAGTAACATTAAATATCAATTGTTAAAAATTTGTCAAAGAATATGTAAATCCTTGTAATTATCATGGGATTTGGCTATGATACGCCATTATTTTTGAGATTTTAGTGAAACTGCACTGAAATCAACATAAATCCACCAAAGGCTAAAAGCCTAAGGATCAGATGATGAAAAAGATTTTTGTAGCTGCTTTGGCGCTGTCTGCCTTGTCTGCTCAAGCGGCGACCGTCACTTATTATGGTGATAAATTTCATGGTCGCAAAACGGCAAATGGCGAGCGTTTTAACCAAAATGCGATGACCTGTGCCAGCAACAGCCATAAATTTGGTACGCATCTTAAAGTGACCAATACCGCCAATGGTAAATCAGTTGTTTGTCGAGTGAACGACCGCGGCGGCTTTAGTAAATATGGCGTGACCTTGGATTTGTCAAAAGGCGCATTTGCTAAAATTGCACCGCTTTCTCAAGGTCGTGCGCGCGTCACCATCGAAAAAGTCAGTGGCTCAACCGCCCAAGACACCCAAGGCATCGAAAGTAGCACACTGGCACAAGACAGCCTAAGTGCACAAAAAGTGGCTGAAGCGTTATCACAAGTTGAAAAAGTGTCAACCGAACACACCACTCGCATCACTTTGGCAAGCAATACTTCAGTGACCGAATAAGAAGTAAAGCTTATGATAAAAGCGACAGATATTGTGGTTGGCACAGGCAAAACTGCCGTTAAAGGTGCCTTGATTCTCACTGAATACACCGGCTATCTGATGGATGGTACGGTGTTTGATGCTTCTGCGCACCGTGGTCGTCCGTTTGAGTGCGTGATCGGCACAGGTCGCGTGATCAAAGGTTGGGATTTGGGCGTGCTAGGCTTTGATGACTCAGGCGTTAGTGTGGCGCCCATGCAAGTTGGCGGTAGGCGAGAATTAATCGTGCCTGCGCAGTTGGCGTATGGTGATCGTGCGATTGGTAAAATTCCGCCCAACTCACCGCTGCGTTGTGAGATTGAGCTATTAGAAGTGCGCACTCGTGACGACTGACAAGATCGATGCTCAAAAGCATAGCCCGACCGCCAAAAGCTTGCTATAATAAACTTAAGCAAGCTTTTTTGATGCGTTTCATTATTTGCTTAACAAAACACATCAACACAGCTTTAAAAAATTTTATAGGAGCAAGTCTTAGTGATTAAGATTGATCAATATTTTAGCCAAGCTCAGTGGCAAAAATTTACCCAAGCGGCAGAAGGTCAAGAGACGCCTTTATTGGTGGTTGATTTGAGTCGAATTAAGACCAAATATGAAGAGATGGTCGTGCTATTTCCTAAGGCAAAAATCCATTATGCCATGAAAGCAAGTCCGGCCACCGAAGTGGTCAAATATTTGGCTGATTTGGGCTCAAATTTTGACTGTGCATCGATTTATGAGTTGGATCGTGTGCTGGACTGTGGCGTGTCACCTGATCGCATTTCTTATGGTAATACCATCAAAAAAGCAGATCATGTGAAGTATGCCTACAATAAAGGCATTACTTTATATGCCACAGATTCTAAAGCAGATCTAATTAATATCGCTAATAACGCGCCTGGCTCTAAGGTATTTGTCCGTATTTTGGTGCATGGTGCTGACACCGCCGAATGGCCGCTCTCACGCAAATTCGGCTGTCATCCTGACATGGCGATCGATTTACTTGTCCAAGCAAAAAATCTAGGTCTTGTCCCTTATGGCATCTCATTTCATGTGGGCAGTCAGCAAAAAGATGTGGCAGCGTGGGATGATGCGCTTGCTAAGGTTAAATATATGTTTGACTGGATGAAATATGAAGAAGGGATTAAGCTTCAAATGATCAATTTGGGCGGCGGATTCCCAACCAATTACATCAGTGAAGTCAACCCAATTTCAGTCTATGCCGAAGAGATTCACCGCTATTTGTCCGAAGACTTCGATGAAGATGAGATGCCCGAAATTATCTTAGAGCCAGGGCGCTCTATGGTGGGCGACAGTGGCGTTTTGGTCTCAGAAGTTGTCTTGATCAGTCGTAAATCACGCACTGATTTGACCCGATGGGTGTACACAGATGTGGGCTTATTCCAAGGCTTGATCGAAACTTTGGGTGAGGCGATCAAATATCCAGTCTATACGCCAAAAATGGAAACCGCCACCGAAAAAGGTACGGTGATTTTGGCAGGTCCAACTTGCGACAGCACCGATATCATGTATGAAGATGCAGCTTATAAGCTGCCTCAAGACCTTGAGATCGGCGATAAACTCTACTGGCTGACGACAGGCGCCTATACCAATTCTTATTCATCGGTTGAGTTTAATGGTTTTCCGCCTTTAAAAGTCAAATACATTGAATAATGTTTCACATGAAACATTAAAATAATCATAAGGTTTGAAATGCAATTTTCAAAATTTGGCGAAAAATTTATTCAAGATAGCCCCATCCTACAGCTGATGGATGATTTGGGCAGTGCACTAAACAGTGATACGCCGATCAATATGCTTGGCGGCGGTAATCCTGCCAACATCCCAGAGGTATCGGCAGCGTATGAGGCAGCGCTCCAGCAGATCGCTGCCAGCGGCGCAGCGATAGAAAGTGTGAGTAATTATGCGTCGCCGCAAGGTGACGCCAAATTTATCAAAGTGCTTGTTGAATTTTTCAATCGTCGCTATGGTTGGGGGCTGACCTCTGATCACATCGTACTGACCAACGGCTCTCAAAACGCGTTCTTTTATCTGTTTAATTTATTTGCAGGACAGTTTTGTGATGGCAGCCATAAATCCATCTTACTGCCCTTAGCGCCTGAATATGTGGGCTATGCAGATGTACAAGTTGAGGGATCCCATTTTGTGTCATTGCCGCCAATCATAGAAAAAACCACGCATGAAGGTCATGAAGGATTCTTTAAATATAAAGTTGATTTTGATGCTCTTGAAAATTTAGAAGAATTAAATAATAATCAAATTGGCGCAATTTGCTGCTCACGCCCAACCAATCCTACAGGCAATGTGCTGACAGACAGTGAGATGGCGCATCTAAAACAGCTTGCCAAAAAGCATGGCATCCCGTTGATCATTGATAATGCCTATGGTGCACCGTTTCCAAATATCATCCACACCGGCGCAAGCCTTGAGTGGGATGATGAGACCATCTTATGCTTTAGCCTATCAAAGGTTGGTCTGCCGGGCGTGCGCACGGGCATTATCATTGCGCATCCAAAGATTGCTAAGGCTGTCAGCAACATGAACGCCATTGTGAATCTATCGCCGGTGCGCTTTGGGGCGGCGATTGCCACACCGTTATTTGAAAATGATGAGATTATTCGCCTGTCTGATGAGCTTATCTCCCCATTTTATAAAAAACAATCCGCATTTGCCATCCGCCGTCTCCAAGAAGAATTTGCAGATTATCCAGTTTATATCCATCAGCCTGAAGGTGCGATTTTTCTGTGGGTATGGTTTGAGGGTTTGCCGATTTCTACGACCAAGCTGTATCAGATTTTAAAGGAGCAAGGCACGCTGATTATCCCAAGCGAGCATTTTTTTGTGGGTATGCAGACGGCGGATTATCCACACGCCAAAGAGTGTATCCGCTTGTCGATCGCCCAAGACGACCACACGCTTGACCAAGGCATCAAAACGATTGGTGAAGTGGTTAGGCAGTTGTATCACAATTAAAAAATACCGCAGCTCATCGGCTGCGGTATTTTTTTTGGGTTATGATTGGGCGGCTGTTACCATGATCTCAACGAGCCAGTTTGGATTGACCAAGTTGGCTTGGATGGTTGCTCTTACTGGCGGAGTTGAGCCTGCCATCCATTCTTTCCAAGCGTTATTAAAGCCTTCAAAATCATCCAAATTTTTGATGAATACTTGAGCAGATAGCAGATGATTTTTATCAGTGCCTGCCAAAGCCAATGCCTTATCGATATTAGCAAAGACTTGGCGTGACTGCCCAACGATGTCAAGGCTATCATCGTCAGGTACTTGACCTGCCAAATAAACCACACCGCCATGAACCGCCACTTCGCTTAAGGTGTCATTGCTGTCAAATTTTTGGATTGTGCTCATAAGTTTTCCTTATTTAGACTGACTGATAACGCGCCAATGACAGCCCCTCAAGGCTGATGTCAGGCGTCTGATGGGTAATAATATCACTGATGAGGCTGCCAGAGCCGCAGGACATGGTCCAGCCCAGCGTGCCGTGACCTGTATTGAGATACAGATTCTCAAAATGCGTCTGACCGATGATGGGTGTGCCATCTGGCGTCATGGGTCTTAACCCTGTCCAAAAAGTTGCATTCGCCAAATCTCCGCCATCAAACAGGCTTTTGGTCACCATCTCAAGTGTATCGCGGCGCTGCTTGCGTAAGCTCAGATCAAAACCGCCAAGCTCCGCCATGCCGCCCACTCGGATGCGCCGATCAAATCGCGTGATGGCAATTTTATAGGTTTCATCGATGACGGTAGAAATGGGCGCGCGGCTTTCATCAGTGATGGGCACCGTTAGCGAATATCCCTTAACCGGATACACTGGTAAATCAAGCCCCAAGGATTTTGCCATCGCGCGTGAATAACTGCCCAATGCAAGTACATAGCTGTCCGCGGTAATCAGCTCGCCATCCGCAATGACGCCGGTGATTTTTTGGTGATCGTGAGTGATTTTGTCAATCGTGGTGTTAAAACGAAATTCTACGCCCATTTGTTTGCAGATTTCAGCCAAGGCTTTGGTGAATAAATTACAGTCGCCAGTTTCGTCGTGCGGCAGTCGCAGACCGCCGGTTAGCTGTGCTGACGCATGCGCCAAAGCAGGCTCAGCTTGGCTTAGGCTGTCTTTGTCTAATAGCTCATAGTCCACACCACATTCTTTGAGGACTTCGATGTCTTTACCGACTTGGTCAAGCTGTGCTTGGGTGCGAAACAGCTGAAGCGTGCCTTGGGTGCGGTGCTCATAACCGATGCCGGTGTCTTCACGAAGCTGCCCAAAGCAGTCGCGGCTATATTCAGCCACTCGCATCATGCGCGCTTTATTGATGGCGTAGCGCTCGCTGGTGCAGTTTTTGAGCATTTGGGTAAGCCATGCCATCTGAAAGCTTGACCCATCAGGACGAATCGCCAAGGGTGCGTGCTTTTGAAACAGCCATTTGACAGCTTTCATGGGGATTTGTGGAGCAGCCCAAGGCGTTGAGTAGCCTGGCGAGATCTGCCCAGCATTACCGAAGCTTGTCTCTTCAGCAACGGTATGCTGACGCTCGATGACAGTGACTTGGACGCCTTTTTTGGCAAGATAATACGCCGTCGTAGTGCCGATGACGCCGCCGCCTAAAACCAAAACTTTCATGCGATGTTCCTAAGTAGGCAAAATATGTATGCTTGCATATGATAACAGGCGGACGCAATCGCTGACAAGCCAAAAACACTGATTGATTAAAATATTCACTGAAGCAAAATTATGATATACTGATTTTATAACTTGACGGAGTACAGCCAATCAGCTGTTGAGATTGTTTTATTTTTATGATGAGATTCATAAGAATTATAAACAAATACCGTTGAACCTGTAAGGTTAATACCTGCGTAGGAATCAAGTTAATTAAAGATAAGCCACCGCTGGCATGGTCTTTAAATGGCTTGATTTGTAGCCAATTTAAGGACACATTATGAGCCAATCTGCCACGAATCTTGACCAAATCATCGCCCAACATGATGAAGACGCCAAAGATTTAACCCGTATCTTACCTGCATCACGCAAAGTGTATGTCCAAGGCTCACGAGCCGACATCCAAGTGCCCTTTCGTGAAATCAGCCTGACGGACACGCCCACAGGACTTGCCCAAGACGGACTTGAAAAAAACGAACCGATTTTGGTCTATGACACCTCGGGCGTCTATACCGACCCTGATGTCAAGATTGACCTAAACCAAGGCTTACCCAAACTACGCCAAGGCTGGATTAGTGAGCGTGATGACACCGAGCAATTAGACGGCTTGACCTCAGAGTTTGGGCGTGAAAGGCTCAAAGACATCCGCACCGAGACCATTCGCTTTGCACACATCACCAATCCACGCCGTGCCAAACTTGGCAAAAACGTTACCCAAATGCACTACGCACGCCAAGGCATCATCACCCCTGAAATGGAATACATCGCCATTCGTGAAAATCAGCGTCAGCGTGACGGCGTGGACATGCGTCAGCATCAAGGACAGAATTTTGGGGCGAATAATTTAACAGAGATTACCCCTGAATTTGTGCGTTCTGAGGTGGCGGCAGGACGTGCGATTATCCCTGCCAACATCAATCACCCTGAATGTGAGCCGATGATTATTGGGCGTAATTTTTTGGTCAAAATCAACGCCAACATCGGTAACTCCGCCCTAGGGTCTAGCATCGAAGAAGAAGTCGCTAAGATGACGTGGGCGACACGTTGGGGGGCGGATACCATTATGGATTTATCGACCGGCAAAAATATCCATGAAACGCGTGAGTGGATTATCCGTAATTCATCTGTGCCGATTGGCACCGTACCGATTTATCAAGCCCTTGAAAAAGTAGGCGGCGTGGCAGAAGATTTGACCTGGGAGATTTTTAAAGACACGCTCATTGAGCAAGCTGAGCAGGGCGTGGATTATTTTACCATTCACGCTGGCGTCTTGCTTCGTTATGTACCGCTGACCGCGGGTCGCTTGACAGGCATCGTCAGCCGTGGTGGTTCTATCATGGCACAGTGGTGTTTGGCACATCATCAAGAAAACTTTTTGTACACGCATTTTGATGAGATTTGTGAAATCATGAAGGCGTATGATGTGTCATTTAGCTTAGGCGACGGACTGCGACCTGGCTGTATCCAAGATGCCAATGATGAAGCACAGTTTAGCGAGCTACGCACACTTGGTGAGCTGACCCAAAGAGCGTGGGAGCATGATGTGCAGGTGATGATTGAAGGACCTGGACACGTGCCGATGCACATGATTAAAGAAAACATGGATTTGCAGCTAGAAGTCTGTCAAGAAGCACCGTTTTATACACTTGGTCCGCTCACCACCGACATCGCCCCTGGTTATGACCACATCACCAGTGCGATTGGGGCGGCGATGATTGGCTGGTATGGCACGGCGATGCTTTGCTATGTTACGCCAAAAGAGCATTTGGGTCTGCCTAATAAAAAAGACGTCAAAGACGGCATCATCACCTACAAAATCGCCGCCCACGCTGCTGACCTTGCCAAAGGGCACCCTGCCGCTCAGGTGCGTGATAATGCCCTGTCTAAGGCACGCTTTGAGTTTCGCTGGGAAGACCAGTTTAATTTGGCACTTGACCCAGACACCGCTCGCTCCATGCACGATGAGACCATGCCAAAAGAGGCTCATAAGTCGGCACACTTTTGCTCGATGTGTGGCCCGAAGTTTTGTTCCATGAAAATCACCCAAAATGTGCGTGATTATGCCAAGGGGCTAGACATAGAACAAGGCTTGGCGGAAATGAAAGCGAAATATAAAGAAGAAGGCAGCAAGCTGTATCACGAGGTGTGATCCTGCTGCATGTTTTGGCGTATTGTCAAGATGGCTTGTCGGATGGGTGTTCGGCAAGCCATTATAATTCTGCTATAATGAATGACTTTATTCATAAAATTGGTCACTTATGTCGTTCTTTTCATATTTTGAAAAACGTTTAGAATCTTTTCCTAATATCAGCTTACCTACCCATACCCATTCGCTGGCTTCTTTTATTTATGCCTGTACTTATGGCTATCGCGGTTGGCTTTTATTATTTACCGTGCTGACGGCGATTTCTGGGATTTATTGGGCGTATGTCTACGCGTGGGTTGGGCAAATTGTTGATTGGCTCAATTTGTATTCTCCCAGTGAATTTTGGGCACAAAAAAAGTCAGATTTATTGATCATGCTGGCAATCAGCGCGTTCATTCCTTTGGTGCTTTTGTTTGAGACGACTGTTCAGCATCAGGTCCTACAAGGCGTGGTTCCCATGCGTCTGCGCTGGATTTTTCATCAGCATATGCTGGGTCAGTCGATGCAGTTTTATCAAGATGAATTCTCTGGTCGTGTGTCAGCCAAAGTGATGCAAACAGCGCTGGCGGTGCGTGATGTGGTGATGACGCTGATTGGCGTGTTTGTCTTTATCATTACATTTTTGATGGGTGCTGGCGCAGTTTTGACAGGCATTCATCCACTGCTGATGGTGCCGTTTGTGTTTTGGGTGTTGGCGGTGGCTGGTTTGTTGGTGTTTTTATTACCAAGGCTGCAGCGCACCAGTCAAGCTCAGGCGGACGCGCGCGCTTTGATGACAGGACGGATCACTGATGCTTATGCCAATATCGGCACGGTGAAGCTATTTAGCCATTCACGCCGAGAGTCTGGCTATGCTAAGGAAGCCATGCAGCATTTTTTGGGCAAGGTGCATAACCAAATGCGTCTCATCTCATTGCTTGAGATTTTGGTTTCTATGATCGCGGTTTTGACGGTCTCAGGATCGGTTGCGATGAGCGTGTATTTGTGGATGTCTGGCGTGGTGGGTGCAGGCGCGGTGGCAGTTGCAGGGGCGCTTGCGATTCGCTTGCAGGGCTTGACGCACTGGGTGCTTTGGGAGACGGCAAGTTTGTTTGAGCATCTGGGGACTGTCCAAGATGGCATGAAGACTTTGACCACGCCGCATCATGTGGTGGATGATCCCAATGCCAAAGAGTTTCACGTGAAACACGGTCAGATTGACTTTAGTCAGGTGGTCTTTAATTATGGCAAAAAAAATCAAACCCATCCTTTATTAGACGATTTTACCTTATCCATCAAAGCAGGCGAAAAAGTCGGATTGGTGGGTCGCTCAGGTGCAGGCAAGTCCACACTGGTCAATTTGCTTTTGCGATTTTATGATGTTGATGGCGGCAAAATTTGCATCGATCATCAAGATATCAAAGCCATCACCCAAGAATCTTTGCGCCAAAATATCGGCATGGTCACCCAAGATACATCCCTACTACATCGCACGGTGCGTGAAAACATCGCCTATGGTCGCCCAGATGCCACCGATGATGAGATCATCGCTGCCGCCAAAGCAGCGCATGCGTGGGACTTTATCCAGACCCTAAAAGACAAGCAGGGTAATACAGGACTTGATACCCAGGTCGGCGAGCGCGGTGTCAAGCTGTCAGGTGGTCAGCGCCAGCGTATTGCCATCGCCCGCGTCATGCTCAAAAATGCGCCGATTTTATTGCTTGATGAAGCAACCAGTGCGCTAGACAGTGAAGTTGAACACGCCATCACCCAAAGTCTTGATGATATGATGGCAGGCAAAACCGTCATCGCCATCGCTCATCGGTTATCAACCATCGCTTCGATGGATAGACTGGTGGTGATGGACGAAGGGCGTATTGTTGAGATGGGTAGTCATGATGAACTGATCGCCAAAGACGGCGTGTATGCCTCGCTTTGGGCGCGCCAAAGCGGCGGATTTTTGGCTGAATGATCTGATCCGATCATCTAAGCTGATTAAGATAACTTTAAACACACAGTTACAATACCGCCGTTTTGCTTAAAATTTGCTTAAGATTTTTGTGGTTTAATGGCATCAAATCTCGCTTTTACCTTATTTGGGGTGTTTATGAAAATTCAACATATCGCTGTGGCAGCAGTGGCTGCAATTACTTTGAGTGCTTGCACTGCGCACGCCAACAACCAAACTCAAGCTACCAAAGCCCCCGCTGTGATGCCTGCTGCCCAAAATAGCACCATCGCACAGGCTAAGACCTTGCGTGATGACACAAAAGTGGTTGTACAAGGTAAATTGACACGCTATGTCGGCGACGAAAAATTTGAGCTTCAAGACGGTACAGGCAGTATCATCGTTGAGATTGATGATGATTATTATCAAAATAATCCACAGTCTTTGGTGGGTAAAACTGTGATCATTCACGGTGAGATTGATCGTGATGACCGCCGCATTGAGATTGATGCCAAGCGCCTTCAAGTGCGTTAATTGGGTGAATTTGGTTTAATAATATCTTGAAATTAAAATCCCATGCTGCATGGCATGGGATTTTTAGATTAAATGGCTTTCTTAAGCCTTAAGCGGTTTTGGTGGGATGGATGATCCGCTCACGACCGCGCTCAATCGCTGCCAAAACTTGATTGGGCGCGGTACCACCGATGTGGTCGCGCGCGCTCAACGACCCTTCAAGCGTCAAACAGTCAAAGACATCGTCGCCGATGAGTGGGCTAAAGCTTTTTAACTCATCTAGCGAAAGCTCGCTCAGATCCACGCCTTTTGAGACGCCAAGCCCAACTGCTTTACCGACCACTTCGTGCGCATCACGAAACGGCAAGCCTTTTTTGACCAAATAATCTGCCAAGTCCGTTGCTGTGGCGTAGCCTTTCATGGTCGCTGCACGCATATTATCGGCATTTGGGGTGATGTTTGGTAGCATATCGGCAAAGGCAAGCAAGCTACCACTTAGGGTGTCCACGCAGTCAAACAGTGGCTCTTTGTCTTCTTGATTGTCTTTATTGTAGGCAAGCGGCTGATTTTTCATGAGCGTCAGCAAAGTGGTGAGCTGTCCAAACACGCGCGCTGCCTTACCGCGTACCAATTCTGGGACATCGGGATTTTTCTTTTGTGGCATGATCGATGAGCCTGTGCAGAAGCGATCAGGAATATGCACAAAGCCAAACTGAGCGCTCATCCACAAGATCAGCTCTTCGCTCATGCGCGATAAGTGCATCATCAAGATAGACGCATTGGCAGTAAACTCAATGGCAAAATCACGATCAGACACCGCATCCAGTGAGTTTTGGCAAATGTCCTCAAAGCCAAGCAGACGCGCGGTGATGGTGCGATCAATCGGATAGGTAGTGCCTGCCAGTGCAGCAGATCCGAGTGGCATTTGATTAATGCGGCGGCGCGTATCCACGAAACGCTCGCTATCACGCACCAGCATCTCAAACCATGCCATCACGTGATGCCCAAAGCTGACAGGCTGAGCCGTCTGAAGATGGGTAAATCCAGGCATGATGGTGTGAGTGTGGTTGGCTGCCAAATCAAGTAGCCCAGTTTGTAGCTTGGCAAGTAGCCCCAAGATATTATCTGTTTCATCACGCAGCCACAGGCGGATATCTGTAGCGACTTGATCATTACGGCTGCGACCAGTGTGCAGCTTTTTGCCGACATCACCGATGAGCGCCGTCAAGCGACTTTCGATATTCATATGAACATCTTCAAGCACCACCGACCACTCAAACTCGCCTTTGTCGATCTCGGCTTGAATTTGAGTCAGACCTTGAATGATTTGATCAGATTCGTCTTGGGTGATGATGCCACACGCACCCAACATGGTGGCGTGGGCGATTGAGCCTTGGATGTCTTGGCGCGCCATGCGCTTATCAAAATTGACCGACGCGGTAAATTCCGCCACAAAACTGTCCGTCGCCTCTGAAAAACGACCACCCCACATACTTGAAGTTTGTTCGCTCATGGTGATTCCTTGTATGACTTTCAAATGATAAAAACGTGCCCAAAGTATACCATAATTTTGGGCAGCGCGTGATGGTGCTTTTGTCTCAATTTTATAAATTGATTAATAAAAATATCTAATTAATAATAATCAGCATAAAGATCATCAATAAATCCATGGTAGATGTTGGTATTTGCTCGCCAAATTTCTTATAATAGGTTAAATTTATCAAAGATTTGGATCAAATATGACCACGCGCACCCTAACCATCGCCACACGCCAAAGTCCATTGGCGCTGTGGCAGGCAAATTTTATCAAAGCGAAACTTGAGCAATTATACCCATCGCTGTCAGTTGAGCTGCTTGAGATGGTCACCAAAGGCGATAAGATTTTGGACACGCCGCTTGCTAAAATTGGTGGTAAGGGGCTGTTTGTTAAGGAGCTTGAGCAGGCTTTGTATGATAAGCGCGCTGACATTGCGGTGCATTCGCTCAAAGATGTGCCGATGGTATTGCCCGAAGGGCTGATGCTTGGGGCGTATTGTGAGCGTCATGCGCCGACAGATGCGTTTGTGTCTAATCGTTTTGAGCGTTTGGATGATTTGCCCATAGGGGCAGTTCTTGGCACATCCAGTTTACGCCGCGAGTGTCAGCTGCGTCAGGCGAGACCTGATTTGGACATCAAAAGTCTGCGCGGCAATGTTGGCACTCGGCTAGGCAAATTGGATGCAGGAGAATATGACGCCATCATCTTGGCGACCAGTGGTCTTGAGCGCTTGGGTTTACATGAGCGAATTCGTCATGAGCTTGATGATGATCTGTCGCTGCCTGCGGTGGGTCAAGGGGCGCTTGCCATTGAATGCCGCCAAGATGATGAAGAAATAAAGTCGCTGCTATCCCCGCTAAACCATCCTAAGACGCGCCTGTGCGTGCTGGCTGAGCGTGCCATGAACCGCGCGCTTGAAGGCGGCTGTCAGGTGCCGATCGCAGGGTTTGCCGTGATTGAAGAGGGTGTACTGACCCTGCGCGGACGCGTCGGCTCGGTGGATGGCAAGACTTTATTAAAAGCGAAGCAATCACTCAGATTGACTGGTGAAACTCAGATGGATGAACCAGCTGCCGAACAGCTTGGAGTGGACATCGCGCACGAGCTACTAACCCAAGGCGCGGATAATATCTTAAAACAAGTTTATCAAAACGCACATTAATCCATGATGCCAACGTTACTCATCAATACCCGACCTAAGCACCGCGGACAAGCCATTCGCCAAATGACGGATATGACGGTCATTGATCTGCCGCTATTAGACATCGAAACGCTGCCCATGACACAAGCTGAAGTGTCGATGATGCACGCATGGCTTGATCATCACTACGATGCGCTTGTGGTGACCAGTGTTGAGTCGGCGCGGCGTGCGCTTGAGTATTTGGATGATCTACATGGTGGGCGTGATTGGCAACAAACACTGCCTGATGCGCCCATCGTTGCTGTCGGCTCGGCGACTGCCAAAGTGCTGACTGATCGTGGAATATCTGTCATTTTACCAAAGATTGCCAATAATGAAGGCATGCTGGCTATGGCTGAGATCCAAGCGCTGACATCGGGCAGTAGGCTTTTGATTTGGCGGGGTGTTGGTGGGCGCAAGCTATTAAACGACACATTAACAGCGCGGGGCGTTAAGATTGATGTTATTCGTTGGTATGAGCGATTCATCCCCGCAGATTTGGTGGAGAATTTTCAACAAAATTTAACAATCATTAACGAAACAGCCGATATCTTTGTCATTATCAGCAGTGAGATGGCGTATCAAGCATGGCGGGGGCTTTCGCATCATCGGCGGTACCGCTATCTGGCACTCGGCGAGCGACTTAAGAATATCATCCATGCTCATGAGCCTGACGCGATGGTTGATGAGCTTGTGACGCTTGAGCCTGATGAGATTCGCCAGGTTATTCACCAACATTCTTTAGCCTAACCCAAACCAAGCCATACCGATCTTACTGGTATGATAATCAATGTAATCACTCAAAGATACTACCATGAAAAAACACGGTCAAAAATCAGATCACCGCAACTTAAAATCTCATTCTAAAGAAAAACTAAATAAAATATCTCGTCAAGCTAAGCCAGCCAAACCCAAAAATCCTTATTTTTACGGCATCCACGCTGTCAGCATGCTGCTCAAACGCCGCCCTGAAGAGGTGCTAAGCTTATTTATTCAGAGGCGTGATGATGGTCAAATGAGCGAAGAACACCGACGTATCGCAGCGTCTGCTGAGCAATTTGGGATCAGTATCCAAAGCGCTCAGCGCGAGCGCCTGACCGAGCTTTGTGACAGTCCGCAGCATCAAGGCGTTGTCGCTTTGGCACGCCCTACGCCGATGGCAGATGAGGCGGTGCTAGATGAGCTTATGGACAAAGATGAGGCGCTGTTTTTGGTGCTTGATCAGATCACTGATGCCCATAATTTGGGTGCCTGCTTGCGTAGCGCTTGTGCGATGGGCGTAGATGCAGTGATCATCCCACGCCATCAGTCTGCACCGATGACACCAACGGTTGCGAAGGTTTCGGTGGGGGCTTCGGAGGTCATCAGTGTCATCAGTGTGACCAATTTAGCTCGCACCCTTGAGAAACTCAAAAAAGCAGGCGTGTTCGTATTTGGGACGGCGCTTGATGATACCGCTAAGCCAGCGTTTGAGTGCGACTTTGGGGGCAAGGTTGCCATCATCATGGGCTCAGAGGGCGAAGGTATGCGCAGATTGACGCAGACTTTGTGCGATACTTTGGTCTATATTCCTATGGCGCCGATCGCTGATCGTCCCCAAAGTCTGAATGTGAGCGTGGCGACAGGGATGATGCTGTATGAAGTGATGCGCCAAAGACAAGGATTTGGGCAGATGCCGCTTGTTTGATGAGCATAATCATCACCCAAATAAACTCAGTCAAATGATCATACATTTGACTGATTTTATTGATGCTGTTTAAGCTTGTTTGGCGATTTTATTGAGTTTTTCGCGAGCTGTTTCATCAATCTTATCAATGTTGCTTTCGCACTTATTGGGATCATTACCACAAAATTGGCAATATTTATCACCCATCAAGGTCGCCACACCGCCACAAGAGCCTTTAAGCGGCTTTTTTTTGATGAGATACCCAACACCCATAAATAAGAAAAATAAAATAAAAATCCCAAAAGTCACAAAAAAGATGGGGATGAATTGATTTAAAATATCGCTCATGGCTTCTCCGTGCAATGAAGTAGCAAATTAATCAAATAAGTCATAGTATAACACTTTATTCAAAGTCGAATGTAATGATTTTGGGGCTTTTGTGTTGCCGGTTCAATAAAAATAGCCCATCTATGATGGGCTATTTTGGTGAAGCAATCAGCGATTATTTGTCTTTGACTTCGGTGAACTCAGCATCAACCACACCGTCATCGGCAGGATTGGCTTGTTCTGGCTGTGGCTCGGCACCTTGGGCACCTGCATCAGCGTAGATCTTTTGGCTGATTGGCAAGAATGCGTTATCTAGCGCTTCAAGTTTTGCCTTGATGTCATCGGCATCATCTTCTTTGGTGGCAGCTTCAAGCGCGCTGATAGCAGCTTCTACAGAAGCGGTATCTTCAGCCGTCACTTTGTCGCCAGCTTCTTTTAAGGCTTTTTGAACAGCATGGATACGACCATCTGCTTCGTTGCGAGCGTTTGCAAGATTTGCAAATTTCTCATCTTCAGCGGCATTTGCTTCAGCGGTGCGAATCATCTCTTCGATTTCAGCTTCTGACAGACCTGAGTCTGCTTTGATCTGAATCGATTGTGATTTGCCAGTGCCTTTGTCTTTGGCGCTGATATTCATGATGCCGTCAGCGTTGATGTCAAAGGTGACTTCAATCTGTGGCACACCGCGTGGTGCCGGTGGAATGTCTGTCAAATCAAAGTTGCCCAAAAGTTTGTTTTGGTTGGCGATTTTACGCTCACCTTGATAAACTTGGATAGATACCGCTGGCTGATTGTCCGCTGCTGTTGAGAACACTTGTGATTTTTTGGTTGGAATCATGGTGTTCTTCTCAATGATCGGTGTCATCACGCCGCCCATGGTTTCGATACCCAAAGTCAGCGGAGTTACGTCAAGCAGTAGAACGTCTTTTTTGTCGCCAGACAATACCGCACCTTGGATGGCGGCACCCATCGCAACGGCTTCGTCAGGGTTAACGTCTTTACGCGGCTCTTTGCCAAAGAACTCTTGAACCTTTTGTTGGACCAATGGCATACGCGTCTGACCACCGACCAAAATCACATCATCGATGTCGCTTGCTGATAAGCCAGCATCTTCCAAAGCAGTTTTGCAAGGAATGATCGTGCGAGCAACCATCTCTTCAGTCAGGCTTTCAAGCTTAGCGCGGCTGATGGTAACAACCAAGTGTTTTGGACCTGTGGCATCAGCGGTGATGTAAGGCAAGTTCACTTCGGTAGACTGGCTGCTTGATAGCTCAATTTTGGCTTTTTCGGCAGCTTCTTTTAGGCGCTGCATCGCCAAGGCATCACCTTTTAGGTTAACGTCTTGATCTTTTTTGAACTCTTCAACCAAATAATCGATCAATGCCAAGTCAAAGTCTTCGCCGCCCAAGTGAGTGTCACCATTGGTCGCCAAAACTTCAAATTGCTGCTCGCCATCAACGTCAGCGATCTCAATGATAGACACGTCAAAAGTACCGCCGCCCAAGTCATAAACAGCAACTGTCTTATCGCCGCCTTTTTTGTCCATACCGTATGCCAGTGCAGCTGCGGTTGGCTCGTTGATGATACGCTTAACATCTAGACCTGCGATTTTACCAGCATCTTTGGTGGCTTGGCGCTGCGCATCGTTAAAGTAAGCAGGCACAGTGACAACCGCTTCGGTCACAGTTTCGCCAAGATAGTCTTCGGCGGTTTTTTTCATTTTACGCAACACTTCGGCGCTGATTTGTGGTGGCGCTTGTTTTTTGCCGTTAACTTCTACCCACGCGTCGCCGTTGTCAGCTTTGACGATTTTAAAAGGTACTAGCGAGATGTCTTTTTGGACTTCTTTGTCTTCAAAACGACGACCGATCAAACGCTTAATCGCAAACAGCGTATTTTTTGGGTTGGTGACCGCTTGACGCTTAGCAGCTTGACCCACCAAAGTTTCACCGTCTTTAAATGCCACAATCGACGGCGTGGTACGCGCGCCTTCTGCGTTTTCGATGACTTTGACTTTATCGCCTTCAAGTACTGCCACACATGAGTTGGTTGTACCTAGGTCAATACCAATAACTTTAGCCATAATTTACTCCAGATTTAAAATTATTTTAATGTTGAAAATTGTTGGTGCTTAGCTCAGCTTTAAAGTTTAATTTAAAATCTCACCAAGCTTGAGTGTTATATTTGTTTTATTTTTGGCTTTTCAAGGGGATAATCGAACTTTTTTCAAAAAATTTATTTTGTTTTAAGCCATTGAAATTATTCAATAAATCCCCAAGCTCCGAGCTACGCTCCGACCAGTACCATCGCAGGTCTTAAAGTGCGCTCGTTTAGAGTGTAGCCTTTTTGTAGGACTTGACCGATGATGTCTTTTTCGGCATCTGGGAAAATGCCTACTGCTTCATGAATCTCAGGATTGAAGGCATCGCCGATGTTACCCACTACAGTCACGCCATTTTTTTCTAGCACGGTCAGTAGAGATTTTTGGGTCAGCTGTAGCCCTTCAAGTGTGGCGTCATCAGCACCCGCTTTGTGGCTGGCATCGATGGCGCGCTCAAGATTATCGACCACATCCAAAAGCTCTTTGGCAAACTTTTGTAGCGCAAATTTCTTGGCTTTATCGGTTTCTTGCTCCATGCGGCGCTGGGCGTTGTAGCTTTCGGCATTTGCGCGGGCAGCCGCTTCCTTGGCTTCTTTGACTTCACTTTCTAGCGCTTGGATTTGACTTTGAAGTGCCTCAACTTGATCGGCTGTCGTCGCCTCAGACGCGACCTCTTCTGTGACGGTTTGTTCGGTAGTTTGCTCGGTCATAATTACCCCAAAAAATTAACATAAATTCCCCATCTTCATAATGGTTAAGGAGAAAATTTTCAAGGGATGGGCACAAAAATATTCAATGATCAGACTAAGTTAGGGTATCTCAATGCCTTGTTTTTCGGTCAAAAAGCGCCAATAGCGCTTGGGCAGCTGCTGTACATGATGGCGGATATTCTTACGCTCCTCGATGCTGATATGTTTAAAATACACCTGCCAAAGCTTTTGGTATTTGGATTCAATATCACTATGAAAAACTTTGGGGGCGTGAATCATCTTTTGGTCGATATCGACAATCATCTCCAAAGACGGCTTGGCTTCTGCGCCGTTATAGTAGATGCCATAGTGGCGATGCACATCAAAAATCAGCCAATTTTGCTTGGCAAATCTGCGCCGAAAAAACTGCGCAATCAGCGGCAGGACATCAAAATCTGGAATGATCTTGGCAAAATACAAGTCGTCATCGCCATGCTCAAAGCGCACAAAAGCGCACATGCGATGACGCTCTCGGCGAACTTTTTGAACCAAGTTTGAGACCAGTAGCGTATCCGGATCGCCCAGATTTGACAACATGGCTTGTTTTGGACGCTTGATTTTTTGTTGAATTAAGCGGTATAAGCTGCTGTACACTTGGTCGTTTTCGGATAAAAAAGCTGACAGAATCTCATTGAGCTCTTTTTTGCTGCACAGCGCTTGTAGCTTGGTCATCACTCGGGCGGCTTTGGCAGGATCGGTCGGGCAGTCGATGACGGTCTGTAAAAAACTCGGCACATATCGGTGCTGATTGACAATATCAGCGCCCAAAAGCTTGAGCGCATAACCCTCAAACACAGCGCTCAAAAAGCCCTCAAAGCTGCCATCAAAACTCAGCACAGTATCCATTGAGCTATCTATCATACCAAGCACCAATCTTAGCCAAACAAGTCAGGCTGATTGCTTGGCTTGAATTTACTGGTGGTTTGGTCAAGCACGATTTGGCGAAAATTCGCACTGTCTAATTGATTCAAATAAGGATTTGGGCTAGTGGTCGCCACAAAATAACGCGCGCGGTTCACCATGGCGCCAAGCTTTTTGAGGTGATCAAGGGTGATTTGGGTATGCCTGCGTGTTTTCATGATTTTTTTGGCGACCTTAACGCCAATGCCCGGCACTCGCAAAATCATCTCATAAGGCGCGGTCTGAATAAAGACTGGAAAATGCTCGCGATGACGAATTGCCCAAGCCAGTTTTGGGTCGCATTCTAAATCCAAAAACGGATCATCCTTGGTGACGATCTCCTCAGGTGCAAACCCATAAAAGCGCATCAGCCAATCGGCTTGATGCAGTCGATGCTCGCGCACAAACGGCACTGGCGTTGAGATGTCGGGCAGGCGGCTGTCAGACAGCATCGGCACATAGCCTGAGTAGTACACGCGCTTTAGGTCGTATTTTTGATAAAAATGGCTCGATAAGCGCACGATTTGGTGATCATTTTCGCCGGCGGCACCGATGATCAGCTGCGTGGATTGACCTGCAGGGGTATAACTGGGCGCGTGTTTGTGGTGTTTTTTACTGTCTTTAAATTCAATGATCTGCTCTTGGACGGTCTGCATCGGCGCTTTGATGGTTTCGTGGTCTTTTTCGGGCGCTAATAAGGCAAGCCCTGATTTGGTTGGGATTTCCATATTGACCGACAAACGATCGGCATAAAGACCTGCTTCTTTCATAAGCTCGGGGGAGGCGCCGGGAATGGTTTTTAGGTGAATGTAGCCAAAAAATTTATGCTCCTCGCGTAAAGTTTTGGCAACTTTGATCAGCCTTTCCATCGTGTGATCGGCAGATTTAAAAATCCCAGAGCTTAAAAACAGCCCCTCGATATAATTACGCCGATAAAATTGCATGGTCAGCTCAACGACTTCTTCGACCGTAAAAGCCGCACGCGGCGTGTCATTACTGCGTCTGGAGGTGCAATACGCGCAGTCATAGATACAATGATTGGTGAATAAAATTTTTAGTAAAGATACACATCTGCCATCTTCGGTGTAGCTGTGGCAAATGCCAGAAGCTGATGAGTTGCCAAGCCCGCCTTGGTTTTTTCGTTTGCCACCGCTTGATGAGCAAGAAACATCGTACTTGGCGGCATCTGCCAAAATGGCTAATTTGTCTTGAATGCGCTCAAAATTCATCAATTTTCTCTTGGAAATCTGTCTTTTTAAACCGTTTAATCTTAATTGATAATTTAGGGATTTTAAGACCAAAAACAAGATTTTTGAGCCCAGTTTTACAAAAAGCCTATCGACTGTTAAATGGCTTAAATATCTTTGATGGCGTGATATTGGAGCGCCCATTGGCTTTGGTTAATCTCTTAAAACAATCCGTTTTTAAATAATTGGGGTGATGATAGTTTTTGTATTCAAAAGGTAATAAGGTATCAGTGAAATAGGTAATAAAATCATGATAATTGCTAAGGGTATAAATGATAGTGTTAAAGTATTTTCTATACCCGCTGGTGTTTTGAGTAGTATACTTTTGATAAAAACATGAAGAGCGAAAATATATATGGTTATTTGTCTAGAAAAACTTAAAATTTTACGAATAAGCCACTATATTCTCTTGTGTGAACGGTGGCATCGCAACGCTCTATATGGCTTGTTTACCATGATATTGGCTGGCTGGATTCGTACAAATATGGGTTAAAAGTTGATATATTATGAAAAAACAGAGAAAAACATTGGCTAAACTATCAACTTAAATAAGAATCTATCATGAGCAAGAAAAGAGCAGAATACAGTGATACATTCAACCGAAACTAACACTAAAGTTAAAGAAAATGCGGCTGACGTAGATTAGCACATATGATATACTGCAAATATGAAGCTAACTCATTGTAAATTAAGTAAAAAATTACAGTTAAAACTGCTTGAATTTTTTGTCACAAAAGTTACTGCTAGAACGTCGGCGGATTTGCTTGGTATTCAGTGCAATAAAGCCATATTATTTTACCACAAAATCAGACTTGTGATAAAAGGCAATCTCAATCTTGAAGCTAGCCAATTATTTGACGGAGAGATTGAGCTTGATGAAAGTTACTTTGGCGGTATTCGTAAAGATCAGCATGGGCGTGGCGCTAGTGGCAAGCAGTATTTGGGCTTTTAACGCGAAATGGCAAAGTTTATACCGTTGTTGTTAAAGTCACCAAAACCAATATGCTAATGCCTATTATTACAAGAAAAATCAAGCCTGATAGTATTGTTTAAACAGACTGCTACAAAAGCTATCATGATCTTGATGTGAGTGATTTTAAGCATTTTAGAATTAACCATTCAAGAGAGTTTGCAAAAGACCACGATCGCATCAACGGCGTCGAAAACTTTTGGAATCAAGCCAAACGAGTGCTTAGAAAGTACAATGGCATTGACAAGAAATATTTTCATCTTTTTATCAAAGAATGTGAATTTCGTTTTAACTATGGCACACCATCTCAAAAGCTTAAAACATTGAGAAAATGGTGTGGGATTTAAATATTATCTACGTCAGTCCCTAATATATTTACTATAAGAAGCTAATATGATACTCTAGATTAAACTTTATATGGTTATAATTGAATTCGATTTATATATTTATTAAATAAAACTGTTTTAATTACTCATTGAATATACATTGGATAACGGTTATGATGTTAGATGTTATACCTTTAATGGCTGAGTATGAATGGAAAGATTTGCAGTTTATAGAGGTGATTGACTGTTCCGAGGATTTACATATTATTTCCAATGATGAAAAGATCAGATCTTATCCTTTTTATTTTCATCAAAAAGTACCTAACTCCATAGACTTCTGTGCTGCACGTTCTTCCGTAATAAAAAAACTACATCAAGCAGCTAAATTGCTTCCAGAAAACCTAGGAATTATAGTATTGGATGCTTGGAGACCAAAAGCAGTACAGCTAGAGCTTCAACGACAAGTTGGTAATATTATTGATCTTAAATATCCGCAACTTAGTTTGAGTGAGCGTAATGAACTTTTGTTAAAATTTGTGGCTCCTGCAAATCAGGATTTTATAAGTCCTCATTCAACCGGAGGCTCTATAGATGTCACTTTATTTGATATAGAAACAGGTAGTTGGATTAATATGGGCTCTGGTTTCGATGAACCAAGCGAACGATCCTATACTGGTTTTTATGAAAAATTACCTGACCATCCTGCTTGCTATTATCGTCGACTACTTTTTTGGGCAATGATTAACTCTGGATTTAGTAACCTACCCTCTGAATGGTGGCACTTTGATTATGGTAACCAGTTATGGGCCTGTTACAATAAGCAGAAAAGCGCCTTCTACGCTAGCGTAAGCGAAGTTAAGATTTAAATATTTAAAAACCTTATATAAGATAGTTTGGTTATGTTTAAGGAGGAACAGTATGCAAACTTTAATTGAGCCGAATGACCACTTGGCATTATGGACATTCGTTATGGTCGCTGCTACATCAGCAATTTTCATCGAGCAGCGTTTTAAATGGGCTAGTAAAGTGCCAGGAGCGGTCATAGCGCTATTAATTGCGATAGCCGCGTCGAACCTTAAGATTATACCTACTGATGCTCCTACTTATGATATCGTTTGGGGTTATATAGTTCCACTAGCCATCCCTCTTCTCTTATTCAATACTAACTTGCAATCGTTAGTAAAGGAAAGTTGGAAGCTCTTATTGCTTTTTCTAATATCTTCAGTAGCGACAATGATTGGCGCTGTATTAGGGTTTCTTATATTGCATAATTATATACCTGAGTTAGATAAGATTAGTGGCATTATCTCAGCTTCTTATAGTGGAGGTGGTGTCAACTATGCAGCTATGTCTGCTAAACTGTCACCAACAGAAAGTATTAATGCTGCAACGATTGTTGCAGATAACATGATGATGGCTACCTATTTCTTGGTGTTAATTGCTATAGCAAACATGCCATTCGTAAGACGTGTTTGGGGTTCTCCTCATACTTCTGCTGTAGAAAGTGATTTTATTACATCAAACTCTCAAACCCTATCTGAAGCTTATTGGAAGCCAAGCTTAATTTCTTTAAAAGACATAGCAATTAACTTGGCTGCATCCATGGTTATAGTTTTGATTTCTTTTAAACTTTCTGCTTTTTTGAAGGCTTTATTAGGAGATAGTAATAATATTTTTGTGGATTTAATCATAAACTTAATTACAGATAAATACTTATTACTTACCACAATTACATTTATTATTGTATCTTTCTTTAAAAGTTCATTTGAAAAACTAAATGGTAGTCAGGAATTGGGGACTTATTGTATTTACCTATTTTTTGTAGTAATTGGTATCCCTGCATCAATAGGTTTAATTATAACCAATGCCCCTTTATTATTTATATTCGTACTTATAGTCGCTTTAGTCAATCTGATACTAACTATGGGTATTGGTAAAATCTTTAGATTTAATATTGAAGAAGTGGTTTTGGCTTGCAATGCTAATATTGGAGGTCCTACCACAGCTGCCGCTTTAGCGATAAGCCAAGGATGGACTAAGCTAGTTGGACCTATCATGGTAATAGGAACTGTAGGCTATGTTATTGGCAACTACCTAGGAACCATAGTTTATTTCATAGTAACTCAATTGGGCTGATATATAAACTCTCTAAATAAAAAAGCTTGTCAAAAATTTGTGACAAGCTTTTTTTTTGGTTTTTAGCTATACTGAAAATATCGTAGATAAAAACTGGGTATACTAAAGAATGTAAATAGGGATTTGCTATTACTAAGAAAGTTAAGATTTAACTTGTAAGCATCCGACCAACCCTTATTGCGGTGGCACCCAGCGATGAGGCAACAACTCATCCAGATCCTCTTGAGTAGGCAGGCGTCTTGGCAAGTCTGTCAAATAAGCAGATAAATCCAAGCCATTTAAGCGAGCTGACTGAATGATTGACATAATATTCGTAGCCCGCTGCCCACTTCGCAGCGAACCGGCAAACAACCAGTTTTTACGCCCAAGTGCCCACGGACGCATCTGATTCTCCGCCCAATTATTATCAATCGGCAGCCTGCCATCATCTAGATACTAAGTCAGTGCCTGCCAACGTTTCAGGCAATAATCAATCGCCTTAGTAATACTGGCATTTTTAGTGGTTAACTGCCTTTTTTCTTGTAACCATTGGTGCAGCTTATCGGCAATTGGTTTGGCTTTTTCCTGCCTGATTTGCCGAACTATTTGGGGATCTCTTGGTATTGGGGGTGTATTTTTTTCGGCATTGTTAATTTAAAATA
>NZ_MUXT01000008.1:0-29312 GCF_002014965.1 Moraxella canis
GGCATTGTTAATTTAAAATACATAACTCAAACCCCCATTCCATTTAGCAAACAGTAAATTGAGCGTATTTTCTATCATTTTCTTGCATTTAGAATAACATTTGGTCTTTCTCCTAAATCTTGCAGTAAAATGTCTAATAAGGCTGTTATAACTCTCAATGGTAAAAGTTTGAGCTTTGCTTTTTAGGTGCTTGTGTTTTGGAATAATTTCATCATAAGATTTCCAATAATCAGAACAAAACAGCTTAATATTGTTTGAGTTTAGGGTGTTGTATAGCCTTGCAAAGGTTTTACTGTCTCGTTTGCCACAAACAAAACCTAAAACGTGTTTTGTTTGTCGGTCAATGGCAATCCAAGTCCAGCAGTAGTTTTTTTGTGTTTGGTATAACTGTGGATTTCATCAAGCTCTACAATGTCAATTTCTTGACTGTCATTGGGTTTGATTTGATGTTGCTCCCCAAGATGTTTAACCCATTGATAGACCGTACCGTAACTAATGTTTAATACTCTACCAATGGAGCGAAACCCTAGACCTTCTAAATACATATCTATTGCCATTTTCTTAATGGCATCGCTCTTATGAGAGCTGTGTTTGTGTACTTAAAAAATAATAATGACAGTTTTTGCACTTGTAGCGTTGTTTGCCATTGTTAAACCCTGCTTTAACAAAGTGTGTATTTTGACATTTAGGACAATGGGTAAATGTTTGGTTCATTGGGTGGTTGTTTTACATGTGGTTGAGTGTGTGGTATTTTAACTGATGTATTTTTGTTTAACAATGCCAAAATTTTTAAAATCACTTAAGGTATTTTGGCACTTTGCCACAAAAATTAGGCACTTTTATAATGGATTTTAGATAATTTATTATGAGTGCTACCATCACTGGGCATAATTCTTTTTACAGACAAAATGATTCTATAATGATTACAAAGTCCAACACGCTGGTTGAGGCTTGCTATGACTTGTCTGTGGCGGAGTATCATTTGATGACGCTTGCCGTCAATAAAATGCACAAATAGCCCACAGGCATAAAGCAACTAACCGTTAGTTTTGCCCTTGCCAATAAGGTAACGGACAATTACGCCTATAAACCCTTAAAGATACTGCTAAAACACTTGGCGAAAGAAAGCTAAAATTCCCGCTATACGTTGATAATAATATTTAAGCTGAGGATGCTTCTCAAAAGCTTTGCGTTCTCAAACCGAATCACAAGAATTTCAAAGTGCTAAAAGCAGAATATAACTGGCTTCAAGGGATTTCTTATCAAGACCAAGAAAGCTATATTTTACTGCATTTTTCTGACCTATTAGCCTTTTTGATTGAACATACCAATCAAGCCTATACCAAATACGACTACATCAAAATGGTTGATTTTAAAGGCTGTGCAGTAAAAGAATGTATGAGTTAATCCATCAGTGGAAAGATATCGAAAAAACGCCAGAAATGACCGTTTTTGAATGGAAAGCTTATTTTGGCGTAGCCAATAGCTATCCACAAGTGGCGGAGTTTTAACGTCGTGTGCTTGACCCTGCAATTAAACAAATCAATGTTCAAGAGGATTTCAAACTTACATTGGAATCTCTCAAGGAAGGTCGTAGTACCAGTTATTTTATGCTTAAAATTAAAGTATTGAGAAGATGGTGTGGGATTTAGGCTGATTTAGTACAGCCCCTTGATTTTTATTTAGTCGATAGATGAAATACTGTACCTCTTAACCACTAAATATTTAAAATTAAAATATCTGCTAAAAAAATAAATGTCAATCTATTTTAAACAATAGTATTTGATTAAGTTATATAAAAAAGCTAAGTATCTACACCATGCAGATACTTAGCTTAATAACGCTTATAGATTTTATCAGATTATTGGTCAAGTCATCTCAGTATGAAAGACCGACCTAGTCTGTTGATAAATAGACTAAAAGACTGACTTAATGCCGATCACACCGCCATGACTTGCGTAATTATCGCGCCATTGACCTTGATAATCTAGGCTTAGGGTTGTGGCAGGGCTGAGAGCATAGTTTAGACCCATGCCTGCTGTACCGATAGTGCGACCGATGTCGGTAGCGGTACTTGTAAAGCGAAGAGATGTACCTTCAAAGCCTGCATTGATGATATTGTGCTTATCACCGCTTTCATGGCTGACTGCCAAATTACCAGTAAGCTGAAGTCGTGGACTTATGGCGCTGGCGGCTTTGATACCGACTGTTGGGCGTAGGCTTGTGTAGTTCTGTTTGTCTACAGTTAGGTTATATACACCTGCGCCTGTTTCATGATAGCCATCAGCACGCACTTGGGCGTAATCTAGGCGAACAAATGGCGCGATATGGCGGTGTGTTTCGCCCATCATATAGCTTGCCCCAAGTCCTGCCATGATGGTATCGGCGGTGTAGTCAGATTTGGCGATTTGATCAGCGAAGGCGATATGACGCTCACCTTCGATATCGCTTCTGGCTATGCCAATATGAGCGTAGGCTGTCGTGGTCTCATTGGCTTGATAGTTACCGTAGACGATGGCTTGGCTTGTTTTGGTATTGATGTTGTGATTGACGGTGTCACTGTCGGTATCAGTGTCAATATAACCAAGAGCAAAGCCGATTTTGCCATTACCCAAGCTGGTGTCCGCCCCAACAACTGCTCCAAAGTCACGCTGATCATAACCCAAAGCGCCATCAGTGCCTGTCACCGAAACGTCCGCACCAATCGCTTTCGCCCAAAGACTGCGCTGGTTGTCATCGCTACCTTGAGCAATCGGCGCAAAGTCAAGACGGTTATCATAAATGGCATCCACTGCATGACGATTGGCGTTTAAAACCGCGCGATTGACCGAACCTGTCAGTAGCGGCTGCAAACTTGTGACAACATGTGATAGCTGTGCGTCTGTGACTGATGACGGTAAATCACGCCCCAACTGACGCATCAATTCATAACTGTCGGCTTTGGAATTGGTCATGTTGTTAGCAGCGATATAGTCATCCAACGCATTTTCTAGGTCTGTTGCAAGCGGCAGCGCTGCAAGATTATTTTCACTCTTGACAGCTTTAATAAAGCGCGTATCATCGTTTGGCTTAGGCTCTGGCTTAGGCTCTGGCTTAGGCGTTGGTTCTGGCTTAGGCTCTGGATTTGGCTTCGGTTCAGGCTTGGGATCAGGCTTTGGCTCAGGCGTTGGCTTCGGCTCTGGCTTAGGCATTGGTTCTGGCTTGGGCTCAGGCGTTGGCGCTGGATTTGGCTTTGGCTCAGGCTCAGGATTTGGCTTAGGCTCTGGATCAGGCTTAGGCTCTGGATCAGGCTTAGGATCAGGCTTAGGCTCTGGATTTGGCGTTGGCTTAGGCTCAGGCTTAGGCTCTGGATTTGGCGTCGAGCCTTGTTTTACCATGGTAAGGTGAACTTTATTGGCGTCAGAATAGTCCGTAGCAAAATCCACCAAGGCATGATTGTCACTGACTTGTTTAAACTTTCCTACCAATGTGCCTGCACTCACCACTTCTTTGACCGCTGTGCCAACATCTAAGCCGTTTTTGATGTATTCATCAACATAAACAGCCAGATTGCCATTGCTGATATCGGCTTTACCTGTAACGACCAATTTACCATATTCGATTTGATTGTCAAAAGTCTCATCTTCATCATGATCAATCAAACCAATAACAAGGTTTTCGCCATTCATGACATAGTTGCCATCGATTTTCAGCACGCCTTCTGCAACAGCCAAATCCCCTTTAAATTGTTTGGTACTTTCAGATATGGTGAGTGTACCTTTACCTGATTTATTAAATCCAGCATTATTGTCAATATTGTTAATATCAATTGTGCCAACATGACCTGTGATGACAGCGTTTGGATTAATGACAACGTTAGTGCCTGTACTGCCTAGAAAGTTGTTGGTTTCAAAATAAACACCTTGATTACCAATCTCAATCTTATTGCCCTTGGTAAAATTGGCAAATAAATTGGGCTGATCAGCATTGATACCAATCTCAGCACCGTTAATGTAGATTTCGGACAGTTTTGAATCAAGATTACGGCTGATTTGATTGGTAAATAAGCCTGTCAGATACTGATCGGTGTCAGTTGCCTCTAGTCGCAGTGTGCCACTGCCTGTGTTGCCCACGACTATTTCATTGGCGCGTAGCGTACTGTCATTTAAGATTAGTGTGCCCGTGCCACCTTGGGTGTTAGCTAAACCATTGACACCGCCGCCGCCAATGTAGACGCCATTGGTAACATAAGTGTGCCCAACATTGTATTGAGAATTTTGATTAATGGTCAGCATGCCTTTACCGCCACTACCGATAATCATTTCATTGTCAATCTGTAGTTTAGCATCTGCGCCGCTAATGGTCGCTTCACCTGTAGAACCTGCAAACACACCAAGAATCATATCTTTTGCCGAGATGGTGCTATTTGTAAATGTAGCCATGCCTTTTGAGCCAGATTCTTGACCAACAACTAATCTGCCTGCCACCTTATAGGTGTCTTTGGTGCTGGTTAAAGTCGCCCCTCCAGTTGTACCAATAGCGACAGTTTCTGTGGTGATGGTATTATTTTGACTTGATACTTGTGCGTTTGAACCTTGGGAATCAGCCAACGAATAAGTTTTTGTATTAACTTTACTGTTTTTTAGGTCGGCAATGCCCTTACCTTGGAAGCCAATCACCACGCTATCGTACGCTGTAATGGTTGCAGTATCAGCTACGAGCGTACCTACCGAGCCTGCACTACGACCAACTGCTATTTGCCCTGACTCAGTAGCGGCTTTATCTGTTAGGGTTAGTGTACCAACCGAGTTCTTACCACCAGCAACATTGATGATGTTGCTGTTATTATCTCTATGCACAGTTAAGGTGGTACCATTTCCTGATAGCGTTGCACTGGCTTTACTACCATGGGCATCACCAATCGTAACGATACCGCCTGCATTGATTTTGGCACCATTAGTACCAATCAAATCTGCACTATAGTCAGGACTAACACTTAATATGAGATTTTTTGTACTATCAATTGTGGCGTCATTGACGGTAACGGTGGTATTACTATTATGTGAGATGATGGTTTCATTGGGGCTGACAGAACTTGCACCGTTGCTAATCTCAATTGTAGTGTTCATGATATTGGCAGGATTGTCTGTTGAACCAAAAGCAATTTGGTTATCACTGGTAAGTTTTGTTCCAGCATTGGCAATCAAAACATCGCCAATAATCCCAGCATTGCCAGCATAATGGTGCACTTTCCCATCGGTCAGCTCAATATCCGCCGCCACAGCCTCACCACCCGCTGCCATCATCGCAGCGACAGATAACGCCTTAAATGATTTGCTTTTGCCTTTGGCATGAGCCAATTCACTCACGCATTGCCATACGCCTGTGGCGTGGTTAAAAATCACACGATAAGCACGATTCATACAATCTTCCTTATGATAAAAACTAAATAGATTGACATAACAGCCAAAGGAGCACATTTGACCAATATCAAAGCCAACAACACGATCGCCGCCAAATATCACCACTGAGTAATATTCATTAATAAAAGCAAATCTCACAAAAGAGAATTAGGCGCACGTTGTCTTAACCAATTATAACAAAAACTTCCAGATTTAGAGATGTTTTTGTAAGATTTTTGTAGTTTCATTAATGAGTGGAGTAAGTAGCTATCTGCCGTTATAGATCACTAATATAAAATATCTAAAAATATGATTGAGTTATACCATTTGCTATCGATCATGAAATTGTATTCTAATGCCAAAAAATATCCACTAAAATACAGCTTAAGTGATGTTAAACAGCGGTGCCATACCAATCGATCCAGATAATCATATCCAACAAGGAGAGTAATGTGAATAAGTTTTTAGCTGCCATAGCACTAGTAGGTGTCACGACCGCAGCCCACGCTGCCGATTGGACATCTTTATTTAAGCACTATGAAAGGGGTCAAGATATTGAAAAAGCCACTGTTATGAGCGATTTTTTTTGGAGTGCAACCGTGTGTATGAATAGTATTGAGGAGTTAAAAGAATGCACTAGCGGAGACGGAAAAATCACTAATAAAAAACCCAAACTCCCTGCAAAATATGCCAAAGACTTAGTAGGCAAACCGAAACTAACCGCAGACGGTGAATGGGTCTATTTTTCTGTTAAAGGTGCTACGCTATACGGTCTTCCGATTAAGGGGTTTGAGTTTGGCAGTTATTTAGGTGAAGATGCTCTGGGCAGGGTTGATTTTGGTCCAATGACACAAAAACAATTTAATCAGCTTAAAGGCAAGGCAAAGTTTGCTGAATCCTGGGACTTAGGATACGTGTATGATGAAGTAGAAAATGCGTATTATGAAGTGGAAGATTGTTATCCTTATGCAGTGTTTAAGCGCGTGAATGGACGAGGCTTATTATGGTTCAATCCCTACTTCGGTGGCGAAACCACAATGACCGCTCAAGATATAGCCGCATGGGAGGCAAAAAATAAGGCGGAAGGTTGTAAACGCTAATGACCTGAACCTGATAACAAAGCACCTTATCAATGCAATAAGGTGCTTTTTAGTTAAACATTATAATGATCTTAAAACAGACCATCAAAGTCTGTTTTAGATCATATAACCCGTGTCAATACTTACTTTGAGTTATCATGCTTTGCTTCAAGCGCTAGGGCGCGTCGGTAACTGTCAATCTTCGCCAAGTTTTGTGCGTAGGATTTGATATTTGGATAATTATCCAACAAACCGCGCTGATTGAGCATAATTAAATCAAAAGATAGCATAAAATCAGCGCCAGTCAGCTGATCGCCAACGATGTAAGTTTTGCCTTCTAATTCATTATCTAAATAGCTTAATAAATTGTGTTTTTCTTTGGCGATATAATTGTTTAAAAAGTCATTGTCGGTTACACCTGCCGATCGGGTAAATAGCTCAAGCAATAAAGGAACCATCAGTGAGCTTTCTGAAAAGTCCATCCATTGTAGGTAGCTGGCATAATCTTTGGCATCAATAGCAGGGCGCAGCCGATCGGCACCAAAGCGTTCAATTAATACTTGGGTAATGGCGCCTGATTCGGCAATCACTTGACCATCAAGCTCAATCACAGGGGATTTGCCCAGTGGATGAATATTTTTTAAGCTGTCAGGTGCCAAATGAGTCTTAGCATGACGCTGGTAGCTGACGAGCTCATAAGGCTGACCCAATTCTTCAACCGGTCAGTTATTCACCAATGACCACTTTGGTGCCGATGGTCAGGGTACTCCTGCCACAGAGGCCAAAACGGTGGCAGGTCAGTACGGCCGCTTTGAGATCAACGCCGATGGCAGCTACACCTATACCTTAAATAACACCCATCCTAAGGTTGATGCACTCAATGACGGTGACACCTTGACGGAATCAGTGCCTTACACCATCACCGATGGCGATGTCGATACCGCTCAAGCGACATTGACAATCACCATCTTGGGGCGTACTGATGGTGTGCCATCCGTTGTGGTCGACAGGGCTATAGTATCGGAATAGGGTTTGGTTAAAGGTATTCCAGATACTCAAGGAAGCCAGGATACTACTAATGACACGACAGCCGCGGGTCAAATCGTATTAATGGACTTACAAAATATTGACCCATCTGAGTTGTCTATTAAACTATCAGGTCCTAAAGGTATTCAGGTGCAGGGTAAAGATGTCGTTTGGCATTGGAGTGATCAGTCGAATACTTTAACTGGCCGCGTATCGCTTGGCGATAATCAACCCGAAACTGATGTCATGACTATTAAAGTCAATGATATCCAAAACAGTGGAACAGGCTTTACCGCTTCTTATCAAACCACATTACTGCATGCGATTGATCACCCACAGCAGAATATTGAGGATGACTTGGATGTTAAATTTAATTTACAAGTAACTCAAGGAGCTAAGCCGCTATTACAAAGTGATCTGATTGTCACAGTAGAAGATAATTCTCCATTTGTGGACTCAGGCGATATTTTTTTAGCTATCAGACCTGCAGCATATAATTTGTCAATTATTTTGGATATCTCTGGCAGTATGTTGGAGTGGGTAGGCTATAGAAATCGTTTAGATGTTGCCAAGGATGCTATTAATAAGCTGATAGAAACTTATACAACCATGGGCGATGTCAGAGCTCAGGTAACTTTGTTTGATGAGGAAGCTTCAACGTAAGACAGATGGATGAAGGCTGAGGAGGCTCAGAGTTTTATTTATAATGTTTATTCTCTACATGGTTCCACTAACTACGACGCTGCACTTGATCTTGCCATACAGGGCTTTGGCAAGCCTGGCAAACTAGAAGATGCACAAAACTATTCCTACTTTTTAACCTATGGCTACCCTGCTTTTGGGGAAAGTGGAGTAAATTCACTATCTCCTGGCTGGATTGACCCTGGTGATGCCGATACAGGTATTCAGCCCGGCGAAGAAAGGATTTGGATTGATTTTCTTAATGAAAATAAGATCAAATCATATGCTTTTGCTGTGATTGAGGTGGACTCACTCGATACGATAGCGCCTATTGCCTATGATGGGCAGATCAATATAGACAATGACTACGAACTTGCCTTTATCATAAAAGATATCACCAAACTAGATTCTATTTTTGTGGAAACCGCTTATGATAGCAGACCGTTCGCTTCTTCTAACTTGCTTACTGGTGCAAACACAGAAGGTGTAACCGCCGGCTATGGTGCAGATGATGGTAACGTATTGAGCGTCACCATCGATGACAGCACTTATAGTTACAGCCATGACACAGGAATCACCGTACAAGGCATTGATCGTTCTATTTATGGTCAGGAAAGCAAAACAGCCTTAATTAAGACTCAGCAAGGGGGTTTTATTTCGATTAATTTTGAATCAGGAGATTTTACTTATTATGCTAAAGAGCTTTATACAGACTTGGAACTATACGAAGAGAAGATTGCATTCTCGGTAGTGGATAACGATGGTGATGTGGTTTTTTCTGAGAAAATATTCAAGATCTCTAGAACTGGTGAAGCTAGCGCTTTAAAAGAAAGCGATGTTATCTCTCGTACTGATTTGGATAGCATGGGTGATACTATTCTAGGTCTAGAAACAATCACTTCTAATCAAGCTGCTCATAATCCACAGCTTAAAAATCAATCGTTAGCGGTGGTTGATGCTAATGTGGATAATGAAAGCCCTCAGGCGCAGGATTTAGCATTAGTTTATACTGATATTGATAAAGATGTGCTAAAAATCGATTATACGATTTGATGATAAGAAGTTGAGCCATCATTATTACACACCACACCCCAAAAGCTTAGTTGGCTTTTGGGGTGTTTTGATGGCAGAGGAGACGTAAATTGTATTGGTTCAGACCTAATCTGACAGCCTCAATTATGCACATTCCATCTTAAATGACCACTCATTGTATCCTAAATCTAGACAGGCTATTCCAGTCATGCATTTGCCGATGCTATTGCCAAATGCAATATGACACATAGTACGAGTAAAAAAGCAATTGTTAGGATAATGCACCAACAGAACAATTGTTTCGAAGTTTTAAAACCGAATGGATGCCAAAATTTGGCTATGATAATAGTCATTAAGCAAAAACAGATTTGGCAGGTTATATCCTTGGCTATTACAGTGAAATCAGACCCCACAGCCTTAATAACGACCTAAGCCCTGTCGAAAAAGAACGACAGTTTTTTAACAAAACCCTCTTAGGGGTTGTTTGAAAATAGGTGATCGGTACAGTTATCATTCTGGGCAATTACAAGCTTATCTTGCTCCATGCAAAAAGGCACAACCCAAAGCCGCAAATCTTGATCTAACTTAAAGTAGGGCAGTGATTGTTCAAAATGAGTATGTTTTGGGTAAATTAGCATCAAATCACCTGAGCCATTTAAATATTTATGCCCATAAGCGAACATCTGGTAAATGTCACTTTGACTGATATTGAAGTTGTTTTGGCTATCTAAGCTGTCTAATAGTTTCCATTTAGTGTCCATCACATACCGAGGCTGACTCAAATGACTGACAAGCAAGTCAGGCTTAAGCTGAAAACGGTTTTTATTGTTGTGTGGATGCTCGGCTATAGCCTCAATCATGTATTCACTAGATGCTTGGGTTTTGAGTGACCAAGGTGACTTAAACTGACGTTTTAAGCAAACTGCTACATGCTCTTCAAATAGGCGCTCCATAGGGAAAAGCAAAGATATGCCTTGATGCAGACCTTGTTGAAAGTGTGGATTCATTTTCTCTAAAATTAGCACACACCAAGGCTTTATTGCCTGATAGCTATGTAAGATTTTACTATCTAACCATTTAGGTATAAGGCTTAATGGGCGGGCAAGTGGTGTGATTGGTGCAAGAATATGAGACAGCTTATTAGCCAGTCGCCAGTTTTCATGGGTGCGACAGTGAGCTTGTATATAGTCTAAGGCAGTTTTAATAAGCCGATTTTCGATACGGTTTGGATGATAAATATCGTGATTGATATGAAAAATATGGGCGCGTCCAGTAGGCTGCCGCTGTTGTGCAGTGATATCTAACTGCCCACGAATGTATCGACTTTCCTCTTCTATCCGTAGGTAATCAAATCTTAAGCCTGACGCAACCAGTTGATTCAAATGAGTGAGAAATTGGTTATATATCCACTCATGTATCGGCAAATTCATTCGATTGAGCGTTGCTGAGTGAGCTTCTTTATAAGGCAGATGTAGTGCTGAATAAAGCATCTTACATAATACCGCACGGCTATTTTTGGTGTCCTGATGCGTGGAGTGGCTAGTTTTTGGCAACACCTCAATACCTTCACCACTAGGGCTTTGTAAATAGCCCACATACGAATGCAATTTGAGACAGTTAGGCTTCTCAAACGTGATAAAACGACCTGAATCTGATTGATCACTTAAACTTACCAGCCAATTGAAGGTATCAGTGCTAATGACACCCAAATCAAGACTTGGTGTGGCCGAGGTATCCGTAGTGAGCCGAGCATACTCTCTCACCTGAATGACATGAATCATTAATCAGCCTGTTTATCCACACAGATAATACCTGTGTAAGCCTCGGGCATTGTAAATGCTTCAGTATTAATGTGATAACGTCTATCCATAATCTGATCTGTCACACTACTGTGAAAGAGCTCAGCCACATCAGGTTGTAAATTACCTACCTGAATAAATCTATGCTCAGGTTTTTTAGCGGGATCATTTAATACCCAACCTATACGCTCCCAATCTGAGAAAAAGTATTCTTGCAGTAGTGGGATAATGCGATTTTGAAATATATTGGCCAGTTCTGTTTCAAGAGCATTATCTGAACCTAGGTTCTTTAATGACCAAAAGTAAGCATGACCTATAGCGTGCTCACGGTCTAGCAAGACTTCAATACGCTGATTCATGATTGTCAGCAGTTCAGATAGCTGGATACCAAATATTTCTATATCTGACAGGAGGCTAGGATCAGGTAGGGTCTCAATAAATTCAAAGCGTCGACGCAAAGCAAAGTCGATTTGGGCCAAAGACTTATCTGCCGTATTCATTGTACCCAATACATACAGGTTCGAGGGCACTGAGAACTTCTCTTTAGAGTAGGGCAGAATTACCTCACGTGCATCACGACCACCTTTTCGTTTATCGGGCTCAAGTAAGGTAATTAACTCGCCAAAGATACGCGATATGTTGCCTCGGTTGATTTCATCAATGATGAGTAGGTGAGGTTTTTCCATGTTGTCTGTATTTGATTCTGCATTTAGTAGCTCTTTTAATTTATCTCTATTAATAGTGCCATCTTTAAGGTTGTATAGGGTCATTTGAGATAAAGATTTCTCAAACAACATTTCTTTGGGAAGGCTGTTATCGTAAATTCTTAACCATTTAACCGGTCTGGACTGTTGGAAACCGGTTCTGACTTGCTTATCCAAGAACTTATAGTCGCCAGTAACCTCGGCAATGGCACGAAACTTATGGTTACCATCTGAGATAATGATTAAATCACCTTCTTTTATAATATTTTTAAAGGTATTGACCGCAGTGACAAGGTAGTTGTAAGGTTCGCCTTTGGCTTCTTCGACTTTGGCAATAATCTTTTGTCGGCTATCACACCCTGTAAAGTCGATATCATCACCCCAGCCTAGCAGAACGTAATTATTCTCAAGACAGTCGTTATAAATATCTTCACCTTCATGTTCTAAAGTGTTACCTAAAGACATCTTCCATATATTCTTATCCTCAATATCTACAGATTGAGTTGAACCAGTTTGTTCTTTGGCATTGGTGCCAGCCAAGGTGCATAAACTTTTAAACACTCCAGGCATGACATCGTAACTAAGACTTGATGTTTCATCTGAGTCCTTGTTTACAGAAGGTCTAATACCCTCAACGAAATCTTCATAGGCAAAGCTTTGATGGAAGGTGGTAAATGCGATACGACCTTTACTAACTAGATCATCATACTTACTTTTAATCTGTTGGCGCTTTTCTGACTCTGGTATAGGGCTTTGTTTCCATGTTTGATACCAGTCAGGCTCCACACACTGTACGGCAAGTTCAGTAGTTTTGTAGGTTTTCCCTGTGCCGGGTGGACCGTATAGGATGCGGTTTAGAGGTATAAATACTTCTGGCATATCATCAGTTTTGTCAGAGGTAGCTTTAGTAGAAATCATGGGATTAGATATAATATTGCTTGGCTGGTTGCTTAACCAGGCTTCGTATGAAATCTCATAAAAATTTTTATCTGATATGGAAGCCACTTGACTAATCATTGTTTGATAGTCATCCCAGTTGCTTCTTTTGACTTCGATACCATGTTGATTTAGCCAGGTTTGAGTTTGGCTATCTATAGGCAAGTACTCAGATGGATTTGTATAAAATAAGCTTTGGGTAAGTTTAGTAAAGCCAGTGCTTTTGATTTTTAGGGCGTCATTAAAAGTTTTTGGGTTTACTTGTGATGATCTTGACTGTTTAAATAAAGTCCATAATAAGCAAATTGTGTTTGGATCACGGTCATAGGCATAGGGAAATAGCCATACACTTTGAGGTTGTGATGTAGGCACCCCATTGAGATCCTGAATATGAGGTGTATCAAGGCCGGCTATATCAATTAACCGATTCACGCAATCAATTCTTTTTTGAACGCTCTGATATTTCATTAATAAAGATAAAAAAGTAAAAGGGTCCATGACCTCGACCTTACTCTTTTCACCTTTAATGAGCTGATCTTGTAGCCCGTTGTCGATACCAACTTCAATAAGGATATCAACCAAATCTTCCTGCTTGTCTTCAAATCCAGCTAACCAATCAAATATCTTCTCGAAAGCTGGTATCCATGTAAATTCATGCTGTGGGTTATTCAAAGTAATTTCCATGTCATTAAGATCCAATTCAACAAAGTTTAGCTCTTTTATCGCTTCTACAATCTAATCTCACAAATACAATCTAATCTCACAAATTCCATATCAATAGGGTTTATGAATCATATCACCCTGTCATGACAATGTGCCAATAGGTAACGTTGCCATCTTTATCTTATAATTCAAGCTTACCAGGGTCTTTTCGAACTTATTTTGCAAAATGCGAGATATTTGGGTTAAAGAAGTCGTGATGCTTGTTGTATTTGTCACATAGGTTTTTACAGGGTCGACTCATGGCTATCTTCTAAATAAAATGCAATCAATGCGTCAGTATAAGAGCGCTTCATGAGGCTTTTATAAGTGATAAAAACTAACCAAATAAGTAATCCGAAAGACTAATGTCGTGATAGCGGTATCTACCTAGTATACCATGAAAATACCATGAAAATTACCACCATCCAACAGACAGAAACTGAAAAGCAGGCACTCGAACAAGGGTATACGTAAGGAGAAATAGCGGTACGCTCCCAAAGTCAATGACAACAAGTCCAAAAATTAAAAACCGCTTACATAAAGCGGTTTTTAATATCATATAAACTGTAGTAATCCAGACCCCATCTGACAGCTATCCATAAAAAGGGCATTGGCTGTCAGATTACATTTGAACTAATTTTTGAGGCCAAACTGCCTGACCATCAAGCAGTGCTTGCATTGGGATAAGACCACAACGTTGATCTCTTCGGCCATATTGAGCAAGCCTACTTTATGTTTGATAATGAAATTGTTAGTATGACACATGAGAAAGCGACGCCATTAGGTTGAGTTTAGACACCTTTATCCCATATAGGTGAATCTTTAAAATAAAGTTGTCTGATTGGGTTTGCGGTAGTGCATCCTTATGTTAATCTGATATCCATTAAAGCCTAATTCACAAAACAAACAAGCGCATAGCTCTAACTACGCCCAGAGGCTGCCGACTTCACCAAAATCCCTTTTTTGACCAGATCATTGATGCCTCTTAAGGCGGTATCGTTATACCACTGAAAAAATCGCTCAAGCTCATCTGGTGATCTATCAGCCTGTGGTGTTAAAGTGTCCTTTGGCTTTACCATTAGCGCCTGAAATCAGCTGCATCGGATCATTGGTATCATCTCGTAATGCACCTACATTAATGTCATACATACCACTTACCTCTTGTGGAAATAGCGCATGATGCCAATTTGTCCAATTTGGATCTTCATAAATATAAGTATCAACCATCACATTTTCAATTTTGACTTATCTGCGGTAACTATACCACATATTCTCCGCAACATATGCGGTGAATAATGCTAACAATCACCGCAAAATCGTCATACCAAACCAAACCAACGACTTTCAGGATATGAATAAAAAAGTTTAATACTGTTAAATAGGAAATATAAATAAAAATGATTTAACTCAATCAATACCCACTACTTTCATTGACGAGCTTAAGAATGAAAAATTAAAAAATATAATAAATTACGAAAAATGATGGGGTAAATTTATCCTATTATTTTTCTTGACACTAAATAAAAGTCATCAGGAAGTATTATAAGCATCCAAAGTAATAAATAATCATAAGATATTGATATATAAAGAGATTATTTAAGATAAATAAGGATATTTAGAGAAAAATGTCGCCCAAGTGCTAAGGTTGGGGTTTCTAGCTTTTGAAGTTTATTAATATCTTCTGGTAAAAATTCAATTTTAGTTGCCAATCCATAAAATGACTTAAGATTTATTAAGTAAGAGCTATTCTTGATGAGCTTACATGCATCTACATTTGCTAAAATACAAATCTTCTAAGTTGGCTAGCTCCTTTGGGACTTCTTTCATATGGTACAAAGTAATATTACGGTAATCGTCAGGCAATTTATCGTAGTTTACAACCATATACGCATAAATGTTCAATAGCCAGTTTGGTTAGACCTAACAAATTGCCCTTATTAAGAGATATATACCACTTATCTAGCTCATATTTATCAGTCTAACCCCATATAATATTTACCTGGTCCTTATAAGATTTATCCAATAAATTTATTGTTCATTATCTTTTATCTAATAACTAATTAGAACTTTTGCTCGATATCCTTGGCTAGGCTTATTCTTTCGTTTATGTAAGTTGCAAGTGCTCGATCTTCGCAATAGATATAGCAGCCTTTCTGACCACGAGACATCAATACCCTATATGTATTTTAATGATTTCATCTGCAATTCTACGGGCCTCATCAGGGTTTTCTTTCATTAAATTCTTTAATCCCTTAATGGACTGATCAGTTTTTGCTCGTCTAGTAAAATCAGTTATTACCTTACCATCTTCATACCTTAGATCATTACCAATAATAACCCCTACATAGTCCAACTCTAAACCTTGGCAAGTATGAATGCATCCGACTTGATTTATTGATCCTATGTCAATCATATAAGTTTTCGTATTGCCAAGATTCCAACTTTTTTGGAAGCCATGCTCTTTAATTACAATATCATGGTGATTTGGATTATTTCTATTATTGTCTTGATTGCTCCACTCCCAACAATAACCTGCTAGTAACCTAGCCTTGTTGTTAACATTTTTTTTCTACAATTAAGTCAAATAGCTTATTTGGATCGTCTACAACCCGTAAGTCATAATCAATATCAAAGCCTTCGCTATTGGCCGTCTCTTCAATTTGTAGTACATCATCAAGAAATGCCATATAACCATCTGAGCCATTACATCTAAACTGTGATGTCAGCTTTAATTCTTGTACATCTGCATCTGCTTGATGGGCAAAATATTCAATATCGCTAATGCTACCTGCATCCTTGAAGTGAACTCTTTGACGTTCATCGATAAAAAATACGGATAACTTAGATGCATTAATCAATTCTTTAGTTTGATTTTCTCCCAAATGACTAAATATACCTGACTTTTCGTTTAGTCTATGAGCTTCATCTACTAAAACAACATCAAGCTCATTTGTAAGCATTTCATGGTATATTCCTGAACTTTTAAACAGGTTGTCTACACTGTTTCTTTTCATATGTCCTTTGAGCTTTGCTGCATAAACCTCTCTGGGTGCGGTATTTTTAGTAACATAATGACAAAGCATACCTTTACTAGTTAGGGCAACTAACAGCTGTACAGCTAAGACGCTTTTGCCTGTGCCAGGACCCCCTTTAACTATTAATACTTTTTTCCTGCCAGTATCTTGGGCTTTTTTTGCTAAATGGACTGCCTGCTCATAAACAACCTTTTACTCGTCAATCATGGTAAATTCTTCGTTGCCTTCAAGCATTTTAACCAATGACTCTTGCAAAGATTTCGATGGTCTTATCTTTCCATTTTCAATCAAATAAAGGGTTTCTTTATTATCACCATACTTAATATTTCTTTTTATAAAATTGCGTAACAACTCTGTGTCAGCTCGACCAAAAACAGGAGCTTGATCCAGATACTCTTGATAGAGAGTATCAGTCAGAGGATCATAATCCCGGTTAATTACATAGTTATGCAAATAGGCACATGGGTGTAAGGTAACTTGCTTTGTTGATACAACTTCATTGAAATCGTTAATTAAACTTGCATAAGAAGCTACTTGATATGAAGGGTGTGTGGTCTCTCGAATGCCGCCTCCTAGGAAAGTTTCTACGATACCATCTTTGTAATCAACCTTACTGACAGCATCCCACTGCTTAAGTTCAACTATAACAACTGATTTAGAAACATCATTCCGCCCAGAGATGATGAAATCAATTCTCTTGGAACTCGTTGGAATTTTATACTCAATCGCAATGCCTGAGTTATCTGGAATGTTATCATCATTCATAACCATATACATTTTCTGTAAAGAGTTATCCCATGAGAGTATCTCGCTTTTGCCAGTACGACCTATCTTTTCTTTAAAATTAGTATAAATCTTATCAATCAGGACGCCATCAGAAACATCTTTCATAAAACCATTTTTTGTATTATCGTATATGATCATAAATATTCCTTTGCTATTAAAAGTTAAATGATGTTTTACCAAATAGCATCTAAATCACCAAACCATTTTTTAATATTCTAAGTTGATGAAATAGCAAACCGCATCTGAAAAACGTACACTTTTTTAATAAGAGGTGGGCGAAATCCTTATCAGTGGCCTGGTATGTTCATAATATACATTGATCTAGTGATCGGAGATTCTCAATAATATTGGCATGGTTGATCTAAATTTTTTCTAAAAAGTAATGAAATTAAGATCATTATAGCTTAGGTAAATATCTGTGTAAATAATGCTACCATGCTTAATTTACTTATGATGATAAATATTAATGTCAGTGTGTTGGTGAATGATCTGTTAAAATCTCAAGCGTTATTGACGCTTTGGTTAAAATAAAGCTTCAGCCATTAATAGGGTGTAAAGGTTTGGGTTTTACCTTGTTCATCTTTTTTGACTAAAGCACTGTGTGGTTTGACAGTATTGTAGAAGTTTAAGAATCTATCAAGTGCTTGCTTTCTGTGATTACTGTCATTAAATTCAGTTTTATCATGCCACATTTGCATTAAGGTTCTAATCACTCGTTCAGCTTTACCGCCCGTTTGTGGTCTGCCAACCTTGGTAAACCTCTGATTAATATTGTGCTGGTAACAGGTTTTGATAAATTCATGATCCTTAGTGCCTTTGTATTCTGTGCCATCTCCAAGAAAGTGCGGAACGCTTTTACTGCACTCAGTGAAGAATTGGGATTGTATTGAGATGGCTAAAAATCACTTGAGAAATTTTAACTACTTGCAATCTCATAAAAGCAAATGTACGCACTTTCTTGAGAAATAACGGCATGATTTAATTGATGAAAGTGGCTAAATCGCATGATTAATGCTGTGATGCTAATCGGTTAGGGGTTAGAAGACTTAATCGAAGGTGATCGTACAATTTTTAGTTTCACTCTTAAGATTCTGATTTAAATCCAAGTTCTTTGATTGGATTTGGGTTGAGTAAAAACTTAAGAATTGGCGACTTGATTTATTTATTTTCTATTCTTATAAATTATATGGATTTATATTATTCTTTGATTACTTTGGCTTAAAATACAATACGGATGGGATAGTGATGAGGGTATTTGTAGCGCATGTGCGTACTGGTCATAATGGTGTTTTTCAAACTCATGACCTGAAACAGCATCTACAAAAAGTCGCCAATCTTGCCGCTCAATTTGCTGGTGATAGAGGGGGTGCCTTCGCTTATTATGCGGGTTTGCTTCATGATTTAGGCAAGTATCAGGCAGCTTTTCAGGATTACATTGAAAGAGCCAGCGGCTTTAACAAAGAAAACGCGCATTTAGAAAATCTAGAGGAAAGACAAGGAGATAAGGTCCCACACTCTACCGCAGGCGCTAAGTATGCGATCAATCAATTAGACCCAGTAATTGGGCATTTATTGGCGTATTTGATTGCTGGACATCATGCAGGTTTGGCAGATTGGCATGATAAAGGAAGTTTAAAAAGCCGGTTGCAAAAAGCGGACAAAGAGCTACAAAGTGCCTTGTCGGGCGTTAAGCAAGACGAATTTTTTGGTCAATTACAAAAGCTGTCGGACGATGATTTGGCATCAGATTTTGAGTTATTTTTTGCAAATAACAACAATATTGCTGCCGAGATACATATTTGGATTCGGTTTTTGTTTTCTTGTTTGGTGGACGCTGACTTCTTGGATACCGAAGCGTTTATGTGTGGCTATGCAGATGTTGATGAGGCAAAAAGGGCAGGCGTGCGCCCAACTTTTGCAAGTTTAGATGAGTTACATCGGCGTTATGAACACCATATGGCACAATTGGCACTAAAAGCAAAAGATTCTGCGTTAAATCAGGAGCGTAATGCGATTTTAAGGCAATGTTTTCAAGCGGCTCAATGGGACGAATCATTGTTTAGTCTGACGGTACCAACTGGTGGCGGTAAAACTTTGGCAAGCTTGGGATTTGCCTTAAAACACGCCCTAAAATTTAATAAAAAACGTATCATTTACACCATACCATTTACCAGCATCATTGAGCAAAATACCGATGTGTTTTGTAAGGTCTTAGGTGATGAAAACGTGGTAGAGCACCACAGTAATTTGCAGGTAGATGAAAAAAAACAAACCGCACGCAGTCGATTAGCCGCTCAAAATTGGGATGCACCGCTGATTGTTACCACCAATGTGCAATTTTTTGAAAGCCTGTTCGCTGCTAAGACCAGCCGTTGTCGTAAAATTCATAATATTGCCGACAGTGTGGTGATTTTAGATGAGGCACAACAGCTGCCCCGAAATTTTCAAAAGCCGATAACCGATATGATGCGCGTGTTGGCACGTGATTATGGAGTAAGGTTTGTGTTGTGCACCGCCACACAACCTGAGTTGGGTAAAGACGTGGATGCGTTTGGACGGACTTTGCTTGAAGGGTTGCCAAAGGTGCATGAAATTATCACAGATAAATTTGCACTTGCCAAAAAACTCCGTCGTGTCAACATAAAACTCCCCTTAAAAGATACGCCAAAACAAAGCTGGCAAGAGATTGCCGATGAAATCGCTCAGCGTCAGTGTGTTTTGGTGATTGTTAATACTCGTAAGCACGCCCGTAAATTGTTTGCTGCTTTGCCTGATGATGGAATTAAACTGCATTTGTCCGCCAATATGTGCGCCGCTCATCGTGCCGAAGTGATTGCCTTGATTCGCCGTTACTTGCAGTTTTACCGCAATGGCAAACTCAGCCAACCACTTTGGGTGGTCAGCACCCAATTGATTGAAGCAGGCGTGGATTTGGATTTTCCTGTGGTCTATCGTGCGGTGGCGGGTTTAGATAGCATCGCACAAGCGGCAGGGCGTTGTAACCGTGAAGGTAAATTGCCCACATTGGGCGAAGTGGTGGTGTTTCGCACCGAAGAAGGTGCACCCAGTGGCAGCTTAAAACAAGGTCAACAGATTACCGAAGAGTTGATACAAGCTGATAAATTGTCTGACCCGCTATCGCCTGTGGCAATGGATGAGTATTTTAAACGTTTCAATCATAAAGGCGATCGGGATAAATATAAAATCACTCAGGATTTAACTTTACAATCGAGTGCTGAAAACCCTGTGGACATTAAATTTCGCACCGCTGCTGACAAGTTTCGCTTGATAGATAACCAAGGCGTTGCCCTAATCGTGCCTTTTGTGCCCTTGGTTTGGCAACAAGAAGCAAAAGAGCCAAAAATGGTGGCGACAACGCAATTAGATGAGTTTTATGAACAATGCTTAGCCAATGTGCCGCCTGAATTATGGCAAAGCAAATTAGATGAATACCGCCACCCTAGCCCGCAAGACGAACATTATGGACAAACAGACACCCCGCCTTTGCCCGAGCCGTTTGAGAGCTGGTTTGGTTATTTACAAAGCGACCCACTCAAACACAAATGGGTGTATCGCAAGCTGCAACGCCACACCATTAGCGTTTATGAATATGAGCTTGCAAAACTGCCAGCTCAGGCAGTATTTGAGCGAGCGGGACTTTTGGTGTTGGATAAAGGGTATTATGATGATGTCTTAGGTGGTTGCTTTGATGATGCGTTGTGGATACAAGACCAAGTGATTTAAATCAAATGCCCCTACGATTAGGGGCGTTTTGCCATTTAAAATAGCAACATGGTTTCAGCATATAGCCTTTTAAGACGTGAACGAAGGTTGGTTGCTAATAAACTTGCCTATCTTTTTAGAAAAACTGCATGAGTCCTTGACAGTGCTTTATAAATTGATTAACTTAAATACCGTGGAATAAAAAAGGAAATAGTATGAGTTTTATCTTAGAAATCAGTGGAGAGTATGCCTGTTTTACCAGACCAGAGCTCAAAGTGGAGCGTGTCAGCTATCCCGTCATCACGCCGTCTGCCGCAAGGAATATCCTGATGGCGATACTATGGAAACCGGCTATTCGTTGGCAGGTGAAAAAGATTGAGATATTAAAGCCGATTCAGTGGGTTAATATCCGTCGCAATGAAGTTGGCAATAAAATGAGTGAACGCAGTCAAGCACTATATATAGAAGAAAATCGCCAACAGCGTGCATCAATGTTGCTGCGTGATGTGGCATACCGCATTCATGCCGATTTTGTGATGACTAACGAAGCAGGCGAAGATGATAACCGCAATAAATTTGTAGAAATGTTCAAACGCCGAGCAACAAAAGGACAATATTTCCACCAGCCTTATTTGGGTTGCCGTGAATTCCCGTGCAACTTCACATTATTGGAAAAAGCGGAAGACGGCTTGCCGCGTGAAAATATCACGCAAGATTTTGGCTTGATGCTCTACGACATGGATTACAGCAAATCCGCCCCGCGTGATTCCAATCATGCCGAGCCGATGTTTTACCATTGCAAAGCTGAGCACGGTGTGATTATTGTACCGCCAATGGACAGCGACGAGGTGAAACGATGATTCTGCACGCATTAACGCAATATTATCAACGTAAAGCCCTTTCAGAAGGCGGCGTAGCTCCGGAGGGTTTTGAGCAAAAACAAATCCCATTTGTGATTGTGCTTGATGAGTACGGACGTTTTATTCAACTAGAAGATACCCGAGAATTGCAAGGCAAAAAGAAAGTTGGGCGTTCTTTTTTGGTGCCCAAGGGCTTAGGAAGAAGTGGAAAAAATTCATACGAAGTCAGCAATATTCTTTGGGATCACTATGGCTATGTGCTGGCTTATGCCAGTGATAAAACCCAAGAAATGGCAGATAAACAGCATGCCAGTTTTATTGCTAAGGTGGATGAATTAAAAAAAGCCTTGCCTGATGACATGGGGATTCGTGCCGTATCCAACTTCTTGGCTTTGTCTGATGAAAAAGCCAAGGTCATGCAACATGAAAATTGGGAAGAGTGCATTAAAATCAAAGGCTGTAATTTGAGTTTTCGCTTAGTGGGCGAAGCTGCCGCATTGGTCTGCCAGTCCCAAGCTTTACAAAATTATTTGGCACAAAGCAAAGAAGCTGTTTTGGAAGACATATCGCAAGGCATTTGTTTGGTAAAAGGTGAAAAAGCTCCGATAGCACGCTTGCACAATGCAATAAAAGGCGTGAACGCCAAGCCGTCGCCATTTACTTCGGTTAATTTGGCTGCCTTTGAATCTTATGGCAAAAAACAAGGTTCTATCTTCCCCGTGGGTGAACAGGCGATGTTTGAATACACCACCGCACTTAATGTGCTGCTTGCTGGTGAGAACCGCTTTCGCATCGGTGATGTTACCGCCGTCTGTTGGAGTGAAAAACCCACGCCTTTGGAGAGTCGGTTTGCCATGATGATAAACGGCAGTAAAGACAATCCTGACGCTCATATTGATGAAATCAAATCGCTTTATCAGAGCCTGCACAACGGAAAATACACCGAGCCAAACGCCAAAGATAAATTTTATCTTTTGGGTTTGTCGCCCAATTCAGCACGGATTGTGGTGCGGTTTTGGCACGAAACCACCGTTGCACAGTTGTCAGAAAATCTCGCCAAATGGTATGACGATTTAAAAATGGTGCGTGGAGAAAAATCGCCGTATCCAGAATTTATGCCACTGACACGTCTGTTGGGTAATCTGGTCTTGGAGGGTAAGACAGAAAATCTGCCACCGGATTTGGTTGCACAAGTTACCCAATGTGTTTTGAGCAATCGTCCGTTACCGATGAATTTGTTGCAAATGGCTTTACGTCGCAACAAGGCCGAGCAAAAAGTCACTTATGGACGGGCATCATTGATTAAGGCTTATTTGAACCGTGCTGTCCGAGCGGGCAGTTTGAAAAATATCAAGGAGATATCTATGAGTTTGGATAAAACGCGAGAAGATACTGGCTATCTTTTAGGGCGACTGTTTGCTGTTTTGGAAAAAATCCAAAGCGAAGCCAATCCTGGCTTAAATGCCACCATTGGCGACCGTTATTTTGGTGCAGCAGGCAGTACGCCAATTGCTGTGTTTGGTACATTGCTGCGTTTGTCTAAACACCATTTAAGTAAATTGCCCATTGGCAGAAGAACCAATTTAGAAAAGCTACAACAGGAAATTATTGCCAAAATTAATGCTTTTCCAAGTCATCTTAATATCAATCAACAGGGCTTATTTGCCATTGGATATTACCACCAGAAGCAAGACTTTTATCAATCCACCAAAACCGAACAGGAGCAATAAAATGACCATTGAAAAACGCTATGATTTCGTATTTTTGTTTGACGTGCAAGACGGCAACCCCAACGGCGACCCTGATGCAGGCAATCTGCCACGCATCGACCCCGAAACCGGCATAGGCTTGGTGACTGATGTCTGTTTGAAGCGCAAAGTACGCAACTTTGTCCAAATGACCCAAAGTCCAGAGCAGCACGACATATTTATTCGAGAAAAAGGAATTTTAAATCAACTGATTGACGAAGCTCATGAGCAAGACAGTGTTAAGCATAAGGAAAAAGGGGAAAAAACCGAAGCCGCCCGCCAGTATATGTGCAAGCGTTATTATGACATTCGCACTTTTGGGGCGGTACTGACCACCGGTAAAAATGCCGGTCAGGTGCGTGGTCCTGTGCAGCTGACTTTTGCGCGTTCTATTGAACCAATCATCACCCTTGAACACAGCATCACTCGTATGGCTGTAACCAACGAAAAAGATGCCAGTGAAACTGGGGATAACCGCACTATGGGACGCAAATTCACCGTACCTTATGGCTTATACCGTTGCCACGGCTTTGTTTCTGCTCACTTTGCTAAGCAAACTGGTTTTTCAGAAGAAGACTTAGAGCTGTTCTGGCAAGCTCTCATAAATATGTTTGACCATGACCATTCAGCAGCTCGTGGACAAATGAACGCCCGTGGTCTGTATGTATTTGAACACAGCAACAGCTTGGGCGATGCCCCTGCTGACAGCCTGTTCAAGCGTATTCAGGTTACCAAAAAAGAAGGCGTGGACGTTACACGCAGTTTTGATGACTATGTCGTAACTGTCAATGAGCAAGATTTGGCTGCCACCAAACTGTATCGCAAACTTGGCTAAATATGCAATATGTCCCACTCTCCGCCCTGCAACATTACGCCTTTTGTCCGCGTCAGTGTGCCTTGATTCACAACGAACAAGCTTGGGCGGAGAACTATTTGACCGCCCAAGGCCGTGCTTTGCATGAGTGTGTGGACGGCGGCGAGCCGGAGACGCGCAAGGGCGTGCGCTTTGAGCGCAGCGTGCATGTGTCGGCGGAGAATTTGGGTGTGCACGGCGTGCTGGATATGGTCGAGCGTGATTTAAATACAGGCAACCTAAAACCTGTGGAATACAAACGTGGCAAACCTAAGCCCGAACCATTCGACGAAATCCAGCTCTGCGCCCAAGCCTTGTGTTTGGAAGAAATGACCGGGCAAACGGTGGCAGAGGGTGCACTGTGGTATGGGCAAACCCGCCACCGTGTGCCGGTGGTGTTTTCAAACGGTCTTAGGGCGCAAACGCTGGCCGTGATTGGGCAGGTACGAGAACTTTTGGAAAGCGGCATCACCCCGCCGCCTGAATACGGCAAACGTTGTAAAGCCTGTTCGCTTGTGGAGATTTGTCAGCCGAAGTTGATGGAGAAAGATAGGTCGGTGGGGTATGTGGCGGGGTTGTTTGGGGAAGAATAAAAAATTTTACGTAATATGAGTTTATATGGGTGGAACTATGAAAATAATGAGTTATGTTATTACACATGATTATGGATTTGCTCCCAATCCCTATGGTGGAATGTTGACGCTTGCAACCTGCAAACCTGTTATCCGAAATAATGCTAAATTGGGAGATATTCTTGTTGCAACTGGCTCTACAAAAGGAGCGTATGGAAATAAATTGATTTACGTAGGAAAAATTTCTGAAATAATAACTATGGATGAGTATTTTGAAGATTTGAAATTTGAATATAAGAAACCAAAGGGTACAAGTGGTGAAGGTTGTAGAGGAGACAATATTTATTATAAAAATAATAATAAATGGTTCCAGTTGGAAAATAGATTTCATGATGAGGGCAACATGGAACATGATTTGAAATCAAAAAATGTCTTAATATGTGAAGAGTTTTGGTACTTTGGCAATAAAGCGCTAGAAATTCCTGATAGATTTTTGGGAATTGTTAAAAATGGACCAGGTCATAAAAATACAAGTAGTAAAGATATGATTTCTAGTTTTTTAGATTGGATTAATAATTATGAACGAGGTCGGATTGGAAGACCTAGCAGTTTGTAGGTAGATTGAATTTATGGGTAATTACTGAATTCAAAATCTGAGACAAAATTAAAGGAGAATTTTCCAACCATGCGCAAACTGCAAAACACGCTCTACATTACCACGCAAGGCAGTTATCTGCATAAGGAGCGGGAAACGCTGGTGGTGGAGCAGGGGCGTAAGAAGGTGGCGCAGTTGCCAGTGCATGCGATCGGGCATATTTTTTGTTTTGGCAATGTGCTGGTGTCACCTTTTTTGATGGGGTTTTGCGGTGAAAACAATGTGAATCTGGCGTTTTTTACCGAAAACGGGCGGTTCTTGGGGCGTTTGCAGGGTCGGCAGAGTGGCAATGTGCTCTTGCGGCGGGCGCAGTATCGGCTGTCGGAGCAAAATCCCGTGCCAATTGCGCGGCATATCATTGCAGCGAAGATTCAGGCAAGTAAGCGGGTATTGCAACGACATTTACGCAATCATGGTGAGCAGGCACAAATAAAAGCAGCTGTTGTCTCATTGAATGCCAGTTTAAAGCAGCTGCAACACGCCAGCAGTTTGGAGGTTATCCGTGGTATAGAAGGTGAGGCAGCGGCCCGTTATTTTGAGGTGTTTGGGCGGTTGTTGCGAAGTGATGATTTTGTGTTTACAGTGCGTAACCGCAGACCACCCAAGGATGCCGTCAATGCATTGCTGTCTTTTTTGTATGCGGTGCTGGGCAAGGACATCAGTGGGGCGTTGCAGGGCGTGGGCTTGGATCCACAGGTGGGTTTTTTGCATGCCGACCGGCCGGGGCGCGACAGTTTGGCGCAGGATATTTTGGAAGAGTTCCGCGCGTGGTGGGTGGACAGGTTGGTGCTTTCCCTGATTAACCGCGGGCAAATCAAGCCTCAGGATTTTGTGCATGAGGCCAGCGGCGCGGTGAATATCAAACCTGAGGCGCGCAAACTGGTTTTTCAGGCTCTTCAGGCGAAAAAGCAGGAGAAGATTAGGCATCCTTTTTTGCAGGAGGAGGTGGAAATCGGTCTGCTGCCATATATTCAGGCGATGCTGTTGGCAAGACATTTACGGGGTGATTTAACTCATTATCCGCCGTTTTTGATGCGATGAATGTTTAAGGCTCTTATGGGGAGTCTTTGGTATTTTGTAAGCTGCCAAAAATAAGGAGAAGTAGTGTGTTGATGTTGATTACGTATGATATTTCACTAGAAGATGTGGCAGGGCGGGCAAGACTTAGGCAAATCGCCAAACATTGTCTGGATTATGGTGTGCGTGTGCAATATTCGGTGTTTGAGTGTGACATTACGCCTGATCAGTGGGTGAAACTAAAAACCAAATTACTTGACACTTATCACCCAAAGACTGACAGTTTACGGTTTTATCATTTGGGCAGTAAATGGCGGCACAAGGTGGAGCACCATGGGGCTAAACAAGCCTTAGATGTGTTTGCAGATACATTAATTGTGTGATGATATCAATCGCTAACCTGTGGTTCTCATGAAAGTCTCGGTAAGTTAGCGACGAGCTAACGGATTGAATTATTTAACAATTGAGTTTTACGTCAAGCTTTTTTATAATAGAAATGTTTTTAAGGTTGGGTGTTGGCGATTTTGCCTGATGAAAGCCTTGAAAATACTGCTTTTGCAATGGAAGCAGTCGCTCCCTTCGCGGGAGCGTGTGTTGAAACACCGTTTTTCTCCATTTCTTTTAGGGTTTCCATGTCGCTCCCTTCGCGGGAGCGTGTGTTGAAACAGCGGTCAGATGGCGGAAGGTATCAAAACGCTGACGTCGCTCCCTTCGCGGGAGCGTGTGTTGAAACTCAAGAAAAGCACAGTGATTTATCAATCGGTCATGGTCGCTCCCTTCGCGGGAGCGTGTGTTGAAACGTCGTAATCCAAGTCAGTGATTGAATGCCAGATGGTCGCTCCCTTCGCGGGAGCGTGTGTTGAAACGCTGTGGTCAATGGCTCAAAAACTGGCGAATACAAGTCGCTCCCTTCGCGGGAGCGTGTGTTGAAACAGGATTTGAAAAAAGCCATTTGGTATATCCAAGATGTCGCTCCCTTCGCGGGAGCGTGTGTTGAAACATTATACCAAAGTCTAATTTTGTGAGCAATGCTTGTCGCTCCCTTCGCGGGAGCGTGTGTTGAAACAAGGCGTACTACGACAATCAAGCCACACTTGGTAAAGTCGCTCCCTTCGCGGGAGCGTGTGTTGAAACAATGCGTGGTGTGATGAGCTGATCGAGGCGGTGAAGTCGCTCCCTTCGCGGGAGCGTGTGTTGAAACGTATTGATACGAGAAAATGGGTGCTTGCTCGCATGTCGCTCCCTTCGCGGGAGCGTGTGTTGAAACTTGGGCAAGCAAGACAAGCATTTTTGATGATGCTGGTCGCTCCCTTCGCGGGAGCGTGTGTTGAAACTCAAAAAATAAAACTTGAGTCTATTATATGCCATGTCGCTCCCTTCGCGGGAGCGTGTGTTGAAACATTGATTTTATTGACTTTTTGGGGGTTCATGCCGTGTCGCTCCCTTCGCGGGAGCGTGTGTTGAAACCGCCGTCCATTTGGGGGGTCTGCGCTACCTACACGTCGCTCCCTTCGCGGGAGCGTGTGTTGAAACAAGACGGCATGGACGGCATGGACGGCATGAACCCCGTCGCTCCCTTCGCGGGAGCGTGTGTTGAAACTAGCGTTGGATAAACTGTTAGTGTACGCCCCCCAGTCGCTCCCTTCGCGGGAGCGTGTGTTGAAACAGGATAACCATAACAATAAACATACTCGCTGTAGGTCGCTCCCTTCGCGGGAGCGTGTGTTGAAACATTGGCTAGATGAGAACGCCGATGAGCGTTATTAAGTCGCTCCCTTCGCGGGAGCGTGTGTTGAAACATTTTGATAAAAGTTTATAAGTTATTGATTTAATGTCGCTCCCTTCGCGGGAGCGTGTGTTGAAACAGGACACTTAAGGCAGTAACTATTGTTTCGGGATTGTCGCTCCCTTCGCGGGAGCGTGTGTTGAAACCACTCGCCCGTCAAAACTCGTGCCATTTGCCACATGTCGCTCCCTTCGCGGGAGCGTGTGTTGAAACGTATCGCCTGAGCCTGCGTTAAATATCCAACCGAGGTCGCTCCCTTCGCGGGAGCGTGTGTTGAAACACTGTACCTTATTACGATGTCAACGCTGACTATGGTCGCTCCCTTCGCGGGAGCGTGTGTTGAAACTGCGTAGCTAATGCTTGATACTCTTGACGCGCTAAAGTCGCTCCCTTCGCGGGAGCGTGTGTTGAAACACATTTGGCGGTGTGTCTGTAATCTGTACTTGATAGTCGCTCCCTTCGCGGGAGCGTGTGTTGAAACTGCTGAACCAAGTATTAAGTTACGACCGCCGACTGTCGCTCCCTTCGCGGGAGCGTGTGTTGAAACCGTCAAGATTAGGGCAAAGATGAAGTTACCAAAGCGTCGCTCCCTTCGCGGGAGCGTGTGTTGAAACATGAAATCTGGGCATCATGCTATCACCACGCACCGTGTCGCTCCCTTCGCGGGAGCGTGTGTTGAAACGGATTTTGGGCGACGAAAAGCACCAAAAGCTGGCGTCGCTCCCTTCGCGGGAGCGTGTGTTGAAACATGAAATCTGGGCATCATGCTATCACCACGCACCGTGTCGCTCCCTTCGCGGGAGCGTGTGTTGAAACCGTCAAGATTAGGGCAAAGATGAAGTTACCAAAGCGTCGCTCCCTTCGCGGGAGCGTGTGTTGAAACACAAAGCTCAGCAAATGTCAGCTTACCCTCACTGGGTCGCTCCCTTCGCGGGAG
>NZ_MUXT01000008.1:29346-428677 GCF_002014965.1 Moraxella canis
GGGAGCGTGTGTTGAAACGATTAAAAACAGCTCTTTAACGGCGTAAGTAAAAAGTCGCTCCCTTCGCGGGAGCGTGTGTTGAAACCATTTTTACGCTCCAATGCTCGTCGTTTTAGTCTAGTCGCTCCCTTCGCGGGAGCGTGTGTTGAAACTTCGTCAAGCGTTTCATAGCTTGAGCTTAAGTTAGTCGCTCCCTTCGCGGGAGCGTGTGTTGAAACTGCTGTTGCAATCTTAGCTTTGATGCCGACATTTGGGCGTCGCTCCCTTCGCGGGAGCGTGTGTTGAAACATCGTTTAATGAAAACTGTGTTTTTCTTAAGATAGTCACTCCCTTCGCGGGAGCGTGTGTTGAAACGTCTTTAGTTATCTCATATAAATCATTTGGGCTAGTCGCTCCCTTCGCGGGAGCGTGTGTTGAAACACCACGACGTTCGATAGGGTTTTGTGCCAGCCTTGCGTCGCTCCCTTCGCGGGAGCGTGTGTTGAAACGAGAGCGAGTTACAGCAGCTCTTGAATCATCAAGAGTCGCTCCCTTCGCGGGAGCGTGTGTTGAAACTAACTGAAGCTGACAAATCGACAGCTGATCGCATGTCGCTCCCTTCGCGGGAGCGTGTGTTGAAACATCCGTTTTTTGCGACTTTGAGATAAACTCATCAAGTCGCTCCCTTCGCGGGAGCGTGTGTTGAAACAGCCATTGCTTTGACAAATTTAGCTGTGCGACCGGCGTCGCTCCCTTCACGGGAGCGTATATCAAAAACATAAATATCTTTGATGGAATATACAAAAAAATAAAATATAATTGACCATAAGTCACTAAATGACTTTGTGTGATATGCGTAATTTTTCTAATCTCAAAATACCCCCGAGTATTTTAATAGCAGATGGAACCCATCTTTTATTTACCCACTATTACAATCTTTACAAAGCTTAACATTGTAATATGCGCCTTGGTCATATAAAATGAAGTGGTAAGTATTTATACTCACTTAAATAAATTTATAAAAAAATCAAAGGATATGGCGTGACTATCATTCAGGAATCCTTGCAGCTGCTGACCACTCGCTCTGCGTTTTTTATGCGACTTTTTGCTGAGCATTTGATGATCTGTGGTATTGCAGCAGGCTTTGCGATCGTGATCGGGGTCGGGCTTGGTGTGCTGATCACCGAAAATAGGAAGCTAGCACCGTTTGTCATTCAGATGAGCAACATCATTTATACCATTCCAAGCATCTCTTTGTTCGGCTTGCTGATTTTGGTGAGTGGTATTGGTAATGTCTCGGCGATCATTGCGCTGGTGATTTATGCGCTATTGCCGATGGTCAATGGCACGCATACGGGGCTTAAGCAGATTGATGTGGGGTTGATAGAAGCTGCTGAAGCTTTTGGGATGACGCGTTGGCAGATTTTGCGCCGTATCAAGCTGCCGCTTGCGCTGCCGATTATTTTATCATCCATTCGTACGATGCTTGTGATGACCATTGCGCTGGCGGGTATTGCATCTTTTATTGGCGCAGGCGGGCTTGGCGTGGCGATCTATCGCGGCATCACGACGAATAGCACTGCCATGACGGTGGTTGGCAGTATTTTGATCATGCTCATTGCCTTTTTGGCTGACTTTGTGCTAGCGCGTTTTGAAAAATCAATCAAATGGAGAAAATCTTATGCTTAAAAAATCCGCTTTGCTGCTGATGAGTGTTTTATTGGTCGCTTGCCAAAGCCAAGATGATAAAATTCGTATCGCTACCAAGCCCATGACCGAACAATTCATCATCGCTGAGATGCTCGCCATACTCATTGAGCAAGAAACCGGCTCAAAGGTCGAAATCACCAAAGGTATCGGCGGGGGTACGGCAAATATTCATCCTGCCATGGTTAAAGGTGAGTTCGATTTATATCCAGAATATACAGGTACCGCGTGGCTTTATGTCCTAAAAAATGAACCGATCGCTGATCAAGCTGTACTGTTAGAAGAGCTCAAAAAAAGCTATCAAAAGGAATACGACTTTCGCTGGGTGGGGATGTACGGCTTTAATAACACTTTTGGCTTGGCGGTGCGCTCAGACTACGCCAATGATCATCAGATCGCCACCTTTAGTCAGCTTGCGCCTTATAGCCCAAATCTGACTTTTGGCGCTGAGTATGATTTTTTTGAGCGTGATGATGGCTACAAGGCTTTGAGTGATGCTTATGGTTATCAATTTAAGAGCACCAAAGACCTAGATATCAGCCTAAAATACCAAGCGCTGAATAATGGTCAAATTGATGTTGTGAGCATCTCAACCACTGATGGCGCCTTAGCCAATCCAAACCTAAAAGTACTGACAGATGACCAAGGATTTTATACCCATTATCATGCAGGCACAGTCGTCAGACAAGAAGCGCTACAAAAGCACCCAAAGCTTGAATCGGCACTGATGAAAATCGATGGGCTGATTTCAGAACAAGATATGGCGCGCATGAACGACTTGGTAGAAAATCAAGGTCAGAACGAAAAGAAAGTGGCGGAAGATTTTTTGCGTGAAAAATCTTTATTGGCATCTTAATTGGTTAACCATTAACCAAATCATCGCTAATGCACCATGACCTTATTGGCGGCTCATCATCTTTTGGGTGGTGAGCTATTTTAATATGAGATTAAACTGTAAGCAGTCATCGTAAGCAGCCATCTAAGTGATGGCATGTATTATCCAAGTTATGGTAAGTCAGTCCATATCCGCTAACAGGCTTAAGGCTAACGAAATAAAAAGGGGTGAATAAATTTATCCGCCGCCCCTTTACAAAGCACGTTTTATTTGATTAAATAGGGACATGTTTCAATATACAGAACTTTTGTACAGTATATTGAATAACCATGACATTCATTGCATTGATAAGGAGATATCATGAGTCGCCCACCTTTTGATTGGCAAGATGCCTTGTTATTAGATACTCAGCTCACCGAAGAAGAGCGCATGATTTATGACACTGCTAAGAGCTTTTGTCAAAAACAGCTGATGCCAAACATCATCGAAGCCAACCGCCATGAAAACTTTGATACCAATATCATGAGACAGATGGGCGAGCTTGGATTGCTGGGCATGACCCTTGAAGGCTATGGCTGTGCGGGGCTTTCGCATGTCGCCTATGGCTTGGTGGCGCGAGCGGTGGAGTCGGTGGACTCTGGCTATCGCTCGGCGATGAGTGTGCAGTCAAGCTTGGTAATGTACCCGATTTATGCTTATGGCACCGAAGCCCAAAAACAAAAATACCTACCCAAGCTTGCGACAGGCGAGTACATTGGCTGCTTTGGCTTGACCGAACCTGATGCAGGCTCTGACCCTGCCAGTATGAAAACGCGCGCCAAAAAAGTCGAGGGTGGCTATGAGCTACACGGCTCTAAGATGTGGATTACCAACTCACCGGTTGCGGATGTATTCGTGGTGTGGGCAAAAGATGACGAAGGTCAGATTCGTGGATTTGTCCTTGAAAAAGGTATGAAAGGCTTATCTGCCCCAAAAATCGAAGGCAAATTTTCCCTGCGGGCATCAATCACAGGGGAGATCGTCATGGATCGCGTGTTAGTTCCAGAAGAAAACGCGTTCCCCGACATTCGCGGGCTCAAAGGACCGTTTGGCTGCCTAAATAAAGCTCGCTATGGCATCGCTTGGGGCGCGATGGGTGCGGCAGAATTTTGTTGGCAGGCGGCGCGCACTTATACGCTTGATCGCAAGCAGTTTGGTCGTCCTTTAGCCGCCACTCAGCTGATGCAGCTCAAGCTTGCCGATATGCAAACTGAGATTACCTTAGGCTTACAAGCTGCCCTACAAGTGGGTCGTTTGATGGACGAGGGCAAGGCAGCGCCTGAAATGATTTCTTTGATTAAGCGTAATAACTGCGGTAAGGCGCTGAACATCGCCCGTGTGGCACGCGATATGCATGGCGGCAATGGCATCAGCGATGAGTTCCATGTGATTCGCCACGCCATGAATTTGGAGGCGGTGAATACCTACGAAGGCACGCACGATGTCCATGCACTGATTTTGGGTCGTGCGATCACAGGTATCCAAGCCTTTGCCTGATTGGTTTCATGTCTTAAAATATTTTTTAAAACGGGCGAGGGCGTACTTCTGCCCGTTTTTTATTGTTATAAAGTTTATGATCAAAAGGAATGATGATGGATAACGTCAGTGATTTGGGTTTGTCGCCGCAGGCACTTCAAGGGATTAAGGTGATTGATTTATCACGAGTTTTGGCGGCACCGAGTGCCACACAGATTTTGGCGGATTTTGGCGCCCAAGTGATAAAAATTGAGCGTCCAAAAGTAGGCGATGAGACTCGCCACTGGAACCCGCCCAATTTTGAAGATGACAATGGCAACATGACCAGTGCTTATTTTGCCACAGTCAATCGCAATAAGCAGTCGCTGACCCTGGATATCTCACATCCAGACGGTCAGGCAGTCATACGAAAGCTGGTCAAAGATGCCGATGTTTTGGTTGAGAATTTTAAGGTGGGTAATTTGGCAAAATATGGGCTGGATTATGATAGCCTAAAAGCGATCAATCCGCGTCTGATTTATGCGTCTTTGACAGGATTTGGGCAGACGGGAGTAGATGCTCATAAAGCGGGCTATGATTATATCATCCAAGGTATATCAGGATTGATGAGTATCACTGGTGAGGCTGATGGCGCGCCCCAAAAAGTCGGGGTGGCGGTGGTGGATCTGTTTTCAGGTCTCCAGCTGACGGTAGGTATCTTGACTGCTTTATATGCACGCCAGCAGACAGGCAGGGGGCAGTGGGTGGATGTGGCGCTGTTTGACAGTGCGCTTGCCATGCTCGCTAATGTCGGCATGAATCATTTGGCAACCAACGCCACGCCGCCAAGACTGGGGAATGCTCATGCAAGCATTGTGCCTTATCAAGTTTTTGCGGCTTTGGATGGGCATTTTATTATTGCCTGTGGTAATGATGGACAGTTTGAGCGGCTATGTCAGGCGCTTGGGCAGGTATGGCATACCGATGAGCGCTACGCTACAAACCCTAAGCGTGTGATAAACCGTGAGCTGCTGATTCCTGCCATGCAAGCGGTTTTTGTCAGTCAGACTCGGGCGTATTGGTTGGATCTGCTAGATGATGCAGGCGTTCCTTGTGGCTCAATCAACACCATTGATGAAGCGCTCGGCACACCGCAAGCACGCCACCGCGGCATGGTGCATCAGTTTGCAGGCTCGCCTGTCAAGGTGCTGGGTAATCCCATCAAATTATCCGATACGCCCGTGCAGTACCGCACCGCACCACCACTGCTTGGCGCGGACACCGCTCAAGTGCTTGCCAAATATCTGGATGATCAAAGCATCGAAACACTTAAGCAAAATGGCGTCATCTAAGCCTGTGATTTAAGGATCAATAAAAGCAGCCATCCGCTGCTTTTATTTTATAAATATCAAGAGCTTAGGCTGTTTTGGTGATCAAGCTATCGGATCGGATGATTAAATTTTACTAATTCCCATGCGATTTTCGATGGCTTGGGCAAGCTTGATGAGCGCATCGCCAATTTCTGCTTTTTTGTCGTCATATTCGCTGTCGGATAAAGACACAGCAATGCCAAGCTTGACCTTATCATCAGGGCTTTGGATGTAGGTGCCGATACACGTCATGCCAAGTCGCAGCTGACCGTCGTCAAGCGATAAGCGTGTTTGCTTGATATGCTCAAACTCCCCTTTGAGCTGATCAAAATCAGCCACGCCGCGCTCGGTCAGCGGTGCGGGGAAGTCTGGATACATTGAGACAACCTGCTCAAAAGGCTGCTGGCTTAGGATGGCTTTGCCTGTCGCCGAAAAAAGGGCAGGTACTCGAACGCCGCGCCGAAACACAAAGTCAATCGCGCTGGTGCCTTGATGCGAGCTCAAAAAAACCGTTTCGCCGCGCTCAAAATCTATCGTCGATAAGGTGACCGTATAGGGCGTAAGCTCATCAAAACTTGCCACAAGCTCATGAAATACCCCAGCCACGCCATGCGCCATCTCAAACCGTCCCGCCCAATACAATAAATACGAACCTAAGCTAAACAAATGATTGGCATCTTTGTACAGCACGCCTTTTGCGCTGAGTGCTTGCAAGATGTTGTGAGTGGTAGAGCGAGCCAGCCCCAGCTCTTTGGCGATGGCAGCAGCAGAGACGGGCGAGGGGCTTTGGGTGATAAAGTCAAGAATTTCAAAGGCTTTATCAAGCGCAGGTACGCTGGCTGCCTTGGGAGCGGCTGATGATTTTGGTGTACTGTTCATGGTGGGTTCTGATGTCATTGATGAGGTTAAATGTGTAAAATTGCCAAATTATCGCATATCTTAAACTGTCTATACAAGATATTCATGCAACTGATCTTGCTTGGCAAAACCCTGAATTTTGGTCTTGTATTCCAAAATATTTAGTGCTATATTGTACAATATAAAGAACATATGTTCAATATATCGAACAATTAATTCAATCCACCATTTTTAGGTCATAATTTATCAGTAAAAAGGATGTGCTATGAACCAACCGACGACCAAAACTTCATCCATTCCCCTTGACTGCCCTGATTTGCTAAAGCAGGCTTGCTTAATCGGCGGCGAATGGGTCAATGCCGACTCAGGCGATACCATCACAGTGACCAATCCCTTTACAGGTGAGACGCTAGGGACGATACCCAGTTTATCAAAAGAGGCTGTCCTAAAAGCGGTTGAGTGCGCCGATACCGCTCAGGTAGGCTGGGCGAATACGACAGCAAGTGAGCGCGCCAAGCTTTTACATGCTTGGGCAGATTTGATTGATGCGCACAAAGAGGATTTGGCGCTGATCATGACTTATGAACAAGGCAAGCCCATCAAGGAGTCGCGCGGTGAGATTGGTTATGCCAATAGCTTCATACGCTGGTTCGCTGATGAAGCCAAGCGCATTTATGGAGATGTCATCCCAAGCGCCAATCAGTCACTGCGCTATGTGGTGCTCAAGCAGCCAGTGGGTGTGTGCGCCGCGATTACGCCTTGGAATTTCCCATCGGCGATGATCACGCGTAAGGCGGCGCCTGCGCTGGCGGCTGGCTGCACCATGATCATCAAGCCTGCCACCGAGACGCCATTTTCTGCACTGGCACTCGGATATTTGGCAAAACAAGCAGGCATTCCTGAGGGTGTATTACAAGTCGTCACTGGCAAATCGTCTGTGGTTGGCGAGGTGCTCACCAAAGATGCACGCATCCATAAGCTGTCATTCACAGGCTCCACCGAAGTAGGGCGAGTGCTCATGGAGCAGTGCGCAAGCACCGTCAAAAAGCTGTCCATGGAGCTCGGCGGCAATGCACCTTTCATCGTGTTTGATGATGCTGATCTAGAAAAGGCAGCAGAAGGGCTGATTGCTTCAAAGTATCGAAACGCAGGGCAAACTTGTGTGTGTGCTAACCGCGTCTATGTCCAAAGCTCGGTTAAGGATGAATTTTTGGCGAAGTTTAAGCAAAAAGTAGAGGCGCTCAAGGTCGGTGACGGCGCTGATGACTCAACCGATGTCGGACCGCTGATCAACCAACAGGCGCTCAAAAAAGTGCAGTCACTTTTGGATGATGCGCTTGACAAAGGGGCGACCTTGGTCACTGGCGGTGCACCGCATAAAGCAAGCGATCTGTCATTTACGCCAACTGTCATCAGTGGCATCAGTGATGAGATGGATATCGCTCATGAGGAGATATTTGGTCCGATTGCACCGATCATGACCTTTGAGGATGAAAAAGAAGTCATCCGCCATGCTAATGATACCATCTATGGCTTGGCAGCGTATTTTTATACCCAAAGCCATGCTCGTGCTTGGCGCGTCTCTGAAGCGCTAGAATATGGCATGGTCGCCCAAAATACAGGGCTTTTATCAACCGAAGTTGCACCATTTGGCGGTGTGAAGCAGTCAGGCTTTGGGCGTGAAGGCTCAAAATATGGCATCGAAGAATATGTCACCACCAAATATTGGTGCATGGATGTCAGCGAATAACTTTCACTAAATCTCTCATCAATAAAAGCAGTGCAAAAGGCGCTGCTTATTTATGTGTGATTGATTGACTGAATGAAGTGGTCATAAATGATTCACCCTTTTGGCTTGATTGATTTCGACCTTGCAATTTGACCTTTGAATTTTGGGTTAATTCATAAAATAAAAACAGCGACAAAAGCCGCTGTCAAATCATAGACTGATTTTGTTTAGGGATTGCGGCGACTAGCTTGTCGCTCAATGGCAAGACTTGGCATGCCATTTTCTTTGAGCCAGACTTGATTGGCTTCTTTGATGGCGCGGATTTCTTCGTCCATAAAAGCTTGGCTCTTGCCAGGATTTTTCTTATAAGCATAGCCATATAAGAGTGCGCCAATCAAGCACCACACGCCAAAGATAACCCATTCAACAGGCGTCAGCGCTGATGGTACCCAAGGCAGATACAGGCTAATCATACCGATGCTGACCAATAAGATGATGACGCCAACCAATTTGCCGGCAGGTACTCTAAAAGGTCGCACCATGTCAGGCTCTTTAAAGCGTAAATATAAAAACGCTGCTGCCACACAAGTATAAGCAATGACAATGCCCACGCCACCTGCATCTACAATCCACACAAGCGTCTTACGACCAAATAATGGTGCCAGTGTCGCCAAACCACCAATCAGCATGATCGCTGTGGCAGGCGTGCCGTATTTTGGATGAATTTTACCCAAAAATTCTGGCAACATATGTGATTTTGCCATGGCGTACATCAGGCGGCTGCCGCCAATCAAAAACGCATTCCAGCTGGACAAAATGCCCAAAACACCACCAATAATCAGCAATACGCCTGCCCATTTGCTATTCCAAGCATTCACCATCGCATCCGCAGTACCTAGGCTTGAGCTGGCAGCTTGCTCGGCGGATAATGTATAGCCCACACTCCAAGCAATCCCCATGTACCACATGATCGCCATGATGAGCGAGACAAACAAAAACAAACCGATCTTAGGACGGCTAAGATCAATCTCTTCGGCTGCCTGTGGAATCACATCAAAGCCCACAAACATAAACGGTACCATAATAATCACCGTCATAATGCCTGCTGTACCATTGATAAAGTTTGGTAAGCCAAGATTATCAAATCTGGCTTCAGGATTGAATAGCAGTGCCCCAACAAACAGCATGATCCCAACCAAAACAATGCCAAATACGGCAAGTTTTTGGAACCATGCAGCGACTTCTAAACCACGAACATTCAGCCAAGTGACGATGATGGAACCAAGCATCCCAACTGCCACCCAAGTGGCATAGACATCCCAACCTGCGATGTTGTACATATAGCCTTGATTAAAATTAGGAATGAGATATTCAACCACAGTCGGTAGGGCAACTGCCTCAAAGGCGACGACAGACAAGTAGCCAAATAAAATACTCCATGAACAGATAAAAGAGACATGCACCCCAAAAGCACGATGCGTATAAGTGTGCTCACCACCTGTGATGGGCATACACGCTGCCAATTCAGCATAAGCCAGCCCAATGAGTAGCACCGCAAGTCCGCCAATGAAAAAAGCAACGACCGCACCAAGCACGCCAGCAGAGCTGACCCAGCCGCCCGCCAGCACAACCCAGCCCCAGCCAATCATCGCACCAAAAGCGAGTGCGACGATGTCAATGGTGCTTAAAGATTTACTTAAACCATGTTGATTTGCCATAAAAAATCCTTATTTTATGTGAATTTAGCCACTCAAAGCCATGATTTTTTATTTGAATGGCTGACATCCAAAATATCACTGATTTTGGATGCCAAGATGTTTTGTGTCAAACTTTGCAGTTTGGGTAAGTTTGGCACATCGCTATCAATGCTTAGCGCTGAAAAAATTTGCCAATGATTTCAAAAGCTTCCTCCAATACTTCATCTTGAATGGTCAAAGGCATCATCACGCGGATGGTATTGAAGTTTGTGCCACAAGATGCCAGTAGTAGCCCCTGCTCAAAGGCATAAGATTTTAGGGCGTTGGTTTGATCGACATCAGGATTGCCTTGTTCATCAACGATATCAAAGGCAAGCATGGCGCCCTTATGGCGGATGTGCTGAATCATTGGGCTGTTTAAATTTTCCAAAAATGCTGACATTTTATTGCCAATGGCTTGACTTTTTTCTAGCAAATTTTCCTCTTTGATGATCTTGATGACTTCCAGTGCTGCCACTGTGCCAAGCGGCGACCCAGCGTAAGTGCCGCCCAAGCCGCCGACTTGCGGCGCATCCATGATGTCCGCGCGTCCGATCAGTGCCGAGATGGGAAAACCACCCGCCAGTGCTTTGGCGCAGGTCATCAAATCTGGCTCAACACCAAGCTGTTCAGCACAAAACAGCGTGCCTGTACGAGCAAAACCGCACTGAACTTCATCAAAAATCAGTACAATGCCATGCTCATCACAAATCTTACGCAGTGATTTGGCAAAACTGGGCGTTAGCTGGTGAAAACCGCCTTCGCCTTGGACAGGCTCAATGATGATAGCTGCCACTTCACTAGGATCGATGTCACATTTAAAGATCATCTCAAGCCCATGCAGCGCCTCTTCTTCGGTGACATGATTTTCTTCACAAGGAAACGGCGCGTGATAAATGGACGCAGGCATGGGACCAAAGTTCTTTTTGTAAGGAATGACTTTACCAGTCAAGCCCATCGCAAGCAAAGTGCGCCCATGCCAGCCGCCCTGAAAAGCAATCACACCATGACGACGCGTCTTAGCGCGCGCCACCTTGACAGCATTTTCCACCGCTTCGGCACCTGTGGTCAATAAAAAGGCTTTTTTGTCGCCAGAAATGGGGGCAAGCTCACATAATTTTTCGCACAGCTCAACATAGCTTTCATAATTGACAATCTGCGCTGATGTGTGTGAAAAGCGGTCTAATTGAGCCTTGACAGCTTCGACGATACGCGGATGGCTGTGCCCTGTGTTGAGCACCGAGATGCCACCGATAAAATCAATGTAGCGCTTGCCTTCGACATCCCAAATCTCACTGTTTTTGGCATGATCGGCAAAGATGGGGAATGCTACGCCAAGCCCTGTGGGTAACACGTTTTGGCGACGGGTGAGTAAAGACTGATTGGTTTGGCTCATAGGACTTCCTTTTGTTCCAGTGGGTGATATGTTCTTTATACTGAACATTTGTTCTTGATATGGAATGAGTATATCAAACCATATTTTTTAAGGCTTGGCAACCGATTTTGATAAATTTTTGGCTTTTTTGACGGATGACTGATCAAAAATAAGCTAATGCATAAACCAATCTACAACTATCGAATAATCATAAAAAATCGCCAAGCAACTTTGGCTTGGCGATCGCTTGGGGTAAGATGGATAAATTTAGCCAATGATACCAAAAAATTGCAATAAAAACAGTATGGTAAAGCCTGTCAAAAACACAATGCCTGCCAGCGCATACCATTTCATGGTGGTGCTCAGATGACCTTCTTTTTTGACCAAAGAGTAATTCAAATAGGCAAAAATCGGTGCGGTCACAAATGCTGAAATCATGGCAAATTTGAGCAGTGCCGCCATTTGACCTAAGAAGAATGCGATCAAGCCATAGCCTGCCACAATCGTGAATGCAGTCCATTTGGCGACATATTTTTCGGTGTCGGCTGTGGTGTTGGTCAAAATCAGCGATAGGCTTTCTGAATTGGTACGACCATAGCCGTCAGCACAGGTGATGACTGTGCCATACATGCATAAAAAGGCGATCGCAGCGACCAGCATTTTTGACCAGCTGCCGATGGTTTCAGTGTACATATTGATCAGCTGTGGCACATAAGCGCCGCCTTGCATCGCGATCTCAGTGCCTGTGCCATATTGTACAAATACGCCAAGCGCCAAAAATAGCACTGCCAAGATCGCTGAAGTAAAGTAGCCAACATTAAAATCGACAAAACCCTGAAAACGGCTGGTATGATCGGTGCGAATTTTCTTGGAAGTCCACACCGAAGTGATGGCAGAAAACTCAAGCGGCGCCGGCATCCAGCCCATGAGTGCGACAATGAATCCAAGAGCCGCCAAATTCCAAGGTGAGGCAGGCATAAAGTCGGCTGCCATGGCAGAAGGCTTGCCTGCAGCGATAAATACAGCTGCCACAGTTGCCACTGTCAATGAGGCGATGATCCACTTGGTTAAGCCATCCAAAAAGCGATAATGACCTGCAAATAACAGCACCCATGCAGTGACCATCACGATGCCTGAAAGCGCAAGCGTGTTTAGTTCCCAAGGTAAAATCTGCCCTAAGATCACCGCACAAAGCAGCGCCACCGCGCCTGTACTGATGATGCCCGAAATGATACACAAGACAAAAAATGCCCAAAGATACACGCGTGAGATTTTGGCATAGCCTGCCACTAGGCTATTACCTGTTGAGTAGGCGTATTCTGTGCCAAAACGATAAAACGGATATTTAAAAAAATTGGCAAGAATGATCATAATCGCAAGCTGCCATCCGTATAAAGCACCTGCTTGTGTCGAGGCGACCAAATGTGAGCCGCCGATGGCAGCAGAAGCCATCAAAATACCAGGTCCAAATGAGCGCCAAGTCAATTTATGGCTTTGGTTTAGGGTTGTATCAGTCATAAGTTCATACTCAAAAAGGTTCAAACATCGCAGCTGCTGTGTTTTATGAAAGCCTGCCAAGACGTACAAGTACTGCAAAGATTACTTGATAAAAGATTACAATTTGCGACAGATTAGCACAATCAAGCATGATGAAACAACCAAAATTTCAGGAATAATCCTTATAACCACGCAATGACACCCATAAAACGGTGCAAAAACCTAAAAAATATGGCAAAATAACTGATTTACTAAATATTTAGCCGAAATAAATTTATGAAAGAATCTTTACGCCACCGCTTGGATCAAATGGTTGATCGTTTTGAAGAAGTGACCGCGCTTTTGTCAGATCCTGACACCATCAGCGATAATAAAAAGTTTCGTGAGCTGTCTATGGAGCACAGCGATCTGTCTGAGATCACCGCTGCTTGGAAGGACTTTTTGCAAGCAGAAGCAGACTTACAAACTGCCAACGAGCTTTTGAATGATCCTGATATGAAGGAAATGGCGCTTGACGAGATCGAGACGGCGCGTGCAAGCATTGAGACGCTTGAGGAGGCGCTCAATGTGATGATGCTACCCAAAGATCCCAATGATAAGGCGACGGCATTTTTGGAGATTCGCGCGGGTACAGGCGGTGATGAGGCGGCGATTTTTTCGGGCGATTTGTTTCGTATGTATCAAAAATTTGCGCAATCTCAAGGCTGGCAAGTCGAAGTGCTCTCAGCCAATGAAGGCGAACATGGCGGCTATAAAGAAATCATCAGCCGAGTCTCTGGCGTGGGCGTGTACGGTAAATTGAAATTTGAAAGCGGCGCGCACCGCGTACAGCGCGTCCCTGCTACTGAATCTCAAGGGCGCGTGCATACTTCGGCGTGTACGGTTGCGGTGATGCCTGAGGTTGAGATTGATGATAGTGTGGAGATTAACCCAAGTGATTTGCGGATTGATACATATCGCTCAAGCGGTGCAGGTGGTCAGCACGTAAACACGACGGATTCGGCGGTGCGTATCACGCATATCCCAACAGGGGTGGTGGCTGAATGCCAACAAGAGCGTAGTCAGCACGCCAATAAAGAAAAAGCCATGAAAATGTTGGTGGCGCGCATTCAGCAAGCCAAAGTGCAAGCCCAAATTGACGCCACCAGTGATATGAGGCGTAATCTCGTTGGCTCTGGCGATCGCTCTGAGCGCATTCGCACCTACAATTTCCCCCAAGGGCGTATGACCGATCACCGCATCAATCTGACTTTATATAAGCTTGATGCGATTATGGAAGGGGATTTGACCGAGCTTTTGGACAGCTTATTACGCGAGCATCAGGCAGATCTGATGGCAAGTGTGGGTGCGGATTGATGTCCCAAATCAAGATTTATGCACATAAAGCACTGATTGAGCAAAAAAGACAACTTGTTAGTGATGCCATTCACCGCGCTTTGGTTGATGCTTTAGCATACCCTGCCCAAAAGCGTTTTCAGCGGTTCATTGCTTTGGATGCTCAGGATTTTATTTATCCAGATGATAGAAGTGATGACTATATTATCATTGAGGTTTCGATGTTTGTGGGCAGAAGTGTGGCTGCTAAGAAGCGTTTCATTCAGCTGATTTTTGAGTATTTATCTAAAGAGTGCCAAATCTGCCCCCAAGATGTGGAAATAACCATTTTTGAGACACCTAAAGAAAATTGGGGTATCCGTGGCAAACCAGCGGATGAATTATTTTTAAACTATCAAGTTGAGGTTTAAATGTGACGAATAAAAACCTGCTAATCAAATATGATTGCAGGTTTTTTGGATGTTTTAGACCATTAATCCAAAAAATCCAAACCGATATCGTGATTGATGACGCTGTGGGTCAGATAGCCCAAAGCAATATAATCCACACCGCATTCGGCGACAGCGCGCAAGCGATCAAATGTAATACCGCCTGAGGCTTCGGTCTTGGCTTTGCCTTGGCACAGCTTGACCGCCTGTTTTAGCGTGTCATTATCCATATTATCAAGCAAAACAAATTCAGCGCCCGCATCCAAGGCTGCTTCAAGCTGTGCGATGGTATCCACTTCAACTTCGATGGGGATCAGATGACCTGCCGCAGCTTTGGCATGTGTTAGCGTTTGCTTAAGGGTGCCTGAATAGATCAAGTGATTATCTTTGATTAATATGGCATCATCAAGACCCAAGCGATGATTACAGCCGCCCCCTGCACGTACGGCATATTTTTGAAGATTTCTTAAAAGAGGCGTGGTTTTACGTGTGCAGGTAATTTTGGCTTGAGTGTGCGATACTTGAGCGACCGCTTTGGCTGTCATGCTGGCGATACCGCTTAAGTGCGTCAAAAAATTTAGCGCTGTCCGTTCGGCTTGGAGTAAGGCTTGGGTATTGCCCGACACATGAGCCAGCACTTGACCTGGCTTGATCATATCCCCATCCGATGCCTGAATATTAAAGGTGATTGATTTATCACTACATTCAAATGCCAGTCGTGCCAAATCCATCCCTGCCAATACGCCTGTATCTCGGCTGACGATGGCAAGATTTGCTGTGCTGCTTTTGTCGATGACGGCAGCTGAGGTGATGTCGCCGCGTCGTCCCAGATCTTCCAAAAGTGCCGCCTGAACTGTGGGTATGAGCAGGGCATCCGGCAGCGCAAATAATGGCGTTTTCATGAAGTTATCCTTATATGATCAATCATTTACTCACGGGCAGGCGAGTATTAGACAGCAAGCGCTCAAGTAGCACGGTGTCCCTGAATCGGTAAAGCTGTGCTGGGCGACCGCGCTCATGCGCAAACCTGCCTTCGATGGCTTCTATCAGATTCTGCTGCTGAACTTGCCTGCGAAAATTTTGTTTATGGAGTTCTTGACCTGATAATGCTTCGACGCTTTTTTGGAGCTGAAGTAGGGTAAATTCATCCGCCATGAGCTCAAAAATAACAGGGCGATATTTTATCTTGGCACGCAGTCTGGCGAGCGCTGTCGCCAATACACGGCGATGGCTGTGCTGCATATGCCGACCAGTATGGCGAAGCTCAAAATTTGGGTTTTGCCAAGGCGATTCGGCAACTAAGCCTGTCTCATAGAGCAGCTCATAGCGCAGCAGCACCTGTTCTTCTGACCATGTATAAGGCGACAAACCCCAGCAAAGCTGTACGCGTCTTAGGCGTTCTTGGCGTTCTTGGGCATCGTTGCCAGCATCCACCCATGCATACAGACCTGCCAAAATCTTGGTAGGCTCACTGCTATTGCGCCGATCTTCCCATGGAAAATAATCATACCAATCCTGCCAGGTGGCATCAGGATTTAGGCTGTGTTCTGTGGCTTCTTTGACCAGCCCAAGATAGCTGACATACAAAATGGGCATTCCTTGAGCATTTTTACGCTCACCATCCACAAAAGTATAAAGCTGTTCAACATAGCCCATGGGCTGGGTGGTCTGACTGCGCACCCAGTCTTTCACGCCAGCTTGAAGCGAATGATGGATGGGCGTCAGCTGACCACTGGGAAGTTTGGCGCCGCCACAGACCGTCAGCACCCGAGGTCTATGGTCGGTCACAGCCGTCAAAACGGTCACCAGTTCAACCAAGCCATCATCTGGAAAGGTATTGGGCGATGAATGTACGCTCATAATTAAAAGTCATTGAAAAATCATCATTTTAAAAAAAATCTGACTGACTTTCAATGGACTTTTTATGACAAAACCCTTCAAAAAACGACGCATTGTCAAAAACTGCTTTACATTATACTCAAAATGAGCATAATATGTCAAACTAATACTCAAAATGAGCATAAATAATTTGAATGGCCATGTGGGTTAGAGGGTGTAAAAGGAGGTTATGATGCACAAAAATACCCAAAAAGCGTTTGACTATGAAGCGCCATTATCCAATATGCCAACAACCGCTTGCCGTATCAAGCAAGCTTGGGCGAAGGTGCCACCTGAGTTACCAAGAGATATGCTGGCTAAATATCAGCAAAATATTCAAGATCTTTTGATCCAAAAAGAGGCGGTCATCGTTGCGCACTATTATGTTGATCCTGACATTCAAGATTTGGCATTGGCGACAGGTGGCTGCGTTGGGGATTCGCTTGAGATGGCTAAGTTTGGCGCTGCCCACGATGCCAAAACATTATTGGTGGCGGGGGTGCGCTTTATGGGTGAGAGTGCCAAAATATTAAGCCCGCATAAAACCGTGCTCATGCCTGATTTGGGTGCTGAATGTTCGCTAGATTTGGGGTGTCCGATTGATGAATTTAGCGCATTTTGTGATGCGCATCCTGATAGAACGGTGGTGGTCTATGCCAATACCAGTGCCGCTGTTAAGGCGCGTGCTGATTGGGTGGTCACTTCTTCGGTGGCGCTTGAAATTGTCAGTCATTTACACGCCAAAGGAGAAAAGATCATTTGGGGTCCTGATCGTCATTTGGGGAAGTATATTCGCCAAATGACGGGCGCGGATATGATCTTATGGCAAGGCTCTTGTATTGTGCATAATGAATTTAAAGCTTTGGAGCTTGAGCAGCTGAAAGCAGAGCACCCTGAAGCGGTAATTTTGGTGCATCCAGAATCTCCCGCTGAAGTGGTCGCCCAAGGCGATGTGGTGGGCTCTACCAGTAAGCTGCTACAAGCCGCCATTCACCGACCCGAAAAAACTTTTATCGTCGCAACTGATTTGGGGATTTTGCATGAAATGAAAAAACACGCCCCACAAAAAACTTTCATCGCAGCACCGACAGCAGGAAATAGTGCAACTTGTAAAAGCTGTGCGTTTTGTCCTTGGATGGCGATGAATGGCGTTCAGGGCGTTTATGAAGCGCTCAAATATGGCACCGGTGAGATTCAGCTGACCGAGTCTTTGATGGCTGATGCGCGTCATGCACTCAATAAGATGATAGAATTTTCACAAACATTGCCCAAACAGCCCACGCATGGCTTAGGGGCGGCATAATGGAGCAAGGATCCTACGATGTGCTGATCGTCGGTAGTGGCTTGGCGGCTTTGACGACGGCTTTATCTTTGCCAAAGGACTGTCAAATTTTATTAATGTGCAAAGGTAAGATTGCTGACGCGTCAAGCCGCTTTGCTCAAGGCGGTATCGCTGCGGTGATGGCGCCGACCGACAGCATTGAAGCGCATATGACAGACACATTCATCGCAGGTGCAGGTCTGTGCGATCCCCACACGACCGAGCAGATCATCCGCCAAGGTGCTGATGCGATCGCTTGGCTTCGTGATTTGGCAGTACCTTTTAGCGCCACCGAACAAGGTTTACACTTAACCAAAGAAGGCGGACACAGTAGGCGGCGTATTTGTCATGTGGGTGATTATACAGGTCAATCAGTCATGGAGTGTCTTTGGGTGCAGATGCAATCTTGCCCAAATATCCACGTGCTTGAGTGGTGTTTTGTCACAGATATTTTGACTGCTTATAATGCAAAGACAAAAAAAGTACACTGTCAAGGCGTCGTCTGTTTGATGAATCATCAATCCAAAAAATATTATGCTGATAAAGTGGTGCTTGCCACTGGCGGCTTGGGGCAGATTTATCAATACACCACAGCCCCAGAAGTGTGTACTGGTGATGGCATCGCGATGGCGTATCGGGCAGGCTGCCGCATCGTGAATGCTGAATTTGTTCAATTTCATCCGACAGGCTTTGATGACGGTATGGCTCAGACGGCGCTGATTTCAGAGGCGGTAAGAGGTGAGGGTGGGCGGCTTATCAATGCTCAAGGTGAGCGCTTCATGTCAAATTATGATGATCGTCTGGAGCTTGCACCCAGAGATATTGTCGCAAGAAGCATCACGCAGGAGATGCAGCGCACCGCGCAGGGCGTATTTTTGGACATCAGTCATCAATCGGATGCGTTTATCAAACTGCATTTTCCAAAAATTCATCAATCTTGCTTAGCCAAAGGCGTGGACATGACCAAGCAGCCGATCCCTGTAACGCCTGTACAGCATTATTTTTGTGGGGGTGTTTTGACGGATGCCAGTGGGCGAAGTGATGTGGTGGGCTTGTATTGTTTGGGTGAGATGGCGTATACAGGGCTGCATGGTGCCAATCGGTTGGCGAGCAATTCATTATTAGAATGCTTGGTGATGGGGCAAAATGCTGCCAAATCGTTACAAGAGTCATTGATAAATTGGGTAAGCCGCGATGTGCTGCCCAACTGGTCGATTCAGACGCAAAAGCAGCTTAATCTTGTATCAAGCGCGCCACTGGATGTCGCTCAAATCAAGCGACTGATGCAGCAGCATCTTGGGGTGATGCGCAGGCAAGATGATGTGGCAAAAACTGTCGAGCTTTTGGCGGGGGCTTTGGCTGAGTTATCCACCCAAAACCTCACCACCCAAAGCCAAATTGAGCAGCTTAATCTCACCACATGCGCTTATTTGGTGGCAAAAGCAAGCTTAGATCGTGCTCACAGCATTGGCTGCCATCATTGGGCGGAAGATGGATTGGATCTGATAGCAAATCGGCTGCCAAAAGCTGGATAAGCACTTTTATTAGATATCATTCAAAAGACATGTCTTTGACATGATAATCATCCATAGGATTGTCATGCGAAAAGCCTTTGACATAGGGTTTTACCAAGCGTACGCTGATTGCTGAGTACATTGGAATGATTGCGGTGTCTTTGGCGATCAAGGTTTCGGCTTCTTGATACAGGCGGCTGCGAGCAGCATCATCAATGCCTGGCTGCAGCGTTTGTGCCATAACGGCGTCGTACTGCGCACTGCTATATTTGCCAGTGTTGTTGCTATTGCCTGTTTTTAGGATATTCAAAAAGCTGCTTGGCTCATTATAATCAGCGCACCAGCCCGAAAACGCCAAATTATATCGCCCTTGGTTTTTGGCATCCAAAAAAGTTTTCCATTCTTGGTTGATCAAAGACGCTTGGACAGCGCCCCCTAAATTTTGTCTCCACATGGAATCAATCGCACTGGCGAGCATCTTGGCTGTTTCGCTGGTGCTATAAAAAAATTCAAATTTCAGTGGATTGTTAGCATCGTATCCTGCGTCTTTGAGTAAGCTGATCGCTTGTTCGTAGCGTGCGGATTGGTCAAACGCTTGCCAATTTGGGCTAATCTTAGTGATGCCTTGAATGGCTAGGGGCGTAAACTGATACGCTTCAGGGTTATCGCGTTTTAGAATATCGGTCAGTGTTTTACGCTCAATACTCATAGATAGCGCCTGGCGTACGCGCACATCATCAAATGGCGCTGACTTAAAATTCGGCTCTAGATAGAATGTACAAAGCTGGGGAGCGGAATGCATCTCATTAGGCAAATCTTTGCGAACTTTATCCATCACTTCTGGCGGCACGCCATTGATATCCAGCTCACCAGTCATGTAGCGATTCATGCCAGCACTTGATGTGATCGGTAAAAATTGCACCTTTTCGATGGCTGTATTGGCGTTATCATAATAAGCAGGATTTCGCTCAAGATTAATATGGCTATTCACCACCCAGTCGCTTAATCGATAAGCACCGCTCACCACGATGTTGTCAAGTGATAGCCAGCTGTCCCCATGTGCCTGTACGACCGCTTTGGGCACAGGATAAGCAACTGGCAGCGCCAACATATCCACCAAATAAGGTACAGGCTCATCCAAGGTGATCTGTAAGGTCTTATCGTCCAATGCCTTAACGCCTAGAGCGTCCACAGGCAGATCGCCTGTTACGACTTTTTCCGCATTGTGGACTTTGGCGTCGACCAAATAGCTAGAATAATAAGCAGCAGTAGCAGGATCGACCAATCTTTGAAGCGCAAAGACGGCATCATGCGCGCTGATGGCATCGCCATTTGACCAGTTGGCATCACGCAGTTTAAAGATCCAAACTTTATTATCCGTCGTCTCCCAACTTTCGGCTAGACCAGGTATGATTTTGCCTTGGGCATCAGTCATCACCAAGCCTTCAAACATCTGCCGAATGATGGCAGAGCTGGTGGTATCTTGGCTTTTTTGGGGGTCTAGCGTGGCAGGCTCCGCACCATTGGCGATGATGAGTGTGTCTTTATTGGGCGGCAGTGATGCTGATGGCTGCGATGGGGAGCTACAAGCGCTGATTCCTAAAGCTGTCACTAAAGTGGCAGTCAGCATGGTCAATTTTAAGTTCATAGTCATCCTTATAACTAATTTTATGGATTTGAGGAGAGTTGTATAATAAAAAAGTTTTCAAATCTTAGCAAAGTTATATAAATTGTCAAGAAAAAATACTATGCTTAAAATTTAAGTAAACTTGTTTGAGAAGGGTTGGCAGATTGATAATTAATGTTATAATATAACCTTTTGCGATCAGTTGGCAGCCGATTTTGGTAAAATAAATTTTACTCAAACATTGCAATTTATGACCAAATCGTTCATAATACGCCAATTGATAATCGTTATCGTTACTATTCTTATTTTTAATTTTGTCAATAGATGTGCCATATTTGGGTGTTTATGGGTGTTTGTGGTGGATAATTCCAAGAAAATCAAAGTATTAGCTTTATCGGTGGCAGCTGCCTTGCATGGATTGGTGGGATTGGGATTGGCAAATATGACCATAAAACCGCTGACCACACCACCCATCACACCGCCTTTGGAGATTGAATTTATCACCATTGAGCCGCCACCTAAGCCTGTCATTTTAAATAATCTTGAATCCGCTGCCCCATCCAACGAGCCAAAGGTAGCGCAGGCAAGCTTGGCTCAGATGCGTGCTTCATTGCAGGCGCCAGCAGCTGAAGTCGAGACTGAGCCTAAGCAGTCCACACAAGATGAGCCAGAACCTGAAGTTGAGCAAAAAACCGAAGTTGAGCCAGATATTGAGCCTGAACCTGTCAATGAGCTTACACCCGATCCAGAACCTGAAGTCGACCTTAAGCTTGATGCAGAGCAGTTGCTTGAACAAAGGCGGCTTCAAGAAGCTTGGGAGGCGCACCAAAGACAGCTTGCTAAACTCCAAGAACAGCAGCGCCTAGAAAACGAGCGTAGAGAACAGCAGCGCCTTGAGCAAGAACGCCTTGAACAAGAGCGCCTAGAGAATGCAAGACGCGAGCAAGAACGGTTGGATCATGAGCGCAGAGAACAAGAACGCTTGGCAAATGAGCAGCGCGAGCGTGAGCGTCTAGAGCAAGAACGCCAAGCTCACGAAAAAGCTCAGCGAGAGGCGCGCGAAAAAGTCGAAAGACAAGCCGCTGACGCTGCTGCCAAGAAAAAACAAAATGCAGGCAATAACAACGACCAAGGCGGTGGCGGTCAGAACAATCAAAATCAGGTGATCGAAGGCGGTATCGGCACGATCAGCGATGCCAGCTGGAGAACCAAGCCAAGAGTCAGTAATTTTTGTTCATCAAGAAAAGATGTGGATATGACCGTTCAAGTCAGCTTCCGTGTTGATGCCGAAGGTAAAATCTCAAATGTCAGCCTGAATGGCTCAACAGGTGATAGAAATCTAGACAGACAAATCACGCGTCAGGTAGGGCGTGGTCGCCTACATCCATTCAAAGAGGGGAATGTCACGCGCGTGGGTAAGGCGATTTATCCGATCGTGCTCAGATTGCAAAAAGATGAAGCCTGTACGAATTGATTCGGCTGATTGAAATTTAAAAATGATATGATTGATTTAAGAGTTGAGGTAAGTTTATGGATTTTGCATTTTATTGGTCGCACACTGATGCAGTGAGTAAGACACTGTTTTTTATCTTGATCGCCTTGTCTTTGGTTTCGTGGGTGATTGGTATCATGCGTGTGCTAAATTCTCGTCGTCAAGCAATGAGTATCGGCAATCAGCTGAGCGCGAAGGTTTGGTCAGATGAGCTAGAGAGCCTGCCATTTGCTCAGCGTAAGATGGTCGCAGAACAAAAACTGCTTCAACAGATCGCACGCCATCGCTATGAACTTGAAAAGGGATTGCCTATACTTGGCACGACCGCCTCCATTGCGCCATTTATTGGACTGTTTGGTACGGTTTGGGGGATTTTTCATGCGCTTCACAGCATCGGTGCGACTGGTCAAGCAGGCTTAGCGCAAGTAGCAGGACCTGTGGGCGAGGCGCTGATCATGACAGGACTGGGCTTGGCAGTGGCGATTCCTGCGGTGGTGTTTTATAATATTGCCACGCGTATTAATAAGCAGGCGATCCACCAAGCGACCGATACAGCGCATCAAATCTTAGCAAAAGTTGCACAATAAGAGGTACACGATGGCTTTTGAATTGGGTAATCATGACGATAGCGGTATGAATGAGATGAATTTGATCCCGCTGATTGATATCATGCTGGTTTTGATGATTATTTTTTTGGTGACGGCGACGGTGCTAAACCCAAGCGTACCGCTTGATTTGCCAAAAACATCAGCATCGGTGAATGACGCTCCACCTGAAGTCTTACAGATCAGCATTGATGCCGAAGGTGGGATCTATTGGGATCGAGAAAAGCTAAGCCTAGATGAGCTTTCTGCCCGCCTTGGTGAGCAGGTGGCTGCAGGTAAAAATCCCCAAATTAATCTACGCGCCGACAAAGAAGGCAAGTATGACACCGTCGCGCAGGTGCTTGCAGAAGCTTCAAAAGCAGGACTGGGTAAAATCGCCTTTGTCAGCGAATGAGTCATCATCTTAATATGAAAAAGCACTGCCAAAGACAGTGCTTTTTTGCTGTATTGACACCTTAGGCGATGTCTTTTCTGATATTTTTTCTTAAACAAAAAAACATCACACCCAAAAATCCAAACATCACAATCATATCACCAAATGCGGTAAACTCACCCCAGTACTTACCATCAGCGAACACAAATGCAAAAAATGCGTGCAAGCCTGCCATGACACTAAACATCGCTACCCACGCCAAATTAAGCCGACGCCAACCCTGATCTGTCAGGTGAAATACAGGCTCAAACAGTCGCTTGATGATGGGGCTATTATCCTTGGTAAATAAAGGGGAGATCAAGAGCCCTAAGGCGAATGCTCCGTTAATCAGCACCGCTTTTAGCATAATATAAAAGGCATCGCTCAGCGCTAAGGTAATCCCGCCAAAGACCACCGTCATCAGCAGCACAAACCACTGCTGTTTTTCTAGACGAAACTTTTGACTGATGAATAAGTAGCCATAGACCGCCACCGTCGCAGCAATCAAACCAAAGGTCGCTACCAAAATGTGGTTATTATCCGTGCCTGATGACCCAATCAGCTGTAAGATCGGATGAGTGCTGTCGGTGGGTTCGGTCGTTTTATATAGGATAAAAAATATGATGAGTGGGATATAATCAAACAAGGCTTTCATGAGGCGTATCTTTTCATAAATAAAGCACACCTTGCCAAGATCTGCGCAAGGTGTGCTGTCGTTTAGCTGCGGACAGTATCGCTACTGCTATCGTGCGTGACTGCTTTTGGTGGGATTGGGCGAATCGGCTCAACTAATGCCGCCGCTAACACCTCATCAATCGTCTCAACTGGCTGAATGATTAAGCCTTCTTTGACATTGTCAGGAATCTCGACCAAATCACGCTCATTGGACTTGGGTATCAAAACATGCTTGATCCCGCCGCGATGCGCCGCCAAGAGCTTTTCTTTGAGCCCGCCGATGCGCAGGACTTTACCACGCAAAGTCACCTCGCCAGTCATTGCTATATCGGCGCGGATGGCAATACCCGTCATCGCAGAGACGATGGCAGTGGTGAGTGCGATACCTGCCGATGGACCGTCTTTGGGCGTGGCGCCTTCGGGCATGTGGATGTGCAAATCGGTATTTTTAAATTTTTCATAATCAATACCAAATCGCTCGCCATTGGCACGCACGACGCTCATCGCGGCTCGGATAGACTCTTTCATGACATCGCCAAGCGATCCTGTAAACACAAGCTCGCCTTTGCCTTGCATCGTCGCAGACTCGATGGTCAAAAGCTCCCCACCTACAGAAGTCCATGCAAGACCTGTGATGCGACCAATTTCAGGTTCTTTTTCTGCTAAGCCATAGTCAAATGGCTTGACGCCTAAAAAGTCTGAGATATTCTCATCATTAATGGTCAGCCCCTCGATTTTTACACCTTTTTTAGGCTTAGTGCCGTACTTTTCAATTTGTGTGCGAACTGCTTTTCGGCTGATTTTATTAATCTCGCGCTCAAGGTTTCGTACACCTGCCTCTCTGGTATAATGACGGATAATACTGGTAATCGCCTCATCGGTGATCGTCAGCTCATCGGCTTTTAAGCCATTTTGTTCTAAGGCTTTTGGCGTCAGATAATTATTGGCGATCGCCATTTTTTCATCTTCGGTATAACCAGGCAGGCGGATAACCTCCATGCGATCAAGCAGGGCAGGCGGGATATTCATACTATTGGCAGTACAAATAAACATCACCTGCGACAAATCCAAATCCAAATCCAAATAATGGTCATTGAACGCTTTATTTTGGGAAGGATCTAAGACCTCAAGCAAGGCTGAGGCAGGATCACCACGAAAATCTTGCGCCATTTTGTCAATTTCATCCAATAAAAATAGCGGATTTTTGACCTCGACTTTGGCAAGCGATTGCACAATCTTGCCAGGCATCGCACCGATATAAGTGCGGCGATGACCACGAATTTCGGCTTCATCACGCACGCCGCCCAGCGCCATACGCACAAACTTACGACCTGTAGCACGCGCGATGCTCTCGCCCAAAGAGGTCTTACCCACACCTGGAGGGCCTACTAAGCACAGAATCGGACCGCGGATTTGTTTGACGCGGGATTGTACCGCCAAATACTCCAAGATGCGATCTTTGACATCATCTAAGCCATAGTGGTCTTTATCCAGTGTTTGCTTGGCTTTGTCAAGGTTGATACTGACTTTACTGGCTTTATTCCAAGGCGTGTCCAAAATCCACTCAACATAACCGCGCACCACTGACGCTTCAGAAGAAGACGCAGGCATTTGTTTAAGCTTTTTAAATTCGCTTTCGGCTTTTTTGCGGACATCGTCAGGCAGGTCAGCTTCTTTTAGACGATTTTCAAGCTCAGCATCATCATCTTCAGCGCCATTATTTAAATCAGACAGCTCTGATTTGATGGCTTTCATTTTTTCATTTAAGAAATATTCGCGCTGATTATTTTCCATCTGCTTGCGGACGGTGTCTTGCAGCTCGCTTTCGATGCTGCGCTCGGTTTTGGTGTTGGTGAAATATTCACTCAGCGCCTTAAAGTATTCAGCGGTATCACCTGATTCAAGCAAGGCTTGCTTTTTGTCAAGGGGTAGCTGCGTGCGCGTCGCGACAAAGTAGATCAGCTCAAGCAAATTGTCAAAGCCATTGGCAACACGGATCAGCTCGCGCGAATTTCTCAGTGCACTTTCGGCATAGTCACTAAATAGCTCAAGCAGCACTGACTTTTGGGCATCGGCTTCTTCTTGGCTAAGATTTAGCTCAACATCGGCAGCAGTAAATTCCACGATCAGGCTATCATCGGCATCATCACTGGCATTTTGGATGTGACCGATTTGTACACGCTCAAGACCTTCGATCAGCACCTTTAGGCATTTGTCATCAGAATCATGCGGCATGGTGCTGACAATGCGGCAGCGAGTACCGAATTGATACAGATCATTGATGTTAATCTCTTCGGCAAGCGAGTCTTTTTGGGAGACGACGATCAGCTCGCCATCGTGTGCTTCTTGAGCCAGTTCAATGGCTTTGATGGATTGCTCACGACCCACAAACAAAGCGATTTGCATATAAGGGTAAACCACCACATCGCGCACCGCTAACAGTGGCAGCTGCCCTGGGTTTTCATAATAATCGGATTTTGAAATCGTCATTGTTGTCATTCCTTATGTGTTAAAATGATGACAGTTTTATGGTGGCATCTGCAATAAATTGCAAGGCTTGCCCATAAAAACTTGGCAAATGATCAATGAGCTTTTAATAAACATTGCTAGATGATTGCAGTTGTGCAAATTGTCTATAATAATTAAATCTCTAAGTTATTGATTTATCATCATATTATTAAAAAAATCTTACTGGTTTTTGGGGTATAATACTTCGTTTGATTTTGATGGGTGAGTTGGGAGTGATGATGATTAATGCTGTGTTGCTTGCTGTCATTGTGATGGTGGGCTTATCGCTTGCACGAGTGCATGTGGTGCTAAGCTTGGTGGTTGGGGCGCTCGTCGGCGGTTTGGTGGCGGGCATGTCAGTCGCTGATACGCTGACTTCTTTTCAAGATGGTATTAAAAACGGTGCACAGATCGCTTTGTCTTATGCCATGCTTGGCGCGTTTGCGATGGCGATCGCTCATTCAGGACTGCCGCAGATGTTGGCAGATAAGCTGATTGCTCAAGTGCAGCACACCGATGGCGCAGGCAAGCTTAAGTTTTTCTTATTTTTTATCTTGATTATCATGGCGATGATGTCCCAAAACATTGTGCCGATTCATATTGCTTTCATTCCGCTGATCGTGCCGCCGCTATTATTGGTGATGAATCGTTTGCGCTTGGATCGCCGTGCTGTGACGTGTATTTTGACCTTTGGATTGGTCAATACATATATGTTCATTCCTTATGGATTTGGCGATATTTTTTTGAATCAAATTATTCTTAAAAATGTCAATGAAGCAGGCATGGCAACCGATAATATCTCAATGATGCAAACCATGACGATTCCTGCTTTGGGTATGCTGATCGGGCTTTTGATCGCGATTTTTGTGACTTATCGCAAACCCCGCGATTACCAAGAAAAAGCGGTGGCGGTCAGTCAAGCACCCACTCACGTTGGCACGCTCAATGTCGTCGTGGCGGTGGCGGCGATTGTCGCGGCATTTGTGGCGCAACTGATGACGGATTCTTTATTGATTGGCTCGCTCGTGGGTTTTGCGATATTTATGGCGACAGGCGTCGTCAAGTGGCGCGATGCCAATGACGTGTTTAATGATGGCATCAAGATGATGGCGATGATTGGCTTTATCATGATTTGCGCTCAAGGTTTTGCAGAAGTGATGAAAGCCACAGGGCAAATTGATGCGTTGGTTGATGGCGTGGTGGGTATCTTTGGCGATAACAAAATGCTTGCGGCGTTTTCGATGCTGCTTGTTGGTTTGGTGGTGACGCTGGGGATTGGTTCGTCATTTTCTACCGTCCCCATCATTGCGACCATCTATGTGCCGCTATGCATGGCGATGGGCTTTAGTGTGCCTGCTACGGTGGCTTTGATTGCGACAGCAGGCGTGTTGGGCGATGCTGGCTCGCCTGCGTCGGACTCTACGCTGGGACCTACCCTGGGGCTAAATGCAGACGGTCAGCATGATCATATTCGTGATTCTGTCATTCCAACTTTTATTCATTATAATATTCCTTTGATTATTTTTGGTTGGATTGCTGCTATGGTGCTTTAGTAGCTTTTGGTTAATTTAATGTTAAATTCATATTAAAATGCCTTGAATTAAGTTCAAGGCATTTTAATTGATTAGTGATTTTCTTGACCCAAATAAGTACCCCGTTTTGGCTGCCATTCGATTTCTTCACCGCGCAAGAGTTTTTCAATCATCACCTTGGTATGCGCGCGATGCTCATTGAGCATGCTGATCATGTGCGTGTTTTTATAGCGGCTGACATTTGGGTCATAGGTTTGGGCAGCTGCGGCGACGCCGTCCCGATCTCGGTGATGGTATAAATGTGCGATGCGCTCGGCAATCTCACTGTCCATCCCCAGAAGCTCAAGCCCTGTGCGTGCGCTACGCACCGCTGAGTCAAAAGTCTCACGAATCACTGCATTGGCGCCTGCTCTGTGCAGCTGATAGGCATGAACGCGATCATAAGCGCGCGCCACGATCGGCAAGTCGCTATAAGTATGGCGCAAATGGCGTACAATGGACAGCGCTTTTTCAGGGTGATCAATGGCAATGATCACCAGCTTAGCTTTGGCGATGCCCGCCATGTCAAGCAGATCAAATCGTGTGGCATCACCATAATAGGTTTTGATACCCAAGCTTGACAACCCATCCACATGATCAGCATCACTATCAATCAATGTGGTGTGATAGCCACAAGCGGTCATCATACCATTCACGACTTGTCCGTATCTGCCATGTCCTAAGATGATGATGGGGTTTTCTTCGTCGATCGCATCACTGTCTCTAAAAGAAGCTTTGGCGCTGTGCTTGGCTGTGTATTTTTGATGGATCACTAAAAATAGTGGCGTGAGCACCATGGATATCACAACGACTGCGGTCAAATTGGCATGGGTATCGGCAGATATCACCGAATGAGTCGCCGCTGCCGAAAACAGCACAAAAGCAAACTCGCCGCCCTGAGCCATCATGACCGCGCGTTCAATGGCGATGGCGTGATCAGATTTGGTCATGCGCGCCGCCAAATAAATCCAAAGACCTTTGGTAAGCATCAGTGCGATGACGCCAAGACCGATCAGCTGCCAGTTCTTAGCGACGATGGATAAATCAAGCGCCATGCCGACGCCCAAGAAAAATAAGCCCAATAAAAGACCGCGAAAAGGCTCAATGTCCGCTTCAAGCTGATGTCGAAAACTGGATTCAGACAGCAGCACACCAGCGACGAACGCGCCCATCGCCATCGACAGACCGCCAAGTTCCATGAGAAGCGCCGATCCGAGCACGACTAATAGCGCTGCTGCAGTCATGATCTCACGCACTCCAGTTTTTGCAAGTATTTTAAATAATGGATTAATCAGCACGCGTCCAACAACCAGCAGTGCAAGCAATGAACCCAATGCGACCACGATCGCCTGCCAAGCTGGCGTTTCGCTGGCGTGCACCACCGGTGATAAAAAAGCCACAATGGCAAGCAGCGGCACGATCAGCAGATCTTCAAATAATAAGATGGACACCATGCTTTGACCTTTGGCGGTGGATAACTCATTGTTTTCGCCCAAAGTTTGCATGACGATCGCCGTCGAGGTCAGCACAAAGCCTGATGCACCCACAAAAGCCACTTGCCATGATACCCCAAACAGCTTCATCACCAGCATCATTAAGGCGGTGGCACCTAGCACCTGCAAAGAGCCAAGCCCGAAGATTTGCCGTCTGAGACCCCATAAGTGCGATGGATGCATCTCAAGACCGATAATGAATAAAAACATCACCACGCCAAGCTCAGCGATATGGATGATGGTCTGTGGATCGGTAAATACCCCCAAGCCAAACGGTCCGATGATCAGACCGCCAGCCAAATAGCCAAGGACGGATCCTAAGCCAATTTTACGAAAAACAGGAACTGCAATCACGGCAGCCCCAAGCAGTGTAACGACTTGTATCAGCTCGCTTGCCATACCAGCTTCAGCCATAGCCATCCCTTATTTTGATGATAAACTCAAATAAAAAAGCACAATAATTAAGCAGCCATTTTAATGGAAACTTAAGCACTGTGCCAATAAAATCAAAAATTATATATAAAACTTATGAAGTTATCAGTTTAAATGATAAATTACAACCAACCTGCCTTTCTAAATTTAGAATATAAGAACAAACACACACCAATCACGGCACCGAGTACGACAAAATACGCATATTTGATCTGCAGCTCAGGCATGTAGTCAAAGTTCATGCCATAGATGCCAGCTACCGCCGTCGGCACAGCCGCTATACCAGCCCATGCCGCAAGCTTACGCACGACGTCGTTTTGCCCCATCGTGACCATCGCCATATACGTATCCATCGCCACAGACAGCATTTCGTTCAGACCATTGACCGCATCAATAGAGCGCAAAAGGTGGTCGTTAACGTCGCGGAAATATGGCTTAGCGGCGACAGGGAAGGCAGAGATCAGCTCATTTTTTTTATGATTAATAAAAAAGTTACACACATCTTGAACAGGTAAAATCACCGCTCGCATGTGCACCAGCTGAGATTTCAGCTCATACAAGCTTTTTAGGGTAGATTTGCTAAATTCGTGCGAAAAAATATTACGCTCTTGCTCGCGCAGATAATTACCCAATCGGTCAGTGATTGGCAAATAGTTATCGACGATAAAGTCCAAAATCGCATGCAGTACAAAAATCGGACCTAAGCGCAGCTTTTCGGGGCGGCGGTGACAGTGCTCTCGGACAGGTGTGTAGGAGTTGGACGCTCCTCGGCGCACACTGATGATGAAATTTTTGCCCATAAAAATGGCGGTGGTGCCATAGCGAATTTGATTGTCCTCAAGCTTGGCAGTTCGCACGACGACGAAGATGGTATCGTTGCCATAGCTTTCGACTTTAGGGCGCTGATGATCGGCAAATGCATCTTCCAAGGCAAGCTCATGCAAATCAAAAGCATCTTGAACCTCTTGCACCGTCTCAAGGCTTGGGTCATACAAGCCAAGCCAAATAAACTGATTATTATTAGTGAGCGTGCGGCTGACATCCTCGATCGCCAAAGCCTCAATCGGCGCACCCGTTTTACGAGAATAAGAATAACAAATGACCGTTTCATTGCCACCTGATTGCTCAATATCCTCCAAACGATCTGCATCAGGATCATAGACGGTCATCGTCTCGATGGTGTCTTCATCCGTAGCATCGGCATCGCCATAGATGTAACTGTCATGCGTATCGTGGAATGTTTCTGCACTTTCGGGAGTATGCTCAGAGTCAGTGGTGACTTTGATCATGTCTGATTCATCAAACAGCTCATCTTGCTGAATGACAGGATCAGGAATGGTGATGGGTTCGGTTGAGTTATTAAGGTCGTTTGGATTTGGGGTGTGATCGGTTTGTGTATTATGCTGTGTCATAAAATCCCCAAAAAAAATCGCAAATTTCGTGATGATCAGTTTGCCAAAACCCTAAAAATATAGAGCAGATTTTTATATTCAGTTGATTATTATAGCAATAATGCAGCAATTTTTCATCAGTTAAATCATGGCTTTTGATGACTTCATGGATAATTTAGCCACTGATGAAAATTTTTTTCAAATTAACCTTGCAAGCCTGCTAAGGTATGGTACACTAGTCAAGAAAAAATTCTCACTGTGATCACAAATGGGTCAATGACAGCCCATTTATTGTTGTGGTGCTTATTATAGCCCAATTTATTTTTTCATGACACAGTATTTTTGGTCAAACGCTTGTTTGACTGTTTTTATTTGCTGACAGGGGTTTTTTGTGCCAAAGCATAGCACTACCAATTCTAACGCCGAACACCAAATGGATGCAAAACACATTCAGCAAAATTGGCTCCTACCTGATGGCGTGGCTGATGTCCTATTTACCGATGCTCAAAAACAAGAAAGCTTGCGTGACGCCTTACTATTTGTGCTCACAGCGCACGGTTATCGCTTAGTATCGCCACCTTTGATTGAGTACACCGAAAGCCTACTTAATAATGCCGATGAAGATTTAAAACGCCAAACTTTCAAATTTATCGATCAGCTCAATGGACGCTTGATGGGCTTGCGTGCCGATATTACGCCGCAAATTTTACGCATCGACAGCAAATATGGCAAAGGCATTAGCCGTTACTGTTATGTTGGGCAGGTTGTCAAAACCCTACCGACTGGTCTGTTTGGACTGCGTACGCCGCTTCAGTTGGGTGCTGAGATTTTTGGGGTGGATGACATCCGTGCTGAGCTTGAGCTGATTGACCTGCTGGCAGCACTGGTGGATGAGATCGGACTGGATCGAGAGACGTTGCATGTGGATATTGGACATGTGGCTATTTTTGATCGCTTATGCCAGTTGCATGACGTTTCAAGCAAAGACGCTGACGAGCTGATTGGTATTTATCATAAAAAAGCCATGCCAGAGCTTGCCAAATGGTGCCAAAATATTGGACAAAGCCTAAGTAGCCCAAGTGATGCAACCGATTTTTTGGTGTTGGCTAAACATACGCTAAGCAGTGATCGTACGCCAAATGCCGAGGCTTTATTAAGTAAATTGTCTGATAAAGCTCGCCAAGATGATGACATCATCCAAGCGGCAAATGAGCTTGCGACTTTGGCGGCGCATATCAGAGCAGTTGGCATGAGCGTGAGCATTGATGTGACTGAATTGTCAGGCTATCATTATCACACTGGCGTGGTCTTTGATGTGTATTTGAGCAATAGAACCACGCAGACTCAGGCTTTGGTGCGCGGCGGACGCTTTGACGGGATCTCAACTCAAGGCGTGGCACGTGGCGCGACTGGCTTTAGCATGGATATTAATCGCTTGCTTGAATTTGTAGAGCTTGAAGAAGACACCGTGATTTGGGTGGATTATCATGATCTACAAAATGCCGATTCAGACACGAAAGCCAATTTGGCGGCACAAATTAAAACTTTGCAATCTGAAGGCTGTATTGTGATTAAGCCTTTGACTGTGGATGATAAGCCTGATCAGATTGATGGTATCCTGCATTGGGATACTGATCAAGATAAGCCTGTTTGGGCGGTGCGCTTAGTTGGTGATGAGTGCTGACTGTCGCTGATTTGATTGTTGATTGATTTATTGAGTAACTTTTAAGGATACATTATGGGTAAGAATGTCGTAGTGCTGGGCAGTCAGTGGGGCGATGAAGGTAAAGGCAAGATTGTGGATTTGCTCACCGAAAAAGCCACCGCCGTCGCTCGCTTTCAAGGCGGTCATAATGCAGGTCATACGCTAGTCGTTGGCGGCGAAAAAACCGTCTTGCACTTGATTCCATCAGGCATTTTGCGCGAAGGCGTGACTTGTTTTATTGGTAATGGCGTTGTGCTTGCCCCTGATGCACTGCTCAAAGAGATGAATGGCTTGATCGAAAAGGGCGTACCTGTGCGTGAGCGGTTGCGCATCTCGCCTGCTTGTCCATTGATCATGCCTTATCATGTTGCCTTGGATCAAGCGCGCGAAATCAAGCGTGGTAATGGTAAAATCGGCACCACAGGACGCGGCATTGGTCCTGCTTATGAAGATAAGGTTTCTCGTCGCGCGCTGAAAGTCGCCGATCTGTTCCGAGCGGATCTGCCTGAAAAGCTAGAAAATTTGCTTGAATATCATAACTTTGCACTGACTGAATATTATAAAGTCGATGGCATCGATTTTGACGCAACACTTAAACTATGTCAAGAATGGGCAGCCGAGCTCAAAGACTTGGTGGTAGATGTGACCGACGCGCTAGAGACTCGCCGCCAAAATGGCGAAAATCTGATGTTTGAGGGTGCTCAAGGGACGCTACTTGATATTGATCATGGGACATATCCGTTTGTTACCAGCTCAAACACGACAGCTGGCGGCGTATCTACTGGGACAGGTCTAGGTCCTTTGTATTTGGATTATGTACTGGGTATTACTAAGGCATACACCACGCGTGTTGGCTCAGGTCCATTCCCAACAGAGCTGTTTGATGATGTGGGCGCCCATTTGGCAAAAGTAGGTCATGAATTTGGCGCTACAACTGGACGTGCTCGTCGCTGTGGTTGGTTTGATGCGGTAAGCTTACGCCGTGCAGTTGTGCTAAACTCAATGAGTGGAATTTGCTTGACCAAGCTTGATGTGCTTGATGGCTTGGATGAGATTAATATCTGTACGAGCTACGAAGTGCCAGAAGGTGAATGTGCAGGCGCTTATGATGCTGAATATTATGAAAAAGTCACCCCAAAATATGAAACCTTGCCAGGTTGGAGCGAGTCAACGATTGGTGTGACCAATTTTGATGCATTGCCTGCCAATGCCCAAGCATATATTAAGCGCATCGAAGAGCTTGTCGGTTGCCCTGTGGACATTATCTCAACAGGTCCAGATCGAGATGAGACCATCGTGTTGCGCGATCCTTATGACGCTTAATTGATTGTTTGGTTAATCCAATTAAAATCCCCCAGTTGCATGATTGCTTCTGGGGGATTTTAATTACTTTAATGACCGTCAATATTTATCATAGCTATTCATGATTTGAGAATCCATCAGCTTTCAAGGTCGGTGAGCTTGTATATCGAGGTTTCTTAGTATTCATTGGTAAATTCATGCATTAAATCACAGGAATTATCGTATAGTCTGATAAATAATCCATAAAATCCAACTTTTATTTAGGGTCATTTTTTGATGAAATGATAGAACAAACCGCACATCACCAAGGAGAGTTTTCATGTCCCTGACCAAAGGCGTGCATCATGTGGCGTATCGCTGCAAGGATGCCAAACAGACGGTTGAATGGTATCAAAAGCACTTACACATGGACTTTGTGCTTGCCATCGCCGAGGATAAAGTACCATCTACGGGCGAACCTGACCCTTATATGCATATTTTTTTGGATGCAGGGGGTGGTAATATTTTGGCATTTTTTGAGCTACCGACCAAACCTGAGATGGGACGTGATGAAAATACGCCGATTTGGACTCAGCATTTGGCGCTCAAAGTTGATAGCGAAGAGACATTAAACGCCACCAAACACAGGTTGATTGATGAAGGCTTGGAGGTTTTGGGACCTGTGAATCATACGCTATTTAAGAGTATTTATTTTTTTGATCCTAATGGACATCGCATTGAGCTTGCCTGTGATATCTCAACCGATCGGATGAACCGCGCGCTTGATCAGGTCAAATGGCAGATGCTCAATGAATGGGCGCAAACCAAAAAAGCCCCCAAACACGCACAGTGGGTTCATGATGGCACAGAGCCACCCGATGTGTGAGTGATGTGTTTTTTAAAATATAAAAATAATCAGGAGTTTTTATGAAATTAGCCACCCTAAAACAAGGCGGACTAGATGGCACCTTGGTCGTCGTCAGTCGTGATCTGAGCCGCTATGTCACCGTAAGCGACATCGCGCCCACCTTGCAAGCTGCTCTCGATGATTGGGAAAACACAGCGCCTAAGCTTCAAGATATCTATCAAAAGCTCAATGAGAGCACTGACGGCTTACCATTTGACAGCACAAAATGCCACTCGCCACTGCCTCGAGCGTATCAATGGGCGGATGGTTCAGCGTACATCAATCATGTGGAATTGGTGCGTAAAGCCCGAAATTCAGAAGTACCCAAGTCATTTTATGACGATCCTTTGATGTATCAAGGTGGCTCGGATGGCTTCATCGCTCCAAATGATGATATCATCGCAAGCGAAGCGTGGGGCATTGATATGGAGGCTGAAGTGGCGGTCATTACAGGCAAAGTAAAAATGGGCAGCACCCCAAAACAAGCCGCTGAACAAATCCGCCTAGTGATGCTGGTCAATGATGTGTCTTTAAGAAATTTGATCCCAGATGAGCTTGCCAAAGGCTTTGGGTTTTTTCAGTCTAAACCTGCCTCGGCGTTTAGTCCTGTCGCAGTGACGCCAGATGAGCTAGACGATTGGCAGGACAATAAATTAAACCTACCGCTGGTTGTGCATCTCAATGACGCACTCTTTGGTCGTCCTAATGCTGGCACAGACATGACTTTTGATTTTGGTCAGCTTATCGCTCATGCTGCCAAAACGCGCAATCTGGCGGCAGGGACGATCATTGGCTCAGGGACGGTGTCTAACAAACAAGACAGTCTGTGGGGCTCAAGTGTCGAGCATGGCGGCGTCGGTTACTGCTGCTTGGCGGAGCTTCGTATGTACCAAAAGATTGAAGGTAAAGAACAAACGCCATTTATGAAACACGGTGATGTGGTGCGTATTGAGATGTTTGACAAAGACGGCAACACGATCTTTGGTAAGATTGAGAATGTGGTTAGAGGGATTTAGTTTCACTTTATATCAAACATTCTTAATATTACACAATTTAAGTCAGCTAAGTTAGCCCACCCTTGATCATCAAGTTCAATCGGTGGGCTGTTGTTCATGCGCTTGGCGTGGCTTCGCCAAAAATTTGCTTAAGTGCAACTTTATAAAATTCAAAAGCTTCTAGCGCCCCTTCAATGGCGGCATCTTGATCTTCTGTGCTTAGGTTGAGTGCATTTAAAGATTCGCGGAATGCTTTCCAGTGCTTGCCGCGTCCATCGGGATGAGCATCCAAATGATGTGCGCCAAAATTCTCATCAAAGCCAAGTTTTTCTTTGGCGTCTTTGAACAAAAACGCCGCGCCGATATTCGAGCCTTCAGCACAATAAAGCCAACCAATGGCTTTGGCGTCGGTAGGCTTTGGTAGGGTGCCTTCAAAGTGATAAGCCGACTGCTTAAGATCGCTTAAATCTGTCAGTACCGCTTCGTGGCGCGCCATAGACGCTAAATCTGGAATGGCTTGGTTTAGCGCAGGGTTTTTGTAGATATCATCAACGATATGATGAAACACTGATTGTAAATTTAAAAATTTGATATAGTTTTCAATGCTGTCAAAGGGCTTGACCGACATGACCATCTGATCGACGCTGTCGTGTGTTTTGCGTGTTTCTTCTTTGAGGCGTTCAGTAAAATTTGAAGTTGTCATAAAATCTTCCCAATAAGTGATAAGAGATTGGCTAATTTGTATAATTTAACCGCTCAGCTGATAAGGTAGATGAGCGAAATTGACTTTTTATAAACAATAAAAATAATACCAATGATAATTATTATCATTAATGGCGTATAATAGCCAAATTAAAGCATGATTGCAATAGGTAATTTTACAAATTTAACTCAAATTTACTGCGTGAAAAAACCGTAAGCGTCCATCCTGCAATAATGATGACGAATATAGGCATTATAAAAATGTAAGGGTGTGGTTGTACGATCAATGCTGATAAGGGCGGTTTAGCCCAAATCCTTAACAGCCCACTTTTGCTTGTCTTTGAACATGCACTCATCAAAAACGACACACGATCCGCATTTTGGGGCACGTGCCATGCAAGTATAGCGACCATGTAAGATCAAATAATGGTGCGCATCAACCAAAAATTCTGAAGGAATGCGCTTCATCAAGGCTTTTTCAACAGCGAGCACGGTTTTGCCTGTGGCAAGACCTGTGCGATTGCCCACACGAAAAATATGCGTATCTACCGCCATGACAGGCTCACCAAAAGCCGTATTGAGGACCACATTGGCGGTCTTTCTGCCGACGCCTGCCAAGGCTTCAAGCTCTGCGCGGGTGCGAGGGACTTGACCTTCATGCTGATCGATGAGAGCTTGACAAGTTTTGATGACATTGGCAGCTTTTGAATTATATAGCCCAATCGAGCTGATGTAGCTTTTTAGACCATCTAAACCTAAATCTAAAATGGCTTGAGGGGTGTTGGCAACTTTAAAGAGTTTGTCTGTGGCGATATTCACGCTTTTATCGGTCGCCTGTGCTGATAGCATGACTGCAATGAGTAGCTCAAATTCAGAAGAATAATTGAGCTCGGTCACTGGCTCATTGATGTGCTGCGAGAGTTTTTGAAAAAAAGCCAAGCGCTTGTCAGCATTCATCGGGCGAGAAGGCGGTGTATCAGCTGTTTTGGTGATCGCCAGTTTGGTCTTGGGGCGTACGGCTTTGGGTTTGGTTGTCATGGTTCTAAGGTTTAGAGTTATTTTAACTATTAATTTAATAAACTGAGTAAAATTGGTCGCTAAAAAATAAGTGCTTAAAACATGATCTGTTTTGAACGACTAATTTTGAAACCTTTTTTAAGACGATTCACACAATACATACCCGTTTGCTGACTGGTGCAAGTCCACCCTTGACCACGAATGCTGTTACCATAGCCTAAGGTGGTGATATAGCCGTCATAACCACCATCGGCAGCACATGTTCTGTAGGCGGATGGGGCATAAGCTTCGATGATATAAGCGCAGCCGTCATTACCTGTTTGGGTTTGGTGAATAAAACAGGCGACCATATCGTCGTGCGCTTCGCAGTAGATGTTGCCTGATGGGCTCTCAAAGGCGGTTGATTGTGCAAAAGCACTGATCGGCAATAGTGCCGCTAAAATCAATGAGCTTAATAATCTCATGAGCAGTTTAACCTATGATCAATTGCTGAAGTTTTGGGAGTGATAGGCAGCCTTACTTTTTGTCTGATTTGTCGTCTTTGTCATCATGAGCCCAACTTTCAAGGCGCTTAATGATCTTGCCAAATAAAGTATTACGCTTATATTCACCATGCTTGTTTTTGTCATCGATGGGTATGCCCGATAAAAGGGCGAGTGCATCGGTGATGTGATCGATGGCATAAATATGAAACTGACCATCTGTAACCGCTTGTACGATGTCATCACGCAGCATCAGCTGGTCGATATTAGCGCGCGGCAATATCACGCCTTGGCTGCCATCTAGACCTTTATCGCGGCAAGCATCAAAAAATCCAGCGATTTTGGCATTGACACCGCCGACCGCCTGAGCTTGACCAAGCTGATTCATGGAGCCGGTGATGGCAAGATTTTGGGCGATGGGTACTTTGGCTAAGGCAGACAGTAGGGCGCAAGCTTCGGCTAGGGTGGCGCTATCACCATCTATTTGACCATAGCTTTGTTCAAATGCCAATGACGCACTAAAGTTAAGCTCATGAAATTCACTGAACAATGATCGTAAAAAGCTTGACATGATCAGCATACCTTTGGCGTGCAAGCTACCGCCAAGCTCGACATCGCGCTCAATATCCAAAATCTCGCCATGACCGAAATTGGGCTGAATCAAGGCGGTCAGGCGTGCAGGCAGTCCAAATTCGCTGTCGGCATAGCTGATGACGGTGAGTGCGTTGATTTGTCCAACCGCCCAACCTTTGGTGCAGATGATTTGTTGACCGTTTAAAATTTCTTGCCAATACAGGTCTTTTAGATAGCTTGTGCGTTCGGTGATGTCATCAAGCGCGGTTTGCACATGTTTGGCGGTGACGGTTTTGTCATTTTGAAGGGCAGCAATGCGCGCAGATTCCACGATCAAGCCTGCCAATCGGTCAGCGTGCAAATCCAGCTTATTTTTGTCGTCGCTAAGTTCGGATAATTTATCAATTATCACCGCAAACGCTGTATTATCAAAGGCTGGCAGTTGATACGCTTTGATCATATCTACCATCTTTAGCACCATGCCGTGTTCGCTTAGGTCGTCGCGCTTGATATCGTCATGAAAATCAGCACGAACTTTAAATACCGAATTAAATTCAGGTTCAAACTCCAAAAGTTCATAATACAAATCAGCTTCGCCCAACAAAATCACCTTAACATCCAGCGCCACGCTGTCAGGCTCAAGCGATAAGCTGCCTGTCAAGGTGAGCATCTGCTCTAGGCTTGAGATTTTGATTTGTTTGGACTGCAGTGCTCGTTTTAAGCCCTGCCATGCATAAGGATGTTCAAGCAGGCTTTGAGCTTCAAGCAAAAGATAGCCACCATTGGCTTTATGCAGAGCGCCAGCTCGAATCATGCTCACATCAGTCAAGACGGTGCCAAGCTCTGTGGTGTACTCAATATGCCCAAGTAAATTAAGATGCGTTGGCAAATCTTCAAACACAATTGGCGCGCCAGCTGAAGGCTTATGACTGACCAAGACATTGACCGCATATCGGCTAGGCACATCAGATAACGCTGCCGCCACAAAATTTTCATCATCTTCATTGATGATCCGCGCGACATTCTTGACCATATCATCTAGCATGGCATTTAGATGGCGCACGGCTTTTGGCTGATGATTAAAGCTTGCCAAAATGGGCTTAAACATCGGTTCAAGCACTTTTTGGGCGGTGCTTTGGTGCAGCGCTTCTAGCTGATCATGCGTGCTATCTTCAAGCTCACCAAGCTCAAGCTGTGCTTCTGAAAGCTGTTTTTGAAGTTTGCTGAGTGCTTGGGTATCGATCGGTTTTTGGTCATCTATCGCCATAAAATGCACGCGCCCATCAGCAGCCGTCTTTAGCATCAGATTATGATTTTTGGCGTCATCATTGATACTGCTAAAGCGTTCATGTTGCAGTGTGACGGTGGCGGATTTGATGACTTCGATGTGGCTTTGGTGGGTGTCACCAAGCAATTTGGCGGCAAGTTTTTTCTTGGCGTCCTGCCAAAGCTTATGCACTTTTTGCTGAAATACGCTTGCCATTCCTGCAGGAAAATCAATCGCGATCGGACGGCGCGCATCTGCAAAGTGATGGACATACACCCAGTCATTGGGCGTGGGCATCTGTTTGGCACGCTCAGTCAAAAGGCGCGTAACCAAGGTGCGTTTGCCCAGTCCATTTTCACCCACCGCGAACACATGATAGCCATTGGCGCGGATATCAAGCGCTGTGTTTAATGCCTTAATCGCACGGCTTTGACCAAATGCCAAATCAGGCTTGGGCAGGCGCGCGCGGCTAGATTTGGGCAGCTTTTTGGGATCGGTATAACGCTTTAAGTCGCAGGCTTGTAATCGGTGGTTGTTTTTTAAAATGTGATATGCGTTGTCTTTCATAAAATTGAAATCAGCTCAGCCTGCCTATCCTTTGTGCAAAACGGTAAAATGTGATGAAATGCTCAAAAAACGCAGTGGGTTGGTTAAAAAGGGTATTTTAGCAGATTAAAGCATGATAAAATAGGCTTTGCTGTGCGCAAACTTTTATTTTATGCTGCCTTGTTTGGCAGTCTTGTGTTGTTTGTTGATGTGTTAAATTTATTAAGAACGATGATATGACCCCCAAATTTTCTAAAATCTCCCACAAATCTCAAAGCTTTGCAGCTGCCATTGAGGCAGCCGCCCAATCGCTTGGATTGACTATCACTGACGAGCAGATTGTGCAGATTTTACGGTATTTAGACGGTCTTTTGTTGTGGGGTAAAGCGTACAATCTCACCGCCATCACAGATCCTGATGAGGCTTTGGTTAAGCATATTTTTGACTGTATGGCGATCGTCCCAAAATTGCCTTTTAAGACGCAGTCAAACCAATCGTTGCTTGATATTGGTACAGGCGCAGGTCTGCCGTCGGTGATCTTAGCGATTTTAAAGCCTGATTGGCACATTGATGCCCTTGACAGCAATCAAAAGAAAATCCGCTTTATACGCCAAATCACCAGTGAAATTGGCTTAAAAAATATTACACCAATTGCTTCTAGAATTGAGCACCATCATGCCCAAAAGGCGAATGCGTACGATGTGATTACTTCACGTGCATTTGCGTCACTGGCTGATTTTGTTAGCCTTGCCGAGCCGTGCTTGGCTGAGTCGGGTGTCTTATACGCGATGAAAGGCAAAGTCCCGAACGCTGAAGAGATGGCAGATTTGCAGGCTTGGCATATCGACATTGAGCCCATCTTAGTGCCCAAATTAAATGACGACAGGTGCGTGGTTTATCTCACAAAACAGTAATTTTTAATCATTTTTATGATATATTTTTGAAGGTTTTATTATGGAAGTTATTGCAATTGCCAATCAAAAAGGGGGTGTTGGCAAGACCACAACCACAGTCAATTTGGCGGCGGCGTTGGCGATGATTGCCAAAAAAAAGGTGCTGCTGATAGATTTGGATTCTCAGGGGAATGCCACCACCAGTGTCGGCTTGGATAAAAATACCTTAGAATACACGATGGCGGATGTGCTGCTTGATGGCGTGTCTCTACAAGATGCCATCTTATCTACAGATATCGGCTTGGATGTCATCGGTGCCAACCGTGATTTGGCAGGGATTGATGTGTCATTGGCTGGTGTTCCTGATGCGCCTTTTTTGCTCAAGCAAGCGATGGCAGATGCCAAGGCGGCAGGCAAGCTTGAGTATGATTATATCGTGATGGACTGCGCCCCAAGTCTTAGCATGATTACGGTCAATGCCTTTGCGGCGACTGATGGCGTCATCATCCCGATGCAGTGCGAGTATTATGCGCTTGAAGGTGTGGCGGACTTGATCGCGACGATTGATAAGCTTAAATCCATCAACGATGCTTTACACATTCGCGGCGTGGTGCGCACTTTGTTTGATTATCGCAACACATTGGCGCAAGATGTTTCTAATGAGCTTGAGCGTCATTTTGGTGATTTGGTTTATCAAACCAGTATTCCAAGAAATGTGCGTTTGGCAGAAGCACCGAGTTTTGGGCAATCGATTTTTACTTATGAAAAATCATCCAAGGGCGCGATCGCTTATCATAAACTCATGAATGAAGTGGTTGCACAGACCAAAGCCAAATAAAACGGATACATAGCCATGGCAAGAAAACGCGGACTTGGGGTCAAATACGGGTTGGATGCGCTCTTAAGCGGGACAAAAGTCGGTCGCCAAGTCGTTGATGTGATCGATGATGCCAAACTGGTGATGGCAGGTGAAGACAACTCTGCTGATCAGTCGCAGGTGGCATCAGTTACCGCTGAGCCTGATACCGCTCATGATGCTGATGTCTCAAAAGTATCTGAGTCAGCCACTCATGATACTCATGAAATTGCCTTACAAGATGATAGCGCCGATCAGCTTGATAGCTACCATCACCGCGCGGATGATAAGCTTGAGCTGGTTGATGAGTCTGTGTTGTTAGAGGCTTCTGGGCAAGCTGATCCAATACCACAAGATACCGACGAGCCCACTGGCAGCGATGATAAGGCGGTGGCAAGTGGTTTGGATAACCTGCCTGAATATCAACAAACACAGATCGCTTTGTTTTGGCAGTTTGGTTTGGCTGAGCCGCGATAATCTGATTTGGCGGATGCGCCAAAGATGAATTTTAACTGAATAATCACTAATACAGACTGGAAATTTTCATGATTAAAAAGCGTGGATTGGGTATGAATCGTGGGCTGGATGCCCTGCTAGGCAACATCTCAGCAGAGAAGAAAATCATCGCCGATGCCCAGTCTTTGGCGGCGAGTGCTACAAGTGAGCAGACCGATAATAAGTCTGATCAAGGCGTGGATCAGTCGGTATCAGAAGCCGATACTCTCATCTCTTTGGAAGAAGCGCCAAAAAAGACCCCAAAAAGCGATAAAAAATCCAAAAAAAGCAAAAAACCCAGCGATGATAACCAAGCTTTAGAGGCTGGCACGGGTGAGAAAGTTGCCCTTGTGCAAATTGCTACCAATCGTCTACAATCAGGCAAATATCAGCCACGGCGTGACATGAACGAAGAGGCGCTCAATGAGTTGTCGCTTTCTATCAAACAGCATGGCGTGATGCAGCCGATCGTGATTCGTCCGCTTTTGTCAGATGAGGACAAGTCCAGTGATACGGTGACACACGAGATCATCGCTGGCGAGCGTCGGTGGCGAGCGGCGAAACTGGCAGGGCTTGAGACCATTCCTGCCATTGAGCGTGTCTTGTCCGATGAGATCGCCATTGCCTTGGCATTGATTGAAAATATTCAGCGTGAAGATCTCAATGTCTTGGAGCAAGCGGCGGCGCTGCAGCGATTTCATACCGAATTTGGTATGAGTCATGCCATGATCGCATCTGTAGTCGGTAAGGCGCGCACGACGGTTTCCAATTTAATGCGACTCAATCATCTGCATAATCAAGTCAAACAATATATGCTAGATGGCGTGATGGACATGGGGCACGCACGCGCACTTTTATCACTATCTCAAGAGCAGCAGCCAGTCATCGCCAAGAAAATTGTTGATGGCGGTATGACTGTGCGAGATGCCGAAAGACTGGTCAAATCAATTTTAGATCCTGATCCTAAGCACACAGTTCAGCCAGACCATGAGGTGTTGGCACTGTCTCAGCAGATATCGGACGCCTTGGGTGCCAAGGTTAAGCTAAAGCAAGGCAAAGATGGCAAAGGCAGTGTGGAGATTTTCTTTTATAGTCACGATGAGCTTGGTGAGCTGATAGACAGACTGCGCCAGATGTCGAATTATTGATAATCACACAAAATAGGCAGGGCAGTCATCATGAAGAAGCTTGAGCTGATGCTTACGCAGGCGTGGCAAAACAATGCGCCTTGGCTAAAGGTCTTAACACCATTATCAGGGCTATACAGCGTGGTCACTCATGCCAGAAAGTCTTTATATGATTCAGGTAAATTCCCCATTTATCGAGCACCTGTACCTGTTCTTGTCATTGGTAATATCACCGTTGGCGGTAGTGGCAAAACGCCGCTGATCATTGCTCTAACTAAAATTTTACTTAAGCAGGGTATGAGCGTCGCTGTCATCAGCCGAGGCTATGGCGGTGATACTGCCCAAATGCCCAAACTGGTCACCCCTAGTAGCACGCCCAGCGAAGTGGGTGATGAGCCTTGTTTAATTGTCCAAAGCCTGCATTCTGGTGGCTTGCATCTGCCGATGGCGGTTGCGCCAGATCGCGGTCAAGCCATCGATTTATTATTACAAAATTTTCCTGAAACGACGCTCATCATCAGTGATGATGGTCTGCAGCATTATGCACTGCATCGTGATGAAGAATGGATCGTTGTTGATGCTGCCAGAGGTTTTGGTAATGGTAAGCTTCTGCCGCAAGGCTTTTTAAGAGAGCCCATTGACCGATTGCAAGGCGCGTTGGTGATCTACCATGATAAAGACACTGCCAGTTATCCTGATGATGCTATGACGATGAGTTTAAAGGCAGGGCGGATTGAGCCGCTTATGGGCACTGCCAAAAGCCCTGCACCATCTGGAGGTACGCGCGTTCACGCGGTCAGCGGTATCGGGTATCCTAAGCGGTTTTTTGATACTTTATCGGATAAGGGGTTTTTGGTTATTCCGCATCCTTTTGGGGATCATCATGATTTTAGGGTTGAAGACTTGGTCGATTTGACAGATTATCCCATCATTGTCACCAGTAAGGATGCGGTCAAATTGCGTCATTTGGCTGCTCAAACGACTCATGATATTTTTGATCGGATTTGGGTGCTGCCTGTGGAGGCGGTATTGTCTTGTGCGGTTTTTGAGCAGATCGATCGTTTGATTGCCAATTATCAATTAAATTAATTAGCTGTAACTATTTTAAGGGTTTGGATGTCAGTTTTTTCTGTGATTGGTCAGCAGGCGACACGATTTACCACAATCATTATTATTTTGGCGACACTGATCGCTATCATAGCTCCTGAGATTTTTTCTTGGGTTAGAGGCGATATTCAGCTGCTGCTGGTGGGTGTCGTGATGCTAGGAATGGGCATCACATTAGGTAAAAAAGACTATAAGATCCTAGCGCAGCGCCCATTGGATATTTTTATAGGATCTATGATTCAGTACACCGTGATGCCACTGCTTGCCATCGGCATTGGGCGAGGGCTTGGGCTGTCGGATGGCTTAACGCTGGGGTTGGTTTTGGTGGGGTCTTGTCCTGGTGGCGTGTCGTCGAATATCATGACATATTTGGCGCGTGGTGATGTGGCTTTTTCGGTGGGTATGACGACAGCCTCGACACTGCTTGCGCCTGTGATGACTCCACTTTGGCTCATGCTACTGATGGGTGAGACGGTGAACATGGATGCTTGGGGAATGTTCAAAGTCATGGTTTTGGTGACTTTATTTCCTGTCATATTAGGATCGATTTTAAATATGGCATTGCATAAACAGGCTTGGTTTTCAAGCCTTAAAGATGTGATGCCTGCTGTCGCTGTATTAGCTTTTGCTTGCATTGTTGGTGGAGTGGTAGGGGCGAATGTGCATCGTTTTATGGAATCGGCGTTAGTGATGTTTTTGGCTGTGGCTGCCCATAATACCGCAGGGTATGTTTTGGGATATTATGCAGCTGCGACAGCGGGTATGACCACCACAAAAAAGCGGACAGTATCGATCGAAACAGGCATCCAAAATACTGGTCTTGCCACAGGGCTTAGCGCCAAATTTTTCCCCACCAATGCGGAAGTCGCCATCGCTGCAGCAGTTGCAGTAGTATGGCATTCAATCTCAGGGACTTTGCTTGGAAATGCCTTTGGACGGTGGGATAAGCGTAAAAATACCTTAATTTAATTTGTAAGGATAGCTATGCAAAAAATTCATTTGATCATTCCAGCGCGTTATCAATCTTCTCGCCTACCAGGTAAGCCTTTATTGCGATTGCATGATCAGCCGATGATTCTGTGGACAGCAAAAAAAGCCCTAAAAGCAAGCTTTGCAGATACCATCTGTGTGGCTACCGATGATGAGCGGATTTATCAAACTTGCGCTGATGCAGACATACCTGTGGTGATGACCGACAGCGCCCATCCATCTGGAACGGATAGATTGGCTCAAGTGGCATCAGACTTAGGCTTTGGTGATGATGATATTATTGTGAATATGCAGGGCGATGAACCTTTGGTGCCGCCAGTGCTGCTTGAGCAGGTGGCGCAGCTTTTGATTGACAATCCAGATTGCGCGATGGCGACTTTATGTGAGCCAATTTATGATCAAGAAGAGTTTTTGCGCCTCTCGGTGGTCAAAGTGGTGATGGATCAGGCAAAACGCGCCTTGTATTTTAGCCGTGCGCCCATTCCGCATGACCGCGATGGCTCATCAGATGCGCCGAATAACGCATTTCGCCATTTGGGCTTGTATGCTTATCGTGTGCGTATGCTTAAGCAATTTACAAGCTGGACTCAAGGAGTGCTTGAAAAATTAGAAAATCTAGAGCAGCTTAGGGTGCTTGAAAATGGTGAGCGTATCGCCATTGATATTGCAAAAGTCGCACTGCCAGCAGGGGTGGATACGCCTCAGGATTTGGAGCGACTAAATGCCATGCCGCTGGATGAATTTTTGGCTTATTGATTGGTGTTAATTTGATGGACGCTTTGCATGAGGCTTATTTTGCGCCACTTTTGCCTTGGCAGAGGCAGGCTTGGCAGCAGCTGACAGGACAGTTTACTGAGCAGCATTTGCCGCATGGCTTACTCGCCGTAGGTCAAAAAGGCATCGGTAAGCGTGAGTTTGTTTGGCGATTTGTAGCGTATCTACTGTGTCTGCAGCGAGATCAGCATGGCGCGTGTGGTCACTGCCAGAGCTGTCAATGGCTGCGTGCTGGAACACATCCTGACTTATTGGTGTTGCCACAGGGCGCCAAATCTGGTGATTCACAGGGTGAGAGTATTAAGATTGATGATATCCGCGCGCTCCAAGAATACAGTCAAACCAAAGGACATGGGGTAAAGGTCATTGTGCTTGATGGAGCGGATACGCTGACGCTAGGCGCTGCCAACGCATTTTTAAAGACACTTGAGGAGCCTAGGGATGGCGTGTTTTTGATACTCATTACCGATCATCCGTCCAGACTTTTACCTACCATCAAAAGCCGCGTACAGACAATGCCTTTATCTTATATCGACAAAGTAGAGGCGATTGGTTATTTAAGTGACTTTATGTCACCTGAGCTATCACAGATTTTACTGGACATCAGTGATGGCGCGGTCTTGCAAGCCAAAGCATTGGCTGACGCCAACTGGTTTGATCAGCGCATACTTTGGCTAAAAACCTACGCTGCGCTACAACTATCCAAGCGTACCGCCAGCGCCGCCAGTAGCTATTGGCAAAACGCTTTGACTTTGGATGAATTCATCACTTTGTCAAGAGTCATGCTAACCGATTTGTGGCGCATGCTGTTGGGATTGCCAAGCTTGCATCAGGATATAGATGCTCAGATGCTGGTTGGTCAGGTTCAGCTTGAGGCTGCAAAACTTGACTCACTGCTAATCTGTATCAATGATGTGCAGACAGCTCATGCCCAAAATGTGCAAGAGGCTTTGGGCTTTGACCGTATTTTAATTGAGATGGCAAAATGACGGCTTCATTCATCAATACAAGCAGTGTGGGCTGATGATTAGTAATTAAAATTTAAACCGTTTGATGACGACCGATGAAGAATTTGATCATAGCAGCAAGAGAATAAAAAGGTTTTGGTTAATTATTTAAAATCAAAAGCCGAAACCTTTTTTGATAATATTTTGGCAAGTTTCATTGGCTAGGTGAAACTTGCTTTTTATCGAAAGTTACCAGCGAATTGGTGTGATATGTGGCTGATTGGCTTTGAGATGTTCATAAGTGCCCTTGACCAAAATATCAGAGTTCACCGTATTGATGTTGGTATGACCACAAAACGCCATCGTCACATCACATTCTTTATAAATGATCTCTAGCGCACGGCGTACACCGTCTTCGCCGTAAGCACCCAAGCCATACAAAAACGAACGCCCAATCATCGTACCTTTCGCCCCCAAGGCGATGGCTTTTAGAACATCTTGACCTGAGCGAATCCCACTGTCTAGCCAAACTTCGCAGTTGGGATTCTCGGCTTGAGATGCCTGCACACACTCAGTCAAAGACGCAATAGAGCTTGGCGCGCCATCAAGCTGACGACCGCCGTGGTTTGAGATCACCATCGCATCAGCACCCGAGCGAGCCGCCATAATGGCATCTTCAGGCTCCATGATGCCTTTTAGGATCAATGGGCCGCCCCACAGATCTTTGATGCGCGCCACATCATCCCAGCTTAGACCTGGGTCAAATTGCTCCGCTGTCCAAGCTGACAAGCTAGACAGATCGGACACATTTTTGGCATGACCTGCGATATTTCTGAAAGTATGACGCTTAGTGCCAAGCATGTTATAGCACCACTCAGGCTTAGTCATTAAGTTTAAGATATTTTTTAGCGTCGGTTTTGGCGGTGCTGATAGCCCGTTTTTAATGTCTTTATGACGCTGACCTAAGACTTGTAGATCCGCCGTCAAAATCAGTGCCGAACAATTGGCAGCTTTAGCACGCTTGATTAAATTTTCCATAAATTCTTTATCGCGCATGACATACAGCTGAAACCAAAACGGCTTGGTAGTATTTTCGGCGACATCTTCGATTGAGCAAATCGACATGGTAGACAGCGAAAATGGAATGCCAAATTTCTCGGCAGCGCGCGCCGCGTGAATCTCGCCATCCGCCCACATCATGCCAGTAAATCCAGTCGGTGCAATCGCCACAGGCATGGTGACATCTTGACCGATCATTTGTGTGGCAAGCGAGCGATTATCCATATCGACAAGGACGCGCTGACGCAGCTTGATGCGATCAAAGTCCGTTTCGTTATTGCGATAAGTGGTCTGTGTCCACGAGCCTGAATCTACATAATCATAAAACATGCGCGGTACTTTACGCTCAGCGATACGACGCAGATCTTCAATTTCGGTAATTTTGCTTAAATCAGCCATTCTAATTTCTCATTTAATCAAGAGTTTTTAAAAATTATTTTCAAATTTAGCAGGCTATTTTACTTGTTTTTACCCCAAATCGGCAAGTAAAAACTATCAGCAGGCAGTGATTTATTGCAAATAGCCCAAATCAATTGAGCCATTTGCTAATCCTGCTTAGGCTTTGTTGCCCACTTTGCTCATGATGAATAAAAACGCCAGTGGCCAGATGATCGCACCCACCCAGTATAGCGGATTAAAAATGATCGCCATGCCCACAAGACCAGCTTGAATCACATAATAAGTCATGGCGATCAAGGTTTTGCGAATCACATAGCCTTCGCGATTGACCAAACCCACGACCGCGCACGCTGCAACAACATTATGCACCGAGATCATATTGCCCGCTGCGCCGCCCACCGCTTGTAAGGACACGACCTTGGCGGCATCCATGACACCTAAGCCAATTTGGGTCGCAGTGCCCCATTGGAAATGTGAAAACATCATATTCGATACTGTATTTGAGCCAGCAATAAAGGCGCCCAGGCCGCCAATCCAAGGCGAGACAAGTGGCCACATCCCTTCAAAGGCTTGTGCAGCAGACGCTGCCAAAACTTTTGGCATGGCGATCATTTGTACCGCAGCGTCAGGCGCGGTGCCTGAATTGATAAATACCTGAACCATCGGAATGGAAAATAGTAAAGCAGGCGCAGCAGCAAGCATGGTTTTGCCAGATTCTGACCAGCTTTTTTTGACCATATTACCTGTCATGCCAAAAATAAAAATACACAAAATTGACACCAACAAGAGCACGCCGCCAGGGGAATATAATAGCTGTGTTTTATTCGTAATGCTAGTGCCTAGAATATTAGCAAAAATAATCGAAACTGAGTCACTGGTTAGCCACGCTTTGAGTGGTGCAATAGTGCGCGTGACGATCAAAATGACAATGATTAGTAGGTAGGGCAGAAACGCACGCACGACTGAAAATTTTGGGGCAGTCGTGCCAACTGATTCGGTGACAGTAAATTCACTGACCCATTCTTTTTCCCAGCTGTCACGCGGACCAAAGTCAAAGATTTCTTTGGGAATCAAAAAGCCACGCTTGGCAGCAGGAATGACCAATGACAAGCCAACGACGGCACCCACAATGGATGGCAGTTCAGGACCGATAAATTTGGCGGTCAAGGCATAAGGAATGGTGAATGCCAAGCCTGCAAAAATTGCAAAGGGCGCAGCTTTTAGACCTTCGGTGAATGAGCGTTTTTGACCAAAAAATAATGTCAAAAACCCGCACAATATCAGCGGAATCAAAAAGCCGACGGTACCATGAATCATGCCGACATTGCCTGAGATATTAAAAATATAAGCCGGTAAATCCATGCCGACATTTGCCAAAGCGTTGGCAACATCTTCTTTATTTTCAAGGCCTGAATTGACGCCAATCAGTAGCGGAGTGCCTACCGCACCATAAGACACAGGGGTGGACTGAATGATTAGTACTGCCATCACACACGCCATCGCAGGAAAGCCTAATGCCAATAATAAAGGCGCTGCCACTGCCGACGGCGTACCCCAGCCTGTTGAGCCTTCGATCAGACAGCCAAACAGCCAAGCAACGATGATCATTTGCACACGGCGATCTGGTGAAATGTCCATAAAGCCTTGGCGGATGGCGTTAATTGCACCGCTGTGTTTTAAGGTGTTTAAAATCAAAATGGCAGAAAAAACGATGAATAAGACATTCACCGCCGTTAATACACCGTGAATGGTCGCTGCAGCGATTTGATGACCGCTGGTATGCCAGACAAAATATGACAAAGCAGCTGTCGCAAGATAAGCCAAGCTCATCGCATATTTGGCTGGCAGACGCATCACCACCAAGAGCAAAAAAACAATCATGATTGGCAACATCGCCAAAAAAGTAAGCATGCCCACTCCTTGTTTGCATAAAATTGAGCCAAAAAAGTCGCCTGCCGAGAGATGTTCAGGCGACTTTTGGAAAGATAGATTCGTGATGATGCTTTTTAACAAGTGTCAAAACCTATGAGCGATATACAAGCAGTTGTGCGGCAAACACTTAAAGAGACACTATTAAAAACTCATGAAATCTACTAGACAAATAAAAATGCGGTATTTTACCTAAAAAATTATCTAATAGCTAGATTTTAAATTAAAATAAGAATTATTTATAAATAAATCTATGATTTATTTTATGTTTTCGTCATGTGATGATAATTGATAATCAATGATCACAGGCGCATGATCACTAAACCAAGTATCTTTATAGACCCAAGCATTCAAAGTGCGCTCTTTCCAATCAGGCGAGCAGGCGTGATAGTCGATGCGCCATCCTACATTTTTGGCACGGGCTTGACCACGATTTGACCACCAAGAATAAATGTCAGCATCTTGTCGAACCACCCTGAATGTATCCACATAGCCAAGTTCATCATAGATATGATCAAGCCAAGCCCGCTCATGTGGCAGACAGCCCGACGCTTTTTGATTACCTGACCAGTTTTTGATGTCGATGCGCTTATGCACGATATTATAATCACCGCATACGATAACGGATTTATTCTCATCTCGCCATTGTTTGAGGATGTGGCGGTATTTTTCCAAAAAAAGATCTTTTCTGGCTTGGGCATCTTCACCTGATGAGCCAGAAGGTAGGTACAACGAGGCAATGTGCACTGGATGATCGATGCCTTGGGCGGACAAATCAAACTGTGCGCTGATAAATCGTCCTTGACTGTCGGCAAGATCAAAGCCTAAGCCATCCACCACCGACACAAAAGGGAGGCGGCTATAAATGGCTGTGCCAGCATAACCTGCTTTTTGGGCAGGAAATAGATGCGTGTGCCAGCCGTCTGGGCGAAATTGATCCGTCCACTGTTCGTGAGTGATGCGTGATTCTTGGATGCACACCACATCAGCATCACTAACAGCCAACCACTCAAAAAACCCCTTTTTTTGAGCCGCGCGTAAGCCATTGACATTGATAGAAACCACGCGCAGCACATGATCGGCATTATCATAGATGGACTTGGATGGCACAATGTCATTTGGCTTGACGGTTAAAGCTTTAGAATTGGGCGTTTTTTGCGTGTTTTTGATGGCTGATGTGGTATCTTGCTTGGGTAAAGGGGTGATTGATGTCGTTTGAGTTGGTGTGATTTGAGGCTTGGTCAGGCTTTTATTAAGAATAGATTTTGGTTTATTTGGCATCTTGAGAGTATTTTGGGTCATGGTAGTGCTTAATATTAGGATTAAAAAAGGGCGAAATAATCGCCCAGATATGGCTGATTAGGTGTTGGTAGGTTCGTCTAATAAGGTTTCTTCGTTGGATTTCCAGTTGTAAGCGCCATAAAGCACCATTTGCATTTGGCGCGTGCAGCGGTGTAGCATCTGCTGTTTTTTGGCGTCTAACTCATTTTGAGAAGGGCGATCTTCTTCATCCAAAAACTCTGGCATATAAGTCAAATCCAGCCAATCAATGATCCAAGAAAAAGATAAATTAACGCCAGTTTCTGCCAATAAATAACGATCATAGCTGTTAATATGCTCAAACGCAGGCTGTAAACCCAAATCGGTCGTCATGATCTTAGCAAAAGTATCGATCTGCTCGCTGATGGCGCGTCTGACCGCTTCAGAGCCACCAAAGCGCTCACTGGCGATGAATTGCCAATAACGCGGCTGAGCATTAACCGCTTTAAAAAATAGCTGTACACTTTTGGCGATCTGACGGTCAAAGCTTCGCTTGCGTCCAAGCTGCATATGCTCACGAAGTAAAGCAAGCGCACTTCCAAGCTCATCTTCAACCAAGGCTTTGCCAAGGCTCTCCATGTCATCAAAATGGCGATAAAAAGCTGTCGGCACTACACCAACCTCACGCGTCACTTGACGCAAGCTGATTGAGCTATAGCCTTGACCGCTCATACATAGATCAAGCACGGCATTAAAGAACGCTTGGCGAGTTTGACGCTTTTTTTGCTCACGGTTGGTTGCTTTTTCGATACTCATAGTCCGTCCAGTGATAAACTTAAAAGTTTGAGTGAATGACTGTATATTATGGATAAAAACTTTGCCAGTTGCAAGTCATTCAAGAGGGCTTGCCAAAATTTTATAGCATCAATGCTCTTAGGTGCATGACGGCGATGACTTTAACAGACAAATAAAAATCACTCATCGCTAAAATGAGTGATTTAAAATCAGTATTAAGACTCAGTATTAAGATACTGATCAGCTTGCTTTGACGCAGTCAAGTAATACTTGATTATTATCGCCAGTCACGACAGCTTTGTTACCATCGATGGTCAGGGTGGTGTTTTGATTGTCACCAAATCCATTATCGCTGGTATACTCATTGTTATTAGCAGGATTTTGATCAAAGTCGTATTCGATGCCATCGTGATTTAGATAAGCTTCCATTTCACCATCATGATTATGGACGGCGATATGAACAGTGTGATTGCCGCACTGATAGGCATCGCCATCAGCATGGCTGTGATCATGACCGGCATGACTGTGATCATCATGGTCATCATGATCATGCGCATCTTCAGTCATCTGAGCCGTTTCAGGTGATTGTTGGGTATCTGCTGGAGCGGCGTCCGTGGTTTGTACTTGTTCAGTGGCTGGAGTATCAGCTTGAGATGCTTCTTCGGCAGGTTTGCTACATGCGGTCAAAGTCAGCGCAGCCACGACAGAAGCTAAAAGTAATTTTTGGTTCATAATCATCCTTTGAGATAACATTAACATCATTAAAAATAGTGACCGTGATAATATAACAAAACCAACCAACAATTTCAAATCACGCTCAGATATTTTGTGAAATCATGAACGGATTTATTATCATCTACAAATAAAATCAGCCAAGTATAACCTGGCTGATAAAGAAATTAATCTAAATGATTTATTTAGACATTGAATCTAAAATGCATGACATCGCCATCTTGAACGATATAGGTCTTGCCTTCTAAGCGAGACTTACCAGCAGCGGCAGCACCTTTTTCGCCGCCGTATTCGATGAAATCGTCATAGCTGATGACTTCAGCACGAATAAAGCCACGCTCAAAATCAGTATGAATCACGCCAGCAGCTTCAGGCGCGGTAGCACCGACTCTGACAGTCCAAGCACGCACTTCCTTGACGCCAGCAGTAAAATAAGTTTGAAGGTTAAGTAGCTCGTAGCCTGCGCGAATCACACGGTCAAGTCCTGCTTCGCTCATGCCCATGCCTTCTAAAAACTCTGCTTTTTCTTCTTCATCAAGCTGCGCTATCTCGGCTTCGATTTGATTACAAAGCGCGACGACGATGGCGTCTTCATTGGCAGCAAATTCGCGTACCGCATCCAAATGTGGATTATTTTCAAATCCGTCTTCAGACACATTGGCGATGTACATGACAGGCTTAAGTGTGATCAAGCCATAGCTTTTAATCAGCTTTTTTTCGTCGTCATCTAAGCCTGCCAAGCGTGCAGGCTTGCCATCAGCAAGTAAAGGTTCAATTTTTTGAAAGACTGCAAGGGCAGCTTGAGCATCTTTATCGCCGCCTTTGGCTTTTTTGTTGAGATTTGTGATGGCGCGAGTAACGGCATCCAAATCCGCCAAAGCAAGTTCAGTATTGATGGTGTCGATATCAGACAAAGGATTAACACGCCCATCAACATGGATGACATTATCATCATCAAAGCAGCGCACCACATGGGCGATGGCGTCGGTTTCGCGGATATTTGCCAAAAATTGGTTGCCCATGCCTTCGCCTTTTGAGGCGCCTGCCACCAGACCTGCAATATCCACAAACTCCATGCTCGTTGGGATGGTGCGCTCAGGATTAACAATGCCTGCCAGTGCTTTTAGGCGTGGGTCAGGCACAGGGACGATGCCTGTATTTGGGTCTTTGGTACAAAATGGAAAATTTTCTGCAGCAATGCCTGCTTTGGTCAATGCATTAAATAGGGTGGATTTACCGACATTTGGCAAGCCTACAATACCACAATTAAAGCCCATAATAAATTCTCGTATGTTGTGTGAAATTTCATCATTATACCAAAATTTATCAAATTAAGGTATCAAAAAAGACAAATTCCGAAGCCTAAAACCGTACCCAAAACCTGTTTGGATTGATTTGATGAATTTCAACTTTCTGCAAAAAATTTCACGACAAACTGGGTTAAAAAGATGAAAAGTGTCAAAAAAATTGTTATAATCAATGGCGAATTTACCTCAAACTTAATTAGCATAAGGATTTACCCATGGCTATCGAACGTACTTTATCTATCATCAAACCAGACGCAGTTGGCAAAAACCACATCGGTGATATCATCGCTCGTTTTGAAAAAGCAGGTCTTAAGCCAGTTGCAATGAAATATAAGCATCTGTCTCAAGCTGATGCTGAAGGCTTTTATGCTGAGCATAAAGAGCGTGGCTTCTTTGGTGATTTGGTGTCTTTCATGACTTCAGGTCCTGTGGTTGTTTCTGTCCTTGAAGGTGAAAATGCGGTTTTGGCTCATCGTGAGATCTTGGGTGCAACTAACCCACAAGAAGCTGCTCAAGGCACCATCCGTGCTGATTTTGCTGTCAGCATCGATGAAAATGCAGCACACGGTTCTGACTCTGTGGCATCTGCTGAGCGCGAAATCGCCTACTTCTTTGGTGATGATGAAGTTTATCCACGTACTCGTTAATCGCTCAGGCGTCTAAGCGCCCAAGAAACAGCCGTCATATGATGGCTGTTTTTTGTTTCTGTAAAAATTTTGTCTATATATAAATAGTTAAATAACGTGTCATCGTATCTTTAATTCATGATCATTATCTACTCAATATAATGTGCTAGACAAGCTTTTTATTAATTTCTTAGACTCCAAACTATCAAAGTTAAAAATCTCACTTAATCAAACTCCATAAATGGCGTTGTAACTCATCAACATCTTTGTTCCAACGCCATTCACATTCTTTTCAGTGTTGTTCAAATTTGTCAGTAACACCGTTAAATTTAGCAAGCCGTCTTTTGCTAAAACTCCAAAAGCTCTCAATGCCATTAATTTGACATCTACCGTAAGCAAATTCATTGTTGCCGTGATTTACTCTAAACTGTTTGTCATAACCTACATCTTTACCAAGTATCACAGCTTGTCAGGTTGCTTTAATGTACCACAACCTGGCTTTAACTTGCTATGAAAGCCCCTTTGTCGCTTTGCCCCAAATAGCTTTCATCCAGTTCAATTGCACCGTATAATAAGCGTTTTTGGTTGGTTTGATACTCATAGATTTCTTGTCTAAAAATACCAAACCAATGATGAATTGTATTGCGATTTAACTCAAGCAAAAGTGCTGTTCTTGTTGCATCTATGTCAATACAAAAGCATTTTATGATTTTCTTGAGTTTATAGACACTTAAATTACTGTTATACTTCATATTGTTAGTCTAGCCTAGGTTAGGTTGCTAGATTGGAGTCTTTTTTATTAATTGCTTAATTTCTTCCTGTTATCATTACTGTTTTGGCAGTGGTATTCTTGAGTATGCCGGCATTGACACAATTTGCCAAACCTGACCGGCGGATCAGTGATGCAGCGGTCATCACGCCAGCAGATCAGCCGACCAAACCCTTGGTCAGCGTGCGTCCAAATGAACCAATCAAACCCATTCAGCCTGCTGTGGTCGAAAATATTTCTGCAGTTGATTTAGGGGGGGGGCTTTGGTTCGACCCACACTTATCAGAATCAGGCAGTTTGTCTTGTAATCCGTGTCATAACCTTGCCATGGGTAGCACGGGTAAACGGATAATATGCCGACTTCATTTCCATGACGGTCAAGTCAATTCTCTTGAAGAAGCTGTACAAATCATGGGTAAAATTCAGCTAAATAAACAATTCACCAATGAAGAAACGGCTGATATTGTCGCATTTTTAAGAACATTGACAGGTGATCAGCCGAACATTAAGCTTCCAATGCTACCACCTTCAAATGCTTCGACGCCACTACCAAACCCATTTGGCGAATAACTCAAAGAAGTCCTAATCAAATAAAAACAAGCNNGCTTGTTTTTATTTGATTAGATTGAATTAACCGATTATTGGCAACGAAATTTTATGGTATATTCAAAATCATCATCACGACTAAGCTTAGGAGCGGATTGACCAAAAATAGCGCCTGCAACACTCACCCCTTGCTCAATCATACGACCTGTACGCTCATCAAGAATACCATTATAAGTCAGCTTATCAGACACAACCACAGGCGTGCGCATACCACATTGCTTTTTGGCGGCTGTCAAGGCGGACTCTTGGGCTTTGGTTTTGGTTGCACCCAAGCCTGTGGTTTCGTGAACGCCGTCAGCGCGTGTGATGACAGGTGCAGTGGTAGATGTGCTGGCACAGGCTGATAGTAAGGTAGCAGCAGTAGCGATCGCTAGCAGTTTTTTCATCATAACTTCCTAATGATAGACCAATTGATTTTGTCAGTATAACAAGAAATTACGGCATTTCAAGTAAGGTATTTTGCGCAACTGTGGGCTTTTTGTAGATCATGCTGCATACCATGCTAAGTTTTGCACAGCAATAAATTATGATATAATGCGATTCATTTACCAAGCTGATTTTAATTATGAAACAAGAGATATTACTGATCGATGCGCCTGCAGGTGTGTTAGAAGTTGATGCCATTTGGCAGTCAGGCGAGCGAGCGGCTGAAGATGGCTTGGCGATTCTTTGTCATCCCAATCCTGCCCAAGGTGGCACGATGAATAATAAAGTGGTTAGCACCATGTATCGATTTTGTCGTGATGCTGGCATGGATGTGCTCAGGTTTAACTTTCGTGGTGTCGGTCAGTCAACTGGAGTCACGGGTACCGGCGATGGCGAGCTTGAAGATGCGCTGAGGGTACTGCGATATGCTTTGGATAAAACCAAAGCCCGTAAGCTTTGGCTAGGGGGCTTTAGTTTTGGTGGATATACTGCCGCACGCTTGGCAAGTCTGATGACGGATAATGAAGAATTTGCCGACGTGAATTTGCATAATTTAGCGCTCATCGCACCTTCAGTGATGCGTGTTGGCATGGCGTCTTTGCGTTGGCAGGCTGATCATACATTTATGATTTATGGCAATCAAGATAAACTGGTCAGTCCTGAGCATTTGGCGCAGTTTGCTGAAGAAAGGGATATTCCCACTACCGTGCTTTCAACAGGTCATTTTTTTCATGGTAAACTGGTTGAGCTTGGGCAGATTTTACAAGAACAAACCCAAATTTAAATTAAAAATATAACAAGGATTCATCATGTCAAATCAAACTCCGTTAGAGCGCTATCAGGCTGCTTTGGCTACTGGCGATTTTAGTGAAGATGCCGTTCAGCTGGCGGCAGTGACTTATATGGATAATTTATATCACGAAATTATCAAAGCAGAAGATAATGCAGGCGGCGGATGGTTTTCAAGCCTATTTAAATCTAAGCCAGCAACGCCGAAAGGGCTATATATGTGGGGCGGCGTGGGACGCGGTAAGACTTGGATGATGGATATGTTTTATGAAAGTCTGCCGATAAAGCGTAAGATGCGAATGCATTTTCACCACTTTATGCAGCGTGTTCAGCGCGAATTGGTGGCGCTCCAAGGTCAATCCGACCCCTTGCAAAAAGTTGCCGATATCATTCATCAAGAAGCTGTAGTTATTTGCTTTGATGAATTTTTTGTCTCAAATGTATCAGATGCGATGATTTTGGGCGATTTATTTAGCATGTTGTTTGATCGCGGTATTACATTGGTGGCGACTTCTAACATTGAGCCATCAGGACTATACAAAAACGGCATTCATCGTGACAGATTCCTACCTGCGATCGCTCAAGTTGAAAAACATACAACCGTCATGAATATTGATGCTGGTATTGATTATCGCCTAAGACTGTTAAAGCAAGCTAAGCTTTACAGCTCACCTTTGACTGATGACACAAAAAAGTGGCTGTCGGAGCGATTTGATACTTTGGCAGGGGGTCAGACCATCAGCACATCACCCATTGAGATTGGCGGTCGTAATATTGATATTATTAAGCGCACAGAAACGATGCTACTGGCTGATTTTCGAGCGCTGTGTATGCAGCCGCGTTCGGCAGCAGATTTTATTGAGATTGCCAATGATTTTGATACCGTCATGGTGGATAATGTGCCTGCTCTGAACGATACTCTCATGGATCCGACGCGCCGCTTTATTTATTTGGTTGATGAATTTTATGATCGCAGGGTAAAACTTTTGATACGAGCTGAGCAGTCTATTTTAGAGCTTTATCAGGGCGAGAAATTGGCGTTTGAAATTGAGCGGACGCGTTCACGCTTATTGGAGATGCAGTCAGAAGAATACTTGGCAGAAGAGCATCGCTTGGATTAATAGGACGATATTGATTTTTAATAAAAATTAAGGATAAAATAATGACAAATGAAATTTTGACTATCATTCACCAGCGCCGTAGCATCGGCAACTTATCCTCGCCCATGCCAAATGAGGCTGAACTACAAGCGGTATTGGGTGCGGCGATGGTGGCACCAGATCATAAGCAGCTTAAGCCATGGCGTTTTTGGGTATTGACAGGTGAGGCGCTGACCGAATTTGGTCAAGTACTGCTATCAGCAGCGGAGCATGAAGCAGCATCACGCGGTGAGGTTTTGGATGAAGTTGCCATCAAAAAAACACTGAATATGCCACTCAGAGCGCCCATGATCATTGTTATTGCAACGCAATATCAGTATCACGAAAAAGTGCCACCATTTGAGCAGTTGCTGAGCGCAGGGGCGGCTGCCCAAAATATGCTACTCACGCTTGAGTCTTTGGGTTATCGAAGTGTCTGGCGCACAGGTCCTTTGTGTAACACCCCTGAAGTTAAAGCTCATTTTGGCATTACAAAAGACAATACCATTTGTGGCTTGATTTATACTGGTTCAAGCAGCGTTCAGATGCCAGATCGTGAGACTGTAGATTTGTCTGACTATGTAGAATATCGTCAGTAACCGATTGTTTTTATTAATATTTAAAGGATGCATGCCGTATGAAGCTGCGCAAACCGAATGTCAAAAACCAAAAAGTACAAAAAATTGTCGATGCTGCCAGCACTGGTATTGATGATGCGGTCAGCGCTATCAAAGAATCGGGCTTGCCCAACAAACCATTGATTTCGAGCATAGCTGAGCTTGCCGGTCTAAAAAAGAAAAAATCCGCCCAGCTTGCTGAATCGATGCAAGCGGCAGAGCAGGCAGTGTCGGATATTAATCAGATGAGCTTTGCCTTTTTGGGTGGTGGTAGTTTTGGGACTGCCATGGCAAATTTGGCAGCTAAAAATGGTTGCGATGCCACATTGTGGGTACGAGATAAGCGCACCGTAAAGTCATTGCATAAAACTCGAATCAATAAAAAATACCTGCCAAATCATAAGCTTGATGAGCGTTTGAAATTCAGCCATGATCTTCAATCAGCAGTGGCAGGCGTGGACGTGATTTTCGTTGCTGTGCCCAGTTCAGCGTTTCGCGAGATGCTGACCAATATTAAGCCATTTATAACGCACCAAGCGGTAGTTTCATTGACCAAAGGCATGGAAAAAGAGACGTTTGCGATGATGAGTGATATCATCCAAGAGGTATTGCCTGAGGTGAATTTTGGCGTCATGAGCGGACCAAACTTAGCGGTAGAAATTATGGATAATATGCCCACCGCGACAGTCATCGCCTCAGAATCAGAACCACTCAGAAAAGCAGTTCAAACTGCTTTACATAGCGCGTTTTTTCGTGTTTTTGCCAGCAATGATATTAAGGGAGTGGAGCTTGGTGGGGCGCTAAAAAACATCTATGCCATTGCCATGGGTATGGCGGCAGCGTATGATGTGGGTGAGAATACCAAAGCCATGCTACTCACTCGTGCTCTGGCAGAGATGAGCCGCTTTGGTGTGGCGGTTGGCGCCGACCCTTTAACGTTTTTAGGGCTATCTGGCGTGGGGGATTTATATGCCACGTGTAGCTCGGTGCTCAGCCGAAACTATCGCATTGGTTATATGCTTGGTCAGGGTGTCAGTCTTGATCATGCCATCAAAAAGCTGGGTCAGACTGCCGAAGGCGTCAATACCATTCTTCAGGTGCATTCTCGCGCCAAAGAGCTGGGTATTTATATGCCCATTACTCATGCTCTGCACGCGGTATTATATGAGGATAAATCTGCGCTTGGTGTGGCGCTCAATTTGATGGAGACAGGTTTTAGAAGTGATGTGGAATTTGTCTTGCCGCATGATGAAAGCAATGTACGCCTGAGCCATGAGTTTAGCGAAGTGCTCAAGACCAGTGCCGATGCCAGCCCTAAAGATGAAGTTGAAACCAGTCATACGCCTTAGACTTTGGGCATTAACTGTATCAAGGATAAATTTATGAAAGTTATTTTTGTACGACATGGAAAAGCTGCGCCATATTGTGAAGATGATGCAGGGCGTGATCTTACCGAATTTGGGCGTCTGCAAGCACAGCAGACAGCTGAGTATCTTACCGAGCATTATCAGCTTGATCTTATCATCGCCAGTCCCTACAACCGTGCCGACCAGACTGCCAAGATTTTATTATCACAGGCGCTTGCCTTAGGTCAAAATCCAAGCTTTCTTAGCCTAAGCAGCATTACGCCTGACGATGATCCTGTGATTGCCATCGATGATCTTGAGTATGCAGTGCGCACCAAGTTGGGTGAAGACTTGACGGGTAAATGTGTTGCGGTGGTCTGCCATATGCCGATTGTGGCATCTATCGTTGCCAAGCTTGAAAATTTAAGTCCTGCGTCATTTGAGTTAGCAGAAGCGCGGATTTTGCAGATGTCAGTTTTGGCTCAAGGCTTGGCAACGACCCAAGATACATTTATTCCTGATCAGCCCCAATAGCCGTTGTAAATGATCAAATTTTACTTGCAAATTAGCAATAGATTAATTATAATACTGACTTGGCTTCATCGGTAGCTTCGCAACTATGTACTATGAACCCCGCCAGGACCGGAAGGTAGCAACGGTAGTAGATACACAGTGTGCCGGAGATGTGCTGATGAAGTCATTTTTTTTGCTTATTAATTCGTAAGACCAATAAAGATAAAGTCTCGCCACATTCAGCGAGACTTTTTTAGTAAAGCAAATACTCAATCAAGATTCAAGATAAGGATTTTGTATCCCAAGCTTTTCTAGGATTTGGATCTCAAAGCCTTCCATCTCATCAGCATCAGCATCACTGATCTCATGATCAAAGCCCAATAAGTGGAGTACGCCATGGATGATCAAATGGGTCAGATGCGCTTTTAACGTTTTGCCTTGTGCGCGTGCTTCATCCTCAATGACTTGGTGGCACAGCACCAATTCTCCAAGCTCAATCACTTCCATCATGTTTAAAATCTCTGATGGCAGGGCGCTTGGATATGACAGCACATTGGTGGCATAATCCTTACCGCGCGCTTCAAGATTTAAAGCTTGACCCTCAGCGGTATCAACGATGTACAGGCTTAATGATTTGGGCTTATCCCAGATCATCTGCACATCGGGAAAGTAGGGGAATTGGGTGCCTTGATGAAGCTTTTGGGTCATGACCGATAATGCTGTGTCCAAGACCGCTGTCCAATCTGGACTTGAATATACTGATCGAACAGCGGGTTCCAACTCATCGGAAAATCCCAAATCAATCTCATTTGGCATCAATATCACCTGCTTTGGCGGCAAGTTTTTCAGCGATACGCGCCGCTTTTCTTTCCGCAGCTGCCATCTCTTGTTCTTCGTCAAATTGATCATAAGCTTGAACGATTTTTTGAACCAAATGATGGCGCACCACATCTTTGCTATCAAAGCGAGTGATGTGAATTTCATCAATCTTGGATAAAATCTGCAAGGCTTGAGCCAAGCCAGATTTGTGACCACGAGGTAAATCAACTTGCGTCATATCACCTGTAATTACCGCTCGAGAACCAAAACCCAAACGCGTCAAGAACATTTTCATTTGCTCTGGGGTGGTGTTCTGCGCTTCATCAAGGATCACAAATGAATTATTCAGCGTCCGTCCGCGCATATAAGCAAGCGGCGCAACTTCAATGACTTGGCGCTCAAGTAATTTGCCAACTTTTTCAAAGCCTAGCATTTCATACAATGCATCATACAAAGGGCGCAGATAAGGGTCAATTTTTTGAGTCAAATCACCCGGCAAAAATCCCAATTTCTCACCCGCCTCAACCGCTGGTCTGACCAGCAAAATCCGTTCGATCTCTCCGCGCTCAAGCATATCCACTGCACAGGCTACTGCCAGATAAGTCTTGCCCGTACCCGCTGGACCAACGCCAAAAGACACATCCGAAACTAATATTTTTTTGACGTACTCTTGCTGATTGTAGCCTCTTGGCGTGATCTTGCCTTTGCGTGTGCGCAAAGAGATATCGGCATAGCTTTTGTCTTTTGAGTTGCTGCCATTTTTTTTGCCCGGAGTTTCATCATGATCACTATCACGCGATAAGCTGGATTGAACAATCAAATGAAGCTCTTCTCCGGTGATGTCATTTTGTTCGCCAGCAAGCTCCGCCAATTTATCTATGATGATTTCGGTGCGCTCAACAGGAGTAAGCTCGCCTGTGACAATAAACTTATCTTGTCGCTGAGCGATTTGGACTTCAAGTCGGTCTTGGATGTATTTGATGTGCTTGTTATATTCGCCAAGCAAGGTGCGTAATTCATGCGTGTTTAAATTGGTTTGAATGGTGCGAGTGATGCTCAAAGAGTATTCCTTTTGTTGCGGCAAATGACTTGGCTGACGGTGACAGATCATGATGGGATGAATCATCAACCAAGCGCCATGTTATCGAAATGAACAATTTCTACATTGGGTTCATAAACGATAAATTCAATCTTTTGAGCAGATTTTACCTATCGTCTTTTTAGTATAGCAAATGATTGTGCCAAAATGATGAAAAGCAGTCAAAATTCGACTGCTTTTTAACACATTAAAAACAAAATATCACTGCGCTTTTAGCATATGACCTTCAAGATAGTGAATATTTTGTGCTTCCTCACAGAATGCTTCGTCTTGTAAGATCACATCTCGGTGCAAAGGGATATTGGTTTTGACGCCCTCAATGACCAATTCATCAAGCGCATGCAGGGTCTTGGCAATGGCTTGACGGCGGGTCTGGGCATGGCATATCAGCTTACCGATCAAAGAGTCGTAATAGCTTGGAATGGTATACCCCTGATAAAGGTGAGAATCAAAACGAATCCCGGAGCCACTCGGTGTAAATAGCTGCTGAATCTGACCAGGCGATGGCATAAAGGTCTGTGGGTCTTCAGCATTAATACGGCACTCAATGGCATGACCTCGAATGGTAATCTCATCTTGATGATAAGACAGTCCATAGCCTGCAGCGATTTTTAATTGTTCAACCACAATGTCTATGCCTGTAATCATCTCGGTTACGGGATGTTCAACTTGAACACGAGTATTCATCTCAATAAAGAAAAACTCCCCGTCTTCGTATAAAAATTCAAATGTCCCTGCGCCGCGGTAGCCAATTTTTTTACAAGCACGAACGCACGCTTCCAAAATCGGTGTACGAACTTCGTCAGGAATGTCAGGTGCAGGCGCTTCTTCGAGGACTTTCTGGTGTCTGCGCTGAAGCGAGCAATCGCGATCAAAAAGATGGAGTGCATTACCATTGCCATCACCGAGCACTTGAACTTCCACATGGCGAGGGTTTTTCAAAAAGCGCTCCATATACACCGTATCGTCACCAAAAGCACTTTGCGCTTCTGTTTTAGCGGCTTGTACCTGGTTTAATAGCTCTTCAAAACGCTCAACAACACGCATACCACGACCACCGCCACCGGCTGCGGCTTTGACAATTAAAGGAAAGCCAATCTTGCGAGCTTGTTCTTCGGCATTGCTTAGAGTGATCGCACCCACAGAGCCTGGCACAGTCGGCACGCCTGCTTCTTTCATGGCATTGATGGCTGAGACTTTGTTACCCATTAGGCGGATGTGCTCTGGATGTGGACCGACAAAAGTCAAGCCAGCTTCTTCAACGCGCTCAGCAAACTCGGCATTTTCTGATAAAAAGCCATAGCCTGGATGTATGGCGTCTGCAGCAGTGACTTCAGCGGCTGCTAAAAGAGCGTTAATATCCAAATAGCTTTGAGCAGAAGGGGCATTACCGATACACACCGCTTCATCAACAAAGCGTAAATGCATCAAATCCTTATCGGCAGTGGAATATACGCCCACCGTCGCGATGCCTAATTGCTTGCATGCGCGCACGATGCGTAAAGCAATCTCGCCGCGGTTTGCAATGAGAAGTTTTTTAATCATGATGTCTTCCTGTTAGGCTTTGTAGCGAATGACAGGCTGACCAAATTCGACCACTTCGGCATTATTGACCAAGATTTCTTCAATAATACCGCTTTGGGTGGCTTCTAAGGGATTCATAATTTTCATGGCTTCGATGATACCAAGCGTATCACCGGCTTCGACTTTTTGACCGACCTTCACAAAAGGAGGATCGTTAGGGCTTGGTGCCGAATAAAATACGCCAACCATTGGTGAGGTTTCAAGCTTACCACTTGGCGTAGCGGCTGAGGCAGGAGACGGCGCTGGGGAAGCGACAGGGGCAACTTGAGGTACGGCGACAGTTTGGAATGCTGTGTTACGCGTGAGGCTGATGTATTTGTCATCATGACCGTATTCCAAATTTAACAGATCTTTTTCTTCCATCAGATCTACCAGTTCACGAATTTTTTTGATGTCCATCAGCATCACCTTTAATATGAATGTTAATACAAAACCAACCACCAGCTGATATGCTAAAGCGAGCAAAGAAATACACTCAGTAAATCAGCTTGCGCGATTGCTAAAATTATCTTTATATAGTGTACATTCGTTTTATTTTATTGCAAGTGTTTTTTGTAATATTTTGGTACAATTTGGCAAACTGATGCGTGCTTAAGTAAATTTGGGCGCAGTATAAGCCGATGTATCATCCATCCAACTGGGCTTGACCCATTTTTGAGATTCGGTAAACTGATAATTTGCCATTTTTGTCAGCAGTGCAGGGATGTTATCAGCCACACAAATCAAGTCAATGTTTGAAATGGGCATAAATCCTGCCTCTGCCGTCTGCTCAAGAAGCTTAAGAAAAGGATTAAAAAACCCGTCAATGTTAAGAACGCCGATCGGTTTGGTGTGCTGACGCAGCTGCGCAAGTGAGATCACCTCAAAAAGCTCTTCATAAGTGCCAATGCCACCAGGCAAAGCGATGAACGCATCGCCTAAAGCAATCATTTTAAGCTTACGACTTGCCATATCTTCTGTGATGATCAGCTCGCTCAAGCCATGGTGCGCCACTTCTTTATCCTTCAAAAATCTGGGAATGACACCGATGCTTTTGCCGCCATGTGCGATGATGCTGTCTGCAATCGTGCCCATCAAGCCGACATTACCACCACCATACACCAACGTGATACCATGCTCCGCCAAGGCTTTACCCAAGCTTTGGGCGGCATGATAATAAGCGGGGGTATCGCCAAAGTTTGAACCGCAATACACGACCACGTGTGCAAATTTGTCTTGATAATTCATGTTTATGATCAGTAATTATATTCAGGTGTATTTAAAACTTCTAAAATATGTGCTTTATAAGGTCTTAGCGTCGGTAAAATGTCGTTTACGATCAAATCCTTACGATAACCTAGTAATTCTGGCGGTAACTCTTCGACCGAGCCATCATAAGCAATCAAGAGCAATAAGTCATTCATCCAACGATTTTTTAATAATAAATTGGAGGGAATGTGATGGCTTTGACTGTAAGTATTAATCACATCATTTAAGTCGTTCTTAAAAGGCTTGGCTTTACTGTGATAAGTCGGCGGTGGCAACGGTGGCAGTGCGTCTTCATTGGCGCTTTTGACTTGGCTGATAATACGCACGATTTCATCGCCATAGCGCCTTAATACAGCTCGGTTAATGGTCGTGCGAGCCAAAAGCTTGATACTATCAGGCATCTCTTGAACAATTTCTCTGAGTGCTTGTTTACCGATAATAAAGCTTCTAGGCTCATTGGTTGCTCGTGCCAAAGCTTCGCGCCAGATGGTCAGCTGCTGAAGCACACCCAATTGACGGCGATTATAAATCGGCGCTAATAAGTCTAAATACAATGTCTCATCAGGCTGATTTTGAATGGCGTGTAATTCACGAGCATAGTGGCGACTGTCTTCGATGACGCACTCTAGGATTTTACGATTGCTTAGCTCTGCCTTGACGGCTTCATACAGTTTAAGCAGGTAGCGCACGTCATTGGCAGCATAAGTTTCTTGTTCATGAGACAAGGGGCGAGCCAACCAATTTGATTGACTTTCGCCTTTGTCAATCTCAATGCCCAATATCTCATTGATGGCTTGACTATAGCCGGCTTGCAATTTACCTGATAAATACGCCACACCAATTTGCACATCAAACACATTGGTCAGTGGCGGACATTTAGCAAGTAAATAAAAAATCCCCAAATCTTCACCACAGGCGTACCACACCATTGTCGGCACTTCAGCAAGCGCTTGCCAAAATTCAGTCAAATCAAGCTTAGGCGCATCAATCAAATAAATTGCGCTACCAGTATTGATTTGTATCAGTGCCAAAATTGGATAGTAGGTGGTTCGTTTGATAAATTCGGTATCGAGCGCCACCACATCGCTATCATCAATCTCATCGATCAAAGCGTATAATTCATCATCAGTGCGCACCCATAGCGTGGGTAAATCATCACAAGCCTTTTGATCGATTGTAAATTTTGGGAACTCAAAAGTTGGTGTCGTCATAATTGTAATTATATATTGCCGCGATTTTGTAGCGCTTGATGAAGGGTGATGCTATCCACATATTCAAGTTCACCGCCCATAGGGATGCCCTGAGCAAGACGGGTGATCTTGGGCGCATGGGTACGGATGGCATCATGAATAAAAAAAGCGGTCGTTTGACCTTCAACTGTGGCGCCAGTGGCTAAGATGACTTCATGAATCGGCTCATGTCTGATGCGATGAACCAATTGATCAATGTGCAAATCACTGGCATTGATGCCATCGATGGGCGATAAATGCCCGCCTAATACAAAATATTTACCACGATAAGCGCCGCTTTGCTCAATTGCCATCACATCTGAGGCACTCTCAACGACACATAGCAGCCCATCATCACGACGGGCATCTGTACAGATGGGACAAATCTCATCGTCACTAAAGGAGTGGCAATGGGAACATTCTTTGATGTCGTGCATGGCAGTCTCAAGTGCCGCCGCCAAAGATAGCCCTTGAGTGCGTTTTTTTGTCAAAAGCTGTAGCGCCATACGCTGCGCGGATTTTTGTCCCACGCTGGGCAGCACTTGCAGCTCTTTGATGAGCTTGTCTAGCTTTGGGGTCAGCATTTAGCCAAACAAGCCTTTCATGCTAGGTGGTAGACCCATGCCAGTTGTGGCGCCAGCCATCACTTCTTCATACAGCTCGTCTGCTTGACGCACAGCATCATTGATCGCTGCAGCTACCAAATCTTCTATCATATCAGGCTCATCATCCATAAGACTTGGATCAATGGATAAGCGCTTAACCACATGGCGACCTGTCATGGTAACTTTGACCAAGCCATTGCCTGCTTCGCCTTGTACTTCTTTGGTTGCAAGGCTTGCTTTGGCAGCTTCGACATTTTTCTCAACTTGTTTTTGCATGGCTTGGGCTTGCTGCATTAATGCTTGAATATTCATGGGCAATCTTCCTAATGATATAAATAATTGACACATTATAGCATATAATCTGAGCGATAAAAATGCAAGAAAATCCAAACTCGCTGATCAATGACTGGGTGATATGTCATGCTACACACAATAAACTTAGCCCAACTTGTCAAACAAATTGGGCTAACTCTCAAAGCTTACACGCACCACCTGCACAACCATCATCCAAGTCACCTTGGGCATCGTCGGCGCCATCACGAGTATTATGATAATACAAGGTTTTGACACCAAATTTATAGGCAGTTAGCAGGTCTTGGATCAATACTTTCATCGGTACTTTGCCACCTTCAAACTTGGTCGGATCATAATTGGTATTGGCAGAGATGGACTGATCAATGAATTTTTGCATAATCCCAACCAAGCGCAGATAGCCATTATTATCAGGGATGTTCCAAAGCAGTTCATATTGACTTGCCAAACGCTCAATCTCAGGAACCACCTGCTTTAAAATACCGTCTTTAGAAGCTTTGACTGATACCAAACCACGCGGCGGCTCAATGCCATTGGTGGCATTGGCAATCTGAGAGCTTGTCTCTGATGGCATCAAGGCGGACAAGGTGGAGTTGCGCAAACCGTGGGCTTGGATGTCCGCGCGCAGACTCTCCCAATCCAGATGTAGCGGCTCGGTGCAGATGCTGTCCAAATCCTTTTTATAGGTATCAATGGGCAAAATGCCTTGGCTGTAGGTGGTTTGATCAAACCAAGGGCAAGCACCTTGCTCTTTGGCAAGCTTATTTGATGCTTTGAGCAAATAATATTGAAGTGCTTCAAAAGTGCGGTGGGTCAAACCAAGCGCCGCCGCATCGGAGTAACGCGTTCCATTTTTTGCCAAATAATAAGCATAATTAATCACACCCACACCCAAAGTGCGACGATTCATACTGCCTTTTTTGGCGGCGATGACAGGGTAGTCTTGATAATCAAGCAGCGCATCAAGCGCACGCACGATCAGCTCAGCAGGCTCTTCGATATCAGATAATTCTTCGATCTTACCCAAATTAATCGCTGATAAAGTACACAGGGCGATCTCGCCTTTTTCATCATTGATGTTATCCAAAGGCGCTGTCGGTAGGGCAATTTCCATACATAAATTAGATTGGCGAATCGGTGCGACCGTCGGATCAAAGGGGCTGTGTGTGTTACAGTGATCGACATTTTGGATATAAATACGACCCGTGCTTGCTCTTTCTTGCAGCATTAGGCTGAACAAATCACGGGCAGGCACTTTACGCTTGCGAATGCTCTCATCGGCTTCATATTGCGTATATAAACGCTCAAAAGTTTCTTGATCAGCAAAGAATGCTTCATAAAGCCCTGGTACATCTGAAGGTGAAAATAAAGTAATGTCAGTGCCTTTAATTAATCTGGCATACATTGTCTTATTAATCTGTACCCCATAATCCATGTGGCGTACTCGGTTGTCTTCGACACCACGGTTGTTTTTTAGCACCAATAGGCTTTCAACTTCCAGATGCCAAATTGGATAAAATAAAGTCGCTGCACCGCCACGAACGCCGCCTTGAGAGCATGATTTAACAGCGGCTTGGAACATTTTGAAAAATGGAATGCAGCCGGTGTGCTGAGCTTCGCCGCCACGAATTGGGCTACCAAGCGCACGGATGGCGCCAGCATTGATCCCAATGCCAGCACGCTGTGAGACATAGCGCACGATGGCAGACGTGGTGGCATTGATGCTATCAAGATTATCACCGCATTCAATCAAAACGCATGAACTAAACTGACGTGTCGGCGTACGCACGCCAGACATGATCGGTGTGGGTAGCGAGATATAAAAATTTGATGTGGCATCATAAAACCGCTTAACATAGTCAAGACGCTCAGCCTGATCGTAGCCCGCAAATAAACACATACCAACCAACATATATAAAAATTGAGGGCTTTCGTAAACGCGTTTGGTGACACGATCTTGCACCAAATATTTACCCATCATCTGCTCAACGGCAGCATAGGCTAGGTTCATGTCACGGCTATGGTCAATGTAATCGTGCAGCTCGTTAAACTCATCAATGCTATAATCTGCCAAAATGTGCTTATCATATTTACCTTGTTCGGTGAGATGCTTAACATGAGCATAAAGATGTGGTGGCTCAAACTCCCCATAAGCAATCTTGCGCAGATGGAAAATCGCAAGACGCGCTGCCAAATATTGATAATCTGGTGTCTCCACCGAGATCAAATCGGCAGCCGCTTTGATGATGGTTTCGTGAATATCACGCGTACGAATCCCGTCATAAAACTGAATATGAGACTTTAGCTCAACTTGAGAAACTGACACATTGTCCAAGCCTTCAGATGCCCAAGTAATGACTCGGTGAATCTTATCAAGATCAATGGGCTCAAGGCGACCATCTCTCTTGGTGACTTTAATTTGATCAATATGTGTCATTATTGCTCCAAAGTTCTTTATGCAGTTTTGCCAAGTGGATTTTTGGCATATACACTCAATGTCGTGAGAAAATGAGTGAGTATAGTCCAATAAAGCTTATCAGCTGTTTTGGCAGGTTATACACTATATCTAGTGTGTGGATGGTTGTGAGGCAACAATATAGCCTATTTTTTGTTAAAATAAAAGATTGATTATTTAAAAAATTTGTGATCCAAAATGGCTGTTCTTGTATAATACTAGGCAAATCAAAGCGTTGCTTCATAAAAGCGCTGTCAACTTTTTTGTAAACGAATCATGAATAATTTTTATGATAAATTTTATAAAAATAACAATGTTTATAAATCAGTTTATTCAAATGGCTTTGTCATAAAATCATCATAAATGTGTGCTAATGAAAAAATTAAAACACAAAAAAGCCGCCCAATGGCAGCTTTATGTTTTATCGATCATTTAGAATAACTAATTAAATTTGCGTAAATTTAGCAGTTTTTAGATTTGGGGTGCGTTTTTTACGCTCTTCACGGCGCTCATTAGCTTCATGCTTTTGGCGGCGGACTTCGCGAGATTTTAAAGGTTTTTTATGAATACGCGCCTGCTTTTCTTTGGCGGCAGTATTTAAGCCAGTGCCTTGGCGCTGACGCAGACCTACAGACTCAACAAGTTTGCCAATATCTTTGGCGTCAAGCTCAATAAAACGACCTGTGCGCAGCTCTTTAGGCAAGATGACCGTACTGTATCTGGTGCGAATCAGGCGAGATACTTTTAGCTCTTGGCTTTCAAACATCCGGCGAACTTCGCGCTTACGACCTTCTTTGATGGTGACATGATACCATTTATTGACGCCGGTACCGCCGCCTTCTTTGATGTCGTCAAATTTAGCCATGCCATCTTCAAGCGCCACGCCTTGAGTTAGCTGACTGGCAATTTGTGGTGTGACTTCGCCCAGCACTCGTACCGCATATTCTCTGACCACTTCATTTGAAGGATGCATCAAGCGATGCGCAAGCTCTCCATCATTGGTGAATAGCAGCAGGCCTGATGAATTGATATCTAAGCGACCCACCATCACCCAGCGATCACCGGTAAGCTTAGGCAGACGATCAAATACAGTAGGGCGACCTTCAGGATCAGACGCTGAACAAATCTCGCCTTCAGGCTTATAATAGGCAATGACGCGGCGGCGTTTTTCACGCTCGGCTTTTAGGCGTATCAGGCGGCCATCGATGCGTATCTCATCAGTTAGGACAGCTCTATCGCCCAATGTGGCAACTTTGCCATTGATTGAGATACGGCCAGCTTTGATGACTTCTTCAAGTCCTCGGCGTGAGCCCAGACCCATTCTGGCGAGTAATTTTTGTAGTTTTTCACCCACAGGCTTTTCAAGCTTAGCTTCGGTTTGTATGGTTGGGTTATTCATAAAAAATTCCAGAAAATTGGTTATAACATTATCTCAATGTGAAATATAATCGGTTCAATGATCGATGAACCTAAGTAAAGTTGCCCATTTAAGACGATTTGATTACCAGCTCGATAAATCGGCTAGCAAACATACCATCATACGTGATTTATCTCATTTTGACAAGTTAATTATCAATTTATTGTCTGACTTTTAGGCGCTCAAGGTCAGGCAGCGGCGGCAGCTCATCTAAGCTATTAAGCCCAAACGCATCTAAAAATGCCTGCGTGGTATGCAATAGTGCAGGGCGCCCCAAAGTGTCCTTATGCCCATTTTCAATAATCCAGCCTTTATCAAATAATTGACGCAAAATATTGCTAGAGACTGTGACGCCCCGCACCTGTTCGATGTCTGAACGAGTGACCGGTTGCCTATAAGCAATCACGCTCAAGGTTTCAAGCAGGGCTTGACTTAAGTTTTCTAGCCGCTCAGGGAAAACCTGCTGGATCAGGCTGCTATAGCTGTCTTTAATTTGCAAGCGATAGCCGCTGGCGGTCTGATTGAGTGTCAGCACGCCATGAGACAGCCGCTCTTGAAGGATAGCCAGAGCATCTTTGAGCTCACTACTATCAATCATAAGATGCTTTTTTAGGTCATTATCAGTCAGTGGTGTCTCACTGGCATGCAAAAGCACCTCAATATAGCGGCTGAATGTTTCGGCTTGCTTATGTGTTTGCAAAAATTCTGAAGAAGTATTTTGGGTCATAAAGAGTCATATGATGGTGGTGACAGTTAGTGTAGCCAATGCAGCTTTTGCTCAGCCAAATTCTGTCCGTGATTGAATATTTCGGGTGTAGATTTTGGATTGGTGGTCGAAGCTTTGGTATGATCATTTAACTCAGATTCATCAAACCCAATTAAGCCGCGCTTAATCAGCTCAAGCACAGCGACAAAACTCACCACAATGCCAATTTTACCTTGAGATTTGTCAATCAGTTCGGCAAACGTGCTCACGCCTTTTTCGCTCATCAGTCGTGTGATGCTCGCGATACGCTGAGGCAATGGCACGCTGTCTGCTTGAACGGTATGAGCGGCGGTTTCGGGACGGATTTGCATATTGACCAAGCTGTTTACCAAAATTTCAGGCGAATAATTGGGTAGCTGTTTTTGCATGGCTTCAGGACTTGGCATGCTGGCAAATGCCAAAAAAACATCTCTTTCAAGTCGAAGTAGGCGATCAATGCGCTGAGCGGCTTCTTTGATTTGTGCATATTCCTCAAGCCTTTGAATCAGTCTGGCTTTTGGGCTGGCTTCTTCATCGCTAATCTCAGGCTGGGGCAGTAATAGCTCAGATTTGATGGCAATCAGCGTACTTGCCATCAATAAATAGTCGCCTGCCAGCTCAAAATATGCTTCATCCAAGTCATTGATATAGCTCAAATACTGCTCTGTGATGGGCAAAATCGCTGTCTCGGTCAAGTCAAAGTTATTTTTCTTAACCAAATATAATAAAAAGTCCAATGGTCCTGCAAACTGCTCAAGCCAAATGGCGAACGCTTGCGGTGGGATGTATAAATCCTCAGGCAAGCTCAAGACTTGCGTATCAAAAATTCTAACGCTTGACAGGCTTGGTGAATTGACAGGATTTGCCTTAAGAGTATCGCTCATTTTAGCTTAGCAAGGGGCTTGATGCCAATGGCGCGGCGAGTTTTGTCCAGCTGCTTTTGTGCCTGACGACGAGCCTTAGCGGCACCCATCTGCAAAATCTCTTCAAGCTCTTTTGGATTGTTCATAAGCTCTAAATAGCGAGCGCGATACGGGGCGATTTCGTCATTGATTTTATTAAATAAAATTTCTTTGGCTTCACCCCAACCTATCCCACGGCGATAATGCGCTGCCAGTGCGTCGATCTCTTCAGGTGTCCCAAAGGCTTTGTAAATTTCAAAAATGGTGCAGTCATTTGGGTCTTTCGGCTCTTCGGGCGGCTGTGAATTGGTAACAATTTGCATGACGGCCTTTTTTAGTGCCTTTTCAGGATCGACTTGTGGATTACCATCGCCAAACAGCGGAATGGTATTACCGTAGCTTTTTGACATTTTTCGTCCATCCAAACCAGTCAGTAGCGGCGTATTGTCATCAACAACCGCCAAAGGCTCGGTAAATAATGGCTTATATTTAAAATTAAATGTCCCAGCGATATCCCTTGCCATCTCGATATGCTGAATCTGATCCTTGCCCACAGGAACATGCGTGGCATTAAACATCAAAATATCAGCCGCCATTAACACAGGGTAGCCAAACAGACCCATGCTGATCCCGTAGTCAGGATCGGTATCTTCTTTACTTAAATTGATATCAACTGCAGCTTTATAAGCATGAGCGCGGTTCATCAAACCCTTGGCGCATGAGCAGTTGAGCACCCATGCTAATTCAGGAATCTCAGGAATATCCGATTGGCGATAAAAGGTGACTTTTTCAGGATCAAGTCCACACGCAATCCAAGTCGCAGCAATGGCTCGTGTCGATCGATGAATCTCATCAGGATCAAAGCATTTGATGATACCATGATAATCTGCCAAAAAGAAAAACGCATCACCCTCATGATTTTCAAAAGCTGTAGCGGCTGATGCGATCGCAGGACGAATAGAGCCAACATAATTTCCCAAATGCGGAATACCTGTCGTCGTGATGCCTGTCAAAATACGTTTTTTGGTTTCGCTCATAATTTTACTCTTATTTGATGCTTAAAATTAATAAAACTAATTAAAATATGTCAGATTGTCTTTAATAGATTAGCTAAGGCGTCGCCTGCGTCGCCTGTCTTCATAAACTGCTCACCGATCAAAAAATGGTGAATGTGATTTTTTTGCATCAAATGAATGTCGGCGGCGTCATTGATGCCACTTTCGCTGACAACAAGTGCGTCTTGTCCAAGTTCATCAAACAGTCGCTGACAGAGGCCAATGCTATGTGCCAGATCGACTTCAAAAGTATTTAAGTCACGATTATTGATGCCATAAATGTTATGCGATGATTTGGGTAGCTTGAGCGCGCGAGTCAATTCTTCATCGGTGTGAATCTCAATCAGCACATCCAAACCCAAATCTATCGCTGTTTGATGCAGATGTAAAACGGTAGCATCGTCCAAGCAAGCCATAATCAACAAAATGCAATCCGCGCCCATTGCAGCCGATTCAATAATTTGATATTCATCAACCATAAAATCTTTACGAAGTACAGGCAGGCTAACAGCATTACGGGCTTTGATCAGGTAGTCATCATGACCTTGAAAATAGTCGCGATCTGTCAGAACAGATAGGCAGGTGGCTTGGGCTTTTTGGTAGCCTTGCGCTGCTAAGATAGGATCAAAATTATGGCAAATAATACCTTTTGAGGGTGAGGCTTTTTTGATTTCAGCGATCACGCCAATATGACCTGCCTGGATATCCACTGCCTGCAGTGCTTTGGCAAATCCGCGCGGCTTATGCGCTTTGGCGAGGTGTAATAGCTCATCTGCAGATCGGCGGGCTGTGGCAGTTGCGATTTCTTGATGTTTGGTTGCAACTATTTTTTGTAAAATGCTTGGTGTATTTGTGGTCATAATATTAGGTTGATTGAGTAAATTTAGCCAGTGCATTTAGTTTATCTAAAGCATCTGAGGTGGTCATAACTTGCTTGGCAATGGCGACGCCTTCGGCATGTGTCTTGGCACGACCTGCTACATAAATGGCAGCGCCTGCGTTAATGGCGATAAGATCGCGAGCCTTTAAGGTGATGTCATCAGAGGCTTTGCCGCCAAGTGCATTTTGGATGATATCAAGGCTTTGGGCGGAGTCGGTAACGTTCAGTCCATGTAAAGTCTTTGAGGCAATTCCAACATCTTCGGGCTGACAGAGATAAGTACGCACCACACCATCTTTAAGCTCAGCGACATGCGTACCTGCCGCAAGGCTAAATTCATCCAAGCCATCTTGGGAGTGTACCACCATCACATGGGTAAGACCAAGTTTATCAAAAACATACGCCAAAGGCTCGCACAGCTCAGGGCTAAATACCCCAACCACAGCACGCTTAACATTGGCAGGATTGGTCAGTGGACCTAAAATATTAAAAATAGTGCGCACTTTGAGCTGTCGTCGGACACTGATGGCATGGCGCATGGCAGGGTGATGATTAGGTGCAAATAAAAAGCCGATGCCAAGCGTGTTGATGGCATCAATAGTCCTCGGTTTATCTATATCTAAGCGCACACCTGCAAGACTTAGCACATCCGATGAGCCTGACGAGGTCGACACGCCGCGGTTACCATGCTTGGCAATGGTCACGCCTGCTGCTGCCGCCACAAAAGCAGATGCTGTGGATACATTAAATAAATTTGAGCCATCACCACCTGTACCGACGATATCGACTGCATGATCATCTTCAATCTTAATGGTGTCTGCAAGCTCAATCATGGTCTTGGCGCAGGCGCTGATTTCATCAATCGATTCGCCTTTTTGGCGCAGCGCAATTAAAATCGCTCCCATCAAGGCATCAGGGCAGCGACCTTGCATGATAATGAGCATGACTTGGCGCATTTCATGAGCGGTAAGCTCGATATGTTTCAGTAAGCGCGCCAAAGCTTTGGTAAGTATGGCTAAAATCTCATCATCGCTCATTGAGGTGATGTCTTCAGGCGTTATGGAAGTATGGGTCATGGTACTTTGCAATCATTTAATTATAAAACTAAGTCAATATTTTTAAGCGACTTCAGGCAGGGCGTCATTATCAAGCTTTGCCAGACCACAGCGTTTTAAAAAATTATTAAATATCTGATAGCCGTGTTCGCTCAAAATGGATTCAGGGTGAAACTGCACGCCTTCAATATCAAGCGACTTGTGGCGCACGCCCATGATTTCTTGTAGTGAGCCGTCAGGATTATTTGTCCAAGCGGTGACTTCTAAGCAGTCGGGCAGTGTGGCTTTATCAATCACCAATGAATGATAGCGCGTGGCATTAAAAGGATTTGGAATATCAGCAAAAACGCCTTGATTGGTATGGTGGACAGCTGACAGGCGCCCATGCATCACTTCGCCAGCACGCACAACTTGACCGCCAAAAGCTTGTCCAATGGCTTGATGACCTAAGCAAACGCCCAAAATTGGAATTTTTCCTGATAATTTTTCTAAAATTTCAAGCGTGACGCCCGCTTCACTTGGACTGCATGGACCAGGACCCAAAACAATCGCTTGGGGTGCAAGCTCAGTGATTTGATCTAAAGTGGTTTCATCGTTCCGCCAAACGGTAATCTCTTGTTGAAGCTCTCCAAAGTACTGAACAATATTATAAGTAAAGCTACAGTAGTTATCGATCATTAGCATCATGCTTGCATTCCTTGGTGCTTGATATTATGAGTATCTCATCGAATAAGTTGGCTATTTTAGCACGATGAGGCGACGGTTAAAAGTCAAATATCCCAAAACTGCACGCGCCAGATATCGCTGATAAATTCATTCAGACTTGCTGCCACTAAGCCTTTTATTAAGCGAGCTGATTTGGTTAAATATTTTAAAAATTAATCTTAATCAAAACAACCAATAATTAAGCTAAGTCAGACAAATGCTGACCTGTCTATCGGCTTTAAAGGTGATTAAATAAGCACTAATTTATAAGCCAGCAAAGCAACCTATTTACAAACAGCAAGGCGGTGATGATGGCCGCCTTCTATGAGTGATTTTTAATTACCATACCGTATTGGCAGGCTCATAATGCAGCACATCGGTGATGTGATTGTTTGCATCGACAAGTACCACATTGGGCTGATGTGTCTGAGCTTCGCTGTCATTCATCATCAGATAATTCATAATAATAATGACATCGCCTGGCTGCACCTTACGCGCGGCAGCACCATTGAGACACACCACACCGCTACCACGCTCACCTGCGATGGTATAAGTTTCAAATCGCTCACCGTTGTTATTGTTAACGATACTGACTTTTTCATTCACCAAAATACCTGCAGCATCCAACAAATCAACATCAACGGTGATGCTGCCAACATAGTTTAGATTGGCTTGGGTAACGGTGGCGCGGTGAATTTTACCGCCCAAAAGAGTGCGAATCATAGCTTTAGTTTCCAAATCAAAGATTAATATTGATAGTAGTTGGTGTCATCGGCTTGGTTTTTAAAGCGGCGATGAAACCACATCCACTGACTGATGTCTTTTTTGATACTAGACTCAATCAAGCGATTGATGCGCTCAGCGTCTGCCACTTCGTCAGCACTTGGATAATTTTCTAAAGCGGCGCTTAGACTGATATGATAATGCGGGCGACGACCGCTTGGGATATGATCAGGGGTTTGTCTGAGCATATCCATCATGATGACTGCAGGAGGATTGGTTTTATCCCCCAGTTTTGCAAGGCGGCGCTGAGCGGTAATTGTCGCCGCGGGCACACCAAAAAAAGTTGCCATCACACCATGCTCAAGACCAAAATCTTGATCTGGCGAGTACCAAATCACACGACCTTGTTTGATGCGCGTGATAAGCTTTTTCATATCGCGGTTTGAGATTTGTTCATCAAAGATTCGACGACGCGCGTTATAAATAAACCATTCAAGCACAGGATTATTTTGTGGGCGATACACACAGTCCGCCGCAAAAAATTGTGTACATAGCCGACCTCCCAAATCAAGTGTGGTATAGTGCCCGCCAAGTAAAATCACCGCTTTGCCTTGCTGCTGTGCGCTAATTAGATGGTGTAGGCCTGAAATGCTAAAAGTGCGCTTAAAGACATTCGGCCGAAACCATGCGCATAAACTTTCAAAAATACCAATGCCTTGGTTAATAAATACCTGCCTTGCGACTGATAAGCGCTCCAAATCTGACTGATTGGGAAAAGCAAGTTTTAGATTCGTGAGCGTATCTTGGACACGGCTTTTGGATAATTTAAAGGCTAAAATCCCAATACGCTTACCGATCCAAAATTGCCAACGAAGCGGCAAATAGATTAAGGGTAAAATTAAGACAAAACCCAACCAAAACCCCCAATATTTGGGGTGTAAAAATTGCCACTCAAATGATTTAGGCTTGGCTTGGCTTGTCTGCTTATGAGTGTCTGTCAGACTTGGCATATCTTTGATTGAGGGCATTGTGGACTTGCTTTTGTTAGGGTAGCTCATTTGATAATACTCTCAAGCTCATCCCATCTTTCAAGCTTTGTCATCAAAAGCTCATCGATCTGTACCAAGCGCTCACTGGCTTTGGTTGCGGCTGCCAAATCGGTGTTAAACCATGAACCGTCTTCAAGCTTGGCAGCCAGTGTTGACTGTTCATGTTCCAGCATGGCAATCTCATCAGGCAAGCTGTCTAATTCGCGCTGCTCTTTGTAGCTGAGCTTGCGTTTTGGTGCAGTATTTGTGCTTGGCTTGGGTTGAGTAGCAGGCTCGGCTTTATCATCTTTTGGAGAATTAGACGGACTTGCGGGCTGACTGGCAAGCCATCTTTGGTGCTGCTCAAGATAATCTTGATAACCGCCAACATATTCCAAAACTACACCATCGCCATGTTGGTCGGTGTCAAATACCCAAGTTTGGGTGACGACATTATCCATAAATGCGCGGTCATGGCTGATGAGCAATACTGTCCCTTCAAAATTCACCACAAAATCTTCCAAAAGCTCAAGCGTTGCCATGTCCAGATCATTGGTCGGCTCGTCAAGGACTAACACATTGGCAGGTTTTAATAATAATTTGGCTAATAAAACGCGTGCTTTTTCGCCCCCTGACAGCGCCTTAACGGGAGTTCGAGCACGATTTGGCGTGAATAAAAAATCTTGCAAATACCCCAAAATATGCGTCTTTCGTCCACCTGCTTCAACATGATCGGAGCCTTCTGAAACATTGTCTGCGACGGATTTTTCAGGATCCAAATCATCTTTTAGCTGATCAAAAAAAGCGATATTAAGATTGGTACCAAGCTTAACCGAACCTGCTTGAATCGCTGAATTATCTAGTCCCAAGATGCTTTTGATCAATGTGGTTTTGCCAACGCCATTTTTGCCGATGATGCCAACCTTATCACCGCGCAGCAGTACGGTCGAAAACGCCTTAACCAAGGTTTTACTTTCGTATTCTAAAGTTAAGTGATTGACTTCACAAACAATTTTTCCAGATTTTTCACTACTACTTTGGCTAATTTGAACATTGCCTACGACATCACGACGCGCTTTTCTCTCTTCGCGCATGGCTTTTAGAGCGCGGACGCGACCTTCATTGCGAGTGCGACGTGCTTTGATGCCTTGGCGAATCCAAGCTTCTTCTTGGGCAAGTTTTTTATCAAATTCGGCAAAAGATTTTTCTTCGCTAGCAAGCTCAAGGGCTTTTAATTCTTGATAGCGAGCGTAGCCGCCAACACCTTGATTAACATCATAACTAGACAGCTGACCGCGATCAAGCTCAACGATGCGAGTGGCTAGCGCATCGACAAATCTTCTGTCGTGAGTAATGAATAAGACGGTCAATCGCTCATTTAATAAAAATTTTTCAAGCCAGTCGATGCTTTCAATATCCAAATGGTTGGTCGGTTCATCCAGCAGTAGCACATCTGGATTTGTTACCAGTGCGCGAGCTAGTAGCACACGGCGCTTACGCCCACCTGATAATTCAGAAAGGCAGGCATCTGCTTCAAGCCCCATGCTATCAATCAGAGCGCGCGCTCTGCGCTCAAAATCCCAACCGTGTAGCGCATCTAGGGTCTGCTGAAGTTGGCTCATGGCTTGGCAAGCGTCGGTATTACCTGAGGCACAATCGATGCTGGCAAGTTGATAAGATTTGAGCGCCTGAGCGACCTTATCATCACCGCTCATCACTACATCGAGCACGCTGGCTGACTCATTTGGCACATCTTGAGCCAGCATGGCGATCTTTGTACCATCTTTGATCAAAACTTCGCCGTCGTCGGCTTGTATTTGACGCATAATGAGCTTAAATAAGGTCGATTTGCCTTCTCCGTTTCGTCCAATTAAGCAAACGCGTTCACCCGGTTCAAGACTGAAATTAACGCCATCTAAAATCGGGGCAACACCAAACGCCAAATGTATATTTTTTAATTGAATCAAAGCCATAAAAGTGTATTGATACTATAATAAATGAATTGACTATCATATCAAATTTTTAAGCATAAATGGTGTGTTATGTCGTAAAATAAGCCATTTGATTGTGTAATTTAATCATTAGGTGGATTTATGTCAAAAATTAACAACTCAGCTTTGGTCGAGCTTCAAACTCGGATCAGTTTTTTGGAAGATGCCTGTGATCGATTGAGCGAAATCATCGCTCGCCAAGACCGTGAATTGATCGATCTACAAGATCAGCTAAAAATAATTTATCAGCAAATCCAGACTAAAACTGACGATGTCGGCATCGCACCATTTGATGTGATGGCGGACAGACCGCCACATTATTAAGTCGTAGGGATTTGTCTAAAAAAAACATCGGTCTTGGTAAAAAATAAATTAAAAATTGTAAAAAAATAGGCATATTTCGCTTGTTTTGTGATTAAATTTCATTTAAGATACAAACGTGTAAGACTTTTTGTACTGTTCTATAATAAGGAAGTATAGACAGTTTTACATATTTCTAAGGACTGATCTTTTGGAGAAAATAATGAGCTTAAAATTTGGATATAAAGCGCTCAGCTTAGCTGTCATCTCAACATTAACCGCTACAGCAGCTCATGCTGCAGGTCTAGACCGTTCAGGTCAGGATATCACCGCATTCTTACAAGAAGGCACCTATGCAGAAACTGTCTATACCTATATTGACGCTGATGTGTCAGGTAAGGACACTTTGGGCAGAGATACTGGTGATGCCGCTGAAGCTTATGATTTTTTCCGCTATGGCGTTAAAGCTGACCTAAACGACACCATTAGTATCGGTGTGTTATACGACGAGCCATTTGGTGCAGCGGTTCAGTATGGCGGTAACAGTAATTTTGTCACTGAAAGCGCTGATTCTGCTTATGCTGCCTTGGTTGCAGGCACACCTTTGGCACTTAAGCCCAGAGCTGAAATCGTTCAGACTGCTCAACAATACCAAAATGCTGGTAGTCTGGTCAAGCGACAAATTGCCAGTATTGTCAAAAGAGAATTAACCGAAGCTGCCAAACTACAAATCCGTGCCCAACATCCGAACTTACCTGCTAATCAAGTCAATGAATTGGCTAGACAAGCGGTTACTGACGAAGTTGTTGCAGATGCATTGACCAAAATCGTCGCTGTCGGCAATATTGCAAAAACTGCTGAAACTCACGAAGGTCAAGGTACCAACGTAGAGATTCGCACCAATAATTTAACCATGCTTGTGGGCGCTAAACTGGGCGCCAACAAAAATTTCCAAATTTATGGTGGTCCAGCAGCACAAAGAGTGACAGGTCAAGTTCATTTACGCGGACCTGCTTATCAGACGATGACAGGCTATGATGCCAAAATTGCCACCGACACTGAAGTGGGCTGGGTCGCCGGTATGGCATTTTATAAGCCTGAAATTGCCTTAAAGGCTGCTTTGACCTACCGCTCTGAAATTGAGCACGAAACTGAGATTGCTGAAGTGATTCCAGTAACTGGTTATCAGGGTACACAAGATTTTAAAGTTACCTTACCTGAATCATGGAACTTAGACTTCCAAACTGGCGTAAATCCAACGACGCTATTAACAGCCAAAGTACGCTATGTGCCATGGTCTGATTTTGACATTCGCCCGACACAGTATACAGAAACCACAAAACGTCTATATCCGCAGGGATTGCCAATTGTTAGCTATGATAAAGACCAGTGGTCAGCTGAAGTTGGTTTGGGTAAGCGTGTGACTGACCGATTGGCAGTTTCGGGTGCGGTAGGCTGGGATAGTGGTGCAGGCAATCCTACAAGCACATTAGGTCCAATTAAAGGATACTATTCACTGGGGCTAGGTGCGCGTTATAACTTCACGCCTGAATGGTCACTGTCCTTAGGCGGTAAGTACTTTAAATTTGGTGATGCAGACGCTCGCATTCCTTCGCAGGTGGCTGATAATGCTGGTACATCAGGTCGTTTTGATGACAATGACGGCTATGCTGTGGGTGTTAAATTGGCTTATCACGCCAAATAATTTAAGCAATCCCATTAGATACTTCAATAAAAATAGCTTGAATATTTTCAAGCTATTTTTATTTTAAAGTCTTTTTAAAGTCTAAAAAGTGTTAAGCTCAGTCAATTAGCGGATTTCAACAGTGGCGCCGTTTTCGATCACAGCGACCAATTCAAGCACATCCCAATTGGTCAGGCGGATACAGCCAAGGGATGATTGGCGACTGATGCCTTCTGGTACCGGCGAACCGTGGATACCATAGCTTGGTTTATTCAAACCCATCCACACCACACCGACAGGACTATTGGGTCCTGGTGGCAAATAATAGACTTTTTTGTCTTCGCTATCGCGATTTACCGTCGCCTTATAAGTTGGCATTTTGACTTTATTGATAATTTTATACTTACCGCCTGGCGTAGTACTGGCTTCACCGCCGACTGTCGTTGGATACGTGGCGACAAGTTGATTGCCATGAAAGGCGTATAAAATCTTATCCTTACGATCCGCAACGACGCGATCCACCACACCTTCAAAAGGCTTACCTGTATTGATAACGGTGATAGTTTCGCCAGCGACAAAGCGTTTATTTGGATTCAGTTTTCTTAGATATGCTACATCCATATGAAACCTTTCGCCAAGCATCTCTTGAATGCTTTCATAACTCAAAGCCTTGAGTTTAGAGCGAGATTCTGCGTCGCTTGGTAATTTTCTATATGGCCCTTTTGCATCTGCTTCAGTGATGGTATAACTGACCAAAACTGGCTGATCGGCGGGAATGTCATCAATTAGTGCATCCCACGTTGCTTGATTCATCTTACCAGTCGGTTCCAAGCCTTTGATTTTTTGGAAGTTTGTCAATGCCTTTTTGGAATTCATACCCCAGCCACCATCAATAGGACCGGGCGACGCATGATTCCAATCAAGCAGCACTTGCATTTTTACGGTCATGGCGGTATTGACTTTCATATTTTCTGTCCAAACCGACTCATTGACACGGCGAGCATATTCATCCAAACCATGGATAGTTGTGCGCTTGCCACCTTGTTCGATGCTGTTAATTGTGCTGTTATCGGTTTGAGCTGGGATAACCACCTCGCCCGATACGATATCACCATCAGTATTTGCATGCGCTGTGACGATAATCAATAAACTTGCCATAGCCAAACTTAAGGGCTTAATGAATGTCATAGTAAATCCTAAAAAATATTTTCACCATTATATCACGACCAAAAACCCACCACAATTTTAAACATTATTGGTGGATTTTTTAGTGGCTAAGGTTTTGGGTCAAATTATTTATCAACTTCAATGGTGCCATTGGCAGAATAATTCAGCGTCGTCGTACCTGCTTCCAAATTTTGGGCAGCAATACCTTCTGCAGAGGCATCCGCAAGTTTTGCCGTTGCCATCACAGGCGTGGGGCGATAATAATTATTACCACCCAAATTAACATTGACAATCTTATAACTATTAGCACCAAAAGCTTGACTAATGATTTGTGCATCACTAGTAAAGCGAGCAATGGCTTGTAGCTTCAAGCGCTTTTCTTCAGAATCGCGCAGCTCATCAGAAACGCCAAAGCCAATATTTTGAATCACTAAAATGGACTGTAAGTCGGCTATGAGCTGACTTGCTTTTTCAAAATCATTGCTTTTGATATTCAAAGATGCCGTACCTGTAAAGCCAATAATTTTTGAGCTATTGTTGGCGTATCTTGGGTAAGTGCTTTGTCTACCGGTTGTGACGACAACTTCTGGATAACGCTTGGCGATTTGCATTGCCGCATTGATGCTATTGTTCAATTCCTTGGCGATCGCAGCAGCTGTCGAAGCTTGAGCGGTTTTGGTCATGACTGCGTGCATTTCGTCATTAGCAATTTCGCTTCTGACTTCGGTGTTAAAGCTAATACGGTTGTATCCTTCCGCTTGCGCTGGCATGGCAAAGGCGCTCGCGATTAAAGCAGAGCCAAATAAAGCAAAGGGGACTTTTTTCATTATCTCAAATCTCACCAAACAATTGTACTAATCAGTTATAAAACTACTAACTGATACTTATATAAAGTATAGCCATCATTATAAAACTTATTTTATTATAATTTGTAACTGACAATAATAAAATTTGTAAAATTATGCTAATACCTAGCTTATTCAGCAGGGTTATTTAAAACAGCATAGGCATTAGCTAGCTGATTGGACTTTACCTAAGAATCATCTTTAATTTATGAATTTAGATTGATTTTGTCTTTAAGAAGAAATTCCATGAGTGCTTTTTGGGCATGCAGTCGATTTTCGGCTTCATCCCAAACCACAGAACGTGGATCATTTAATAGATCAAAGCTGATTTCCTCGCCACGATGGGCAGGTAAGCAGTGCATAAATAGGACATCAGGATCGGCTTTATCAAGCATGGCAGGGCTGACCTGATAAGGGGCGAATCGGCGCGCACGCGTCATTTGCTCAGATTCTTGACCCATACTTGCCCACACATCGGTAGCAATCAGATGTGCACCTTTGGCAGCCTCTTGAGGGTCTTCAACATAGGTCACGCAGTGGCTGTATTCTTCGATGAGTTCAGGGTTGGGTTCAAATCCATATGGCGCTGTCACACGCAGCTGAAAGCCGAATTGATGAGCTGCCAAAATGTAAGAGGCACACATATTATTGCCATCGCCGACCCAAGTGACAGTTTTGCCTTTGATGCTGCCGCGATGCTCATGAAAGGTCTGCATATCAGCAAGCAGTTGGCAGGGATGAAAATCATCGGTGAGTGCATTGATCACAGGCACAGACGAATGCTTGCAAAATAAATCCAGCTTGTCATGCTCAAAGGTGCGAATCATGATGATATCAACCATGCTTGAAATCACCTTAGCGGAGTCTTCGATAGGTTCTCCACGACCAAGCTGCGTGTCTTTGGGCGATAAAAAGATGGCATGACCGCCAAATTGACCCATACCAGCCTCAAATGAGATGCGTGTACGAGTTGAAGACTTTTCAAAAATCATGCCAAGCGTACGCCCCACAAACGGACGATAAATCTCACCGCGGTGCTGCATTTGACGCAGCTCGCTTGCACGGCTGATGATAGCCTCAAGCTCGGCAGGCGTCATATCTAGGAGATTGCGAAAATGGCGTACGCTCATGATGAAGTGTTCCTTTAACGATCAGGGCAAATTTGTAGTATAGCATTGGATTTGGGGCTTGGCTATCATTTGGCGATAATTTGTTTTGCGATTAATAGGAATTGCGATTATTTAGACGCTTCTTTATTTAGCATAACTCAATGAAAATAAAGCAGTTATTTGGATTTGATCAATATTTTATGTAAACAAGCGTATATTTTTACAACTCGTTACATTTATTTGTGATAAAATTATTTAGATTCAAAATTTACCAAAAGGATATGTCATGGGTTTTGCCCATGCTAAGCCGATGATGACTAGGAGTAATTCATGGGAATTTATTTAACAGCAACCGGTCTTTATAAGCCTGCTTATCAAATCAGCAATGATGAGTTGGTGGCTGCATTTAATACTTATGTCGATAATTATAATGCCGAAAATGCCGATGCAATTATAGCAGGCGATAGAGCTGCGCTTCAGCATTCCTCCAGTGAATTCATCGAAAAGGCATCCGGCATCAAATCTCGCTATGTCATTGATAAAAAAGGGATTTTGGATCCAAAGATCATGGCGCCTATTTTTCCTGCTCGAAAGCTTGGTGAGGAGCTGTCTGTGATGGCTGAAATGGGGCTGGCAGCACTCAAAGATGCTTTGGCAAGTGCTGATCTGACGGCTGATGACTTAGATGGTATCATTTGTGCTTCATCGAATTTTCAGCGCTGCTATCCTGCCATTGCTATCGAAATTCAGCATGCCATTGGTATGGAGCATGGCTTTGCTTATGATATGAATGTGGCTTGTAGTGCGGCGACTTTTGGCATTGCTCAAGCAGTGGGTAGCATCAAAGCAGGACTTGGCAAAAAAATCGCTGTGCTAAATGTGGAGATCACCTCAGCACACCTAAATTGGCGTAACCGTGACAGCCACTTTATTTTTGGTGATGTGGCAGCTGCGACGATTGTTGAGGAATTACAAACGCCAAAAGGCTATGAAATTCTTGATAGTAAGCTCTACACACAGTTTTCCGCCAATATCAAAAACGAATACGGTTTTATGGATCGCAGCGAGTTTTTGGCGGCGGGCACCCAAATGTATGGCGACATCGAAGAGCCGGTCACTGATAAGCTATTCTTACAAGAAGGGCGTAAGGTATTCCGTGAAGTCTGCCCAAAAGTTTCAGAAATCATTACCACGCATTTGAGCGAAAATAATTTATCAGCCGATCAAATTAAACGCATGTGGCTACATCAAGCCAATATCAATATGATTGACCTGATTTTGCGCACAGTCGTGGGTAAAGATGCTGATAAATCCATCGCGCCTGTGGTTATTGCAGAATATGGTAATACCAGTTCGGCAAGCCCGGTGGTGGCATTCCACGAAACTCAAGAGGGCGTTGAAAGCGGAGATCTGTGCGTGATGTGTTCTTTTGGTGCTGGTTATTCAATCGGCTCGGTACTGCTTAAAAAATTATAAATTATTTATTAATTTTTAATTTAATAGATCAATTAATACGACCAAATCTAAAGGATCCCCTCTATCGGTTGGGATGCTTTAGATATTTTGCATATAAATTATTATTAATTAAAAATAGGATCAATAAATTTAGTTAGTGCCTTTATTTGCCAGATGATTATGCTTATGCTATGATTGTTGGTTTATTTAAAATTTTAACACAATATGAATCAGCTTAAACCTCACAATCCATCAATGGCGATTGTTTATCATTCAAATTATGGACATACTCGCCGTGTCGCTCAAGCCATCGCTCGCGGCGCTGAAATGCTTTTACCTGTGTATTTGGTGGATATTGCCAACTTTGGCGAAGCGGACTGGCAGCGAATTGATGAGGCTTCATTAATTGTATTTGGTAGTGCTGTTTATATGGGCAGTGTGACCGCCGAATTTAAGATTTTTATGGATAGCACCTCAAAGCGCTGGGTGGATCGTCGGTGGCAAGGTAAATTTGCGGCAGGATTTGCTAATTCAGGTGGGCTTAGTGGGGACAAGTTAGCAGTGCTACAGCAGCTGTGTCTTTATGCCATGCAGCATGGCATGAATTGGGTTGGTCTGCCACTGATGCCGACGGGTAGCAGTGAGCAGGATTTAAACCGCCTCAGCAGTTTCTTGGGGCTGATGACTCAGTCTATTGATGCGCCCCCAGAGGTGACGCCTTGTGATGGCGATATTAAGACAGCCGAGTGGTTTGGTAATCACTTGGCGAAAACGATACTTAAGTTAGGCTAATCCATCTATTCTTAAAAGAGGCTTTTGCTTGGCAGGCAAGCACTCAAATAAGCATTTGTACAGACAAAAGGCATGGCGATCATGTCTTTTTTATTTTAGGCTTTTGGTTTACAATAGCCAGATGATAAGAATTTATTTTAATTGAGTGATTTATGAAAATTTATTTGGCAAGAAATCAAGTGCAAGCAGGACCGTATACGCTTGAAGAGCTTAATACCATGTTGGCGTCTGGCGAGGTAGTGCTTGATGATTTGATTTGGCACTCGCCAATGACCACTTGGCAACGCTTGGGTGACTTGACCCAAAATCAATCCTACTATCAGCCTAATAATACGCTGCCGCCTGAGCCGGCAACCTTGGCTGAGATCAAAGAAAAAACTGAGCCTAGAGGGTTTGGTGATAATGTGGATTTTAACCCAAATCACGCTCAATCAGCCGATAAACCTAAGCGAGTGAGCGTCGAAGAACTCTATGGTAAAAAACCCGTTCAGCCCGCTACCAATCCGGCTCATCAGCAGCTTGGTCAGCCATCTGATGTCGTCGTCAGCAAAGATACGCAGGCAGTCTTGGCAAGCATTGGTTCTAGATTTATGGCGGTGATGATTAACTTTGTGCTGTTTATGTTGGCACTGATGCCTTTTTTGCAGCAATTTATGGCGCTAAATCCCGACCCAGTTTTATTGAATACAGGTGATTTTGAAGCCCGTATGGCTTATGCCCAAGAGCTGGCAGCTCAGATGCCTGCACAGACGATGACGCTATCAAGTATTTTGATTATCGCCTATCTTCTCATCCAGTTTGTATTAATTGTCTCTCGTGCACAGTCGTTTGGTAAATTGGTTGCAGGTATTCGCACTGTGGACGCACAAACACTAGAAAAACCAAATTTTTTCAAACGAGTTGTGTTGCGTGTTGTGGTGCTATTTTTTATCTATCAATTAGCGAGTGCCTTGCCGATCGCGATTAATATGGCGCTGATTTTATTAATGATTAATTATATTATGGCAGCGCGCAGTCCGATCAAGCAAGGCTGGCATGATAAATTGGCAGGTACCGTAGTTGTAAAGACATCTGAAGTAAAATTTAAGAAAAAATCAGATCAGTGAGGGAATAATGACGCCAGAACAACAAGCGATTCTTGATCGAGTGCAGCTGCCTAATGATTGGAAGCAAGCACTTGCGCCTGCTTTGCTTAGCGAAAATATGGATAAACTGCGCGATTTTTTAAAGGCGCAATACAATCAGCAAAAAAACATTTATCCGCCAAAAAATCAAATATTTAACGCATTTCAGCTAACGCCTTTATCTGAAGTTAAAGTGGTTATTTTGGGTCAAGATCCCTATCATGGTATGGGTCAAGCCATGGGGTTGTCTTTTTCTGTACCCAAAGTTATCCCAAAGCCGCCCAGTCTTCAAAATATCTTAAAAGAGCTATCAAATGATCTGGGCGTACCCGTCAGTCATCATGGCGATCTTAGCTTTTGGGCGCAGCAAGGCGTGTTGCTACTTAACGCCACTTTGACCGTCGAGGCAGGGATTGCTGGTAGTCATCAAAAACAAGGCTGGGAAGAGTTCACAGACGCCGTGATTGAAGCCATTAATAATCATACCGACCGCACAGTTTTTATTTTATGGGGCAGTTATGCTAAACATAAAGGTCGATTTATCGATACTTCAAAACATTTGGTGCTGACCGCAAGCCATCCATCGCCTTTGGCTGCAAATCGTGGGGGTTTTTTTGGCACTCAGCCATTTTCACGCACGAATGAATATCTGCAGCGCCATGGCAAAACGCCGATCAATTGGGCTCTGCCTCAATAGTTGCCACAACATATGATAGCACCATTTAATTGGGTTCATCATTCCAAGATCAGTTATGATCAGTATCACTTTTGGTCGATGGGTGATGTGCAAATGATGGATCGTGCTTTGGAAATCGCCAAACAGGGTGCTCAGCTTGGCGAGATTCCCGTGGGTGCGGTGGTTGTGCATGAGGGTAGGATTTTGGGTGAGGGCTATAACTGCCCGATCACCACCCAAGATCCGACGGCTCATGCTGAAATTGTGGCAGTTCGGCGCGCTTGTGAGCGTCTCAATAATTATCGCCTACCAAAAGGCTCTGTACTTTATGTGACGCTGGAGCCTTGTACGATGTGCTTTGGCGCCCTGATTCATGCTCGGGTGAGCCGTGTTGTGTTTGGTGCATTTGAACCAAAGGCGGGCGCTGTGGTCAGTCAGCTAACATTGCCAAACCAAGCCTTTTATAATCATAGCTTGGACATACAAGGCGGACTTTTGGCAGGGAAAAGTAGTGCCTTATTAAGCGGTTTTTTTAAGCAGCGCCGCCAAGAAAAAAGAGCAGCAAAGCCCAAGCTTAAAAATGACAATTCATCATCTATTAATTCATGGCCAAATTATTATGACTTATTCACATGCAAACCTAAATAAACCAGTCATCATCACTGTTGACGGTCCAAGTGGTGCAGGTAAAGGCACGCTCGCTTATCGACTGGCAGAGCATTTTGGTTTTGAGCTATTAGATAGCGGTGCGTTATATCGCATTGTTGGGCTGATGGCACATCAGGCAGGACTGCTTGATGACGCCCCAGATGAGCTGGCTTTGTCTGATTTGACACAGTCACTTGATTTGAGTTTTCGTCCAAATTCAAAAACCCGCGCCATTGATATCTATATCGATAAAAAGCCACTGCTTGATGATATCCGTAATGAAACTGTAGGCGGTTATGCTTCTATTGTCGCAGCATTCCCAAAAGTGCGTTCGGCGCTACTTGATTTACAAAGAAATATCGCTGATCAAAAGCCTGGCTTGGTGGCGGATGGGCGAGATATGGGTACAGTAATTTTTCCCGATGCACATGCAAAAATTTACCTCAGTGCAAGCGCTCAAGCTCGTGCCAAAAGGCGTGTTATTCAACTAACTCAAGCGGGTAAGGAGGCGAATTTTGATGACATCTTAGCAGACATCATCGCGCGAGATGAACGAGACGAAAATCGATCGGTTGCCCCAAGTCGCCCTGCAGATGATGCGCTATTCATTGACAGTTCAGATAAATCGGCTGATTTGGTTTTTGAAGAAGTCTTGCAATTCATCAATCAAAAGTTATCCCACTAATGCAAGTTTGGCATGGGATAAATCTGATTAAGCAGTGTTAGTTAAGCAATAAAACATAAAAAATACTACTCATTGCGATTTTAATCTGATATAATTAACAGGTTTACTGTATTTTTGTGCCGTCATTAAGTTTAAAACCAGCATTCCTTAATGGCGCACATCACTTGAACCGTACTGTGCTGGACAGGATACGGCTAATTTTAAGGTATTACTAATGAGTTTATCATTTGCTGAACTGTTTGAAGCAAGCCAATCAGAACAAGGTCTTAACATTGAGCGTGGCTCAGTGATCTCAGGTACTGTGGTTGCAATCGATAGCGATTGGATCACAGTTGATACAGGTCTTAAGTCTGAAGGTATCGTTGCTCGTGAAGAGTTCCTAAACGAAGCTGGCGAGCTTGAAGTAGCAGTAGGCGACAGCATCGACGTTGTGGTTGAAGCTGTGGACAACGGCATGGGTCAAACTGTGCTTTCGCGTGAAAAAGCGAAGCGTGAAGAAAGCTGGCGTGCGCTTGAACAGCTTCACGAAAACGATGAAATCGTTAAAGGTGTTATTTCATCTAAAGTTAAAGGCGGTTTCACTGTTGAGATTGGTTCGGTTCGTGCCTTCCTTCCAGGTTCATTGGTAGATGTTCGCCCAGTTCGCGAAACAACTCACCTAGAAGGCAAAGAGCTTGAATTCAAAGTCATTAAAATTGACAAACAACGCAACAATATCGTTGTATCACGTCGTGCCGTTATGGAAGCTGAAAACTCAGCAGAGCGTGATGAACTACTAGCCAAGCTAGAAGAAGGCATGGAAGTAGAAGGTATCGTTAAGAACCTAACCGACTATGGCGCATTCGTTGACTTGGGCGGTATCGATGGTCTATTGCACATCACCGATATGGCTTGGAAGCGTATTAAGCATCCATCAGAAGCGGTAGAAGTTGGTCAAGACCTTAAAGTAAAAGTTCTTAAATTTGACCGTGAACGTAACCGTGTTAGCTTAGGTCTAAAACAACTTGGTGCTGATCCTTGGACTGAAGTTGAGCAAACTTATCCGGTAGGTACCATCACCAAAGCACGCGTAACCAACCTAACAGATTATGGCTGCTTTGCTGAAATCGCTGAAGGTATCGAAGGTTTGGTACACGTGTCTGAAATGGACCACACCAACAAGAACATCCATCCGTCAAAAGTTGTTCAAGTTGGCGATGAAGTCAATGTGATGGTTCTTGAGATTGATGGCGAGCGTCGTCGCATCAGCCTTGGTATCAAACAAACTATGCCAAACCCATGGGCTGAGTTTGATAAGAACCATGAAAAAGGTCAAAAAATCAGCGGCACAATCAAGTCAATCACTGACTTCGGTCTATTTATTGGCCTAGAAGGCGGTATTGATGGTTTGGTACATCTGTCTGATATTTCATGGACCGAGTCTGGCGAAGAAGCCATCCGCAATTACTCAAAAGGTGATACCGTTGAAGCGGTCGTATTGTCTGTTGATGCAGAAGCAAACCGTATCAGCCTAGGTATTAAGCAGCTAAATTCTGATCCATTTAACGAATACCTACTATCAAATGATCGTGGCGCTATCGTTAAAGGTACGGTAAAAGAAGTAGACGCTAAAGGCGCAGTTATTACTTTGGCTGATGAAGTTGAAGGTTATTTGCGCGTTGCGGACATTGCTCGTGAGCGTACCGAAGATGCTTCTAAAGTCTTGAGCGTTGGCGATGAAGTAGAAGCTAAGATCGTTGGCGTTGATCGTAAATCTCGTAACATCAGCCTATCAATCAAGGCAAAAGATGAAGCGGATGAGCGACAAGCGATCAAAGAGCTTTCTAATACAGCAGCTGAAGCACAGCCAAAAACGCTTGGCGATATTTTCGGTGAGCAGCTTAAAGGTTAATTACCCTAAGTATTATTAAGCCTATTAAAAAAGAGCGATGTTAATCATCGCTCTTTTTTATTGCAGTAAACTACTCAAATAGTAGTTGCAAATGTTTGAATGTGTTAGGTTTTAACAAAAAAGTCATTTTCTTTTTTTGTGTTTTAAGTTATTATTTTATTTTAAGGTTATTTTATAAAAGCTTGACTTGTGATTGAGGTAGGTAGTATGCAGGCGGTAATAAATAAATCTAATTTGATTTCAAATTTGGCATCAGTCTGCGAAGATTTAGAAGAGCGTGTCGTTGATGAAGCGGTGCGCCTAATGATTGCAATGATGGTAAATGAGTTGGTGCATGATGGGCGTATCGAGGTCAGAGGCTTTGGTAGTTTTTGTTTACATCACCGCTCTGCACGCATCGCCCGCAATCCGCGTACAGGCGAGAGTGTTTCTGTCAAAGCCAAAGCGGTTCCCCATTTTAAGCCCGGTAAAGCGCTGCGTGAAGCAGTGAATTCGGTTAATGACTGACTAAATATAAGAGTTAATTATGCATATTATTTTAATCATCCTTTTGGTATTGGCATTCGCTTATTCCTTGGCACTTGTCGTTCTGAATAATCAAGCAATCGCTGTCAATTTATTATTTTCAAGCGTTGCAAATATGAGCTTAGGCTTGGTTTTGGTTGCAACAATTTTTCTAGGCGTTCTGATTGGAATTTTGCTTGCGCTTTTATTGTTTCGCGTCTTTCAAAACAAGTGGGAAATCAGCCGTCTTAAAAAAGAAAAAGCTGCCATTCAAGCCGAACTTAGTGAAGCCAATCTTAAGTTAGTTCAGCGAGCCGAAGAGGTTCGCAGATTGGAGCTTGAACACCAGCCAAATGTATCAACCTTAGCTGAATCCATGTCACCAAAAGTGACCAATGATAACTATCATAATCCGAATTTATAAATTAATTTCTTATCAATGGCAGCTTTTAGTAAATTGCGAAAGTAAGTGAATTATGCTATGATTGCCGTCATAATTTTAATAAAAAGCCGTTATTTGCGGCTTTTTATATTGATAATAAGGATATCTTATGGCGATTAATTCACCCATTATTGTAGCGGTTGATAAGCATAACTTAAACGACGCATTAGCTTTAGCGGACAGCTTAGATCCGGCACTATGTCGTCTAAAAGTGGGTAAAGAGCTATTTACTGCATGCGGTACCCAAGTGGTCAAGGCATTTTATGAACGTAAATTCGAGGTGTTTTTGGACCTAAAATTCCACGATATCCCAAATACCACCGCACAAGCGGTGCTTTCGGCGGCTGATATGGGCGTATGGATGACCAATATTCATGCCATGGTCGGCACCGACGCAATGCGCTTATGTAAGACCCGCTTACAAGATGGTGGCTATGATACGCTACTGATTGCGGTAACTGTCCTAACTTCTATGACGGAGGCTAACTTATCTGAGCTTGGTATTCAGCGTCCGTTGAGCGAGCAGGTCTTGCATTTGGCGGGATTGACGCATGATTCAGGATTGGATGGCGTTGTCTGCTCAGCTCAAGAGGCGCAGCTTTTGAAACAAAAATTTGGTCAGCAGTTTAAATTGGTTACTCCTGGCATTCGCTTGTTAGAAGATGCCAAAGATGATCAAGCGCGTATTTGCACTCCAAATCAAGCACTGCAAAACGGCTCGGATTATTTGGTCATAGGGCGCTCAATCACAAATGCGCCTAACCCGAACGATAAGCTTCGGACAATCTTAGCTGGTATTTAATTAATTCAGCATCCACTAAAACTAAGCCCTGTGATCAAACAGGGCTTAGTTTATGATAATCGGTAAGTCTGCGTTATTGATAGCGCGTTGGATCGGCGATCTGGGCATCCATAAAGCCTTGCTTGCGCAAGTGGCAGCTGTCACAGTGACCACAAGCGCGTCCAGACTCATCGGCTTGATAGCAAGAAACCGTCAGTGAATAGTCCACGCCTAATGAGACACCAAGCTTTAAGGTCTCAGCTTTTGATAAATGTTGTAATGGTGCAATGATGGATAGGTGGTTGCCTTGTCTGCCTGCAACAGTGGCAAGGTTTGCCATGGTTTCAAAGGCAGCGATATAGTCAGGGCGGCAGTCAGGATATCCTGAATAATCCACCGAACTTACGCCGATGATGATGGCGGAAGCTTGTGTTACTTCAGCGACTGCGAGCGCATAGGACAAAAAGATCGTATTGCGCGCTGGCACATAAGTGATCGGTGCAACTTGATCATCATCGTTATAGATGATGGATTCATCGTGATCTGGTACTGATAGAGTCATATCGGTCAATGCCGAACCGCCAAGTTTTGCGATATCAATATCAATCACATGATGCCTGATGCCAAGTTTTTTGGCGATATTTTGAGCGGCGTCAAGCTCGCTTGAATGGCGCTGACCATAGCGAAAACTGACGGCAGTGACAGTATTAAATTGTGATTTTGCCCAGTATAAGCAGGTGGTTGAGTCCAGCCCCCCTGAAAATAATACGACGGCGTTTTGATTGTTATTCATATGATATTTCATTGGATAAAGTTTTAAGAAAGATACTCCAAATTGTTGCATATTTCAACTATTTTTTTTAGCCAAGATTCTTTCATCAATACAAATGCCATCAAAGCATGATAGAATGAGCAGCCATAATTGATCTAAATTTGCTGTTCTGAGGGATGAATGGAAGTCGAAATTATTAAAATTATTCTAGCTTTTATTGTGCTGATTAACCCATCGGCAGCCTTGGCGATGTTCGTTAATTTTACGCATGGATACAGCTATGAAGATAAGCGCCGTGTTGCGCGGATTGCCAGTGCGACGGTGTTTATCACGATTGCATTTTTTTCATTATTTGGTGAGACCATGTTGCGCGGTTTGGGCATCTCGTTGGGATCGTTTCGAGTTGCAGGCGGTATTTTGCTATTTTTGATCGCGCTTGGTATGATGAATGATGGAAATAATCCCGTCAAGCCCAACGAAGACGAGCTAGAACTATCTCAGCCTAAGACAAAAAACCCAAGCGCTTTGACCGGCATTGCAGTGGTACCGCTAGCGATTCCGATGATGGTTGGACCTGGTGGCATCTCTACCGTCATTATCTATTCGTCTCAAGTGACGGGTGTTGTTGGGATGTCACTGATCATCGTTGCAGGGCTTTGTATCAGTATCTTGTGTTATTTGTCTTTGATGGCGGCAGGGCGGATTAGCAAACTGCTTGGGGAGACTGGCTTAAATATCATCAACCGTATTATGGGGATTATTTTGGCAGCTTTAGCGATAGAAATCATTGTGGCAGGCTTAAGAACCATTTTCCCAAATTTATTATAATCAGCCAAACAATTTAGACTAAAGATAGCTTTAGTCTTTTTCTTGGATGGGAGTTTTTAATCGGTCACGATTCGGCGACAGTTTTGCCGATAGCTCAGATGATGCGGGTAAAATGCCCCCGTCCATCATATCAGCCAATACCTCAGCACAAAACGGCGCAAAGCTAAAGCCCTTAGATCCCATCCCATATAGACAAAATATATGGCTGCTATTGGCAAGCTTACCGACCAAAGGGTGATAATCCGGCGTTTGGGCACGGATACCAACCCGACCTTTAAAATTGGCATCTTTAGAAATATTTAAAGCATGGCAATAGTTGGGCAGAGCTTGGCTGAATTTTTGGAAGTTGCTAAAATGCTCATCGTCATTGACCGTCGTATCTGTGCTATTGCGTATAAAGCTTGCGCCAAACAACAGGGATCTTGATTGGGTCTTAGGATCAAAAAATTCAGTGCTATAACCATCATATTTGATGGCGTTAGCAGCTTGAGTTGGCTGATGTGGATCGTCATTGTTGGTAAGGGCAAGCCAAGTGACTTGACCACGAATTTTTCGGCAATTAAAAAGCCGATCATCAATGAAATGACTGGCAAATCCTGCAGCGATCACGACTTGATCAAAGCTGAATTTTTGATCATTCTCACCATTAAATGCTGTCAGATCCACCCCATTGTCTTGCTCATGGATCTGCGTGACCCTATAAGGGTGGTGTATAAAATGATCTTTGAGCGAAGCAGCGATATTGGCTGGATATAAAATACCGCCCATGGGGATGTGCGCAACAATCTCTGTTTGCAGTAGGTCTTGGCTGAGTGCAGAGCTGTCTTTATGTGGATGATAGGTGCTGATTAGTGATTTTGGATAATCATCGATCAGCGCCTGTCTTTTTTTGACCGTTTTTTGACTGGGTAATAAAAAATCAAGAACGCCAATATGATCAAATATTTGTAAGTGCAAATTCATTGCCTTGTAATGGCGATATGAATACAAAAAACTGACTGTAGGCAGATGAGTGGCAGCATGATCTAGCAGTGTTAATTTGGGTGCGAACAATGCACATGGATTGCCCGAAGCGCCCGTCATGATGGCATCAGGTTCAAACAAATGCACCTCATGCCCGCGGCAGCTAAGGGCATTAGCAGCACTAACGCCACTGATGCCACCGCCGATGATTGCGATTTTTTTGGGCTTAAAATCTGCTTGATCATGACTTAGGGTGGGCTGATTTGGCACTGGCGCTGTACACAGCATCTGCCTTTTTCGTCCAAAGCCTGCCGACTTAATCATATCAAACCCTGCATCAATCAAGCCGCGGCGTACAAATCCTGCCGCAGTAAAAGTTGCGACTGTGGTTTGGCTATGAGAAATCCGTGCCATCGCCTTAAATAAATCATCGCTCCACATGTCTGAGTTCTTAGCAGGAGCGAAGCCATCTAAAAACCATGCATCAATCCGCGCACTATGTTCGTGTTGATTATTGGCAATTTCATTCAGGCTATCTAAAGCCTCGCCAAACCATAAATCCAAAGTAATCCACTCGCTCAGATGTAAGCGGTGGCAGCCTGCTAAAGGTAGGGGGTAACTTTCAATCAGCGCATCCACCCAATCACTTAAGTCATCGTCAGTACGCCATACAGACAATGCCTGTGCAAAATCATCACGACTGAGCGGATATTTTTCGGTGCTGATAAAGTGTAATCGAGCGGATTTTGGGGCTAGTTTTTGCCAAAGCTGACAAACTGCTAAAAAGTTTAACCCTGTCCCAAATCCAGTTTCAGCGATAATAAAGCGCTGACCATCACTTAAACGACCAAATCGGTCGATCAACTGATTACCATTAATAAACACATGATGAGTCTCGCTCAAACCGCCGGCTCGTGAAAAATATATATCATCAAAATGCCGTGACGCGGGCACAAAACAGCCATTATGATCTTCTTTCCAGATGATATCAGCGGTTTGAAGCGTATCTGTCATCATCTGCCTCGTTATGACTTAGGAAGGACTTGGATAAAGGGCTTGACATCGACATGACTGTACACGCCTGCGATGATATAAGGATCTTGTGCTGCCCAAGCTTTGGCGGCATGAATATCCTCAAACTCAGCCACCACCAAGCTGCCACTCATGGCAGGCTCTCCATGTGCGATGGGCGTGGGACCAGCAATGATGAGTCGATTTTGCGCCATCAGCGCGTTCAAGCGGTCAAGATGAGCAGGTCTGGCTTCGGTGCGCTTATCTAGACTGTCAGCGACATCGTGACCAATAATGGCAAATAACGGCATATTGTCTCCTTTGACTTAAAATCAGTGATTAAATATGGGGATGCGGCGTTCATTCAGCGCTGATCTCCAAGCGTCATCGTGCGCTTGCCCACCAACAAGCATGGCAATGATACCAAATTGATGGTGAGCCAATCGCTCCACTTTACGCAAGATTCCGCGATCAGGGGCGGTATCGGTATTGATCACTAAATAAATTTGCGCTGATAAGTGATGAGCGTCTGAAAGCAGCGCATCTATTTGCGCGCGCGTATCAATCACCCCAAAATCTTTGATTGCACTGATGGGAATGTGATCGTGATAAGGTTTTTCAAGTGTGGCGATGACCAGTCGATCGCTCAATACAACAGGCGCAGCAGTCGTGGGCGTAGGCGCTTGATAATCATCCGCATCAATGATGGTCTGGCTATAAAAATTCATCAAATTGGCGTAATAGGGCGCTTTGATATCAATACTAAATTGTTGGCGAGCTCTTATGCGACTGTATAAATATGCCGCCAAGCGAGGCAGAACGCCATAAATCATCAGGCTTATCATTGCCAATAGGGCAAATTGTGCAGGCGTGTGATTTGATTCATTGGGCAATGTTAGTCCCAGCTGACTGGGGAGATAGCCGATAATATTTATCAAACGATAAAAGTGATGATCAGCCAGTAGCGTCGATTCCCAGTGAAAGCTATAGCTTTTGAATAAAAACAAACCGAGCATGCCTAAGATACTGCCCATCAACCCAAATAGCCAAGCTCCGTGCAAGATACTGGCAATCTGCCACCGCTTAGTAGGCTTGATCGTATCATGTAATACGCCAAAACAAACTTTGCGAATGCTGGTATCGCCATCACTTAGCTTATCAAATAGCTTGTTTTTAAGGGTGATATGCTCCACCACGCTGCCCAGCATCGAAGGGCGGTGGGGTAATGCAAGTGATGTCAGCCACCAAACCAAAGAAAGCGTATGCCAACCTAATAAAGCCACCATCAAATAAAAAAAGTTAATCGCTTGAGAGCCAAGCAGACCCGCCACACCAATCAGTGCCAAGATAAAATAAAGCAAATAAATCAATTTAATGACACTTAAGATGCTATGCTGTGCCTCTGATAAGGTCTCCATGATGCGCCCATCGCTGTCAATTTTTTGGGCGCGAATAAACAGTTTGTCAAATGCCGTGCCGTTTTCTGACTTGACAACTTGGGTGATGACTTTTGGGTCTTGAGCGAAAATATAATTTTGATCTTCAAGCCGTCTGATCACTTCTAAGTGCTGATGCGCTTTTATGGGATCGTCTGTTATCATGTCGCATTCTCACTGGTCGCTGGCGTAGGCTGTAGGGCGCTGAGCTCGGCATTGAGCTTGATCAGTTTATTTTGTAAGTCTGGATCGGTCTTGAGCGCTAATTGTTTATTGATTTTTTTAATTTGAGTGCGTAGCTTAGCTGCAGCGATCGTATTTTTGGCATGGGTTTCGTCAATTTCGGTATGTTGACGTTGGCTCAGTACATTCACCATGGCAGACTCGATGGTGCTTACAACTGGCTTTGCGCCCTGTTCAATGGTCGTAGCGACTCGATCAAGATGCTGATGGTAACGGCGGCGCAGATGGTTTTGTTCTGTGATTCTGTGATCATCACTTAATGTACGAAAGTGTGGTACGACATCTATGCAGTCCACAGGGCAAGGTGCCAAGCACAGCTCGCAGCCTGTACACAGATCGGTAATGATGCTGTGCATGTGTTTGGCGGTGCCGATGATGGCATCAACAGGGCAGGCGGGTATGCATTTGGTGCAGCCGATACAGTCGGCTTCTTGGATGATGGCTCGCACTTCTTTGGGTCGATTGGTCAGCGGATCGATTTGCCACTGGCTTGGGGTAGCAGGCTTTGTGGGTCTGTTAAGTGTGTTTGCAATGGCATCAGTCACCGCTTGTCCACCTGGGACGCACAAATTAATCGCTTCACCGTTCATCACGATGCCATGCGCATAAGGCAGACAGCCATCATGATGACCGCATAAGCCACATTGAGTTTGCGGTAAAATTGCATCAATGGCGGCAATGGTTTGACGATCAGTGTCGTCTAAGCTTTGTAAATTTAACGGCTTAAATAAGATGGGTAAATTATCCAAGCGCTCTGTCGTGTATGTAATCATGGTATCTTGTTGATTAGGTATTCACCACCGCTTGAATCAGTGAGTGAGCGATGGTGCCTTGGTTTGGAATGGGTGGCAGCTGATCGATATCAAAAAATTGAGCGTCGGCAAGCTCATTGCGCTGAATTTTGATTTGACCATGTTTATAATTGGCGATAAATCCAACCATCAAATTGCTTGGATAAGGCCAAGGCTGACTGTCAAAATATTGAACATTGTCAATATGCAGTCCCACTTCTTCGAAGACTTCGCGGTGAGCCGCCATGGGCAGCGTTTCACCAACCTCCACAAAGCCTGCAATCAAGCCATAAATGCCACTTTTATGGCGATGATGACGCGCCAAAAGAATCTGTTTTTTGTGGGTCGTAGGATGCGTGCGAGTAATGGCAACAATGACGCAAGGCTGTACTCTGGGATAGGCGCGGTGACGGCATTTTGGGCAAATTTTAGCATGTTCACCTTGGGGATGCGCAGCGGTCTTAGCGCCGCAGCGACTACAAAACTGATGATCATTGTGCCAACCAATCAGCATGATCGCGCGAGCCATCAAGTTTAGCGTCTCATCATCTATCACGGTCAAAAATTCACGAAAACTGATGGCTTTTAGGTTTCTGACGGTTTTGGTGTCATAGCCTTGACCATAAGCAAAAACACACCCAAGCTTGATGGCATCATCTACAGTCATGGCATGACTGATCGGTAGCTGATCTGATGAACATAATAATAAGGATTGCTCGTCATGCGTTTCTGCAAAACCCAGATGGATGGCATCGCTTGGCGCGTTGGGCAGTTTTAGCACAAATGGTAGCCCATCGCTTGTACACAAAATACCATCGCCTTGAATGAGCCAAATTTTAGCCGTCATGATAGCACCTTAGCGCGCCATGTCGCATCAGCTTCGATATCAGACTTAGACAGCGTGAGTAGATCTGCATACTGCGATAGATCATGAAATTTGGATCCGCCGGCGTGGGTGTCGCTACCTGCAGTGTCGTCATCATCAATCGCCATCGCAATCTGACCACCTGTCATCGCCAAATACACCTCAGCCAAAATCTCTGAGTCAAGTAATGCCCCGTGAAAGGTGCGATCCTTTTGACCGACGCCAAGTCGCTTGACCAAAGCATCCAAGCTGTTTTTTTGACCAGGATACATCTGCTTGGCGAGCGCCAGTGTGTCGGTAACTTGAACACTGGCTGCAAAATTACTTAAGCCTGCACGGTTAAATTCCATGTTCAAAAATTTCATATCAAACGTGGCGTTGTGCGCGATAATCTCACTGCCCGCCATAAAGTCATAAATCTGCTGCGCGACTTCAGCAAATTTGGGCTTATCCGACACAAACTCATTACTGATGCCATGAACTTGTATGACCTCATCATCCATGTGCTTTTCAGGATTGATGTACACATGTAAAATATTGCCTGTAAATTTACGCCCAACCAATTCAACAATCCCGACCTCAACGATGCGATCGCCACCAACTTCATCAAAACCTGTGGTCTCAGTATCCATGATCAGCTGCCTTTCGGGCGCGCCTCGATTATCAGGCTTGGGTAAAATTGGCCAAAAATCAGGATTAGCGCGGCTGGTATCACCATCATAAGCAGGGTTTTGAATGGTGTTATATTCACCAATTTTAGGCGCTTGAGTGCGCTCAGCCGGCTCTACTGATGCCATCTCGTCGTGGGGCGCATATGGCGCACCTGAAAGACCTTGATCATAAGGCGGTTCTGCCAAATCCATCTGACCACCTGTCATCGCCAAATACACTTCAGCTAAGATCTCTGAGTCAAGTAATGCCCCATGAAAGGTACGATCCCTTTGACCGACGCCAAGCCGCTTGACCAAAGCATCCAAGCTGTTTTTTTGATTGGGGAAGTTTTGCTTGGCGATGACATATGTGTCAATCACCTGAACGCGATTTGAAAAGTCAGTCAAGCCAACACGGTCAAATTCCGCTTTCAAAAATCGCATATCAAACTCTGCATTATGTGCGATAACTTGGCTATCTACCATAAATTCATAAATAAACTGCGCCACTTCGGCAAATGTAGGCTGCTGTGCGGCAAATTCATTACTGATGTCATGAATGCTCATGACTTTATCGCCCATCGGTCTTTGGGGGTTGAGATACACGTGTAGCACGTTACCTGTGTATTTGCGATCAATCAGCTCAACAACACCGATCTCGACAATGCGATCGCCGTCAAGCTCATACATGCCTGTCGTTTCGGTGTCAAAAATTAATTGACGCTTTGGATTACCGCGATTGATGGGCTTTGGTAGGATTGGCCAAAATTCACTGTCTGCACTTTGTGTATCGCCCGTATAATTGGGATTTTGGATGGTATTGTGCGTGTAATGGCGCTCCGGTTTGGGCGTATCCACCATGAAATTTTCGTCATTTTGGGCTGTGGGATTGGGGGAGAGTTCATCTCCAAAACTATCCACGCCTTTATTGGCTAACTGATCTGCCATTTCGTTGCCAGCATGACCGGCATGACCTTTGATCCACTGCCAATCGATGATGCGATTTTGGGTCAGCTGATCCAATCTTTGCCACAGATCTTGATTTAAGACAGGTTTACCATCTGCTTTTTTCCAGCCGCGCGACTTCCAACCGCTGATCCACTGAGTAATGCCATCTTTGACATAGCCTGAATCCGTCCAAAGCTGTAAAGGCATCTGTGCAGGTGATACCTCCAACGCCGTGATGGCAGCCATCAATTCCATGCGATTATTGGTGGTGTCAGGCTCACCGCCCCACAGACGCCGTTCATCGCCATTGAAATACTGCAAATACACGCCCCAGCCGCCTGCAGATGCGCCTTGTTTGCCATTGCCTTTACAGGCGCCGTCGGTATAAGCGATATTAAGTTGGCTCATGATGCTTGCTCATATGATTGATAGTAATCAGAATATTATAAATCATTGCAGGGCTTTGTGCGAATTTTTTGGTCTGGGTTTGGTCTATGGAGAGCGGCTTTGAGTATGATATAATGCCTTATTTACCGCAAATTATTACCGTTTATGACTCATCAGCCCATGCCAAGCCATCGTTTTGACCGTTTATTTGAGACCAAATTTTTATATGCGCCCAAAACTGTCCAAAACCAAGACATTCAAAGCATCTCTCAAGCCTTAGATTCAAAAACGCCGCTTTTTTTGGAAATCGGTGCAGGCAAAGGCAAGCACGCCATGCTATTTGCCAGCTCTAATACGGACAAGCATTTGATCGCCATTGAAAGAACTCGTGAAAAATTTAACGCATTTCAAAAACAAGCAGATCTTGGCGAATTTAAAAATCTCACTGTCATTCATGCTGATGCCATTGCCTTTTGTGCACATTTTATTGCGCCCAATTCGCTTGATGGCGTGTTTATTCTTTACCCAAATCCTGAACCGCATAATAAAAATCAGCGCTGGCTAAATATGCCGTTTTTTGAATTTTTATTATCGCGTCTGAAAGTTGGGGGATTGATCACGATTGCCAGTAACATTGAGTCTTATATGGATGAGGCGTGTCAGCGTTTGGACGAAGTTTGGCGGCTACCTTATACCAAGCGTGCCATTGATCCTGCCTCGGCACGCACGCATTTTGAGATCAAATATCTGGCCCGTGGTGAAAATTGTCAAGAAATTATCGTCACCAAGCCTGCTGGTTATCAGACCAGATTTGATCATGTACTTGTAAAAGAGCAGGCTGTATGAAGCCAAAAATCGCTGTGATCGGTGCCGGTGCCGCTGGACTCATGGCGGCTGAAGTGCTGTCTTCATATCCTGTCTCGGTGCATGTCTATGATCACAAACCAACCGCCGCGCGCAAAATACTCATGGCAGGTAAGACTGGCTTAAACATCTCGCACAGTGAGCCTTTTGAGACTTTTGTGAATCGCTACACACCAAATGATTGGCTAACTGGGTATCTTGAGTCATTTCATGCCGATCAGATCGTTGCGTGGATGGATTCTTTAGGTATCAAAAGCTACATTGGCTCATCTGGCAGAATCTTCCCAGTGGAGATGAAAGCCTCAAAACTCATTCGCGCGTGGCTATCTCGGCTGGATGGTCAGGGCGTTCAGTTTTATTATCGTCATCGCTGTACTCAGATATCAGGCAGGGTATTAAGCTTTGATAAACTTGATACTAAAGCTGAAATTATCGATTCTTTTTATGCTGATTATGACGCGGTCATCTTGGCTTGTGGTGGCGGATCGTATCGAGCGCTTGGCAGTGATGGCGCTTGGCAGCAGTGGTTCGATAAAGATTGTTTAACGCCGCTATATGCCAGCAATGTCGGCGTGTTGGTTGAATGGTCGTCTTTTATGGCGCCGTTATTCGGTCAGCCATTAAAGCGTGTTCGGATCAGTGTGGGAGGTGAGTCGCATCAAGGCGATGTCATCGTCAGCCATTATGGGCTTGAAAGCGGGCTCATATATCGTCTCAATCAAGCAATGCGCCAAAGCCAACAAGAAAACGGCTTTGGGTTATCTGTCGATCTTATGCCTGATAAGTCTGTCGATGCCATTTATCAAACTTTAAGCCAAGCTAAAAGAAAGTCGCTGAATACCTTACTTAAAAAAGCGGGTCTAGATGCTGTCAAAATCGCTGTCTTAAGAGAATGCACGCCTAAGTCGGACTGGTCAGATGCTGTGAAAATGGCAAAGCATATCAAGAACCTAACGATACAAGCCACAGACTTTCGACCGATGGATGAGGCGATTAGTACTGGCGGCGGCATCAAGCGCATGGCTTTAGATGACGATCTGCAGCTCATCTATGAACCGGGCGTATTTTGTGCCGGCGAGATGCTTGATTGGGATGCGCCGACGGGCGGTTATTTATTAACCGCTTGCTTGGCTACAGGGCGTGCGGCAGCTTATGGCGTCTTACGATTTTTAAATACTGATTAATAAAATCATCACGCTCATTGGCTTGTAGCTTATGATCATAAACGAGCTAATCAATGAATTTGGCGACCAATGCTTCGCTGTCGGTGCGCGCATCGAGCGCCACAAGCAAAGCATAAGCACCAATGAACTTACGACTGATAAACATCATTTCTTTGGGCGGTAGGCTAAATTCGCGCGACTGCATGCCATTTTTGGCGGTATTCATCACTCTAGCATATAAATCGCTGCCTGACCAAATATATAAGCCTTGCTCATCAAGATGTGTAGAATGACCGCCATGCCGTTCATTAAGTGCTTGTGCATGAGCAAACGGCTCACAAGCCATCAAAAACACTTCTGCCATATCAGACTTCGGATTACCGTTTAGCTGATCAAAAAAATCATAGCCTGTCATGGCAGCCATCATCTTTTGCTTGTCTTGATGATAGCCTGCGCTGATTAGTCCGCGCGCGATACTCAAAAGATGATCGTCAAATTGCTTGATTGCCCCAAAGTCTAATAAAATCAGTTTATCAATGCCATCTTCATAGCGCACCAAATAATTACCAAAGTTAGGATCGGTTTGCATCTCGCCCCACTCAAACAGCTCGCGGATAACAATCTCAATGGCAGCTTGTCCAAGCGCATTTTTGCGGTCTTGGGGCAGGGTGGTGATGACAGGATCATTCAGCGAGACACCCGCCTCAAAGCTCATGCAGATCAATCGATTGGTGCTATAGTTATCATAAATCGTCGGTACAACATAACGCTCATCATCCGCCAAATAACGAGCAAAACGCTTGGTGGTCTCTGCCTCAAGCTGATAATCCACTTCGCGGTGCAAAAGCTCACCGATCTCCTCAAACCAAGCATCCAAAGCTTTGGTCTGTGGCACAGCATTGGTAATCTTTAATAAATGCTTAAAAATAGATAGATCAGAATCAATCGAATCAGCCACCCCTGGATACTGCACTTTGAGCACCACATCTCGTCCACTGAACTTATGCACAGCCTTATGAACCTGTGCCAAGCTTGCTGTACCTATGGGAGTGCGATCAATCTCAAAGTCGGCGACTTGTTCGCCAAGCTCTGCTTTGAGTGTTTCATAGATGACATGCCAAGACAGCGGAGCAGTTTGAGCATCCAATGTGTGCAGGGCATTTAGGACTTCTTTGGGTAGAAAATGCTCGCCATATAGCGCAAGCATTTGACCGACTTTGACCACTGAGCCTTTTAATTTACCAAGTTCACTCACCAAGTAGTCTGCTTGCTCTTGCATTAAGGTGTGCTTAGCGATCTGCCTTTCTTCTTTAGTCATCAAAAGACCGCTCATGCTAGACTTTGCCCAATTTTTACCGATATTTAAAGAAGTTTTTGCAATCGATAGACGACGTGAAAATGGTGAAGTTTTAAGTTTATTAAGTGGTTGGCTCATTGCTTCGATTGAATAAATAATAGTTGTAAATGGCTGTATTATAGCAAATTTCTATTCATTTGACATCTGTCAAATCTGATAAGATGATTTTGCAAAATTAAAAAAAAGGATGGTCAAACCATCCTTTTTCTATCAGATCATCGCTTAATGGCGCGCCAGCCGATGTCGCGGCGGTACTGCATTCCATCAAATTGGATGCTCTCAATCGCTGCTAAGGCGTCTTTTTGGGCGGTTTGAATATCATCTGCCAGTGCTGTCACACATAAAACTCGTCCACCGTCGGTAACGATGTCATTGCCTGATTTTTTGGTGCCAGCATGGAAGACTTTTAGGTGGTTTGTTTGGGTGTCAAGCCCTGTAATGACATCGCCTTTAGAGCTAGATTCAGGATAGCCGCGACTTGCCAAAACCACGCCCAATGCCACTTGACCTGACCACTTGGCTTCGCTTGGTAAATTCCCCATAAGACCAGCTTCGATCAGACGGGTCAAGGAGCTTTCAAGGCGCATCATAATCGGCTGAGTCTCTGGATCGCCAAATCGGCAATTAAACTCAATCACATAAGGGTCGCTTTGCTCATCAATCATCAGCCCTGCATACAAAAACCCTGTATAAGGCGTGCCATTGGCTTTCATCGCCTCAACGACAGGGCGAATGACACCTTCAATCACCTTATCGTGCACCGCTTGAGTAACCACAGGCGCTGGCGAGTATGCGCCCATACCACCTGTGTTAGCGCCAGTGTCGCCCTCAAAAATACGCTTATGATCTTGACTGGTCGCCATCGGTAGGATGTTTTCGCCATCAATCATACAAATGAATGATGCTTCTTCACCTGATAAAAACTGCTCAATGACCACGCGGCTGCCTGCATCGCCAAATTTATTGCCATCAAGCATATCATCAATCGCATCGAAAGCCTCAGCTTCATCCATGGCGACGATCACGCCTTTACCAGCTGCTAAGCCATCTGCTTTAATGACGATGGGCGCGCCTTTTTCACGCACATAGTTCTTGGCGGCTTCAACTTCTGTAAAGACTTGATAATACGCTGTGGGAATGCCATGTTTTTGCATGAATTCTTTGGCAAATGCTTTTGAGCCTTCAAGCTGAGCGCAGTATTTGGTCGGACCCCAAACGGCAATGTCTGCCTTGCGCAAATCATCTACCACGCCAGCGACCAGTGGCGCCTCAGGTCCGACAACCACAAACTTAATCTCATGCGTTTGACAAAATTCAATCAGCGCATCATGATCGGCAACATCCAGATCAATATTTTGTAGTTTTGGCTCAAGATCAGTGCCAGCATTACCGCGCGCAACATAGACGGTTTTGACTTCATCATCTTTTGCACAAGCCCAAGCCAAAGCGTGCTCACGACCCCCTGTGCCAAGTACCAAAATATTCATCATTCCCCCAGTGATTTGTTAAGAAATTGGCGCTTATTGTAACAAAAATTTGACAGATCGCCAATGAAGTTATGAAAAAAAGCGCCAGTTGTTTTGGCGCGCGATGGTTAGGCGATATGGATGGTATATGACTCTGCATCAAGCCGAGCGATGAGCGTATCACCACTGACGAGCCTGCCAACACCTTTGGGCGTGCCGGTATAAACGATGTCGCCTTGACGCAAGCCAAACTTTTCATGCAAAAAATTTAATTGATAAGCGATATCAAATAAAAGCTTATCGGTACTATCATCTTGACGGATATCACCATTGACCGTCAGCGATATCTGATGCGTCGTTGGTATGCCTTTGGTTAAAATGGATAACCACGCACCATCACGAAAGCCTTTGGCGGTCGTCCATGGCATGCCTTTGGCTTTTAGATGACTTTGGACATCGCGCGCTGTCAAATCAAGCCCAATGCCATATCCTAAAATACAGCTTAGGTCGGGCGTTTGGTCGTCCGCCACATCTTCACCGATATATATTACCAGTTCAACTTCGTGATGGATATCCTCTGAATAATTTGGCAGTCTTAAAGTGTCATCTGTACTCAAAGCTGTGGTCGGCTTTAAAAAGACCAAAGGCTCACCAGTAGGCACATTGCCAAGCTCGCTGATATGCTCAGCATAGCTACGACCAATGCAGTAAATGTTATTGACAGGGGCGGTGCTACCATCTTTAAATATGACGTGCTTCATAAAAATCCTCAACGGTTTTGTCGGCAGTTTTTACCAAATTATAGTAGCAACATTCATCCATCAAATCAATCTTCAATTACCCAGATGAGTCATCAAGATCATCAAAACTATGAGCGGCAGTGATCACTGATCAGTCCCGCCAAATAAGGGTGGTAATAGGCTGGTAAATCATGCCCCATGCCGCTGACCAGCACAAAGCGAGCGTTTGGGATGACTTTAGCAAGAAATCTGCCATGGCTTGGCGCGACCAAACCGTCTTTGTCGCCATGAATGACCAGCGTATTCGCGCGGATCTGCTTGGTGAAGCGCAATATCGAACCTGATGCCAAAATGGCGGTCAGCTGCTGCGAGACGCCCAATGGATGAAAATTTCTTTGATAGCGCTTTTCAGCGATGGCGCGCGTACCTTTGATGTCTAAATGCCCAGGCGATCCGACCGCCGTCATAAACCATACGCTATGACGCACCATATCTCTTTCAGAATGACTTTCGGGGCGACGGACAAATGTCATAAACTGCTTGGGATTTGGTGGTCTTAAAAATGCCCGATTGGATGTAGAAAATAGCAGTGATAAATTTTTGATATATTTGGGATAACGCGCTGCGACGATTTGTGCGATCATGCCACCCATCGAAGCCCCAACAAGATTGACATCGCTAAGCTGCATGGTCTTGATCAGCCGTGCCACATCTTCTGCCATATCCGTCAGCGTATAGGCGACTTGCTCTGAGCGATTGGACAGACCTGCCTGCATTTTTAGCATCATTTTGAAGGTGTTCAGTCTGGGCAGCCCATCAATTTGGATTTTGCTTGATAAGCCTGTATCACGATTATCAAAGCGTATGACAAAAAATCCAGCATCCATAAACAGTTTTAAAAATTGGTCAGACCAAAACATCATCTGTGAGCCAAGACCTGTAATAAAGATCATCGGTGGGTGCATGGGGTTGCCACCCGCTTCCACACAAAGCTCAATGCCTTCACCGATATCAATGATGGCTTGAAGCAGATGTTCTGACAGATCAGAAGGATACCAGTGAATATCCCCAAATCTTTGCCAGCTATCAGGCGGTGTCATAGGGCGATTGGTGCTCATGATGGCTTAGATTTCTACCATTTCAAAGTCTTCTTTGCCAACCCCGCACTCAGGGCAAAGCCAGTCATCAGGCACATCTTCCCAACGCGTACCCGGCGCAAGCCCTTCTTCAGGGCAGCCCAGCGCTTCGTCATAAATCCAGCCGCATACGATACATTGATATTTTTTCATAATCACCTTTGACCTTGAAAAGTCCACCAAATCCCATAAAGATTTGGTCATTGGGTAAATAAAATATCCAATTAGTTTACAGATGTATCGAATTTTTGCAAGTAAAATTTGTGATTTATGAAAATAATTTGATCAAATCACAAATTTTTGCACAAAAAAGCCAAGCGGATCATTTAGCTTAAATAACTAAAAGCGTGCCAAAATCAGCGATCCAAAAGCTGCTTGGCAAGCGTTTGTCTTGCACCAATAAACCCTTCAATGCCTTTGAGTAGGAGTGCATTAAGCGGATGATCATCTTGCTTAGCCATAAAGCTGCTTTGGCTTAAAGGCTCAGGCTTTTCGATGATTGAATCGCTTGGTGTTAGCATGCGTGAGACCTTTTGACTGCTTTGAGAGAGCTCATCTAATAAAGCAGGGGAAATGGTTAAAAGATCACATCCTGCCAGTGCGATGATTTGATCAATGCTGCGAAAACTGGCGCCCATCACTTGTGTGGCATAGCCATGTGATTTATAAAATTGATAAATATGTTTCACAGAATTGACACCCATATCTTCGCTGACAGGGATGGATTCGCGGCTTTCGTGCGCTTTTTGCCAATCGGTGATGCGCCCAACAAAAGGAGAGATCAAAGTCACGCCAGCGTCGGCACAAGCGCGCGCTTGGATATCGGTAAATAATAAAGTCAAATTGCAATGAATGCCTTGTTTTTCAAGGAGTTGGGCAGCCTGAATGCCTTCATAAGTAGCTGCAATTTTGATCAGTACACGATTAGGATCTACCCCAGCAGCGGCATAGCGATCGATATAGTCAAGCGCCTTATCGACCGTGCCTTGAGTGTCAAACGACAAACGCGCATCCACTTCTGTTGAGACGCGCCCTGAAATGCGCTCACTGATTTGCGCGCCAAGCAGTACGGTGAGTGTATCAATGGCAGCGTCCACATCCATCCCTTGAATTTGCTGTAGCAGCTCAGCATTTTCGCCACCACTAAAAGCGGCGGTAATTAAACTGGGATTGGTGGTAGCATCGACAGGCTTTAGCCGTGCGATGGCGCCCAAATCGCCTGTATCGGCGACGATGGTGGTGTATTGTGCTAATTGTTCTAAGCTGTTCATTTTGGTCTCTGATTTGTTGTCAAGTTTGCCACAAATTAGCACACTTGACGATATTTGGCTAGAAATTTTTGGTGGTGTCATCTAAATTTCATCTAAAAATTATTCGATATCAGATATAAAATAAAGTTTGATAAAATCACTACAACTAAGCTTTAAAATCGTGTATCATTAGCCATATTTTAATGCGTATAAGGAATGCCATCATGAGCGAAACCACCCAGGCTTTGCCTGTTAATACTGATGAAATCAAAAGCTATCGTGCCCAAATTGATGCCATTGATGAACAAATTCAAAAGCTCATCAATGAGCGTGCCAAAGTCGCTCAGCAGGTGGCGGTCGCCAAAAAAAATCACGAAAATCATCCGATTTTTTATCGTCCTGAGCGTGAAGCTCAAGTATTAAAATCAGTGATGGCGCGCAATGAAGGTCCGCTGTCTGGCGAAAAGATGGCACGCCTGTTTCGTGAAATTATGTCGGTGTGTCTTGAGCTTGAAGCCCCACAAAAAGTAGCTTTTTTGGGACCTGTTGGGACATTCACCCATGCAGCTGCATTAAAGCACTTTGGTAAAGCAGCAACCACAGTGTCTTTGACGACCATTACTGATGTGTTCCGTGAAGTCGAAGCAGGTAGTGCAATGTATGGCGTGGTGCCAGTTGAGAACTCATCAGAAGGTGTGGTGAATCATACGCTGGATGCTTTTCTTAGCTCCAGTCTAAAAATCATTGGCGAGGTGGAGCTGCCGATCCATCATAATTTCTTGGTGGCCGAGCATACGCGCGTTGAGAGCCTTAGCCGCATTTATAGTCATCAGCAGGCTTTGGCGCAGTGCCGTCATTGGTTAGATGTTAATTTCCCAAATGTTGAGCGTGTCGCAGTTTCATCTAATGGTGAGGCAGCTCGCCGCCTTCAAAATGAGTGGCACTCAGCAGCCATCGCAGGGGATGTGGCAGTAGCAGAATATGGGCTGCATAAGCTGTATGAAAATATCGAAGACAATCCAGGCAATACCACCAGATTTTTGATTATTGGTCGAGAAGACATCGCACCTTCAGGTCAAGATAAGACCTCAATCATGGTCTCAAGCCCAGATAAAGCTGGTGCGCTGATTGAGATTTTGGAACCTTTGCGCCGTCATGGGGTATCGATGACGAGTATCGAGACGCGCCCTGAGCGCCCAAATAAATGGGCTTATGTATTTTTCATTGACATGAATGGTCATATCGAGGATGAGCATGTAGCTGCTGCGATCGAAGATATCAGACCCTTGGTGAAAGATCTGCGAGTGCTAGGCTCTTATCCAAAGGCTGTTTTATAAATTTTAAAATAGCAGCGCATGGAAAATCCAATGGATAATACAGCAAAGCCGATGTTTGAGCGATTGTGCGTGATCGGTCTGGGGCTGATTGGCGCATCGTTTGTGCAAGCGGTGCATAATGCCAATCATCGGCTTGATACCCCTTTGGTCGGTCAAATCACAGCCGCAGATACCAACCAAAAAAGCATCGATGATGCGCTGGCAGCAGGCGTGATTTCAAGTGGCAGTACGGATGTTTTGAGTGCAGTTGTCGGCTGTGATTTGGTATTGATTGCCACGCCTGTCAAAAGCATCTACCCAATCATGAAACTGCTAAAGCACGCGATAGATTTGGGTGCTTTACCAAGCCATGCCATCATCACAGATGTGGGCAGTACCAAAGTATCAGTCGCTCAAGCTGCTGATGAGATTTTTGGTGCGCACCATCATTTTATTGGCGGGCATCCGATTGCGGGTGCAGAGAGATCAGGGTTTGATGCACGAAACGGCGAGCTTTTTGTGCAGCATAAAATGATTTTATGCCCAAGCGCTGACAGTCAGGCAAGTGATCTTGCCAAGATTACCAAAATATGGCAGGCGATCGGTGCTGAGGTCATGCAAATGAGCGCGTCACGCCATGATGAGATTCTGGCTTATACCAGTCATTTGCCGCATTTGCTTGCTTTTAGTTTGACGCATCAGCTAGCCAGTCATGACGATAATTTGGATATTTTTCGTTATGCAGCGGGCGGATTTAGGGATTTTAGCCGTATTGCCGCCAGCCATCCGGTGATGTGGCATGATATTTTTATCGCCAATAAGCCTGCGCTTTTAAATTCATTGGATGAATTTGTGAGTCATTTACAAGAGTTTCGCCAAATCATCGATCAAGAAGACTCTGAAAAATTACTCGATTGGCTCGCCACCGCGCGCCATGCTCGTCGTCATTTTGGGCATATGCTCGCCAAAAAACCAATGCATAAACCTAACGTTATTATTACTCCAGATGCCATCAAGGATACTATTATGAGTCAAAGCTATCACATTCGACCACAAAACGCCATCTCAGGCGTGATTAGCGTACCAGGGGATAAGTCGATTTCGCACCGCTCAATCATGTTTGGCTCACTGGCTGATGGCGTCACTCATGTGACAGGATTTTTGCAGGGCGAAGATGCGCTAGCGACGCTACAAGCATTTGCTGATATGGGTGTTAAGATTGAGCGAGATGGCGATAAAGTCACCATTTATGGCGTCGGTATCGATGGTCTAAAAGCGCCAAAAGCCCCGCTGTATATGGGTAACTCAGGCACCAGTATGCGCTTGCTGGCAGGGATTTTATCCGCTCAAGCCTTTGACAGCGTGATGACAGGCGATGTCAGTTTGTCCAAGCGTCCAATGGAGCGAGTGGCTGCACCACTGCGCGATATGGGTGCCAAAATCCAATCAACAGGCGAAAAAGGCACGGCGCCATTATCCATTACAGGCTCACAAACGCTACATAGCATCGATTATCAGCTACCTGTCGCTTCTGCCCAAATTAAATCTTGTCTAATTTTGGCAAGTCTGTGGGCTGAGGGGACAACCACCATCACCGAGCCAGAAGTGAGCCGAGATCATACCGAGCGTATGCTGAATGCTTTTGGCTATCCTGTGCAAGTTGATGGGCGTAAAATCAGCGTGATGGGCGGCGGTAGGCTGACTGCTACAGATATTATTGTGCCAGCGGACATCTCCAGTGCAGCGTTCTTTATGGTGCTGGGTGCCATTGGTGGCGGTGAAGGGCTAACTATCGAAAAAGTGGGCATGAACCCAACGCGCACAGGCGTCATTGATATTTTAAAATTGATGGGCGCCGATATCACAGTGGCGAACGAAACTGTGGTGGGCGGCGAGCCGATTGCTGATATTACGGTACGACCTTCTGATTTGTATGGCATTGACATACCAGAGCATCTGGTGCCGCTTGCGATTGATGAATTTCCTGTATTATTCATCGCAGCAAGCTGCGCCCATGGCATGACCAAGCTGACTGGTGCAAAAGAGCTGAGAGTCAAAGAGTCAGATCGCATTCAAGTGATGGCAGATGGCTTGGCGACGCTTGGCGTTGATTCGGAAGTGCTAGAAGACGGGATCATCATCCAAGGCAAGGGTATCAAAGGCGAGAAAAACGCCATCTTTGGCGGCGGCGTGATCGAAAGCCATCATGATCATCGAATCGCGATGAGCTTTGCTGTGGCAAGTAGCCGCGCCACAGATGACATCATCATTCAGGGCACCGAAACGGTCAATACCAGTTTCCCAAATTTTGCCGAACTTGCCAATCGCGTCGGTCTTGCGATTGAAGTAAAATAATCCATTCGCTGATTGATCGATAACGGTAATCTCTATGGCAAAAACTGTCACGACCACACCGAAAGGTTTGCTTACAGCGCTGTCAGCCTTTTTGATTTGGGGCTGTTTTCCGCTGTATTTTAAAGAGCTGACAGAATACGATGCCATCGAAATCATCGTTCATCGCGTGGTTTGGACTTTTGTTGTACTGCTTGGGATCATCGTGATCACAAGGCGCTTTAGTTGGATCAGTCAAATCAAAGAGCAGCCGAAATGGCTGCTTTTAACCTTTGTTGCTTCTGTTTTAATCGCAACCAACTGGCTGGTTTATGTGTGGGCAGTGACGCACGATCAGGTGCTTGAAGCAAGCTTGGGCTACTTTATCCATCCTTTGGTGGGCGTCCTGTTTTCGATGCTGATTTTCAAAGAAAAGCTGCGTCCGATGCAAACAATCGCCGTGCTACTGGCTTTTATTGCCGTTGGTATTCAGATCGTATGGATGGGCGGGCTGCCATGGGTGAGCATGCTGCTACCGCTGTCGTGGGGATTTTATGGCGTCATTCAAAGACAAACGCCTTTTGATGCGCTTGATGGGCTATTTCTTGAGACGGCGCTGCTTGTGCCTGTCTCGCTGATTTGGCTGCAGTTTGCCCATGTTGCCAGCTCATCCATGGCGTTTTGGGTATCATCTGAGATTTGGCTTTTGATGTTAGCAGGTCCTGTGACATTGGTGCCGCTGCTTTTATATAATATATCGACCAAACTGGTACAGTTTAATACCTTGTCTTTTTTAAATTACCTAACGCCAAGCTTGATATTTTTATTTGCTGTTTTTTATTATCATGAGCCTTTTGATGCCAAGCGATTGCTGGTTTTTGCATTGATTTGGGTGGGGCTTTTGATCTTTAGCGTGGATATGTTTAAAAATAAAAAAGGAGTGTGAATGAGTGATATTGTATTTATCCAAGGGCTTAAAATTGATACTGTCATTGGCGTCTATGCTTGGGAGCGTGCCATCAAACAAAGGCTCATTATCGATGCACAGATGGTTTGTGATATGACGCGCGCCATCGCCGATGATGATGTGGCGCATGTGATTAACTACAAAACAGTCTGTGAGGATATCGAAAAGCTGTGCCATGAGATGCAGGCCGAGCTTTTGGAGACTTTGGCGGATAGAATTGCACACCATGTTTTGACCCATTATCCATGCCGCGAGATCACGCTGACCATACATAAACCCAATGCCATTAAACAAGCCGATAGTGTGGGCGTTAAAATCATCCGCAGGGCAGGCGCATGAGTAGTCAAGCAAGTGTCAATGAGCTTGTCATCGCTTTGGGTAGTAATCATAACGCCCAAGCCGCATTTACTTGCGCCATCAAAGCGCTTGAAGAGCTTGGACAAGTGATGCTGTCAGAAGTCATCTGCGGAAAAGATTTCACTGGGCGCAGTCAGCGCATTTATCATAATGCTTGTGCTTATATTGTGCTGACAAAAGCCATGCAATATGCAGACATCGAACAAAAGCTGAAACAAATTGAACGTCGCTGTGGACGCAATCCTGCCAAAAAATGTGCCGAATATGATTATGAGGTGGTGATGGATTTGGATATTTTAGCGGTGCGTTTTGATGAAGAGTGGCAGATGAATTTGGCACGACTACCGCTAAAAAGCCATGATTTGTCAGGTGTAGAACAAGTGGCAATATTTTTATTAGACCAAATATAGCTGATACAGATCCATTCTGCTCATCAAAATCATTTCAACAGCTAAATCATCAGCGATCACTGATCCATTAAAGTGAACCATTGATAATCATCGCTGTCATCCATCTTTTAAGCTTATTCAATAAAATCCATATAAAACTGCGATGGCTTAGTGATGGGTCTGGCGGCGATAAGCTGTACAGCCGCTCAAGCGAAGGTGGGTTTGGTTAATGGCTTTTAAAAGATATGCTTGATCCGTCCTAATCATATTGACAAGCTCTGCAATGGGTATTAATTTTTGATTAATCCCACTATTTTTTTAATAAATGAAACTGGCATCGATATTTATTTTTTTGAATAAACTTTTGGTAAAAATCCTTTTATAATAAACCAAGAATATTTGTATATTGAACTTGTTTCAATAGGTTGCATGGGCAGGCAGCTGCTTGTGTGTCATATTCCACCATGAGTAATGGATGGGCAATTTTATCAGGGTAATTTCAATGACAAAATATTATAACGATCCCGATCACATCGAAACCCAAGAGTGGCTTGATGCTTTTGAATCGGTCATCAAAAATGCGGACAAAGATCGTGCACAGTTTTTATTAAAAGCACTGTATAACATGGCTGTTCAAGAAGGCTTGCCATTCAACCGCCTGGACACCGCGTATATCAATACCATTCCTGTTGAAGATGAGCCGACTTATCCTGGCGATTTGCACATGGAGCGTAAAATTCGTGCGCTGATCCGTTATAACGCCTTAGCCATGGTCATGCGCGCCAATCAAAATAGCGATGAGCTTGGCGGACATTTGGCGACTTTTGCCTCATCAGCGACACTGTATGAGACGGGCTTTAACCATTTTTGGCGTGCGCCTAGCGAAAACCACGGTGGTGATGTGATTTATTATCAAGGTCATGGTGCACCGGGGATGTACGCGCGCTCATTCCTGGAAGGTCGCCTGTCTGAAGAGCAGCTGATTAATTTTCGCCGCGAAGTTGATGGTAAGGGCTTATCAAGCTACCCACACCCTTATTTGATGCCAGATTATTGGCAGTTCCCAACGGTATCTATGGGCTTGGGTCCTTTGATGTCAATTTATCAAGCTCGCAACCAAAAATATCTGACCAATCGTGGTCTGATCAAGGACGAAGATCGTAAAGTCTGGGCGTTCTTGGGTGATGGCGAGACTGATGAGCCTGAAAGCTTGGGGGCAATCTCCATGGCAGGGCGTGAAAAACTGGACAATCTCATCTGGGTTATCAACTGTAATTTGCAACGCTTAGATGGTCCTGTGCGTGGTAATGGTAAAATTATCCAAGAGCTTGAGTCGGTATTCCGCGGTGCAGGCTGGCGAGTGATTAAAGTTATTTGGGGTGATCATTGGGATTCACTACTTGCCAAAGATACATCAGGCGCGCTCAAAAAACGCATGGAAGAAGTGGTTGATGGGGAGTATCAGCTGTACGAAGCACGCGATGGCGCCTTTGTTCGTAAAGAATTTTTTGGCAAGTATCCTGAGCTTGAAGAGATGGCAAAAGATTTCAGCGATGAAGAGATCATGCGCTTAAATCGCGGTGGCCACGACCCCAAAAAAGTCTATGCCGCCTATGCTGAAGCCATGAAAGCCAAAGGTCAGCCGACGGTGATTTTGGTGAAGACAGTCAAAGGCTATGGTCTGTCTACCCAGATTCAAGCGGTCAATAAAGCCCACCAAATCAAAAAAATTGACGAAAGCGGCTTAAAATATTTCCGCGATCGTTTCGATTTGCCATTGACCGACGAACAGCTTAAAGAATTACCTTTTTATCGTCCAAGCGAAGACTCAGCCGAATATAAATATCTGATGGGTCGCCGAGAGGCTTTGGGTGGTCATCTGCCATCTCGTCGTAGCGGCCATATTCCACTTGAGATTCCTGAGCTTTCGGTATTTGACCAAGTCCTACAAGGCTCAAAAGGCAAAGAGCAATCAACCACCATGGTGTTTGTGCGTTTATTGTCAGCTCTACTAAAAGACAAAGGCTTAAATAAGCATGTTGTACCGATTGTCCCTGATGAGGCGCGCACCTTCGGTCTAGAAGGGATGTTCCGTCAGTTGGGTATCTATTCGTCAGTAGGTCAAAACTATGTTGCCGAAGATGCTGATGCTTTGATGGGCTATCGTGAAGCCAAAGATGGTCACATGCTAGAAGAAGGCATCAATGAAGCAGGTGCCATGAGCGCATGGATCGCCTTATCAACCAGCTATTCGGTCAATGCGCTACCGATGATTCCGATGTATATTTATTACTCAATGTTCGGTTTTCAGCGCGTCGGCGATTTGGCATGGGCGGCGGGGGACTGTCAGGCTCAAGGATTTTTATTTGGTGCCACAGCAGGGCGTACCACGCTGAATGGCGAAGGCTTGCAGCACCAAGATGGTCATAGCCACATCTTATTTGGCACCGTGCCAAACTGCGTGACCTATGATCCATGCTATGGTTATGAGCTGGCTGTTGTCATGCATGATGGGTTACGTCGTATGTATGCCCAGGGTGAGCGCGTTTATTATTACATTACTTTGATGAATGAAAACTACGAACATCCTGCCATGCCTGAAGGTGTTGAAGAGGGCATTAAGCGCGGTATGTATCTATTAAAAGATAATGGCTCAACCCAAGTTCAGCTACTGGGTTCTGGCGTGATTTTACGTGAAGTTGAAAAAGCGGCGCAAATCCTTCAAGATGAATTTGGCATCACTGCTAACGTTTGGAGTGTGACCAGCTTTAATGAACTGACTCGTGACGGCATGGCGTGTGACGACTACAATCGCCTGCATCCAACCGCTGATCAAAAAACCCCATGGGTGACCAGTCAGCTGGCGCCGCACAAAGGCATCGTGGTGGCTGCGACAGATTATATGCGTAATTATTCAGAACAAATCCGTGGATGGCTGCCTGACTCGCGTCCATATGTGACTTTGGGCACCGATGGCTTTGGGCGTTCTGATAGCCGAGCTAAATTACGCAGCTTCTTTAATGTCAATGCTGAGCATATAGTTGTAGCGACTTTAAAAAAATTGGCAGATGAAGGCGAAATTGATGTTCGCTTGGTCCAAGATGCGATCAATAGCTTTGATATTGATGCTGATCAGGCGCCAGCATGGCAACCGCAGCCTCAATACGATTTCTTCCCAGATGCGCCGGCGCCCAAGGCAACTCGTGAGCCAAACCCTGTGCCTGAACTGGTCGAAGACGATAATCACTGATAATCACCCAATTTATAGGAGAATATGATGGAAATCAAAGCCCCCGATTTGGGTGTTGAATCAGCTGAAGTTGCTGAAATTATGGTAAAAGTTGGCGATAGCGTCAGCGAAAATGACAATCTGATTTTGGTTGAGTCTGATAAAGCCTCGGTCGAAGTGCCTTCACCTGGCGCAGGCGTTATCAAAGAAATTCACATCTCGGCAGGTGATCACATCTCTGAAGGGGATTTATTATTCACCCTTGACAGTGATCAAAGCAGCGATGCTAAAAACATTGATTCAAAAGCCGGTGATGAATCTCAAACCAAGCAAGCGGATGAATCCAAAGAGGATGCCCCTGTCAGCGATGATGAGTCAAAAGACGATCAGGCTGAGACGAATGAAGTAGGTGGCAGCCAAACTCATCATCTGCCAGATCTTGGTGTGGATAGTGCTGAAGTTGCTGATATCATGGTGGCGGTTGGCGATGAAGTGACCAAAGATCAGCCGCTGATTTTGGTTGAGTCTGATAAAGCCTCGGTTGAAGTGCCTGCGCCAGTCGATGGTGTGATCGAAGAAATCTTGATCAAAGCAGGCGATAGCATCTCAAATGGTCAAGCGTTTATTACCATTAAGGGCAAGGGCGCTCCAGCCAAACAGTCATCAAATAAAGAGCAGCCTGTCAAAGACGCCAAAGAAAAAGAGGTAAAAACCACTCAATCGGCGGCATCTGAATCTAAGAGTGAATCTGCAGCTCAAAGCTCGCAAACCAAGCTGCCAGAAGCTGTGGTGAACGAAAAAGCTCGTCATGTCTATGCCGGTCCTGCAGTGCGTAAACTGGCGCGTGAGCTAGGTGTGGATATCAGCGCTGTGACAGGCACAGCGGCTCATGGACGCATCTTAAAAGAAGACTTATTTGGTTATGTCAAATCAGTCATGAGTGGTTCTGCTAATCAAACCAAGGCTAGCACGACTGAGGTGCGCTCTGGCTTGCCAAGCCTGCCAGATATGAGCAATAAAGAGATTTGGGGTGAGATTGAAATTCAGGATCTCACTCGCCTACAAAAAGTCTCAATTCCTCAGCTAAATTACAATACCTACCTGCCTCAAGTGACGCAGTTTGATGTGGCTGATATCACAGATACTGAAAGTCTGCGTAATGAGCTTAAGGGCGACTTTAAGGCGCAGGGTATTGGTCTGACCATTTTGGCATTTATTGTCAAGGCGGTGGCATACGCACTCACCCAAACGCCGAAATTTAACAGCCATTTATCGGATGATAATACTCAAATCATTATCCGTAAGTCGGTGAATGTGGGTATTGCGGTGGCAACCGATGATGGCTTGATTGTGCCTGTGATCAAGGATGCTCAAGATAAAGGTATTAAGCAAATTGCCATTGAGATTGGTGAGCTTGCCAAAAAGGCGCGTGATAAGAAACTCACCGCCAAAGACCTACAAGGCGCAAGTTTTACCATCTCAAGCCAAGGTAATCTTGGCGGTACAGCCTTTACACCGCTTGTAAATTGGCCGCAGGTCGGCATTTTGGGCGTGTCTGAAGCGTCATATCAACCAAGATGGAATGGTAAAGAGTTTGAGCCGCGTCTCATGTTGCCGCTGTCACTGTCTTATGACCACCGCGTGATTAATGGCGCAGATGCTGCGGTCTTTACGCGCCATATTGCCAAATTGTTGGCAGATCCGCGCCGCATTTTGTTATGATTTAATCGCTAAGACCAAAAACGCATCGATCAAAATCGGTGCGTTTTTTAATTGACTGACTTAATAATTTGGTTATTTTTATTAAAATAATTTTAAAAATTCTAAGTTTAATATGACGACTAATTACAATAAAAGATAATTATAAACTGGCTTTTATTTTAACCATTTTTTAAACCAGTGCTCACAAAAATCTAAGCTTTTAAAGCTCAAAAAGCGGATGCAATTGGCGGTTTTTTGATGTATAGTGATATACAGATGATTCAAAATGATGGTATTTTTATGGCCATCAGTACAAAGAATACTTAAGCAAAAGGATATGATATGAACAGTTATACACCACCGGCAGTTTGGGATTACCAAAGCATCAAATCTAAAAACGGCGGCAAGTTTGGCGGTACAAATCGGCCGACAGCAGGCGCGACGCATGAGCAGAGCTTGCCTGTTGGTGATGCACCTTATCAGCTGTATTCTTTGAATACGCCCAATGGCATTAAGGTGAATATCTTACTGCAGGAGCTCAAATTGCTTGGCGCGATCGCAGGCTACGATGCCTATAAGATTGATATCATGGCAGGAGATCAGTTTGGCTCAGATTTTGTCAAAATTAACCCAAATTCTAAAATTCCAGCCTTGCTTGATCAGAGTGTCACGCCTGCCATTCGCATCTTTGAAAGTGGCGCGATTTTATTGTATTTGGCTCAAAAACATAAAGCCTTTATCCCAACCGATCTCAATCAGTTATCAGAGCTGTATTCATGGCTGATGTGGCAGATGGGGTCGGCGCCATTTGTGGGTGGTGGTTTTGGGCATTTTTATGCTTATGCGCCAGAGCCTATGGAATACCCAATCAACCGTTACGCTATGGAGACCAAGCGACAACTCGATGTCTTAGATCGGCATTTGGCGAACCACACCTTTATGATTGGAGCTGACTATACCATCGCTGATATGGCGATTTATCCTTGGTATGGGCGTTTGTGCTTAGGAGAGCTTTATGTTTCTGATAGCTATGACGCCGCTAAGTTTTTGGAAGTGGAAACTTATCAAAATGTCATCCGCTGGGCAAAAGCCATCGCAGCTCGTGAAGCGGTACAATATGCTCAATCTCTTGAGCTTAAAGCAATTTGATGTCCGATCCATAGTGATATGTTTAAAATTACTCAGTCAAATGACACCCAAATCTTGTTAGACCACCTGATTACTTACTATCAAAGAACTCAAGCGGAAGGTCAAGGGGCGGGGCTAGGTGCTGCTGTTTTTTCACCATTTACGGTGATCGTCCCGTCGATGGTGCTGGGAGATTGGCTCAATCGCAGCGTCGCAGAAAAGCTTGGTATCAGCACGCTTTTTGTGACACAATTTTGGGGTCAATATCAGTGGCAGCTCATTCAGCAGGTGCTTCGGATTGACGCCAATCATCATCCTTCGGACGCCTTACAAGTACCAGAAGTGGCGGTATTGTCGGGCTCGGTCATGCGTTGGCGGATTTTTGGATTTATCAAAACGCTATCCAGTGAGCAGATCATAAAAATCATGCAAGAGAATGAGCATCCTTTGTATGATTTTTTGACGGCAATCTATGACGCTCAGCACCAAAGCATTCCAGAGCATCGACTGTGGCGAAGCTGTGAGGAGGTGTCATCGGTCTTTGTTCGGTATTTGACCCACCGACCCGAATGGCTGCACGCATGGACCCATGGATTGCCACTGCCTGAGCCGATCGATGAGATGATCAAGACTAAGGATCGCTTTACCAATGAGTACGGCGATAGTGATCCAACGCCCGAGTGGCTCATCGAGCAGTATCATAATCTTGAAAAACTACTGCGATATCTGTGGCGACAATTATTTGCTGAGGTCTATGCCTATCGTGAGGCGCTTGAGGTGCGATTTTGGGCGGTGCTTGATGGTCTGCGCGGTGAAAGTGTAGCGACTGAAGCGCATCAAAGCCTGCCTGATAACCTTTATCTATTTACCGTTCAGCAGATTCCTTTGCTGGAGCTGCAATTTTTAAAGCGCTTATCGGTGCATTTGGATGTGCATTTATTGCATTTTAATCCATCAAAGATGTTTTGGGCAGATATCGTTGATAAAAACTGGCTGGCGACGCAGCGCATCATCAATCCAAGCTCAGTGTATCTTAAAGATTATGGTCATGCTTTATTGTCAAGACTGGGTAAAGAGTCTCGCGAAACTTTTGCGATGTTGGCGGATATGTCTGGCGGCGATTATTATTATGAAAAAGAGGGAGTGAATCACAGATTTTATGACACTTACCGCACGCCCAAAGACTGGCAAGTTGACTGGCAAGATGATTTCGTATCAACAGCTCAAGCCTCTGACAGTTTGTTAAATCAACTCAAATCTGACATTTTGATGCTTGAAGATGGCGAGGCGACCAAACAGTGGTGGCAACAACAGCTTGTGTCAGCGTTCAAAGACAGCGCGTTTTGGGAACAAAAAATCAAAACCAAAAGCCAGTTGATACTCCCTCTTGAATTGGGCGAAACCGATCAACAGCCGCGCCTGCCCAGTCTTAGCATTCATGCTTGCCACAGCCTAAAACGGCAGCTTGAAGTAGCTCGCATGATCATAGCTCGCTACCTTAATGAGCCAAATTCTGACGGCAGCCACCGAAAATTGTCTGACATTGTGGTTTATTTGCCCGAAGTTGAGGCAGCCGAGGACCTTATCCGATTGGTTTTTAATGATGATGTTGGTATGGATGGACTAAGCTTACCTGCCAAAATTACGGGTACTGCCAGTCGTGAGGTGGACTCGCTGATGAGTGCCATCAGTGGATTTTATCGGCTGCTTGGTGCCAAAAATGCACGGTTTTATCGTGAAGATGTGTATGAATGGCTGATGACGCCAGCGCTCTACGAAAGCCTTGATCTGGATTTTGAGTCAGTCAATCGAGCCTGTCAGTTATTGGATGCAGCTGGCTTTCGTCGAGGGTTTGACGCCGAGCATTTGGCAATGACGCTTGACGAAGCTGATTTGGATTATCGTTATAGCTTTAGCTATGCTTTGGATCGTATTGTGGCAGGCTTTTTAATGCCCCAAGATACGCCACTGCCAAGCCCATTGATGCATCCGTTTAAATGGCGGGATGAGTCGTTTCAAGAAGCAAGCCTACCTTTGGCGGGTGTCACATTAGCCGATCAGCCGATCGTTGAGGCGCTGTGTCTGATCCATGCAGGGCTAAGAGAGCTTCGTAATGAATATCAACGACTTGCGCCTGTGATTGATTGGCTTGAGCATATCGAGCATCGCGTGATTAATCGCTACTTCGCCAAATATCGCGAAACCAGTCAGATGCGCGTCATTTTCAAGGCGATGAACAGTATTGCAGCGAGTATTCGCGCCAACCACCATTATCACCGCCATGCCGCTACGCCTGCACAGACTGCTCAAAATATAGAGCTTACGCTTGAGTTTGTGCTTGAGAGTATGACAAGCCTGCTTTCTTCTCAAGCCGTGAGTGCTGAGCCAGCGGGCACGATCACTTTTGCGCGTTTTGGAACCTTAAGAAGTGTGCCTTTTGGCTTGACGCTGATGCTGGATATGAATTTATCGGCATTTCCGAGGCAGGATCGCCAAGCTCGCCTAGATTTGATGAAAGCTGGACTTAAGCGTCGCGGCGATCGGTTTTTGGAAGATGACGATAATGGCGCGTTTTTGGATGCCATGTTATGCAGCCGTGATGCCTGTGCGATTTTTTATACCAGTGTGGCGGAGGATGGCACCCAGTTGTTGCCAGCAGCGCCAGTCAGTGAGTTGATTGAATTTTTTAAATCCAATGTCGACTGGATGGCTGACTTTCAAGCAGATCGCGATCAAGCCGATCAAATGCACGCCAAAATCGCTGCCATCGCACCTAAGCTGGTTCAGAAGCTTTTGATTTATGAGCACGCAGCCAATGCGTTTGATGCTTCTGTATTTTATCAGACAGATGAGATGATGTCTGATGAAGATGATCTCACTGATTTTTTGACCCAAAAAATTTTACACGCCAAAACATCCCAAACATATTACCTACCGCCATCACCCATGATGGTGAAACTGCGCAGCTTACTGGATCAAGATTTTGATCAATTATCCATCGTAAGCCTACCTGAGGCAAGCGTTTATGAAACGCTTGCCCAAGCGCTACAAAAAAATCTACAAGGCGAAAGTGCGCCATTAGAGGAGATTTTAACCAGTTTTGGTATTCAATTGCCAAATAGCCTGCCACTTGATCAGATTCATCGCGCGCTTAAAAACCCTGCCATAGCTTATCTAAAGCACAAACTACCGCTGTTGTATGAAGCAGACGACAGCTTTGCAGAAGAGCCGCTGTCTTTGGATGGTTTGGGTCAATATCAGCTCAAAGAAGCCTTGATTGATGCCATGGCGCAAGGGGTGTTTGATGGGATGCCTATGGATGAGTTTAATCATCATAAGCTCATGGACGCCATTCATATCAAGGAGGATCAGGCAGCGCTCACTCAAATTGTACGCGTCTATTATGACAGCTTGCTGCCTGCTGGCGCCAATCGATTGACCAGTTTGGATATTTTGGTTGGTCAATTGGCAGATCTGACTGATGATTTTGCACAAAATCTAACGGATCTGTACCCCAAAAAAGAGCAATTATTATATTCATCCATGATCAGCCCTACCAAAGAGCAATATATTGCAATTGATCTAAACAATATGCCACTGGATATCGTCGCAAAAGTACCTTTAAGCGGCGATCATTGGCTGCGAGTGCTGCCAAATGCAGCGCGCGCAGGGCATTTTTTACGCTTTTATTTGCATCATTTGGCGTGGCAAGTGTGCAGACAGACCGACCAAAACGACATCGAACAAAATCTTGGCTGCAGCTTATGGCAGTTTGGGCGAGCTAGCAACGACTTAAAAGACTTTAATCTCGGTGACGCGTCTTTATTAACGCTAAAGCCCGTCCATAAAGAGTTGGCTAAGCGGCAGCTACAAAACTTCATGGCAGTCAGTTTATTAACGAAGCAGGTTCCTTTAGTTCTACCTTTGATGACTTCGCTGACCATAGTCGCTTTGTATGCCAAAAATGAGCTTGAATTTAGCGCAAGTCAGTTTGGTGATTGGTTATCGGGTAAGTATGACGATCACTGCCAAGGGCAGTCTTGGCAAAAGATATTAGACGGTTTGGAGCCACTACCTGAGATTGAAAAGGGCAAACAGCTTGCTTTGGTTTTATATGGTGGCTTATTAGATGCTCTAAAAATTGACTAAAAAGCAGCCAAATCACTGACTGCTTAATTGACAAACCTACTGTTTGGCTAGTGTGTCAAATTTTGCACCATCTGCAAAAAATTGGCTCATCACTTCATCCCAGTTACCAAAGACATCTGAGACAATAAAGGTGGTCAGCGCAGGAAATCTGTCTTGATACTCTGCTAAAATTTGTGGGCTGCTTGGACGCAAATAAAACTTGGCTGCTAGGCGCTGAGCATCATCGTGATATAGCTGTGCTAAATAGCTTTTTGCTACTTCTTGTGTTTGTTTTTTATCGACCACAGCATCGACAACCGCGACAGGGTTTTCGGTCGCAACTGTATAGCTGGGATAAACAACTTCAAACTCGCCAGGTCTTAGCGCATGAATGATATGGCTGGCTTCATTTTCAGGGGTGATGAGGACATCGCCGATGCCGCGTTGGGTAAATGTGGTGGTTGCAGCACGCGCGCCGTGATCAAACACGCTGACATTGGCAAGTAGCTGCTGCATGAATGCGTCAGTTTTTGGCTCATCATTACCAAAAGTGTGTAGCCCATAACCATACGCGCCCAAAAAGGCATAGCGACCATTGCCTGAAGTTTTAGGATTTGGGATGACAATTTCAATCCCTTCACGAGTCAAATCCAACCAATCTCGAATGTTTTTTGGATTCCCAGCGCGAACCAACAACACAGTTGCACTGGTATAAGGCACAGACTGATTTGGTAGTTTTTCTTTCCAATTTTGATCGACCAAATTTTTATTGACCAATAGATCGATATCGGAATTTTGGTTCATGGTGACAACATCTGCCTGAAGCCCATTGGCGACGGACATGGCTTGTTTACTTGAGCCGCCATGAGATTGCTTAATGCTTAAAGTGATATTTGGGTGAGACTTACGATAATGATCTATAAATAACTCATTGTATTCTTTATAAAAATCTCGGGAAACATCATAAGACACATTCAAAAGCTCAACTTTCTGCCCTTCATTTTTGGCGTTGCTATTGGCTGAATTTGTACAGCCATTTATGCCAAGACAAGTAATTGAGACAGCAGTTAAAAATTGGATTTTGTTCATTTTCAGACACTCCTTTTATGGATCATTGATCTTGTGAATAATTTATAATAATCAATAAAATATTCATAATAATAAAAAAGGCTTTTGTTTTTCCATTTTGGAATGATGAAAATGTTTAAGATTGATTTTATTTAAGTTCAATAAAAAAGCAGCCAAACTCATCGCTTGGCTGCTTTTATACAAAAGTGAATTACTGGTTTTGGGCTTCAACGGCGAGCTGATCGTACAAGCCGCCATCGCTAAAATAAGTTTTCATGATGCTTGCCCAATCTCCAAATACATCATTTGGGAAAAAGGTCGTCATGACGGGGAATTTATCGGTATGTTTGGCTAGAATATCAGGATTGCTTGGTCTTAAGAAAAACTTCGTCGCAAGCTCTTGAGCTTCGTCGCTGTACAGATAATTCAGATACTCTGTTGCAGCTTCGGTTGTGCCTTTGCTATCGGTCACAGATTTCACGACTGCAATCGGATTTTCTGCATTGACAGTATAGCTTGGATAAATAATATCCACATTGCCAAATTTGCCTTTGATGACATTGGCTTCATTTTCAAAAGTGATCAGAACATCACCAATACCACGCTGAGCAAATGTCGTCGTTGCTGCACGCCCACCGTTTTCAAATACTTTAACATTGCTTAAAAGTGATTTGGCGAACGCTTGAGTTTGTGCCTCGTTATTATTATAAGCATTCAAGCCATAGCCGTAAGCGCTCAAGAATGCATAGCGACCGTTACCAGTGGTTTTTGGGTTGGCGATGACGATCTCTGTGCCGCTTGTCGCCAAATCATTCCAGTCTTTGACGCCTTTAGGGTTGCCTTCTCGCACCAAAAATACGATGGTGCTGGTAAAAGGAATGGCATTATTTGGGAATGCTTGGCGCCAATTGCTATCCACTAGCTTAGCATCAGCCAGCAGCTCAATGTCAGAGCCTTGATTCATAGTAGCAACATCTGCTTGCAGTCCGTTTTTCACCGAAAGCGCTTGCTTGCTTGAGCCGCCATGAGACTGTTTGATCTCAATTTTGGCATCTGGATGATTGGTCAGATAATGGTTTTTAAAAACTTCATTATATTCTTTATAAAAATCTCGAGATACATCGTACGAGACATTCAAAAGCTCAATTGAACCTTGAGCAGGTGCTGTGCTGCTGCTCGCAGTGTCAGCACTTTGGGCCGGCGTTTCGGTATTATTAGAGCAGGCAGCTAAGCCAAAAGCGGCACCAAATGCTGTTGCCATTAATGTTGTCTTTTTCAGTGTCATCAATGTTGTCATGATAAATTCCAAACCAAATGAATAGATGGTGCATACTTTACGCAAATTTGTCATAAAAAACCAACGACAAATCAGACTTTTTATTTTCTATTTTGGAATTAGTAAACACCCATAAATCAGTCCGAGTGTGGCAAATGACTGATGAAAATCCAAAAAAATTATGCTATGCTTACCGTGTTTTATATCCCAATTTAAGGAATTTTTATGACTCAGCTTGACCCAAATTGGCAGACAGATGCACTTGATCCAAGCCTTGGCTATTTTGAGCAGACTTTGGCAGTTCGAGGCGGGTATCATCGCACGGATGAAGGTGAGCATAACGAAGCGATCTTTACAACCAGTAGCTATGTGTACGCCAGCGCCGCCGATGCCGCCGATCATTTTAATGGCAATCTCAAGGGCAATGTTTATTCGCGTCATACCAATCCGACGGTCAGAGCGTTTGAGCGTCGTTTAGCTTTGCTTGAAAATGGTGAGCGAGCTGTGGCGACTGCTTCAGGCATGGGCGCCATACTAACCATGTGTTTGGCGTATCTAAAAGCAGGCGATCATTTGCTTTGCGCCAAGCAGTTGTTTGGGTCATCAGTCGCGCTTTTTGATGGGTATTTTCAAGGATTTGGGGTAGAGGTCAGTTATGTGGACTGCTTTGATAATGAAGCATGGGCAGCGGCAATCCGTCCAAATACCCGTGTGCTTTATTGCGAAAGTCCAAGTAACCCTTTAGCGCAAATTGCCGATTTGCGCTACTTGTCCAGTCTTGCCCATGCACACGAAGCTTTATTAATTGTTGATAATTGTTTTGCCACACCAGCCATCCAAAAGCCACTGGATCTAGGAGCTGACGTGGTCATTCATTCAGCCACCAAATATATTGATGGACAAGGGCGTATCTTGGGCGGAGCGCTTGTTGGGCGTGATGAGTTGATGGAGAAGGCATTTGGCGTGGTGCGCACGGGCGGCATCAGTCTGTCACCCTTCAATGCCTGGGTGCTCTTAAAGGGACTTGAAACCCTGTCCTTACGCATGAAGGCGCATTGTGATAATGCCAATCAAGTCGCTCAATTTTTAGCAAGTCATCCCAATGTCAAAAAAGTTCATTTTTCAGGGCTGTCAGACCACCCATCGCATGAGCTCGCCAAATCTCAGCATACCGCACTGGAAGTGGATGGGGGAGCATTTGGGGCGATCATCGGATTTGAAGTGGCTGATCAAGCTTCAGCGTGGCAAGTGATTGACAGCACTTGTATGATTAGTATTACTAATAATTTAGGCGATGCCAAAACCACCATTACCCATCCTGCTACCACCACCCATTTTCGCATGACGCCCGAACAGCGCATTGAAGCGGGCGTCAATGATGGCTTAATTCGGTTATCGGTTGGGATTGAAGATGCTCGGGATATTATCAAGGATTTGGCACACGGTTTAGATGCGCTTTAGACAGAGCTTACATAATTAACCATAGCTTAATTTGAGATAATCTATGGTTAATTTTTTAATAATCAATTATTTAAAATAATTTTAAATAACATGATAAAAATTACTAAGATGATAAATGGGTTTTCAGTCTGATGTGTTTATGTTAAAATGACCAAAACACACAAAATGATAACCACTATCAGTCAAACCAAATCTGTTTAGTCACCTTATTTTAACTACAATTTGAGTCATCGCATGAGTTATTCTATTTTTTGCCAAACTAAAAATAATGCTTTGTTAGAGCCGATGTTTTTTGGTCAGCCGGTGAATGTCTCTCGCTATGACCAACAAAAGCACCCGATTTTTGAGCAGCTTATCGAAAAGCAGCTGTCGTTTTTTTGGCGTCCCGAAGAGATAGATGTCTCAAAAGATCGTATTGATTTTGCCGAGCTTTCTACGCACGAGCAGCACATTTTTTTAAGTAATCTTAAATATCAGACCTTGCTTGACAGCATCCAAGGTCGTAGCCCAAATGTGGTTTTATTACCTTTGGTTTCTATTCCTGAGCTTGAGACTTGGATTGAGACATGGTCATTTAGTGAGACGATTCATTCGCGCAGCTACACACATATTATCCGTAATGTTGTCAACGATCCAAGTAAGATTTTTGAAGATATTGTGGATAATGAGTATATCCTTGAGCGTGCAAGTGATATCGCCAAATATTATGACGACCTACATTTATGTGCCAAATTGTATGACTTACATGGTGAGGGCTTTTATCAAATTGACGGTCAGTCGGTTGAAGTGACTCTGCCAAAACTAAAAAAACAGCTGTATTTATGCATTGTCGCTGTAAATGTGCTTGAAGCCATTCGGTTTTATGTGTCCTTTGCTTGCTCTTTTGCCTTTGCTGAACGTAAAGTCATGGAAGGTAATGCCAAAATTATCAAAATGATTGCGCGTGATGAAGCTTTGCATTTAAATGGTACTCAGCATATGATTAATCTTATGCGCCAAGGCAGAGATGATCCTGAAATGGTCGCCATTGCCGAAGCGTGTCAGCAAGAAGCGATTGAGATCTTTAAAAGTGCCGCCGAGCAGGAAAAAGCTTGGGCAGACTATTTGTTCAAAGATGGTTCAATGATTGGTCTGAACCGAGATATTTTATGCCAATATATTGAGTTTATCACCAATACTCGCATGTCAGCCATTGGATTGCCAGCCATTTTTGAAACTAAAAGTAATCCCATTCCTTGGATTAATGCTTGGCTGTCTTCGGACAATGTCCAGGTTGCCCCTCAAGAAACGGAAATTACAACTTATTTGGTTGGTCAGATTGATTCTGATTTGGATGATGTGGATCTGGATGATTTTGAGCTATAATTATCAAAAGGGCTTGTGATCACACAAGCCCTAATTCATAAATCAGTCATAACAAGAAAAATAAAGATTGCGATATGGGTTGGATATTTACTGACGAGACACGATTTTATTTACACGACAACGAAACACTGCTCGATGGCATGATCCGTACAGAGCATAAAAAGGTGCGCTATGAATGCCGACAAGGCTACTGTGGCACTTGCCGCATGAAAGTGATTGCAACCACAGGATCGATCACTTTGGTAAAAAAACCGTTGGCGACTTTAGCAGACGACGAAATATTGGCGTGCTGCTGTACTTTAAATGGGACAGCCAAAGTCAGCTATTATCCTAAAAATGATAATCAGTTAATGCTACAAAAACTAAAGCTCAATCCTATCACTGATATTACTAGGACTACACTTAAAAGTGGATAAATGAAACATGCCCATCATTGAGCTCGGTTATCGATCCATTTTTAATTATTAAATAATGATATAGCTCCTACTTGCTTTGACCATTATTAACTCGGGTGGATATCGATATAAAGCCTTGAGCGGGTCAAAAAATCGACAAAGTGTTTTTAATGCATTTAATTAAGTCAAGATACTATTTTAACAATGTCGCAAAGTAAAATAAATATGCTTTTAATTAATGCAGGAAAACTATTTCCTTTTACTCAAAAAAGTAGAGGGGGTATAACTCGCCCAGAGCATATTAATGATATTGAAAAAGCTGTTTTGGATATTAAAATTATTCATGCCGATCCTAATCGGTGCTATTACCTTAGATTTGTCGCTTTGGATTGCGATGCGATTGATAATCCTAAAGCATTGAATGGTTGGGAGTTTGTCTCAATTTTAAAATCAGACTATGAGGCGGGAGTAGATAACATCACTTATTTAACCCAGCCAAGCCTAGATTCAGCGAAACTTCGGGTGCAGCTAAACGGCGGTATCATTAGTCATGTTTTTCATGCAATAGACGGTCAACCAGAGCTGATTTCTGTGACACTGGATGGTTCATTTTTGCCTAAAAAAGTAATTATCTAAAACTATCCCCAGATGTATCAGGATATGATCATATTATTCATGAAAGTTGCTATATTCCTACAAACATAAACTTTAATGAAGCCATTAATAGCATAACTCAGCGTATGGATGAGTTAGACAGAACACTAGAGAGGTCTATTGAAAATATGAAAGCAACTTCTGAAACAGTCTATGCTAAGTTAAAAGCTCAATGCTTTGGGATATTGCCTATTGATCCAGAAGGTAAGCCTGTTTATGATAATATACTGCATTATAAACGGTTAAACCATCAAACCTATCCGGCCTCTATCACAAAAGTAATGACCGCATTAGTTGCTTTAGAGTATCTTAGCTTGGATCAAAAAATCACGATTATTGAAGATGACATAGTGACTGGCTCTGGATACAACTTAAAAGCAGGAGATGTGATTAGTATCCAAGACTTAATAATTAATATGATGCTACCATCAAGCAATATTGCTGCTAAAGCGATTGCTCGAGCAACCTCCCTAGTAGCTGGCTTAGATTTTGTTGCTATGATGAATAGTAAGGCGAGGCAGTTGGATATGACATCAACTGTATTTAAAAATCCGACAGGACTGCCAGATTCTCAGCAACTGTCTACAGTTAAAGATATGATGAGATTGGGTGTTGCCGCCTCAAAACATCCTGACTTTTCTCAACTCTGGGGATTGAAAACAGCATCACTAACAGTAACAGGTCTTAATGCTCGAACCATTAAGGTTGAATCCTCTTTCTTGAAGGTAAAACAAAATCCGTGGTGCTTAGGTGGTAAATCTGGCAGTTTTAAAGATTGTGCCATGTGACACTAAAATCAGGCTATACAGGTATTGTTGTTATTCTTAAGTCTCCTAGTATTGAACAAAGAGATGTGGATATGCAAAGCATTGTTAATAATGTAAAAAAGCATTATATCTATCCCAATTCTAGTAAAATTATTAGAATTTAATTTGACGCTAAAAACTGATGAGTGTGATCAAAGATAGAGCAAATAACAAGGAGTGGTTAGCTCCTTGTTATTCTATAAGGCGAATGAACTACCAGGTAGAGTAGTCACTTACATAATACTCACACATATGATTTTTATTAAATATCCTAAAAACTCCCTTTCATTGTTATATGATTATTATGCACGGGTCGCTGATCTACGCTATAATACCTTTTTGATTTTAATTTAGCGGTTTTAGAACAAAATAATCAATTAGGATGATGATAAATGACTTCACAAGGTAATGATAAAGCACCTAAATTGTACTTACTCACCAATGATGATGAGATATCAACTTTGTTAGATAAGCTTGAGCGGGTGTTTGATACAGGCACGGTGTCATTGCTGCAAGTGCGCCGCAAGTCCACCTTGAAGCTGTATGATTTGGCGACGGTATATCGAGAAGCTGAAATGATCGTAAGCCTTGCTAGCGATTATGATATCGATGTGGTGATGAATGATGATTTAGAGCTTGCATCGCATTTTGGGACGGGGCTGCACTTGGGTCAGCGTGATGGCAGCGTGCGGGTTGCCAGAGAGATTTTGGGGGATGATGTGGTTATTGGTCGTACCTGCCATACAGACATTGCCCTATTTAAAGAAGCTAAGCGTGAAGGTGCTACTTATGGTGCCATGGGCACAGCATTTGCCTCTATCACCAAGCCGCGCGCAAATATCATCTCAAGAGACATTTTAAAAAAAGCCACTGAATTTGATTTTCCTTTATGCGTGATTGGTGGTATTGCCCTTGAAAATATCCACCAGCTTCGGGATGATCTAAACGGCGCGCCCGTTGATTATATCGCTGTCACAGCCGACATCATGGGGCATTCGGTGGATACCATCGCGGATAAATGCTTGGCGTGGCAACAAAAACTTAATACTTGGTAATACGATGATTGAGACACTGAATAAATTAAATTTACCAACCAAAGCAAATTTTAAGAAACCTTTACCCTTACTAGGTGGCGCGGATGTGAGTTTTTGGCTTGCGCTGGCAGCCAAAAGTGAAGAGCGGCTGATCGTGATGATCGCCAACAATCAAAATGAGCTCAACCAGTTGGAGACTGAGTTATCTTTTTTTGGCGTTGATGCGCACGTTTTCCCAGACTGGGAGATTTTGGCTTATGATCAGCTGTCCGTCCATCAAGATATCATTTCAGAACGCATCGCCTTACTGACACGGATGCCTACGACTGGGATTTTATTGGTGAGCGCTCAGACGCTGATGCAGCGTATCGCGCCGCCAAGTTGGCTGATAGGACAGCATTTTGATTTGACCGTCGGCGATCGACTTGATATTAATGAGCAGCGACTTCGGCTCACCAAAGCAGGTTATGTGCAGACGGACAATGTGTTTGAGCCGGGCGAATTTGCGGTTCGTGGCAGCATTGTGGATATTTTTGCGGTTGGTCAAAGCCTGCCGTTTCGCATTGATTTGTTTGATGAAGACATTGAAACGATCAAATTTTTTGATCCTGATAGCCAGCGCACTTTATCTGATGATGATTTATTTCAGCTAAAAAAAGATGCCCAAGCAGGTCTGAATACGCATCATGCCCAAAAGCTGCCATCTTATGCCAAACTTACTGAGTTTCGCCTGCTACCTGCCAAAGAATTTCCTTTAGAAGAAGGGCGTGAGAATTTTCGCCAAAATTTTGCCAGTCTGTTTCCCGATGCCAGCGCTCGCAAGATAGAATTTTATAATGATGTCATGGCAGCCATCGCGCCCCAAGGGATTGAATTTTATTCGCCTTTATTTTTTGATCTTGAAGATTGGATGAAGACGGGTAGTTTATTTAGCTATTTGCCCGATGATGCACTGATGGTCAGTCACGATGATCTTGCTACTCGTCATGATGAGTATTATCAGCAAATCCAAGCGCGCCACCATTCGCGTGCGCATGATAAATCGCTACCTGTCATGCCGCCTGATTATTTATTTTTAGCAAATAATGAATTTCATCAAGCATTGAAGGCTTATCCCAGAGTCATCGTTAGCACAAACAGCGCTGATGCTAAGATTGGCGCTATGCAGAGCTTAGACCCACCGACTTTGGCTATCAATCACCAAGCCGCTGAACCTTTATCTGAGCTGCTATCATTCATCAAATCAGAACAAGTGCCGATTTTATTGGTTGCCGAAAGCGCTGGTCGCCGTGAGATCATTCTTGAGCTTCTCAAAGGTAAGATCGCCGTACAAATAGTTAAAGATTATCAAGAATTTATTGATAATTTGGACCAGTTTCATGCCGATCGTATCGCCTTGAGTGTCGCGCCGATTGAGCGTGGGCTTTGGTTGCGTTACGAAGCGGGCGGCTTATGCATTATTTCAGAGACACAAATTTTTGGTAGGCAAGTCCTGCAAACACGCCGCCGCCGTCAATCAAGCATTTCGCAAGCTTTTTTGGTCAAATCGGTAACCGAGCTGACCGAAGGGGCGCTGGTGGTTCATCTTGAGCATGGGATTGGGCGCTATCACGGCTTGGTGGTGCTGGATGTGGGTGAAGGTGAGCAAGAATTCATTCATCTAAAATATGCTGATGATGCCAGTATCTATGTGCCTATTACCAATTTGGCGCTGATTGGGCGATACAGCGGCACGGATTCTGAAGCGGTCAGCCTATCTAAAATCGGCTCAGGCAAATGGGAAAAAGCCAAGCTAAAAGCGCTTGAGCAAATCCATGATGTCGCCGCTGAGCTTTTGAATGTGCAGGCGCGCAGAAATGCCAAATCAGGCATCAGCTTTGATATCGATATGGCTCAATATGAGCTGTTTGCTAGCCAATTCGCTTTTGAAGAAACCCTCGATCAAGCTGAAGCCATCCATGCGGTGATGCATGATATGAAACAAAATAAACCGATGGATCGACTGATCTGTGGGGATGTTGGCTTTGGAAAGACTGAAGTGGCAATGCGTGCAGCATTCATCGCGGTGCAGGCAGGCTATCAAGTCGCCGTGCTTGTTCCGACGACGCTTTTGGCAGGTCAGCACGAAGACAGTTTCTTGAATCGCTTTGCCGATTGGCCGATTAAAATCGAGAGTTTATCCAGATTTGGCAATAAAAAGCATCAAGACAACATCCTTGCAGGGCTGGCTGATGGCACGGTGGATATAGTGATCGGCACACATAAGCTCATCCAAGACGATGTCAAGTTCAAGCGGCTTGGTTTGATGATCATTGATGAAGAGCATCGTTTTGGCGTGCGCCACAAAGAGCGCATCAAGGCACTACAAACCGATATCGACAGTCTGTCTATGACTGCCACGCCCATCCCACGCACACTGAACATGGCGCTATCAGGCATGCAAGATATCTCTATCATCGCCACACCGCCTGCCAGACGCTTAGCGATTAAGACTTTTTTATTACCCAAATCTGATGAGACGATTAAAGAGGCGATTTTGCGGGAGATACTCAGGGGTGGTCAGGTGTATTATCTGCATAATGATGTTGCCAGTATCGAGACGGCGGCTGAGTCGCTTCGTGAGTTGGTCGGTGAAGCGCGGGTGGCGGTCGCACATGGGCAGATGAATGAACGCGAGCTGTCCGCGGTGATGAATGATTTTTATCATAAAAAATTCAATGTGCTGGTTGCCAGCACCATCATTGAGACAGGCATCGATGTACCCAATGCCAACACCATTATCATTCACCGAGCGGATAAATTTGGTATCGCTCAGCTGCATCAGCTGCGCGGCCGTGTGGGACGAAGCCATCATCAGGCTTATTGCTATCTGATGGTGCCGTCCTTGAAAGGCTTGTCAAGCGATGCCAAAAAACGCCTGAATGCCATCACCAGAGCCAATACTTTGGGCGCAGGATTTATGCTTGCCAGTGAAGATTTGGAGATTCGTGGTGCTGGTGAGATTTTGGGTAAAGAGCAGTCTGGCAATATGCAAACCATCGGCTTTGGCTTATATATGGATATGCTTGAGCGTGCCACCAATGCCATCAAACAAGGCAAGACGCCAAGCCTTGCCACGCCACTGGATTTGGTCAGTGATATTGATATTCATGCATCCGCGCTGATACCTGATGAGTATTTGGGCGATGTGCATGAGCGTTTGGTATTTTATAAAAGAATCAGTAGCTTAGACGATGTCAATCAGCTGATAGACATTCGTACCGAGATGATTGATAGATTTGGCACGCTACCCACCCAAACACAAAATTTATTTGCGGTGCATCGCATTCGCATACGCGCCAAAGCGCTAGGGATCACCAAGATTGACGCCTCCCAAAGCACCATCAGTATCGAGTTTCGTCCTGACACGCCTGTCGATGGGCTGGCGATTATTAAGCTGATTCAGTCCAATGATGGCTATCGCATGAATGGCGCAACTGCCATTCGCTACACCAGTCAGCAGCCGATGGATGTCCAAGATAGAATTGATAAGGTCAATGAACTGTTATTATATTTTGAATCTGCCAAGACCACCTAAAACCAATCTTCCAAAATAAATATCGTACTAGGCTGTTGTATGGTTGTAGGGGTTGGGCGGTATTTGGTGGGTAGAGCGTCAGCTGATGCAGCCTCAGGTTTGGGCGGCAATTTTTCGCGCGTATGGACGACGACAGGCATTGGGCTTTTTGTCACTTGAATGTGCTGACAGCCGCTCAAGCTGATCAAGCCTGCCGTCACGCCCACCACGAAAAATCTTGCTCGAGCGCGGTATTTCGGCATTTTGGTTGGCACACCCATTGGCATTATTTTGACCAAATTGGATCACGCGCCGCGCCCGAGGTTGGAATGGCGCGTGTGGCATTACTTGATAGCGAGCGGATCATGAGCTGGTTTTTGCTGCCTTGATTGGATGTGTAGATGATCCGTGTGCCTGAGGGCGAAAAACTGGCAGACACATCGGTGCCTAAGACACCAAAACTTTGCTGAGCGCGGCCTTGAGCATTGGCGATGATGATCCGCCCCCCTGATACATACACAAGCTTTGAGGTATCCAAGCTTAAGCGTGGGTTGGTGGCGTGAGAGGCGATTTGGGTGCTGCGCGCGTTACCAAACTCATAGCGATACAAGCTTTGGCGACGCGTGCCTTTATCGGCGGTATAAATAAAGCCTGACCCATCTGCCAAATAATTTGGCGAATTCTCAGCGCCAGCTAATGTGGTGAGGGTGTCTAAGTGATTGGCGTGCAAATTGAGCCGATAAATGTTCGGATTATTATTCTCATGGCTACCTGAAAATAAGATACTACCACCGTCTGGCGAAAAACTTGGCGCCAAATTATGACCCCAAAATGGCGTAACAAGCTTTGGCGTGCCGCCTGAGACAGGGACGATATAAATCACGGGCAGGCTATTTTTTGTTTGTACACTATAAGCAATGCTTAAGCCATCGGGAGAAAACGCAGGCGTCATGATCGATCCATTGACCGTATCTAGCGTGCGGATGAGTTGACCGCTTGGATCAATCAATTTAAGAGTTGAGACTTTATTGTGCGGTGACCCACTTTCTTCCACATAAGCGATTTTACCCATCAAATCCGATGGCTGTCCTGTGATGGCTTGATAGATTTTATCGCTGATTTGGCGATAGGCAGCTTGTACAGCGGCAGGATGATTATCGCTGATTTGGGTGTGCTTGACGCTCACCGAACCAGTCTTAGTATCGACGATTTCGTAGCTGATTGCAAGCTTATTCCCTGGAATGCTATGTGACTGTGCCAAAATGACATATTCAAAGCCTTGGTTGCGCCATGTTGTCAGATTGCGCAGAATCTCGCTACTGGCTTGGGTATGCTGCGGTAAGTTTTGGTGGGTGGCGCCAAGACCTGCCAAACTTAGATGATGACTGACTTGATGAGCGTCTGAAAAAGGCATGACTGCCACAGGGTATCGGCTTTGGGCGACTTGCTCGGTAATGACAATCAGCTCATCATCAGCGTGCGCATCAGCGGCAGCAAGGCTAATTGTCAGAGCAAGGCAGGCTTTGGTAATAGGTGATTTCATAAAAATTCCATGATGATTATCGATGATTAAGGCTCATTGGGTGTTTGGCTATGATCCATAATAAGCTGCTCTGTGGTGAACTGCAAGCGAATACTATCACGAATACCACCAAGCTCATAAAATGGCGCAGCAGCATACACTGCCGCTTCCACGGATTCACGCAAATCAGGATGACCGCCGCCGAATTGTATCGAGGTGACATTACCTTGTTGATCGATATTCACCTGAAAGGTGATGGTTTGATTAGGCTGCTTGGGATAGCGTTTCCAAATGGACTCAATGCGCTGCTTGACCGAGCTGATGGCAGCATTGATTTGTGCTCGGCTTGGTGCAGGATCGCCACCAGTCGCCTGCTCAGAGCTTGATGCATTATGAGAATATTCTGCCTGTCCAGCGGGTTGGGGGCTTGCCTGCTGAACTTGTGCGCTTTGTCGAATTGATTCAGGCGGTGCTGCTTCAGGCAGCGGGTGATAAGCTTGGACGGTGGAGGCTGAAGTTGAGACCTGAGGCTGATAGCGGCGCTGAGTTTGGGCTTGCATGAGCGCTTTGTCGCCAGGTGTGATGGCGCTTGAAGCGTTGGCAGTCTTGGTATTTTGATTGGCGTGATGAGTCATCAAGGCTGTCTTAGCGCTATTAAACGCCTCTTGATTGACCAAAGCGGTCTGGATGGCGGTATCAGACTTAGGCGGCGTGATCAGTGGCGCCGCTACCGCGATGATGATCACGGCGTGCACTAAGATACTGGCTAAAATCGGTAAAGTTAGCGCAGATTTATCAAAATTTGCTGTTTGATTGTGATCAGAGTGCATTGATTGGTTTGCCTTATTCATTGTCATGCATCACTGAGCGGATTCACTGAGCAAGCTGACTTGGGTGACGCCAGCATTTTGAATCAATGCCATAATACGCATGATTTGGCTGTAAGGATTATCTGCATCGGCATTGACCATCACTTGAAGATTGGCATTTTCTTGATGCATCTGGCGTAGCAGCGCATCTAGCCTGTCGGATGTGATCGGCTCATCAATGGCATTTTTATGGCTGACATATAAGCTGCCATCTGACTGAAGGCTGACAATGACGGGCAGATCATCAGCTTGTGTGATGGGCTTGGTGTCTTCTTTTGGCAGTGATACCTCAACGCCTGTGGCAAGCATCGGCGCAGTTACCATAAATATCACCAAGAGCACCAACATCACATCAATGTAAGGAACAACATTCATTTCGCTGTTCAGCGGTCTTTGACGGCGGGCGAATCGATTGGAAGTTGCCATAATACGCTCTATGGGGTTAATGTGGTGTTCTTTTTTGCCAAATTAAAAACCAATGCACTCATTAAGCCTTCACAAAACAAGCTACGATTTTCATAAAGTACATTCGATTTGGCGGTAAAATGGTTGTATGCCATCGTCGCAGGAATGGCGGCAAATAGACCAAGCGCTGTTGCAATTAATGCTTCAGCAATACTCGGCGCAACAGTCGCAAGGCTAACCGATTCAGCTTGACCCAGACCGATAAACGCATTCATAATCCCCCATACCGTGCCAAACAGTCCGATATAAGGCGATACAGAACCTATCGTTGCAAGCGTTGATAATCCTTTTTCAAGACGGACTTGCTCACCACCTAATGCCATGCGTAAGCGGCGCTCAACGAGTTGTACTTTTTTATCATCGCTAAGCTGGGCATCTTGATGATTTGGGTCATGAAAACCTGTATAAAAAATCGCCTCAAGCCCTGTGCGCTTAGATTCTGATTGCACAACAGACAGCTGACGGTCGATGTCGTCAGTCCAAAACCACCGCTCAAATCGCTCATCAAACCTAGCAGCGCCACCAATTTTAGCGCTCAAGTGGAAAATCAGCACCCAACTGATCATAGACAGTAAAAGTAGCAGTGCCATGACCAATTTAACAACAACACTTGCTTCAATGATCAGTGAAATCAGGCTAATGGATTCGTTCATAATTGATAATCAACTGGGCAAAAAAGATACTTAGCATTATAGCATAAGTTAATGGATTTACTAAAGATACGAGTACGAGCCGCCGCCAGTATAGCGCCATAAAGTCGCCGCCCAAACAGAAAATTGCAGGTTTTGATGATTTTATTTACAATACACGGTTTATTAATACATTCAAGCCCTCATATAGACCCATGAATGAACCAAAAGCCCATGCATCAAAGCACAACTAATTCTTTTAATGCCTTTAATAAGACAAAAATAACTTAAAAATATGTATTCTACCGATCATTTACCCGTTCTTGCCAAAGACAGACATTATTTATATAAACTAAAACAAAAAGTGGATTCTACCACAGGCGATCTGAAAGCCAAGTGTAAAATACGCTATGACGCCGTCTATGAGCGCTCCGCTGAACAGGTCGCTAAGCGCATGGAGAGCATCCCAAAAAATCTGTCAGAAAAACTTAATCATGATTTGCCTGTCACTGCTGAAGCTGAGACGCTCATCCAAGCGATCCGTGAGCATCAAGTGGTCATCATCGCAGGCGAGACAGGCTCTGGCAAAACCACGCAGCTCCCCAAGCTTGCCATGATGGCAGGTCGCGGTGCCACTGGTCAAATCGGTCACACGCAGCCGCGCCGCTTGGCTGCACGCTCAGTAGCGACGCGTATCGCCGAAGAGCTTGGCGAAGAGCTTGGTCAGACGGTGAGCTTTAAGATCCGCTTCACCGAAGAAGGCGGCAAGAACGCGATCGTCAAGCTGATGACAGACGGCATTTTACTGGCTGAGTTAGGCTCTGATAAATTTTTAGCAAATTATGACACCATCATCATTGATGAAGCGCACGAGCGCAGCCTAAATATTGATTTTATCATGGGATATCTAAAGCGTCTCCTGCCCAAGCGCCCTGATCTGAAAGTCATCATCACTTCCGCCACTTTAGATACTCAAAGGTTTTCTGAATATTTTGCGGTGCGTGGCAAGCCTGCACCTGTGTATGTCGTTGAGGGTCGTAGCTATCCTGTTGAGGTGCGCTATCGCCCCTTGACTGATACCATCGTATCGAGCCAAGATGATGATGCGTTTGATGACATTGAGGATAATTTGCCGCGTGCTTTGACAGCGGCGGTCAATGAATGCTTTGAAGATGCGCGCGCCAAAGGGCATCCAGATCAGGCAGATATTCTCATTTTTGCGGCAACAGAAGCTGAAATCCGTGAGCTGCAAGAAGTTCTGACGTTATACGCACCTGCCCATACTGAGATTTTGCCGTTATTTGCGCGCCAAAGCTATGGCGAGCAGCAAAGGATATTTGCGCCTTCAGGCAAAGGGCGGCGTATCGTTATCGCGACAAACGTCGCAGAAACTGCGCTGACGGTGCCGAATATTCGCTATGTGATTGACTTAGGTTTTGCCAGAGTGTCTCGCTATAACTACCGCTCGCGCATCCAAAGACTGCCCATCGAAGCGATCAGTCAAGCCGCCGCCAATCAAAGAAAAGGGCGATGCGGCAGGGTGGCGCCTGGGGTGTGCATCCGATTGTATTCTGAAGAAGATTTTAACAGTCGTCCGGAGTTTACCGAACCTGAAATCCTGCGCACCAACTTAGCGTCGGTCATCTTGCAGATGGAGCGGCTTCAGCTTGGTGATGTCAGCTCGTTTGACTTCATCACGCCGCCTGACTTGCGATTGGTGAATGATGGTCGCAAGCTTTTGATAGAATTAGGGGCGCTCGATGATAAAAGCTTTACCAAAACGCGTGCCAAAAAAGGTCGCGCGCAGCTTGGCAGTCTGACCAAAATCGGACAACAAATGGCAAAAATGCCCATCGATCCGCGATTGGCTCGAATGCTTGTGGCGGGCGATACATTTGATTGTTTGGCAGACATTTTGATCATCGTATCGGCGTTGGCAGTTCAAGATGTGCGTGAACGCCCAATCAATAAACAAGCCCAAGCTGATCAAAAGCACGCATTATTTCGAAAAGATGATTCAGATTTTTTATTTTATTTAGAATTGTTTGCAGCGCTGTTTGATAAGCATGCAGCCAATGACAATCAAGTGCTTGGCAGTAATGCTCGCCGCAATTTTGCCAAAAAACATTATCTTAGCTATGCACGCATCCGCGAATGGCAAAAAACCCACAGGCAGCTCAGCGAGATGATGGCGGAGATGGGTTTTGAGATCAATAAACGAAAAAATATCCAAAATGGTGCGCAAGTCGATACCAAAAAGGGCGTTCGATTATCGCTTAAGTCTGGCACTTCTCGTCAAAAATCCATCAAGCAAGCGCTCGTGGGCGCCAAAGCCTTAAAACATGACATTGATGATAAGACAAGCATTCATTATGCCAATATTCATCGTGCGCTTTTGAGTGCGCTTTTGTCATTTGTGGCACACAAAACCGATACGGTGGGCGAATATTTGATGGCACGCAGCCAAAAAGCCCGCATTTTTCCTGCCAGCACGCTTCACAAAAAGGGTGCCGAGTGGGTGATGGCGTTTGAAGTGGTGGAAACTTCTCAAGTTTATATGCGCACACTGGCTAAGATTGAACCTGAATGGATCATCAAAGCTGCTCCTAATTTATTAAAATATCATTATTTTGAGCCGCATTGGTCAAAAAAAGCGGGGCGTGTGCGTGCTTATGCTCAGATCAGCTTGTTTGGACTGATCGTCATCGCCAAAGAGCTTGTGAATTTTGAACAAATTGATTTGGTGCAAGCCAGAGAGATCTTTATTCGTGATGCTTTGGTTGCCAATCAATATGGGACGCATATGAAATTTTTGGCAGATAATGCCAATAAAATCAAAGATATTGAGCGTATTGAAGACAAGCTTAGACGCCGAGATTTATTGGTCGATGAAGAACGCTTATATCAATTTTATGACGCCAAAATCCCTGATCATGTCGCCAGTCGCAAAAGTTTTGAAGAATTTTATCATGACGCTGAAAACAAAACGCCCAACTTCTTGCACTTTAGCGATGAAGATGTGCTTAATGAATCTGTCGATGATGATCGAGAATTTCCTGAAAGCTGGCATTTGGGCGGCGTGCGCCTGCCGCTGTCGTATGTGTTTGATCCAGCTGCTGATGACGATGGCGTGACTGTGCGAGTGCCCATCAAAGCATTGGCGCAGCTTGATCCTGTGGCGCTGCTTTGGGGCATCTCAGGATGGCGCTATGAATTGGTATTGCAATTATTAAAAACACTGCCTAAAGAAATTCGCCGACAAATTGTGCCCATTCCTGATACATGCCAAAAGATTTTTCACCAATTAGATGCAAGCTCAAAGATGGGCTTATTAGATCAGCTTGTGGCGGCACTAAAGACGCTCGGTGTGCACACACAAGTTCAAGATTTTGCGCCTGATAAGGTTGAAGATTACCTGCGCCCATTGATTTGTGTGGTGGATGATAAAAACCGTGTGATTGAAAAAAGCCGCGACCTGGTTAGATTACAGGCGCGCCACCGCAAAACCAGTGTTCAAAGCATCGCTGTTGAGCAGGGGCTGCACCATCATTTCCCCGAACATTTTAATTTTGTCAAAAATAAGCACACATCAGGCATTGTCATGCAAGAGTTTTCCGCGCTCAAAGCAGACGCTACCCAAAGTGCGGTTTTTATTGCGACATTCACAGAGATTAATGCTGCTTTGGCTGAGCATAAAAAGGGCATTCTAGCGCTCATTCAGGGTCGTTTGGGTGCCAAACAAAAGCAGCTGACAAGCCAAATTGATAAAGCGTTTAAACTGGCTTTTGCGCCGCTTGGTGATTTAGAAAAACTAAAAAATATTGTCATACATGCGACTTTGGAGGCTTGCCTGTATGAACATGGTCAAGATTTTGATCGTCAGCCTGTCAGCAAACATGGCGACCATGCCAGAGCAGCAATTGCAGGTCTAATAACGGCGCATAATCAATGGCTCATCGCGCATTTGCCACTTGATGAGCGTGAGTTTGAATATTGTCAGGATTTAATTTTAAAGAATTTTTTATTGGTCGGTCAAGAAATCTTAAGAAATTTAAAAGAGATTTATACCGCATGGCAAACAGCCCGCGGCAAGCTTTTGATGCTAGATCAAGAAATCTTCGGTGAGAATATTGAAGACATTGAAGATCAGCTTGACGACTTGCAGTTGGCTAATTTTGTGTATCAGACCGATTATCAGCATTGGCGTCAGTATCCGCGTTATCTACAGGCGCTAAATATTCGTCTGGATAGGCTGCAGCATAATTTGGAGGCGGATTTGGATGCTGTTTATCTATTAGATGCGCACATGGAGCGGTTGGCGACGTGTGTCAAAAATCCTAAGTTTGCAGAATATCGTTGGCTTGTTGAAGAGTATCGCATTAATTTATTTGCACAGCCGATGAAAACGGCACAGCCAGTGTCTGCTAAGCGCCTTGAAAAGCTCTGGGCAAACCTGACCACTCAATGAGCCGCTAATAATCCCACAATCAATCCAAGAAAGCAAATTACGCTTTCTTGGATTGATTGCTTATACTTCGTATAATATATATTATGTTAAATAATATTTGGTGTAAATTTGACTTCACAGATTTAATCCAACCTATTGATTTAATTGATACAATAAAAAACATTTGGTTTTTAAAAAATTGTGTAGGAATTTTTATTGTAGTTTGGTTTACAAATACCTTTCTTTTTATGTTTAACTTAATAACTTTAAGTTAAAGAAACTGATCGGCTTGCTATTCTAACCGATGAGAAAAAACTTACCCCTCATTTATCCGATGGCATATTGCTCAAACAGAATGCATAAAAGAAGTATTTCAACACAATAAAGCAATTTACGCTCTATTAATCTATTTTATTAATTTTGGCTTGCAAAATATGGCACTACTTTTTGTTACAGTAGACATAATAACGATGGTACCTTTGTATGGTAGTTATGTCTTCTATGATTATTTGCTTGGCAATAGTACTAAGCGAGATGCTTTAGGAAGCACCCTGGCGCACCACTTTGTGCATGTGTGTAAGTTTTTTGAATATTTAGCGGTTGCGCATTTTGCTAAAAATAAAGTTTTTTAATTGAGCAAATTAAAGAAATAAAGTCTGAATTTGTTTGCATATCCAATTCGCGTGAATCAAGTACTAGTGTTTGAATGGTGATAGTTAACTAATGATTGAAAGTATTATTCGACTGGCGGTAATGATAAGCCTAACCGGACAATCCATTTGGTAAACAGTCACTGCAAATGTGTAATTATTTATTGAATCGCATTATGCTCAACTATAGACTGTGTGTCAGAGAATTATTAATACTTAAATTAGCTGGCTTTAAGGATACCATCCAAGGTTATTTAATGTTTATTGGTCAATTAACAGATGAAGACCCTAGAAAGAAAAATCCTTCAATTAAAAATGTCAACGCTATCCATTCTATGAGGCTATCTGCAACTGATTACAAAAACATTAAAATTTATATACATAATATTCGATCACAGAATGCCTTGTCGGACTTTTTATTTTTAACCGAACAGAGGTGTAAGCCCTACCCTATTTCACATTTGGTTATATACTATTTACTCGATTGTTAATAAAAAATTGCAAGAAATGTATTCAATATATACAAAATATAACAAGACAAGCAGTGATATTTAAACCCCATATGGCGCGGCATAAATGGGCTAACAACACCCTGAGAGATTTGTATTATCAATACAAAGGAACTGGTATAGAGTAATTATCAATACATTAAGAGGCAATACAAAGTTTTATACAGAAATTAAGTATTAGGTAAATGTGGTGGTAAAGTCAAATGCTGACTGTTAGGATGTGATTTTGTTTGGTCTTTGGGACTATGTCTAAAATCCAACATCATCAGTCGGATATTTACTCAAGAAGCGACTTTGTCAAAAGCTTTGGTCTAATATCTGACTATATTAATAATATTGTAAGTGAGTAGTGTGGTATCGGTGCAGACACCGCTTTATGTATGGCGCTGTATTTTAGTTGGAGTTGCAAAATACTTATGAATTACAACTTGTCAAGAAATAGCCTTGGCAAAGAAGTTGCAAGGCAACCCATGCAAACCCATTTCAAATTGTACTAAAATTACCATATTATCAAAGGAAAATCACATGGAGCAAACCACCATAACCATAGAAGTTATTGAACTAGATATCTCGCTAAAAGAAAAAAGCGATTGAGCTAGTTATTGCTTCAACTTAATTTATTATGATTTTCTGATATATAAGAATCTATTTATTAGCATTTTATGATGTACATGATTGCAAACATTTCTCTCCGATCAAGCAGATAGTAGTTATTCTCTAAGTTTTATATTTAAAAAACTGGCATTGTTAATTTAAAATACATAACTCAAACCCCCATTCCATTTAGCAAACAGTAAATTGAGCGTATTTTCTATCATTTTCTTGCATTTAGAATAACATTTGGTCTTTCTCCTAAATCTTGCAGTAAAATGTCTAATAAGGCTGTTATAACTCTCAATGGTAAAAGTTTGAGCTTTGCTTTTTAGGTGCTTGTGTTTTGGAATAATTTCATCATAAGATTTCCAATAATCAGAACAAAACAGCTTAATATTGTTTGAGTTTAGGGTGTTGTATAGCCTTGCAAAGGTTTTACTGTCTCGTTTGCCACAAACAAAACCTAAAACGTGTTTTGTTTGTCGGTCAATGGCAATCCAAGTCCAGCAGTAGTTTTTTTTGTGTTTGGTATAACTGTGGATTTCATCAAGCTCTACAATGTCAATTTCTTGACTGTCATTGGGTTTGATTTGATGTTGCTCCCCAAGATGTTTAACCCATTGATAGACCGTACCGTAACTAATGTTTAATACTCTACCAATGGAGCGAAACCCTAGACCTTCTAAATACATATCTATTGCCATTTTCTTAATAGCATCGCTCTTATGAGAGCTGTGTTTGTGTACTTAAAAAATAATAATGACAGTTTTTGCACTTGTAGCGTTGTTTGCCATTGTTAAACCCTGCTTTAACAAAGTGTGTATTTTGACATTTAGGACAATGGGTAAATGTTTGGTTCATTGGGTGGTTGTTTTACATGTGGTTGAGTGTGTGGTATTTTAACTGATGTATTTTTGTTTAACAATGCCAAAAAAAATATATCAGCTAATTGTAATATTTCTTAATACTGGAAAATATTGAGCTTTTGTATCAGCTGTCTGTTATTCAGGTAAATGATGCTAAAGACTTCATCGAATCATTACACACCTACCTAGATGTTTATCGAACAAATATCTACACCGCCATGATTTGCAAGATAAGGTGATCTTCAGAAAGCTGCGCCATGATTGTTATGAGCAATTTTATCATTTTGAGTATTTGTAAGATGTGTTGAGGTGGTAGACTACTAATCATTTAATGATTGATTTTGGGATACTTTTCTTAGACAGTCAAGAAAATTGTTATGAATGCTAAGGCCAATCCAATCATGTCGAAATGTCAATCCAATAGCCCTTGGAGTGTCGTTAAAATCATAATTGATTTTTGCAAATAAATTAAAATCAAATTCCAAACCCGCTTGTTGACGAGAAATTAACGCCAAACGACTACTTTCCATCAATAGGCCACGCACCAGCGCCATTGAGCTACACTCAATCACAGTTGGCTCATTGCTAAATTCACCATTGCTTGACACCATTGACTCAAATCGCTTTCTTGTTGGCGTTTCACGCGCGGGCAATACCCATGTATATCGCATCAGTTCATCAATTCTAACATCGTCTTGATAGGATAAAGGGTGGTTTTTGTCAGCTACAATACATAGTGTGGCGTCAAACAATCTTTCTTGTGTAATGCCTGTTGATTCCTCTATTTCTCGTAAAGCACCTACTAAAAAATCAATTTCGCCTAGCTGTAATTGTTCAAGCATGCTTTCATAAGAAGACTCAACTATTTTAATATTAACCTTAGGATGGCTATCACTAAAAAGATTGATCGCCTTCGGTAAAACTTCGTAACGAACCAGTGGCATCGAACCGATAACAATTCTTCCAACCTCTAGGTTTTGCTCCATGCGAATTTCCATCTCTCCTTGGGCTAGCTCCGCAGTTGCTAGTTTGCAGCTTTGATAAAATACTAATCCTATCTTACTTAATTTTAATCCAAGACTGGTTTTTTCAAATAACTTCAAATTCAGCAAATGTTGCAATTCCTGAATGCTTCTATATACAGAAGATTGAGAGGTACCAATCTTTTTAGCTGCATGAGTATAATTGCTGGTTTCCGCAACAGTAATAAATGCTTTAAGTTGAGTATTAGTTAGGTGATGAAATAAATAATCATTTTTTTGAATGCCGAAATCCTGCATCCTTAAGACTTCAATCAATCCATATTTAAGTATAGCAAGCGACCTCTTTACACGATTGACATAAGTTTCAGCCTGACGAGTCAAAGCAACCCCTCTACTTTTTCGAATAATAAGAGGGGTTCCAAGCTCTTGTGATAATTTAGCGATAGCCTGAGTCACTGCCGATTGGGATAAAAACACAGCTTCAGATGCTTTGCTGATACTTTGAAAATCAGCAACAGCACATAGTAAATGTAGATGCTTTAGATTAGGGATATGCATAAACGAAGATAAAAAAAGAAGCATAATTTCAGTAATTATATCAAAATCTAATAATAAATCACATTCTTTTAATAATTTAAACGCTAGCTCTGTGATACTATTTTCCTACCGAAATCCATAACAAAATAGGAAGGTTTGGCTATGATTATTGACATCCATGGACATTACACCACAGCCCCCAAGGCTTTAGAGGACTGGCGCAATCGTCAGATCAATGCTTTCAGTGCAGGTCAAGCAGCTCCAAAAGTTAGTGAGCTTAAAATTAGCGATGACCAGCTAAGGGAGAGTATTGAAACTAATCAGCTGGCCAAAATGCACGAACGTGGTTTGGATTTAACAATTTTCTCACCACGCGCTAGTTTTATGGCCCATCATATTGGTGATTATCAAGTTTCATCAACTTGGGCCTCAGTATGCAATGAGCTTTGCTATAGAGTAAGCCAACTATTTCCTGAAAACTTTGTTGGTGCAGCTATGCTGCCACAATCTCCAAATACTCCCATTGAAACCTCTATTGCAGAAATGGAAAAATGCGTGAATGAGTATGGTTTTGTGGGCATTAATCTTAATCCAGACCCTTCTGGCGGTCACTGGACATCGCCATCCTTGGCTGATAAATATTGGTACCCACTTTACGAGAAAATGATTGAGCTTGATATCCCAGCTATGATCCATGTTAGTACAAGCTGTAACAACTGCTTTCATACAACAGGCTCGCATTACATCAATGCTGATACAACTGCCTTCATGCAGTGCTTAGAGTCAGATTTATTTAAGGACTTTCCAGGCTTAAAATTTGTTATTCCACATGGCGGTGGTGCGGTGCCTTACCACTGGGGTCGTTATCGTGGACTAGCGCAGGCACTAGGTAAGCCATTACTCGATGAACATCTGCTAAATAATATTTTCTTTGATACCTGCGTCTATCATCAGCCTGGTATCGACCTACTCACCGAGGTAATTCCGGTTAAGAATGTGCTTTTTGCCTCTGAGATGATCGGTGCTGTGCGTGGAATCGATCCTGAAACTGGATATTACTTTGATGATACCAAGCGTTATATTGAAAAAGCGAATTTAACCAATAATGAGCGCAAGCAAATTTACGAAGATAATGCAAGACGCGTCTATCCCCGACTAGATGCACTACTCAAATCCCAAGGACGATAAAGGAAAGAATATATGCAAACTCAATTAGGTGTAGTTTATCAAAACATAGAACGTGTTGAACCCTCAGTAATTGAAACTTTACAAAATTTAGGTTCAGCAACTACCCATGAAGCAATGGGACGACTGGGTCTAATGGCGACTTATATGCGACCTATTTATAGCGGTGTAAAAATAGCTGGTAGCGCTGTAACTGTGCTTTTGCACCCTGGCGACAATTGGATGATGCATGTAGCTGCTGAACAGATTCAACAAGGTGATATTGTTGTGGCAGGCATTACAGCGCCATGTACCGACGGATACTTTGGTGATTTGCTAGCTACCTCTTTTCAAGCTCGCGGTGCAAAAGGTCTTGTGATTGATGCCGGCGTCCGAGATGTTGCAACACTTACAGAAATGAACTTCCCTGTTTGGAGCAAGTGTATTAGCGCAAAAGGCTGTATTAAGGCAACTATTGGATCAGTTAATGTACCCATCATCTGTGCTAGCTCAATAGTCAACCCGGGGGATGTCGTCGTTGCGGATGATGACGGCGTAGTAGTTGTTCCTAGACAAATCGCTAGCGAAGTAGCAAAAAAAGGGTTAGCGCGAGAAACATTGGAGGGTGAGAAAAGGGAAAAACTCGCCTCAGGCATATTGGGGCTTGATATGTATAAGATGCGTGAGCAACTTGCAGCAGCCGGTCTTAAGTATATCGACTAACATACCCCAAGAGGCAAGCTCTCTTATTAGTTATACATGGAATTAAAATATTGCATACTGCAAAAGGGAATAAGGAGAATGCAAAATGCAAAATGCAAATAAAGTGGTTAATGTTCAAGAATTCTTAGATAAAAATAAATTTTCTGCATATCAATGGATGATTTTTATTATCTGTCTTTTAGTTGCCTTCTTTGACGGTATGGATACGGCTGCAATTGGTTATATTGCACCAAGCCTGCTTGAAGAATGGGGTATGGAAAAAAGCCAACTAGCCCCCGTTCTTAGTGCCGCCCTATTCGGATTGGCAATTGGTGCAATGACTTCAGGACCGTTAGCTGACAAATTTGGTCGAAAATTAGTATTGACCAGTTCAGTAATCATCTTCTCAGGACTTTGTGTTGCTTCAGCCTTTGCTCAAGATTTAACTCAACTAACGGTTCTACGCTTCATTACGGGACTGGGCTTAGGAGCTGCCATTCCTAATGCGGTTGCTATGCTTTCAGAGTATTGCCCAACAAATAAAAGATCATTGATTCTTAACACTATGTATTGCGGCTTTCCCGTAGGTGCGGCGGCTGGTGGTTTCTTTGCATCGTATATTATTCCAGAATATGGCTGGCGCACAGCATTATTCTGGTGCGGGTTTTTGCCTCTAATTTTGGGTTTTTTAATGATTTTTATTATGCCTCGCTCAGCATCATTTCTAGTATCGAAAGAGTCGCTTGAGAATGAGGTTCGCAAAATCTTAAAACGCATCAACCCTACCGAAAATCTAGAAAACGCCACTTTTATCATACCTGAAAACAAAATTGCAGGACAAACAAGCAATCCAATTGCAATGGTGCTTAACAAGCACTTTCGAGCGGGTTCTGTACTACTTTGGCTGTCATATTTTAGTGGATTAATTATCTTTTATGCAATGATTAACTGGATGCCAGTGCTATTTAAAGAAGTAAATATGCCTGCAGAGTTGGGTCCAAGAATCTCTGGTTTGTTTGCTCTTGGCGGCCTTGGCGCCATTGCTAGCGGCTATCTAATGGACAGATTTAATGGCAATAAACTAATTGCACTGCTATCTTTCCTAACCGCCATCTCTGTTGCGTGCATCGGCTGGGCTTTGGATCAAGGTTTGGGTATGTTGATCGTAGTTGTACTATTCGCAGGCGTAGTTCAAAATACTGCTCAAAGCTCCTTGCCAGCACTTGCAGCGAAGTTTTACCCAACTGAATGTCGTGCAACAGGAGTGTCTTGGATGCTAGGCATTGGACGATTTGGCGCTATTGCAGGCACTTTCCTAACAGGGCAGTTATTAGCTTGGGACTTGGATTTTGTGACCATTTTTATAATTCTAGCAATTCCATCTCTAATACTAAGCCTATGTTTAATACTTAAACAAAAAATCTATCAAGACAGCTAATAGTTTATTGAGTTATTAAAGGAGATTAACAATGAAAAATGTTACAAAAACAAATGTTGCTATTATTGGCGCGGGTCCATCTGGACTTTTACTTGGTCAACTGTTGTATCAAAATGGTATCGACAATGTAATTTTGGAGCGTAAAAGTAGTGAGTACGTTTTGAGCCGTATTAGGGCAGGCGTACTAGAACATACGACTGTTAAGGGTCTTGAAAAAGCGGGCGTTGCAGAGCGTATGCATCGGGAAGGCTTAGTGCATCATGGTGTTGAACTTGTGTTTGATCATCAGAATGTACGCATTGATTTCGAAAAAGAAATTGGTAAACATGTTGTTGTTTATGGGCAAACCGAAGTCACTCGAGATTTAATGGATGCTCGCACTACAACGGGTGGTACTACCATATATGAAGCAAATGATGTTGCATTACATGATATTGACACTATATGTCCATATGTAACTTACATCAAAAATGGGGAGCAGCACCGGTTAGATTGTGACTTTATAGCAGGCTGTGACGGTTATCACGGTGTTTCTCGCAAAAGCATTCCAGCAGATATCCTAAAAACCTATGAGCGGGTCTATCCTTTTGGATGGCTAGGTTTGTTATCGGACACTCCGCCTATATCAGAAGAACTAATCTACGTCAAACACGATAATGGTTTTGCTCTGTGCAGCCAGCGATCAACTACTCGTAGTCGCTATTATCTACAAGTCCCTCTTAGTGACAAAGTGGAAGATTGGTCTGATGAGCGTTTTTGGCAAGAACTCAAAAATCGGCTACCACCAGAAATGGCAAATAAATTGGTTACTGGACCAAGTCTAGAAAAAAGTATTGCGCCATTGCGTAGCTTTGTCAGTGAACCAATGCGTTACAGTACTCTATTCCTTGCAGGTGATGCGGCACATATTGTACCGCCAACTGGTGCCAAAGGGTTGAATTTGGCTGCCGGCGATGTCCAATGTCTCGCTGATGCATTTGTTGATTACTACAAAAATAACAGTCAATTTGGTATTGATAGTTATTCTGAGCGTTGTATGAAGAGGGTTTGGGCTGCAGAAAGATTTTCATGGTACATGACTAGATTGCTACACACATTCCCAGAAAATGACGATTTTGATGAGAAAATGCAGCAAGCTGAATTTAATCAGCTTAAGCTAACAAGCCATGCATCAAAGGCGCTGGCAGAAAACTATGTTGGATTGCCATATTAATGAGGTACATCCAAATTAGCAATGGAGCATAATATGAATAATTTTGAAAAAACTCCTGGATGGTTAGATTTTCACCCCAATCCATCCAAGCCGCGAATAGCCTTACCAGTGGGATCAGTAGATGCACACTGTCATGTGTTTGGTCCTGGTGAAAAATTTCCTTATTCACCTGAACGAAAATACACGCCTTGTGACGCCTCCAAAGAACAGCTTTTTGCTTTGCGTGATCACTTAGGGTTTGCGCGCAATGTAATCGTGCAGGCCACCTGTCACGGTTCAGACAATAGAGCTTTAGTCGATGCTTTACAAAGCGCTGGAAATCTTGCTCGTGGCGTAGCTAGTGTAAAACGCGATATCAGTCAAGATGAATTGCGGGAACTACACAATGCTGGTGTAAGAGGTGTGAGATTTAATTTTGTTAAGCGATTAGTTGATTTTACACCACAAGAAGAATTGCTAGAAATTGCGCAAAAGATTGCACCGCTGGGCTGGCATATTGTAGTATATTTTGAAGCGGTTGACTTGCCTGAACTGTGGGATTTTTTCACAAACCTACCAACTACTGTAGTGGTTGATCACATGGGCCGGCCTGATGTGAGTAAATCAACTGATGGCGAAGAATTTGAATTATTTATTAAGTTACTGGCTGAGAATCCAAATATTTGGAGCAAATTGTCTTGTCCTGAGCGACTTAGTATCACTGGCCCAAGGGCAATCAATAATGAGCAAAACTCGTACACTGATGTAGTTCCCTTTGCTCGTCGTCTAATGATGAAATTTCCAGATCGCGTTCTATTTGGTACAGACTGGCCACACCCAAATCTAAAAGACCACATGCCCGATGATGGACTTTTGGTGGACTATCTTGCACAAGTTGCCACCACTGATGAGGAATTAAAACAGATTTTGGTTGATAATCCCATGAGGCTATATTGGCCAGAAGAAGTTTGATGCAATAAGCAGAATCAACTTAATCATAAAATAGGAGTAACAAATGGCAATTAACAAACCTTACAAAGATATTCCAGGGACGATTATCTTTGACTCCGAGCAGGCAAGCAAAGGCTATCACCTAAACCAATTTTGCATGTCTCTTATGAAGCCCGAAAATCGTGAACGCTTTAAACAAGATGAGCGAGCATATCTTGATGAATGGCCAATGACAGAAGATCAAAAGCAAGCTGTAATGAGCCGCAATCTAAATCGCTGTATGGTTTTGGGTGGTAATATCTATGTTCTTGCTAAAATTGGAGCTACCGATGGCTTAACTTTTCAACAAATGGCTGGCAGTATGACCGGTATGAGCGAAGAAGATTATCGAAACATGATGGTTAATGGTGGACGCAGTATTGAAGGTAATCGTTATTTAAATGAGCACAATAAATAAGTAATAAGGAGAATAGTCATGGCGAAAATTACTGCGAGCGTTTATACCTCGCACATTCCTGCTGTTGGTGTTGCATGGGATCTTAAAAAGACGAAAGAGGACTATTGGAAACCCGTATTTGCAGGTTATGAATATAGCAAACAATGGCAAAAAGAAAATAAGCCTGATGTTATTATCTTGGTATACAATGATCACACTAATAATTTTGGTTTTGATCTTATCCCTACTTTTGCTCTGGGTATGAATCAAGAGTTTATGCCTTGCGATGAAGGTTGGGGACCTCGACCAATTCCAAACATCCCAGGTAATCAAGCTTTTGCCTCTCATTTAGCACATGCAGTAATTGAGCAAGGGTTTGATTTAACTCTATGCTATGAATTGGGCGTTGATCATGGTTTAACCGTTCCATTAACTCTACTATTTGGCGATGTTGATCCTTGGCCAGTTAAGGTCATACCTCTGCATGTCAATGTTGTGCAGTACCCTGTACCTAGTGGACAAAGATGCTATGATTTGGGTCGTGCCATTCGCAAGGCTGTGGAAAGCTATGATGAAGATATCAATGTTCATATTTGGGGTACAGGTGGCATGAGCCATCAATTGCAAGGACCTCGAGCAGGTTTAATCAATAAAGAGTGGGATAATCAATTTCTAGATGATTTGATTGCCGATCCAAAAAAATTGGCACAAAAACCACATGTGGAATATGTTCGCGAAGCTGGTTCTGAAGGCATTGAGCTAGTCATGTGGCTTATCGCCCGTGCCGCAATTTGTGAAGAGGATAAGGTACCAGTAGTTAAACATCGTTTTTATCATGTGCCCGCTTCCAACACTGCGGTAGGCCACCTAATTTTGGAAGCGCCAGATGTTCGACTCACATAATTATGCATCATCAAACATAATTCTTTGTAATCTAATCAAAATTTCACAGGAGTATTAACATGAAAACCATTAAAGTTGCGCTAGCAGGTGCAGGTGCATTTGGCGTAAAACATCTAGATGGAATTAGAAATATACCGGATGTGGAAGTTGTTGCACTTATCGGTCGTGATCTTGCAAAAACGCAGACTGTTGCCGACAAATATGGCATCAAATTTGTAACCACTGATCTGTCAGAGGCTTTGGCTTTACCTGAACTCGACGCTGTTATCCTATGCACACCAACGCAAATGCATGCTTCACAGACTTTGCAATGTTTGCGAGCAGGTAAACATGTTCAAGTTGAAATTCCATTGGCTGATTCATGGCGTGACGCCGAAGAGGTGTTGCAGGTTCAAAAAGAGACAGGGCTTGTCGCAATGGTGGGGCATACTCGTCGCTTTAATCCCAGCCATCAATGGATTCGTAATAAAATTGATGCTGGGGATCTGAGTATTCAGCAAATGGATGTTCAAACGTACTTTTTCCGAAGAACGAATACCAACGCATTGGGTGAACCACGGTCATGGACCGACCATCTTCTTTGGCACCATGCGGCACATACAGTAGATTTATTTCAGTACCAAACTGCAAGCTCTATAGTGAAAGCCAATATAATTCAAGGTCCAATTCATCCAGTACTAGGCATTGCTATGGATATGTCGATTCAGCTTCAAGCAGCCAATGGAGCAATCTGCACTCTCTCATTGTCATTTAACAATGATGGGCCACTAGGAACATTCTTCCGTTATATTTGTGATAACGGTACTTATATTGCCCGTTACGATGATCTAGTAACTGGTAAAGAAGAAGTGGTGGATGTCAGCAATGTTGATGTATCTATGAACGGTATTGAGTTGCAAGATCGTGAATTTTTTGCAGCCATTCGTGAGGGTCGCCAACCTAATTCAAGCGTTGAGAGTGTCATCAATTGCTACAAAGTATTAGGTGAGCTAGAAAAACAACTCCTTTGATTTTTAGACTACGAAAGTTCAAGGCTTGTCCTCCAATGACTAAGCCTTGCACAATATCAATTCAATAATAAAACATACTTAAATAATGGTTTATACAATCTTTGAATTGATAATTTAAACAGCATATGTCAATCACCAAGGAGTGGAATCATGTTTATTGATTTGAAATCTGATCTATTGAGTATCCCATGTACAATGATGCGAGGTGGAACATCAAAAGGTGTATATTTTTTAGCAGATGATCTGCCGGATGATCTTCAGACTCGTAATGAGTTGTTGCTTTCAGTTATGGGCTCACCTGATATTCGTCAAATAGATGGTATCGGTGGAGCAAATCCACTCACCTCGAAAGTAGCCATTATCTCAAAATCTAACCATGCAGATGCAGATATTGATTATTTATTTTTGCAGGTATTTGTAGATAAAGCGATAGTTACAGATGCACAAAATTGCGGTAATATCTTGGCTGGAGTTGCACCATTTGCACTTGAGCAAGGGCTTATGCCAATTCGCGGCGAGAGTACAAGCGTTCGCATTTTTATGAGAAATACGGGTCAAATTGCAACATCAGTTGTTCATACTCCAAATAATAAAGTAAGCTACCGAGGTGAAATTTTCTTAGATGGTGTACCAAAACCTGCTTCCGCCATTCCTATTTATTTTTCGGATATTGCTGGGTCAAGCTGCGGTTCTTTACTCCCAACTGGCAATATTATTGATGTCATTAATGAAGTGAAAGTGAGCTGTGTCGATAATGGGATGCCTGTAGTCTTGATTAATGCTCAAGATTTAGGGGTTTCTGGATATGAGTCTTGTGAGGATTTGGATAATAATACCGCACTAAAAGACAAATTGGAAAAAATTCGTCTTGTTGCGGGTGAAATAATGAACCTAGGCAATGTTACTGAAAAATCTGTACCAAAAATTACCCTTATATCTAAAGCTATTAACGGCGGCTTGATTCATACTCGTACTTTCATTCCGCATAAATGTCATCAGGCAATTGGAGTTTTTGGCGCAGTATCCGTTGCTACAGCATGTACGATACCTGGTTCGGTTGCGGATGGCGTTGTGAATACCAAAGCTAACATTGGCGATTTATACACTATTGAACATCCGAGTGGTGAAACCTCTGTAACAATTAAGCAGGATGGAATGGGTGGTATTCTACAATCAGGAATTATTTCTACTGCGCGCAAATTGTTCAGTGGGACTGTTTTTGTAGCTTTGTAATAAATATTTTTGAGGCTGTCCTGATAATGATCTAAAACTCTATTTAGGTCAAAAACAAACGAGAGAAATTAGCCTAAGTCAGCATCAGCAAAATAAATTAATTAAGCTGCTGTTCTTGAAGTAATATCTGCAAGAACAGCAGCTTAATTGGTTAATGTAAAGCAAAACAACCGCTGCTTATTATTTCTGCCATTTATGCTTACCCGTCTATCAACGTAACCGACACCTAGAAATGCTAGGTGGTGAATTGAAACTGATGAAAGCTACTTTGACAGCACTCGTCAAGGTAAGCGTGGTCTTGTTGCAGGTGGTAAAATGCTGTGTTTGAGTTCGAGTAAATTCCCAAAATAAGCGGCCAAGCGCATATTCCACACTCCAAATGATTGCTCATTCCACTCTTGTTTGACCACCCAATAAAAAACCGCCACTCTTACCAACACCCAAATCGCTGTTAGCGTCACAAACTACGATGATGATATGAGTAGTGACAGTCTCATCTTAGATGGTGCCAATCTTGACACTACATACGTAAGGGTTATGGTACAATCAACCCAATCTATAAAACATCCATCACCCACGCTACCATCACTGACCAAGCAGGGTTAAACTACATCAGTACCTTAATTTTTAAAAAAATTAATAACTGCATGGTATTTAGCATCAGGTTTAAAGATTCCAGTGATTTGGTGTCCGACCTTTTGACTCGCTATCAGTAAAAACTTCTAAATACTAAATTATCGATTTCACAACTCCATTCCCATCTTGCCGGCTACATGGCTAAATGATAATTGTGGCGGTAAGATTCATATAGTGGTATCTATGACGCAATGATTTGATGAGCGGTTGTTTGAATCAATTAAGATTGTTAAGAAAATGGTGTAGGATTTAGGGGTTTATCTAGTACAACCTCTAAAATTTTATGCTACTTAAAATTGATAAGAAATAAAGTCTGTATTAAAAAATTTATTCCACAATGAAGTAAACACTTTACCCTACTCTAGGATAATCATAATATCCTGGCGATTGGATTATTAAAACAATACCATAAACCCGATCTTTTTATTATAAAGTAAAAATTATAATTTACTAAATTTTATTTCAATTTAGATTGATTGCCATGTTTGATAACGATCGGTCAGCATGAAATATTTTAGTTAATCTCTTGATTAACCAAGGTAAAGCTGCCAGTTTTTCTTACGGATTTTATAATGATTGCCCATTGATTTTTATCCAAGCCTATCTTATACTTCGCTGATATTTAACATAGGGTCAAAAGGAAAGCTGATGGATATTAATTTTGAACAACTTGCAAAAATCATTAATCTCGTCGAACTTGCTAACATTCACGCCTTGGAAGTGCAAGATGGTCAGCAAAAAATTCATATCAAAAAATACGCAGATAGCACTCATGCCCCACAAACAACCCACCATACTAACCTTAATTTGCAATCATCACAATCACCAACCACACAAACTGAGCAAACTAACAGCCAAATAAGCCAACAATCAAGCACAAGTACAAACGCAGAGCCCAACCAAACTCACCATACCATCTTATCGCCCATGCTTGGGACGTTTTATCGTAAATCTAGCCCTGAGATGCCCAATTTTGTCAATGTGGGCGATGCAGTCAAACAAGGCGACAAGCTGTGCATTATAGAAGCCATGAAAATCATGCACGAAGTAAAAACGGAAAAAGATGGCGTGGTGCGTGAAATTCTTGTGGAAGATGGCGATATGGTGGAATATGATGCGCCGCTATTTGTGATTGAATGATTTAAGTTATCATGGATTCACTATGAAACTAAGTTATCCGCTGATCCTAAGCTGCTTCTAAGGGTCAGCGGGAAGTGTTATGCTCTGACAGGTTTGGCACGAACAGTTTTCTTAACAATAAAGTTTTGCAGAAATTCTAATACTATAAATATTAAAAGGAAATGACATGGCTAAATTTAATAAAATTTTGATCGCCAATCGTGGCGAGATTGCCCTACGCATTATCCGTGCGTGTCGTGAACTTGGTATTAAATCAGTACTTGTCTATTCTACTGCTGACAAAGACAGCCTGCCTGTCCGTCTTGCTGATGAGACGGTGTGTATTGGCAGTCATTTACCAAAAGACAGCTATCTGAACCAACGTGCTATTATCGCTGCTGCCGAACTGATGGGTGTGGATGCGATCCATCCTGGCTATGGTTTTTTGTCAGAAAATGCCGATTTTGCCGAATTTGTTGAAAATCAAGGCTTTACCTTTATTGGTCCTACCGCCACAAATATTCGCATGATGGGTGATAAAGTGGCCGCCAAAGACACTATGATAGCGTCAGGCGTGCCATGTGTGCCAGGATCTGACGGCGCTTTGCCTGATGATGATCATGAGATTATCGCGATTGCCGAAAAGGTCGGTTTGCCCGTCATCATCAAAGCTGCAGGTGGTGGCGGTGGGCGAGGTATGCGAGTCGTTGAGACGATGGATGAGCTGCTGTCTGCTGTTACTATGACCAAAAAAGAAGCCATGAGTGCCTTTGGCAATCCTGTGGTCTATATGGAGCGCTATCTTAAAAACCCACGCCACATTGAAATTCAAGTTATCGCCGACACGCATGGTAACGCCATTCATCTCGGTGAGAGAGACTGCTCTATGCAGCGCAGACATCAAAAAATCATTGAGGAAGCTCCGGCTCCATTTATTGATGAAACTGCACGCCAAAAAATCGGTGATGCGTGTGTCAAAGCCTGTCGTGATATGGGTTATCGTGGGGTGGGCACATTTGAATTTTTGTATGAAAATGGCGAATTTTTCTTTATTGAGATGAACACTCGCATTCAAGTCGAACACCCTGTGACCGAACTTGTAACAGGCGTAAACCTAATATCCGAGCAAATCCGTGTCGCTGAAGGTGCGCCCTTACAGTTCACCCAAGACAACATTACGCTGACAGGGCATGCCTTTGAATGCCGTATCAATGCCGAGCACCCTTTCACACTCATGCCATCAGCCGGCGTCATCAGCTACTGTCATTTGCCTGCAGGCTATGGTATGCGAGTGGATAGCCATATTTATACAGGCTATAAAATCCCTGCTTATTATGACAGCTTGATTGGCAAAATCTGCGTTCATGCACCGACCCGTAAGCTTGCCATGCAAAAGATGAAATCGGCATTAAGCGAACTTGATATCCAAGGTATTCAAACCAACAAGGCTCTACACCAAGCGATGTTTGATGACAAATCGTTTAGCAAAGGTGGCGTAAGTATTCATTATTTGACCCACTGGCTTGAAAATTATACCAACAATCAACCGAATCACAAGTAAGGGAAAATATGGAAGTCCAAGCCATTTGGCAGTTTTCATCAGAGCGGACTCTTGTACTGTTTTTGGATGGCGAGATTAGTCTTGATAAGCAAAAATTATGTTGGTCACTTGCTGAGTATTTAAAAGAAAACCCCATTGTCGTTGAAACGGTCGTGGGCATGAATGCTTTGACCTTATATTTAGACATAAGCACGATAAAATCCGCCAAATGCCTGAATACCCAAAGGGAGATTTTGCAAGCTTTGACTGATGAATTTGTTGCCAATTTTAATCCAGTAAGCAATACCCAAAGTAGTGGCAAGCACGTCAAAATCCCTGTCATCTATGGCGGAGAGTTTGGGATGGATTTGACGGATAGTGCCAAGCGTCTTGGTATGAGCGTGATTGAGCTTGTAGAGCGACACTCTGCACCGATTTATACCGTATATTTTATTGGCTTTCAAGCAGGCTTTCCCTACCTTGGCGGTCTGCCTGATGAGCTGCACCTGCCACGTCATACCAAGCCACGCACCAATGTACCAGCAGGTTCGGTGGGCATTGGCGGTGCTCAAACAGGCATATATCCTTTTGCATCGCCTGGCGGTTGGCAGCTGCTTGGGCGGACACAGTTACCCTTATTTGACAAAGCAAATACGCCTCCGACTCTCTTGCAGGCAGGCGATACGCTACAATTTGTCGTACAAGATATTTTGAAATAAGGGTTATTATATGTTGAAAATTAACACTTTAACAGCCATTGCCAGTATTCAAGATTTGGGGCGTGTGGGGTATTTGGGACTTGGCATTGGCAAATGTGGAGCAATGGATAGCTTATCTTTACGCCTTGGTAATGCCCTACTTGGTAACAATGACAATGCACCCGCCCTTGAAGTGACTCTTGGCGGTTTGACAGCGACATTCAGCCAAGATACAACGTTTTGTCTGATGGGGGCATATGTTGAGGCGACACTTGACGATACAGTTGTCATCACAGGCTACCGTTATTTTGCCAAAGCTGGGCAAACGCTCACTATTAAACGCATCATCAAGGGAATGCACGCATATTTGTGCGTGCAAAGCGGATTTGATGTCGCATCTGAGCTAGGCTCAGCAAGTACCGATGTCAAAACAGGCTTGGGGGGCGTTGGGCGAGCGGTGCAATCAGGCGACGAGCTGCCTTACCAAGCAGGCACACAGATGAGCGAAATGGGTGCGCCAGGTCATTATGACTTTGATCAATTCACCACCATTCACGTCATTAAAAGCAGTGAATATGACAAAATTATCAAAGAGCAAGATAACTTTAGTGCACAAACCTACACCCTATCCCCCAATTCCAACCGCATGGGCTATCGCCTAGAAGGTGCGCCCCTTGTCTTTGATGCCATTGAGATGAAATCGCACGGTGTGGATTTTGGTATGATACAAGTGCCGCCAGATGGCAAGCCCATTGTACTCATGGCGGACGCACAGACTACAGGTGGTTATCCTAAGATTGGAGCGGTGATTGAGGCGGATTTGGGGCGACTTGCCCAGTTGCGATTTGGCGGGCAAGTACAATTTAAGTGGGTGGATATGGACTTTGCCATTGATAGCCTTATCAAACAAAATGCCCATATTCGCCAGGTGGCTTATATGGCAAAGCGGTTCTAGGTCGCCTTTTAACTTTTAAAACAAGGATAAAACATGAATATTGATTTAAATGCCGATGTTGCCGAAGGTTTTGCTTTTGATAAAGAGCTTATGACTATTGTTAGATCAGCTAACATCTGTGCTGGGCTGCACGCAGGCGGTGTCGCGGATATGGTCAAAACTTTGAGCTATGCCAAAGAAAACGGCGTAAAAATCGGCATACACCCAAGCTATGATGACCGTGAAAATTTTGGGCGTACCAATCATCGCCTTGGACATGAGGACGTGCGTGCATTATTATTTTATCAAATGGGTGCGGTATGTGCGGTGTGCAACACGATGGGACTAACACCAAGCTATGTCAAACCACACGGCGCACTGTACAATCAAGCCGGCACAGACCCTGATCTTGCTCAAGCCATCGCGCAGGCAGTACATGACTTTAACCCAAGCTTTGCACTCATGGGGCTATCAGGTAGCGAGCTAATTCGTGCAGGCAAAAAGCTTGGGCTGACAACCATCTCTGAAGCTTTTGCTGACAGGCATTATAATGCTGATGGCACGCTTGTTTCACGCACCCTGCCAAATGCTCTTATCCATGATGAAAATGAAGCGATCAGCCAAGTTGTCCGCATGGTAGAAAAAGGCGAAGTTGTCGCTGAGGACGGTACAGTCATTGCTCTTGATGTGGACAGTATTTGCTTGCACGGCGATGGCGAACATGCCCTTGGTTTTGCCAAGAAAATCAAAGAAAATTTATTGGCTCGAGGTATTACAATTGGTTAGGTTTTGATTTAACCACCAGGATTATGTTAATCAACATCATTGTTGCTTTTGGTAATAAGGAAATTTATGAAAAATACCAATAACTCTGTTAACCGCTCCGCCATTTTGGGAGCGGCATTTTTAATGGCGACATCCGCAGTAGGACCAGGATTTTTGACCCAAACTGCCACGTTCACCGAAAAATTGGGGGCAAGTTTTGGCTTTGTTATCTTGATGTCTATCATCATGGATATTGGTGTGCAATTGAACGTTTGGCGCGTGATTGCCATTTCAAAAATGAAAGCCCAAGAGATTGCCAATCTTGTGTTACCCGGGATGGGCTATGTGCTTGCCGCCCTCATCATCATGGGTGGGCTTGCCTTTAATATCGGTAATATCGGTGGCGCGGGGCTTGGCGTGCAGTCAGTATTTGGCATCGATCCTGTTATTGGAGCATTAGTGTCAGGTGTGATTGCCGTTGGGATATTTTTGAGTAAAGAAGCAGGGTCTTTGGTAGATAAATTTGCTCAGATGATGGGTTTTGTGCTGATTGCACTGATTATCTATGTGGTATTTAGCACCAATCCGCCCTTTGGTGAAGCCATTGCACGCACCATCACCCCTGAAAAAATTGATGCCATGGCAATTGTTACACTGGTGGGTGGTACGGTGGGCGGATACATTACATTTTCTGGAGCTCACCGACTACTAGACGCAGGCATAACAGGTAAAGAAAACTTACCTGAGGTCTCCAAAAGCTCCATTCAAGGCATTTTGGCGGCGTCCGTCATTCGCGTATTCTTATTCTTGGCTTGTCTTGGTGTGGTTTCGTCCGGCGTGGCAATGATGGCAGATAACCCTGCTCTCACGCCATTCATGCACGGACTTGGTGACACAGGTCGGATTATCTTTGGTGTGGTCATTTGGGCAGCATCTATCACATCTGTGATTGGCTGTGCTTATACATCTGTATCATTTATGACCAATTTTCATCCTGTCATTGCCAAATATAGCCGTTACTTTATCATTGGTTTTATCGCCATCTCAACACTTGTCTTTGCAACCATTGGCAGACCCGCTCAGGTGCTTGTACTTGTGGGAACATTAAATGGCTTGGTATTACCCATTGCTCTTGTGGTTATCTTGCTTGCCGCTTATCGCAAAAAAATCATCGGCGATTATAAGCATCCTGTATGGATGGCAGTATTTGGCTGGATTGTGGCGGTTGCCATGTCAATTTTGAGCATCATTACCATTTCTAAATACTTAGCGGGATAAAAGATAGGTTGAAAAATGATTGATTTTGAAAAGATTCAAAAAGTGGTCGATCTGGCAAGCCAAAGCGGGCTTTATGAAATTGAAATCACCGATGGTGACAAGCGCATCAAAGTGGTCAATGGCACTTCGGCAAATCAAGTAAATGTCAATACTCAAGCGCCTGCCCTGCCCGCCGATATGGCAAATAGTCACACTGATGACAGTCAAACCATTATCGCGACAAGCGTGGGGCGATTTGTGCCTATTGCCAAACTCGGCGATACCATTAATGTCGGCGATATGGTAGCAAGTGTGGAAGCGCTTGGGGTGCTATCACCGATTACTGCTGACAAAGCAGGCGTAGTAAGCGAAGTGTTTTTAGGTGATGGAGATAAAGTGGAGTATGGCACGACACTTATAGCACTGTCTTAATGTAGCATAAAATAAAAATCGGACGGAGATGCGTCCGATTTTTTCTAACTAAGCGGTAAAAGATGAGATAGTCAACGATGAAAACAATCTAAGAGCTGTTTGGATTTAGAATTTTTCATACATGAGAATATAGCATTGTTATAATCAATTTGAACTCATAGCTCACAAACCACATAAACCACAATTCATCCCAAAAATCAACTTAAAATGAATACCTTAGGGTTATCAAATGCCGACCAGTCGCTATTGAAAATACCATCATCGCTTGTTATCATACAGCATGGATATATTCACTGCCTGTCATTGGTCAAGAATTATTAATCAAATTTTTAATAAAAATTAATATTCTACACACCATCGGCTCATCATATTTCACGTGCTTTACTTTGTTTGCTTTTATTATGAAAATGCCTTATTTACTACTTTTGGGCTTAGTATTGAGCCAGCAGGCTTATGCCGACTATAGCTTGCTTGACGCCCAAAAACAGCTCATGAGCAATAGCCCCACCATTCAAGCAAGCAATGCTTTGTATCAAGCCGATGTCTTGCAAGCAGAATCACTACAAAAATTACACTATCCTAGGGTGTCGCTCAATGTACACGCCTTTACGCTGCACCAAAATAGCAGCATTCCTTTAGATAATATCAAAGAGCAGACTGCCGAGCACATCAACGCGCATTTTGACCATCGCTTTGATAATGCGCCATCAAGCTTACTAGACACCTTGCATGCTGGCACCCAAAGCGCCCTTGATCGCCTGCCCAGTCATCAAGATGTCAGGCTGCGCCATGATGGCGTCACGCCGAGTATCTCTGCCATTATGCCAATTTATACAGGCGGATTGATCAGCAGCGCCAAAAATATTGCCAACCTACAAGCAGAGCGCGGCGAATTTGGGCTACAAGATCAAACTTCTTTGGCGAAACTTAACTTAATCCGCCACTATTTTAATGTAAAGCTGCAAGAGCAGCTGACCACCTCCCAACAAAAAATGCTCAACGCCATGCAGCTGCATGTGAATAACGCTTATAAACTAGAGCAACAAGGCTTTATCAGTCGTGGGCAGCGTATGCAGTTTGAAGTGGCGCGTAACCAAGTTCAAAGGCTGCATCAAGCCGCCCAAAATCAGCATCAAAACAGCATTTATGAGCTTGAGTCATTGCTTGGCTTGTCTCGGCTTGATAGGCTTAGTACGCCGCTATTTATCAACACCAAAGAGCGCCCTGATTGGCAAGCCTTAGTCAGCGCTTCCCAAAATGCGCCATTAAATCAAAAACTTGAAGCCGATATTCGTCTTGCTGATGCTAATATCGCGCTCAGACAATCCACCAAAAAACCCAAGGTCGCTGCAGTCGCTCGTTATACTTTGGATGATGAGCCGGACTGGTTTGCCGGGGTGACAGTTCAGTATAATTTGTTCTCAGGGATCGATCGCGATAAACAAGTCCAAGCGGCGCATCTACAAAAACAAGCAGCTCAATCAGGTCGCGATCGTGTGAATCAGCATATTACAACCACCATGCATACCGCCTATGGTGAGATGGCACTTGCACAAAGCACACACGCCCTACTTCAGCAAAATCGTCAAGCTGCCGAAGAAAACTTGCGCATCCAAACTTTGTCTTTTCAAGAAGGATTTGGGACAGTGACCAATGTGGTCGATGCGCAGACTGCTTTATCGCAGATCGAAAGTGAAACGGCACTCAACGCGTATCGATATATCTTGGCATTGGCGACACTGCTGCACCATACGGGATCGATTGATGAATTTTATAGCCATCTGTATTTGCCTGATGCGCATCGACTGTGATTGATTAAATCAGTAGTTTATAAACCAAATCATGAGACAATTTAACACATTAACCACAGACAACATCTATGACTGATAACACTGATGACGAAAAGCAAAGTGCTGAGACTGGCTACCCAAAAAAGAAATCTACTCTGACCGCAGATCAGCGCAAGCGTATCGCTGCCAAGCTGCTATTAGTGCTGATTGGTGCGGTATTGGGCGTGATCATTTTTGGGCTGATGCAAAGCTATGATACCAAGCATAGTACGCCTGCAGGTAATAATCAGCTGAATACCGATGACTCAAAATCAGGCTTAATCGGCAGCGTCAGACAAAAAATTGCCAAGCCGACCACATTTAGCATCCAAGGACGCGTCGAGGGCGAAACGGTAAATATCAGCACCAAACTGCCAAGCCGCATCGATACCATCTATGTCAAAGAAGGTCAAACAGTCAAAGCAGGCGATCCTTTGGTTGAGCTAAGCAGCCCTGAAATCGAAGCCAAAAAACAGCAAGCTGCCGCCATGCTACAGTCCGCCCTTGCCTTCCAGGCTTCAACTGATCGTGGTACAAGACAAGAAAATGTGGATACGCTGTACGCCAACTGGCAAAGTGCAGAAGCTCAGGCGGCTCTGGCAGCCGATACTTTCCGTCGCAGCGATTATCTGTATCAAGAAGGCGTCATCTCGCGTCAGCGCCGCGATGAAATGCAAGCTGCGCATCAGTCATCTGCTCAAATCGCCCATGCAGCGCATCAGCAATACTTAAAAGCTGAGCGTGGTCGCACCGATGAATTAAAATCGTCTGCCGACGCCCAAGTCCAAATCGCGCGAGCGGCGGTTGCCGAAGCCAATGCTTTGGAGGCCGAAACCATGCTTTATGCGCCCATTGATGGTACGGTCTCAAAAATCTATGCCCAAACCACCGAGCTGATCATGCCGGCGGTGCCTGTGATGAGCCTGCTTGACAATCACCCTACCATTAGCATCAATATCCAAGAAGATCAATACAGCCATGTGCAAGCCTTGCCCAAGTTGACTGGCTTTATCCCTGCGCTTAATAAAAGCGCCGATTTCAAAATCGTGCATACTGATGCCGAAGGCGAATTTGCCACCATCAAAAATACCAGACAAAGCGGCGGCTATGATATACATAGCTTTAAAGCCAAACTTGAGCCAATCGCACCCATTGAAGGCTTAAAAGTGGGTATGAGCGTGGTATTTGACATTACTGTGACACCTTAAATTATCAGATCAGGGTATTTGTCATGGCAATCGATCCTACTCGCTTTATCCATGCTTTTTGTCATGCGTTTGGGCGTGAGCTTGACCGCTTATCACGCAGCCGATTTGATTTGGTGATGGTGATGGCAATGCCTTTGATGATCATTGTGCTGTTTGGGGCGATGTTTTATCATGGGAAGGCGCATCATCTGCCTGTGGCGTTGATTGATGAAGATCATAGCACCTTGAGCAGTTTGATCCATCATCGTATCAGCCATAATGAAGCTGTGCATATTGCGCTTAACTCAACCGAAATACAAGATGCGCACCATGCCATCAATCGCTTGGAAGTTGGGGGATATATTCATATTCCGAGCGGTGCTCAGAGCCGACTGGTACGCGGTGAGAACACTGGCATCCACATCGCTTATAACCAGTCTTTTTTTAGCATTGGCAGTGCTGTGTCATCGGCTTTATCGAGTAGCACCAAAGGGGCTGTCGCTGAATTTGTCAAAACCGAGCATCTGAACGGCGTATTACCCCACCCGCCTGTCGATGTGCCGCACATCAAAGTATCTGTGCTATTTAATCCCAATTTAAGTTATGAATTTTTCTTGGAGCCGTTTTTGGTGCCAGCGGTGCTGCATTTGCTGCTGTGCTGCTTGGTGGCAAATGCCATTGGTCAAGAATTTCGCGAGCGAACAACACACGAATGGCTACAAAAATCACCTGTGGGCGCCTTGTTTGGCAAGCTGTGGGTTTATGTGCTGATTATCAGCCTTTGGCATTGGCTGTGGCAGGCGTGGCTGGTGGGCGTGCGCGGTTGGTTTGTGGCAGGTTCGCTATTTGTGCTTATCATTGGTCAGCTGCTGTTTTATATTGCTTATGCCCTATTTGGTGCGATGGTCGTGCTAAGAACCCAAGATGTCAATAAAAGCTATGGCGTTTTAGCCGTCTATGGCGGTTCATCGATGAGTTTTGCAGGTGTGACGCTGCCATTGAACAATGCCCCTGGATTTACCCAGTTTTGGTCAGAAATCATCCCTTTTACGTCCTTTGCGCGTTTGCAGGTCGAGCAGTGGGTGATTGGCAGTCCAGTGGGCATCAGCCTACCAAACCTTAAATCCCTGCTGATATTTGTGCTGATTTTTGGTGCGATCAGTGTCTTTATTATGCACCGCCACCATTTATTAGCAAGCCGACCACTGGGTTTGGACAAGGAGTGATGATGCGCTTTATCAAAAAGTATGCCAGCATTTGGCTAGACATTGTCAAAGACCGATCCATTTTTTTGACCATGGTGTTGTCGGTGGTGTTTTACAGCTTTTTTTATCCTTTTGCTTATCAGGCTGAACGCCCTGCCGATCTACCCATCATCATCGTCGACGAAGAGCGAAGTCCGCTGACCCAAGCCATCATCCATACCGCGAGCCATACGCCAAATATACACGTTTTGGCGATCACTGACAGCTTTAATGACGCTCAAAACATGGTGCAATCTGGGCAAGCAGATGGCATTTTATTGCTGCCTTATAATCTTAGCCAAAGCATTCACCATGGCGAAACAGGCGGCGTTGGGCTTTATCTTAGTTCGGCGTACTTTTTGCGTATCCAAAATATCGGTGCAGGCTTGGTGTCATCACTACAGGCGACCATCATTGATGAGCTAGGACAAGTCACCCAAACCAGGCATAAGCCCATACCGCAGATTATTCATACCAGCGCATTATTTAATCCTTTATCCGGCTATGGCAGCTATATTTTTCCTGCGGTGGCGCCGCTGATTGTACATCAGACAGTCGTGCTTGGGCTTGCCATGCTGGTGGCGGGCTATCGCCAGCGACGATGGCGTGCAACCGCTTCTGATTTTTTAGCGATTTATGCTGTGGCGCTGACCATCGGCTGTTTGTCGTGTTTTTATTTATTTGGTTTTGCTTTTTGGTGGCACGATTATCCCAGGGGCGGCAACTTTTGGGGGATGATGCTTGGTGTACCCATCTTTGTCAGCTGTGCAATCGGCGTGGCTTTATTGATCGCATCGTGGGTCAATGGTAGCGAAAAAGTGGGCGTGCTGCTGATTTTTACTTCTGTGCCATTATTTATGCTGACAGGACTTGCTTATCCTTTGATCGCGATGCCAAAATTTGTACAAGCCATCGCCCATGCCCTGCCTACCACGCAAGGCGTACAAATGTTTGTGCAGCTTAATCAAATGGGCGTACCCACACAAGATGTGTGGCAAAAGATGGTGTATTTGGCGAGCGTGGCGGCGGTTTGTTTGAGCATAGCGTTTTGGCGGCTGCGACTCAAAACTAAGAGCACCAAAGTGGGTTAAGTTTTTTTAAGTGTCAATTAGTAAAAAATGGCATTGCACCACATACATGCCATTTAAATAGACCTTATTTGAAGCTATTCGTTACCTTGACTAAATGATGAGTATTAATTACAGCATTTTATAACAAATATCGTAAGGCTTATGCTTAAAACAGTAGATTGACTCTTCGGAATCTACATAATCTTGCGTTTCATCCCTTAATTTTTGATAAAAATAAGGGCCTCTTGAGTAGCTAACTTTACTTGAGTCCATATCATCATGACTAAACTCAAACAAGTATGGTTTACCATTCAAATATAAATTGATGTAGTACCCACCTGCACCGCTACCACTAGAAATCACACATACATCTTTTTTCTTCAAGCTATCGCCTTGAAATAAATAACAAACGCCAATCTGATCGGGATTGGGGTGTGCATGTGATAACAGTGATACACCCCCGATGCATAAGAATAATGCGATTGCAAATTTCATAAAATCCTCCATGTTTCATCTTACCGAAGACTTAAGATGATAAGAGCCGATAAATAACTCAGCCGAGCGGTTGGAAAGTAATGGCTGCTAAAAGACAAATGACAGGCGATACACAGGCGCAGATTGCTGAATTAGCTATCCCCGCATGTATCCCATACGAGGTGTTTTTTACCTACATAAAGTTTTAACGTTGGTTATTATGTGGTTATCATTATTTTTTGATTATCAAAAGACAAAATAAAAGACCTACAACTTTCGCTGTAAGTCTTTGATTTTATTGGTACCAGTGGTCGGACTCGAACCGACACGCTTTTAAGGGCAACGGATTTTGAATCCGTCGTGTCTACCAATTTCACCACACTGGCATGTATGGTTAGCCTGTTTGGCTATGAGTGCGTATTATACCGATATTTTTACCACTGTCAACAACTTTTATAAATTTTTTTCTTTAAATTGTCATCTAAACCGCTTAAGCTCATAGTAAGCCAAAAATAAGCTTGTCCATACCTTGTGATCAGTTATAGTGAAATGGTCAGTCAATATGACAAATAGCTTAACAGTTGATAACATTGTATTAACATGATAACATACTAATAGCAAGGTTTTTTGTTGTTTTTCATTTGTTCACTTAAGGAGTTTTCATGACAACTACCCCAAAGCCTAAGACAGCTGCGACAAGCTCAACGACTGACGCAACTGCCCCCAAAAAAACAACATCGACTCGCGCCAAAGCATCGACTACGACAGAAGCTAAGCCAAAGCCGTCAAAAGCCGAAGTGATCATGGCTCAAACTGTGGGTCAATTAGAAGAGCTGCTTGAACATGCCACCCCTGAGGAGTTAACAGAATTTGGTGAAGCGCTCAAAGAATATCTGCCTGCCGCTCAAATCATCAGCCAAGTTCGTACCGATAAATCGCGCGACACTCAGCTGTCAGACAACTGGCGCGAAGGCGGCTATCCCTACAAATATCGCCTAAGTCGCAAAAATTACGAAGCCCAAAAATACAAGCTACAAATTGAACTTTTAAAACTCCAACACCACATCAAAACTACTGGTCAAAAACTTGTCATCATCTTTGAAGGTCGTGACGCTGCAGGTAAAGGCGGCACCATCAAGCGCTTTATGGAGCATCTAAATCCGCGTGGCGCGCGCGTGGTCGCTTTAGAAAAGCCAACCGAACAAGAACGCGGTCAATGGTATTTTCAGCGCTATGTACAGCATCTGCCCACCGCTGGTGAAATCGTCTTGTTTGACCGCTCTTGGTATAACCGAGCTGTTGTAGAACGCGTCATGGGCTTTTGTACTGATGAAGAATATCGCATTTTTATGCATCAAGTGCCTGAATTTGAGAAGCATTTGGTAGAATCTGGCATTCATTTGGTGAAATTTTGGTTTTCGGTTAGCCGTGAAGAGCAGCGCGCGCGTTTTGCCAGCCGCGAAAACGATCCGTTAAAACAGTGGAAACTCTCACCAGTGGACAAAGCATCGCTCAATAAATGGGATGATTATACACTTGCCAAAGAAGCCATGTTCTTTAACACCGATACAGCAGAAGCGCCTTGGATTGTGATCAAGTCTGACTGTAAAAAACGTGCACGCTTAAACGCCATGCGTTATGTGCTTAACAAATTGACCTACGAAAATAAAGACACTTCTCAAATTGGCAATATTGATCCTTTGATCGTTGGTCGTGCAGGCGCGCTGTATGAGATGGATGAGCGCACAGATTTGACTGTCGGTGCCCAATTGCCCATCAGAACAGCGGTAAATTTAACGACTAAACCTGCCAGCAAGCCCGCCAACAAAACTTCTGCAGCTGAATAAGTCTTTAAAATAAGCTCTTTGGCTTTAAAATCGCTCAAATTCGTTTGGGCGATTTTTTATGCCTTTATTTAAACAAAACCATTTACAAACGCCTAAAAGCTTAAAATTGCCAATTTGGTTTGGCTTTGCTACAATATTATCTCACTTAAATCACGCCAAAATTATGCCAAAAGACTCCATCATAGAGCGCGCCGAAGCATTGGGCGCCGCCCCGCCCGACCCCGAAACGCTATTAAATAAACATCGTCAAATTGCTGAAAGTTTTGAAGCTCAGCTTGCCAAAGCAGAGCTTTCAGATGAAAATAACAGTAATTTGGCGGGCGCTCACCTGTCTTTATCGGATTATTTGACAGCGGTCAAAATGGTGATTGATGATAGTTTTGACCATGAAGTTTGGGTGCGCGCCGAGATCCGCGCCATGAATACCAAGGGCGGCCATTATTACTTTGAGTTGGCTGAGACCGATGATGCCGATCAGATCACCGCAAGCTGCCGCGCGACTTTATGGCGATTTCGTGCCAAGACAGTGATGGGCAAATTTGCCAAAATCACTGGTCAAACCCTGCAAGCAGGTGTCTCAGTCTTGGTCAAGTGCTCAGCCAGTTTTCATACCAATTACGGTTTTAGCCTAAACATCAGCGATATTGATCCAAATTATACCTTAGGCGAGATCGCCGCTGCGTATGCGCAGATGAAAAAACGACTGGCTGAAGAAGGGCTGATTCATTTAAACAAACAGCATCCGATGCCGTTTGATATTCGTCATGTCATCGTGATCGCCCCTGAAAAAGCAGCAGGCTTGGGTGACTTTCGCGCTGAAGCCGATCGGCTCGCTTTGGCGGGCGCTTGCCAATTTCACTATCATCATGCCACTTTTCAAGGCAATCATGCCCCTGATGAGATACGCCTTGCGATCTCTGAGAGTTTAAGCAATTTTAAAAATGCGTATGATAGTTTGCCGGATCTGTTAGTCATCATTCGTGGCGGCGGTGCGGTTGGTGATTTGGCGTATCTGAATAATTTTGAATTGGCGGCTTTGGTGGCGGAATGCCCGATCCCTGTTTGGGTCGGCGTTGGGCATGAGCGCGACTCGGTGATTCTTGATGAAGTGGCGCATACCAGTTTTGATACGCCATCAAAAGTTGTCCTTGGTATCGAGGCGCATCTGGTCAAGATGACGCGTCAGGCGGTGGCTACGATGGAGCATTTGAGCAAACTTGCCAACACGCGTCTGGCGACAGCGCAGTCAAACAGCCAACGGCAAATTGAGCGAATAAAAAGAAGTAGTTTACATGCCATCAGTATGGCAAAAAAAGACAATATATATCAGCTTAGCCATATCAAAAGCACTGCCAAGTTTCGCTATCATCAAGAAAAATTAGCACTAAGCGCCCTACTGGCTCAGACCCAAAAATCAAGCTTAGCGATCACATTACAAGTCAAACATGCGACAAAAACTTATCTTAATCAGCATAAAATCGTGTTTGAACATTTGCAAAAAGCCAAACAAGACTGTCAGCATTTACAAAGCTTGATCTTGATTCAGCATCCAAGCCGAATGCTCCAAAAAGGCTATGCAGTCGTTAATAGCACTCATAGCCATAAAATCATTCAAAGCGCCAAAACCCTACAAAAAAATCAGTCAGTTAAGATAACTTTTAAAGATGGGTCAGCCAATGCCATCATCGAAGATGTCAGTATGCACCCAAGTTCTGATCACTTAATCACACCTATTAATTCTTATAAGGAGTCATAATGTCAACTGCAAGGCACCATGCCCAAAGCCGTTATACTTGTAAAGCCTACGATGCTAACCAAAAAATCAGCGAATCGGATCTTAATGAACTACTTGAAACCCTTCGTTTGGCGCCTTCATCTATCAACAGTCAGCCATGGCAATTTTTGGTGACGGACAACGCCGATACCAAAGCCAAAATAACCCAATCCATGGTGGGCGGTGATGCGCATAATGCCGCTAAAATTAACAATGCATCGCATGTCATCATCATGTGCACACGCACTGATTTGGACGATGCTCACTTACAAAAGGTGCTACAAGCTGAAAAAGATGGCGGACGTTTTGCTAGCGATGAGGTCATGCAGGCGCGATTTGAACTTTGCAATCATTATATTTCTCAACTGGCAGACGATCAAACAAAATTATTCCAATGGTCTGAAAATCAAACCTTTATCGCGCTTGGGCACCTGCTATTTGCGGTATCACTGATGGGGATTGATGCCACGCCGATTGGTGGCTATGATCAGGCAGTGCTAGATGAAGCGCTTGGTCTTGCTGATCAAGGATTAAAAAGCTCTGTGCTGGTTGCGCTTGGATACGCCTCACAAAATGATGGCAATAAAAATCTACCTAAGGCACGCCTGAATGCCGAAGAAGTGATTAAGTTTATTTAAATTATAAAAAAATGGATTGAATACACACTCAATCCATTTTTTATTGGTTAAAATACTCAAGAAATTGTCCTAAAAAATTCATCCACCACGGTAAATTGCTCTTTGGTGGTCTCACACGCATACATGGCATCACGAAATGCGTTAGAATTGGGCAGACCGCCTGTGTACCATGCGATGTGCTTACGGGCAATACGGCATCCTGAATATTCCCCATAAAAGCGATATAACTCATCTAAATGTCTTAAGACCACTTCGTGGATCTCACCAACCGTAGGCGGCGCCAAAAGCTCGCCAGTCTTGGCAAAATGGGTAATTTGCTGAAATAGCCAGGGCTTGCCTTGAGCTGCCCGCCCAATCATTACGGCATCTGCCCCTGTTTGAGCTTGAACATCTAAGGCTTTTTGGGGGCTGTCAATGTCGCCATTGACAATGACGGGTATTTTGACTGATTGCTTAACCTGCCGAATCATCTCATACCGCGCCTGACCAGTATAAAAATCCTCTCGTGTGCGCCCATGAATGGCGATGGCGGCCACGCCTGACTGTTCAGCGATTTGTGCGATGTTAAGAATATTTTCTTGCCCATTGGCAAATCCCAAACGAGTTTTTAAGGTCACAGGCACATCAACTGCTGAGACGGCACTATCAAGCAGTCGCTTAACCAAATCTTCGTCCTGAAGTAGCGCCGAGCCTGCGAGCTTACGGCAGACTTTTTTGGCAGGACAGCCCATATTAATATCAACAATCTGAGCGCCATTGTCGACTTGAAACTGGGCAGCTTGCGCCAGTTTATCAGGCTCTGCCCCTGCAATCTGTGCGCTGATGGGCGCAATTTCGCCATCAAAATTCGCGCGATAAAGGGATTTTTTACGTGCATACAGCGCCGTATCTGCAATGATCATCTCGCTGACCGCATGACCTGCGCCAAATGACTTACAAAGCCTACGAAAAGGGTTGTCCGTCACCCCTGCCATCGGCGCCACGAATAATCTATTTTGAATCTGCAAGCCCCCAATGCATAAGGGCTGTAGTAAAATGTGTTGATTTTCAAGGGGTTTTGAGCATGCTTGCATTTTAAGATATCTTTTTTTAGGATCGCATATTATGACACAATTTTGCCATTGATGCATAAGCAGGATAAAATTTATATTTTGGGTTTGCCAAGGTTTGGTTGAGACTGCCACATCATATACTGCTCACTTTATCAAGCCCAGTTTGGCGAACCGTAGGCGTATTGATGGCATTCATCAGCGCACCGCGCGTACTGTAGATGTGCACCGCAGATTTTGCTCGCGTGACAGCAGTATAAATCAGCTCCTTTGATAGTAGCCGCTCGCTATTTTCGTCAAAGACAATGGCGACTTTTTGCCACTCAGACCCTTGGGACTTATGCACTGTGATGGCATAGGCAGTGCTTACGACGGCCTCGCTTAACATATCAACCGCCACCATGCGCAAACTTTCACCTTCAAAGTAGACGCTAAGACCAGACGATCCCCACAAACAAATACCGATATCCCCATTAAATAAACCCAAATCATATAAATTTTTGGTGATCATCACCACACGCCCATGAAACCAAGGCGAAGCTGATGGCGGTATTTTCTGAAACGCTCGATGAGATGAGCTTAAGTAATCATTGATCTGATCATCGCCAAATGTGCCATGATGTGAAGCACAAAGAATGCGGTAAGCGTCCAATATTTCAAATAATTTTTTGACGCTATCAATGGACTCTTGAGCAGATAATTTTGCAAAACCAAAACGAAGCTGTTTACTTGCCAAAAAATAATCCTGATAGCCTTGGCTAAGTTTTTGGTATATGTCATGACCCCTTTTAGCGTGGGTGATGGGCTCAAAATCAATCTCTGCATCACGATCGATCAGCTGCTCCACCTCCTCAAAGAGTATGTTTTGACGATGATCATTAATTAGCCTTGCTAATTGACCAACCCCTGATGTGTCTGTGAAGCGTTTTGAGACTGTTAAATTGACACGCAAATGCTTTAGGCGATCAATTCGGCATAAATCAGCCAGCACCGCGCCGGCATCCACCGCAGCCAGCTGATGCGCATCACCAAGCAAAATCACACGGCAGCCAGTGGCGATGGCGGCGAACAGCTGACTTGCCAGCTCTGTGCCAAGCATGGAAGCCTCATCGACAATCAAAATATCAAGCGGCAGCTGATTGTTGGCATGATAGCGCGGACTGCCATCCGCCCCAATACCAAGCAAGCGGTGAATGGTCTTAGGTTCGGGTAGCTGTACATCGCTATTCTCACCCAAGGATTTGAGCAAAGATTCGCTCATGCGCTGAGCCGCCTTACCTGTAGGCGCGGCAAGCCCCAAGCGCATCAGTTTAGGCTCAGGCAGCTGATTGAGCGCGATCACAATCTGGGCAACTGTAAAGGTCTTACCCGTTCCAGGACCACCAGTGATTAAGCAAAATGCCTGCTTTGAGACCAGCTTGATGGCTTCACGCTGCTCAGCATTTAGGCTATTTGATAACTGATCCAGAGTAAATACAGGCACCTTGGCCTCACTGATGCGTAAGATATGCGCCATCAGATGTGATTCAGCCAGGTAGGCGCGATGAGTCCATAAACACAGACCATCCGCTTGATGGCTAAAATAAATCGGCGGCTCATGAGTGAGCATGCGTTGAGGTATAGGTGCCAAAATATCGCCAAAAAAAGTATTCTTATCCAAAATACTCACAAATTGGCTCAAAGAATTGGCTTTTTTATATAAAACATAGTAAATACGCAGCATCGACAAAAACAGCGCAGTCAGCCGCTCATTTTCTATGACTGTATGATCAAGTAAGGATAATTGCCAACGAAAATTATTTAAGGTGTGCTCAACGAATTCTTTGATCTTAGCAGGATCTTCTGCATAATGATGATAATTATCAAAAAACGCAGCCCAGTCCATGCCCTCATCTGTCAATGCCTGAGCTATCACGGTCAGGCATGAATCCATGATTTTTTGTTGCCAAATGGGTATCACGCCATTCAAGTGATGACGATTGTTCAAGTCGTCATGATCATTGATGCGCAGTATCGTATGTCCTTGATTGAGCTGAAATAACAAAGCATCCTGCATGATATGATATAGCTCAAAGTCAGGCAGGCCAAGCACGCACTCAGCGGCTAAAACCTGCTTTTTGGCATACCAGTGGTGATTGTCTTGTATGCGATCGGTCACATATCGGCTAATGATATCCCCTGCCATCTTATTATCTCTGCCATTAATAGTGAATTTTAACTTATAAAATATCGTCAAGCGCCAAAATCAAAGACAGCGGCGGCTGCCAAAATAAACGCCCTGTATTTTCGTCATCATCTTGAACACCGCGTAAAAAGACATATTCAACGCCGCCCAGATAATGTGCCTCATTACCCACATAGCCTTTTAAGCGAATCTTTAAAAGTCGATGCAGTGCCACTTGATAAATCGCAGCTTGTAGCCAATAGCCAACCTTATCCATCGCGGCACTCATGGCGTGATCATGATATTCATCAGGCGTACCACCCAAGTAATTTGATTTATAATCCACAATAAAAAATCGCCCATCAGACTCATAAACCAAATCAATCTCACCGCGTAAATAACGATAACAGATGGTACGATAGTCATCTTCAAGCAAGATCAGGTCTTTATCGCTGTGCGCTTTGAATACCTCATTGAGTCGGGCGATGCTAAAGCTGTCTCCAAGACCCAAAGTAAAGCTAAGCTCACGCAGCTGAGCAGTCATCGGCAGAGACATCAGCGAACGACGAGACGCCCTAAAAGGCGCATAGGCAAGCCGATCAATCCAAGCGACCAATTTATCATGATCATTGGTTTGATCGCCAGAAGCATGGATGCGAGCGCCCGCCTGCCAAGTGGGTAAATAGCGCTCGGCAATGCCAAGTTTTCGCCCTTGTTCATTGATCACCCCACTGATGATGTCATGGGCAGCCTGTGGTGATGCTGATTTTAGACGATCTGTTGGCAAAAATTGCATGACTTTATGCAAAAAATCACCTGCCACGCTGCCCTTAAAAAAACTTGCACGAATGTCATCAAGCTGATCAGGTGCAGCCGTATCGGTAATCACAGACAGCTGATCGATATCAGCTTCATCAGGGGGGATGACAGACTTATCCAAGCGAGTGATCAGTGCGCTAAAGCTGGTCTTATGCTCTCCAAAAAACTGTGTCTTGGTCATCACCGCATCCCATGGCGCATAATTTTTGGCGATAGGGTTAGACAGCTGGTTTTGATAAGGCTGACTTAATAAATCTGCTTCAGTCATGGCGATCCAGCCCACGCAGTCTTTTAGCCTTTCTGGTAAGCTCAATGATTTTTCGCCTGCACAGTCAAGCCATTGATACAAAGGCATTTCTTTAGAATCTTTTTTAGATAAATCACCACCCACGATATATAGCTGTTCAGAAGCACGCGTCAATGCCACATAGCCCAAGCGTCTGAGTTCATCAATCAATTCTTGACGATTGATATCGTGATAATAACTTTCATCAATGAGATTACCTTGACTTATACTTAAGCGACGCTGAAAATTATGATCACTATAAGGATAGATCGTCAAGCCATTGTCATTTCTTGGCTTTTCATCCACCCCTATCACATACACGATAGGAAATTCAAGTCCTTTTGATTTATGAATGGTCATCAAATTCACGCCGCTTTCGCTAGGTAGGATAGGACGCTTATTATAGCCATCAACATCAGCGCTCATCTGTTTATGATACCAAGCAATTAAGCGCATCTCATGCAGCTGCGATTGTTCACTGACCAATGCCACCAATCGCTCAAGATCCGCCAAATAACGCTCTCCTTGAGTGGCTGCCTTAAGCCAAGGCGATTTGTCGTGATCGCTATCGATGGGCGAATGATAAAACGCATAGGCAAGTGCTGATGACACCCCATATCTTTGCCATCTTTCGTATGATTTTTTTAGATAAGTTAAAATATAAGTTTTTAGGTTTTGGGCATCTGACGGCGCATCACTCAAATCCTGCTCATTTGGCTCGATGATAGCCATCGCTTGCTTGAGCGTCATGCCCACCAAACGTGAGACCAAAAATTTGCCCAAGTTTTCGCTATGGTTTGGCTGTACCATCGCGATAATGAGCGCCAAAAGATCGTCCGCCGCTTGAGTCATAAAGACATTAATTTCTTTGGGGATGACCGCTGGAATCTTCAGATGGTCAAGCTTGCTTTTTATCTTATCTAGCGCATCGGATGTACGCCCAAGTACCGCGATGTGCTTTGGCAGGATCTTTTGACCATGCAGCGTATGATCACCTTGTAAAATGGTGTTGATGTGCTGAGCAATTTTTTCAGCTCTTTTGTCGGCTTTTTGATTACCTTCGATATGATCAAAATGCAGCACCGCCACGGGATGATTGCCATAATAATCAGCATAGGCATCAGCTTGCCACTGGATACCACCGCTGTCTTTGTGCGCTTGGATCTGCTGATAAAAAATCCCTTGACCCAAATTTGCATGATTGGCGATGCCCTCTTGACCGTTATTTTCAAACCATGCATTGAGCGCCTCAATCAGTGCCTTGCTTGAGCGGCGATTCACCGTCAAAGACAGCGACTGATCGATCAGCGGCGCTTTGATGAGCGCATCTTGGTTGCCATAGTGCTTGATCAAATTATAATTGGCAACATCACCGCCCCGAAAGCGATAAATTGCCTGCTTAGGATCTCCAACCAATAGCAAAAACCCTCGGGGCAGTTTCGGTTTATCGCCGCCGATTTGCTCATAGCGGATAAGACTTTTGTGATAATGGGCGATCTCAGTGAGATAGACCCGCTCAATGAGCTCAACTTGTAGCCCATTGACATCTTGAGACTCATCAATCAAAGCCACAGGATAATGATGGCGAATGTGCCGCGCAAGTGCAGGGCTATTGCCAAGCGCTTCATTCAATCTCACCATTTGCAAGGTAAATGTGGTCTGATTCTGTGTTTCAAGCCGTTGGGCGATCTGATTTTTTGCACTTACAATGATGTGTCGGCAGATGTGCTCATGATACAGCTTGGCTTGCTCACCAAGAGCGGTATAAAGATTAGCAATATCACTGAGCGCTTGAAGTGGCAGCGCCATAAATTGATGCATATCGCTTGGATTTGCGCTTTTATTAAAAATTTGCCACTCTTTTTCAGCCGCTTTAGTGATGCTATCAATCAGCTTAAGCGCGTCATCATCCACAAAATTAACAAACAGCGCCCCATGTTTTTGGATCAAAGACAACACATGTGGCAGATGATGAATCTGTTTGCCAAAGCCTAGACTTTGGTTCATGGACACGCTTTTACGAAAATCAGCATCAAAATATGGCGTAAATCCTGTAAAATCAGTGTTTAAAATTTGGTCAATCACTGTTTGGGCTGAGCTAATATCTGCATCTGCAGGCATATTCAGCTCATCAATGGGCGCAGAATAAAAGTCGATGGCTTTATTGACGATACTTGCGACCGCAGCCACTTGACTAAAAAAATTCGGATAAAACGCTTTGAAGATTTGATAAAATTCAGGATGGGCGTGCTTTAGCCTGACTTCTTCGGCGCGTAGCTCATCATGGACGATGGCGGCGACTTTTTGTTCAGCATGATTCAAAATCTCCATGCCAGACTGATGACCGATTTGGGCGGCAAATTCATTAAGCCATTTTTGGGCAAGGCTATCTAGCGTGCCAACAAACAGCTTATCCAAAGAAGTCAGTAAAAGCCCTGTACGATAAATCACTTCATTTAAGAACGTCGCTGGCTGAGATAGGATAAATTCAAGTAAACGCTCATTGATGGGATCGGCGGCGTCATGCCCAGCTTCAGTGGCGCGCGTGATGATCTGATCCATGGGCGCCGCCCCGTCAAACCACTCAGGCTGTGTGCTCGCCATACCCTGCAGCCAGCGCACCAACCCATAAAAGCTGTGCAGCCGCTCACTGATGCGCTCTTGCATCTCGGCGGCAGCTGCCCGAGTGAATGTCGTAGCGATGATGCGCTCAGGTGGATATTTTTTTTCAATTAATAGCCGTAAAATAATCCCCGTCAGCGTCCAAGTCTTGCCAGTACCTGCCGAAGCTTCGATCAAATACGCTTGCTCAAGCGTGCATTGCAAGGCGGCGATTTGCTCAGTTTGTTCAGAATGTTTGGGTGCTGTCGGCAGCGTAGGCAAGATAATATCGGTCATTGCTGTATCTGGTTGCGTCGGTTTTAGTATTTTAGCAAATATGCGCCCAAAATCCAGTCCGACTTTATATTAAGTAAGCAGACCAAGCGCATCAAAAACCTGTCGATAAACATCGGCTTTTTTATCGATCGCCAAAGGATACGCCCGTGATGATGACGGCAAGCGGTATAAATCAATGCACCGATTGGCGATCAACAGCTGCACCTGCTCACCGATTTTGGGCGTTTTTTGGCTGGTGAATTGCTGACATAAAACTTCGGTGGCTTTTTCACCAGTGGTGATCACAGCGTGGCACTGCGGCAGCTGCCTAAGTATGCTTTCGATATCCATGGGCGTTATGATCTGTAAAAACTGATCAGAAGCATTGTCTTTTTGGCGGATCACCTGATAAGCCGTATCACCGATGGCGATGCCTGCACTCACCAAAAATTTTTCAATCTCATCTTGATAAAAGGTTTTGTTGGCTTTATCAATAAATCGCTCAGCATCACCAAAAAACACCAAGCCCAAAATGCGCCACATATCATTATTATAATTTGGATAATAAAATGGCATTTTCCAGCGCTCAGGCGGCGGCGGAAAGCTGCCAAGCATCATCACGCGCGCATTGGGCGGTATGAAAGGCGGTAAAGGGTGTGTATGGATCGTTTTTGTCGTCATAGGCTCATTAAACATGGATTTGTCTTTACTTTATACTTAAAAAGTAAAGACATCGTGATTATAAGTTTATTTGACCAAAAGTTCTTTGAGTGCAATGACTGTATCACGCACTTTTGCAGCTTCTTCAAATTTTAGCTCGCGTGATAATGCCTGCATTTGTTTTTCTAAGCGAGCGATTTCTTTGGCGAGCAGCTTTGGCGAATGTAGGATATTTTCATCCACGCCTGCCAGCGCTTCAGATAAAATAATCTGCACCACTTCGGTATTTTCATCATCACCTGTATCAATTTTATCAGTGATGGCGCGGCTCGCTGACTTGGGCGTGATGCCATGCGCTTCGTTGAAGGCGATTTGCTTGGCGCGTCGTCGCTCGGTCTCATCGATGGCTTTTTGCATACTTGGCGTGATGGTATCGGCATATAAGATGGCTTTACCATTCACATGCCGAGCTGCCCTACCGATGGTCTGTATCAGTGAACGCTCCGAACGCAAAAACCCTTCTTTGTCGGCATCAAAAATCGCCACAAGGCTCACTTCAGGCATATCAAGACCTTCACGAAGTAAGTTGATCCCCACCAGCACATCATAAATGCCTGTGCGCAGCTCATGAATGATTTTCATGCGCTCAACGGTATCGATGTCTGAGTGCAAATATGCCACCTTGATGCCGTATTCCTTGAGATAACTGGTCAAATCTTCTGCCATACGCTTGGTTAGCGTTGTGATCAGTACGCGCTCATCCAAAGGCTTTCTTAAGTTAATCTCACCCAGCACATCATCCACCTGAGTAAGCACAGGGCGAATCTCAAGCACAGGATCGACCAAGCCCGTTGGGCGCACCACCTGCTCGACGACTTGCTCGGATTTTTCAAGTTCATAATTGGCTGGCGTGGCAGACACATAGATGGTGGCAGGCGAGATACGCTCCCATTCCTCAAACTTCATGGGTCTGTTATCCATGGCGCTTGGCAGACGAAAACCATATTGTACCAGCGTCTCTTTGCGGCTTTTATCACCTTTATACATCGCACCGATTTGTGGCACAGTGACGTGACTTTCATCAATGAACAGCAGTGCATCCGATGGAATATAGTCAAACAATGTCGGCGGTGCTTCGCCTGCAGGTCTGCCAGACAGATGGCGAGAATAGTTTTCAATACCGTTACAATAGCCGAGCTGCTGAATCATCTCAAGATCGTATTGAGTGCGCTCTTTGATGCGCTGCGCTTCGATAAGTTTATCATTAGCACGAAAATATTCTAGCCTTTGGGCAAGCTCTTCTTTGATCGTGGCGCTGGCAGCTTCTAGCTTTTCTTTTGGGGTGACATAGTGTGATTTGGGATAAATGGTGATGCGTGGCACGGATTTGATATTTTTACCAGTCAGTGGATCAAACCAAGTGATTTTTTCCACTTCATCATCAAACATAGAAATGCGCACCGCCAAGCTTTCACTTTCGGCAGGATATACATCCAAAGTCTCCCCACGCAAGCGATAAGTACCGCGCCCAAAGTCCAGCTCATTGCGCTCATATTGCAGCTCAACAAGCCTTTTTATCATCGCATCTCGATGTACCCGATCGCCGACGACGATATGAAGTAGCATTTTTAGATAGCTTTCAGGATCGCCCAGACCATAAATGGCTGACACAGACGCCACAATGATGGCATCACGCCGCTCTAGCAAAGCACGCGTCGCCGATAAGCGCATCTGATCAATATGATCATTGATGGCGCTGTCTTTTTCGATAAAAGTATCGCTGGCAGGCACATAGGCTTCGGGCTGATAATAATCATAATAACTGACAAAATATTCGACCGCATTATGTGGAAAAAATGCCTTAAATTCGCCATACAGCTGAGCTGCCAAAGTCTTATTATGCGCCATAATAATGGCAGGACGCCCGCTCTCGGCGATCACCTTTGCCATGGTATAGGTTTTACCTGATCCTGTGACGCCTAACAAAAGCTGCCCACGCATACCCGATTCAATCCCTTTGACGAGTTTGGAGATCGCCGCAGGCTGATCCCCTGATGGCTCAAAGTCGGTCACCATGTCAAAGGCTTGGCTTGAGATTTGAGTTCCTGACACATTCACGCCAGTAAGCTGAGCTTTTTCTTGGAGCTCGCGAGCCAGCTGATTGGTTTGACGTTCGGCTCTGGAAGTTTCGGGCAGTCGCATAATGGATTCTTTTTCTTCTTTAAACAGTTAAATCAACAAAAACCCCATTATCATGGGGGTGATAATGGGGTTTTGCAAGGGCAATTATCCTCAGTCAAAAATGGCTAATGATACAAATAAGCTTACCAAATCAAATTACCTGCGGTGCGCTGACTGATAAAGCCGTCTGGCACTTGACCATTGGCAGCTTGCCAGCGTGCAAAGGCACGGCGCGTATTACTGCCCGCCACACCATCAATACCTTGAGTATCAAAGCCTTGTGTGGTTAAGTTACGCTGAAGGGTCAAAATTTGGCTTCTTGACAATGGCTGCTCATGACGTGGCCAAGATTGAATTAACCCAGAACCGCCTGCGATTTGCTTGGCTAATAATGACACACCCAAGGCATAGCTTGATGAGTTATTATACACTCGAATGACATCAAAATTTTTGGTGAGCAATAAAGCTGGTCCGTATTGACCTGCAGGCAGCCACAGCTCAGCTTCATGTGCGCCGCCAAAATATTCGCCACTTGTACTGACCAATCCAGATGCCTTCCAAGCATCAAGACTGCGCTTGGTATTTAGCTGCGAGAAGTCAAACCCAGCAGGCAACCGTACCTCATAAAAAGGCTGCAAGCCGCGCACCCATCCAGCATTTGCCAGATAACTTGCAGTGGACGTTAAAGCATCTTGGCGGCTCCAAGGGTCTTTACGTCCATCACCATTACCATCGACGCCCTCTTGCATCCATGTGGTCGGGATGAACTGAGTATGTCCCATACCACCTGCCCATGAGCCCTGCAGCTGAGATGCTGTCACATCACCACGCTCAATCATTCGAACCATAGAAATCAGCTGACTTTCAGCAAATTCACGGCGGCGACCATCATAAGCCAGGCTTGATAACGCATTCACCAAATCCATACTGCCCATGCCGGCACCGTATGATGACTCCATACCCCAAATGGCAGTGGTGATCTCTTTTGGTATACCATAGATGGATTCAGCTGAGGTCAAGATGCTGAGATTTTCATTTAATTTAGATTTACCTTGACGGATGCGATTTGAAGAGGCGGCTGACTCGACATACTCCCAAGGCATTTTGGTAAATTCAGCTTGGCTACGATCCAAATCAATCACGCGCTGACTTAGCATTGCGCCCGCCATCAATGAATTTAAAAGATTGGGATTGACACCTTGAGATACCGCGCGATGCATAAAGTCACTTTTCCACTCACCAAAGCTGCCATATTGAAACTCAATGCCGGCACTTGGTTTAGTCACTGTAGGCGTTTGAACCACAACAGGTGGCGCTTTTTGGACGACAACAGGCGGCTTGGTTGTCGGCTGAGGCGTGGCTTGCACCACTTTGATTGGCGCACGATCAGGGATGGGCTGTGATGCACAAGATGCCAAAAGCAGCGCCGAAATCGTCAAAGGTAGGGCTGACCAAGGAAAGGATTTTTTTGTCATAAGTATTTCCAACAATGTCTATGAATCATATGCCAAATCACTTTAGCAAGAATCAGGCAAAAAGTCGATCATTATCACATAAAATGAGCAAAATTTTTACAGCTTGTGGCTAATCATAAAATGATAACGGATAAGTTTAACTGCTTAATGACATCTGTCAAATAAAAAACAGCGCCAAATCAATTTTGACGCTGTTTTACTCTTTTTTAATCTTTATAATCTCTACACTTAGAAGAACTATTATCTATTGACATGTCGTTACTGTTTTACTCTTTTTTAATCTTTATAATCTCTACACTGCAGAGACACCTGTCATATCAACAGGCGTATCAACTAAGGTCACGCCTTTGTCTTTGACGGCATCATTTCGTTTATTTTGAAGATCGGTTAAATAGGCTTCATCGATATTACCTGCGATATATTTGCCATCAAAAACCGAACAATCGAAACCATCCACTCGGCTGTGCTTGGTGTCGCTGACCGCTTCAATCAAATCGTCTAAGTCTTGGAAAATTAAACGATCCGCACCGATAATCTCGCGCACTTCCTCAACACTGCGACCCGATGAGATCAGCTCACTACGCACAGGCATATCAATACCATAGACATTCGGATACATCACCGGCGGCGCTGCTGACGCAAAAAAGACATTTTTGGCGCCCGCATCGCGCGCCATCTGAATGATCTCATAGCACGTGGTGCCGCGCACGATTGAGTCATCGACCAAAAGCACGTTTTTGTTTTTAAATTCTAGTGGTACGGCGTTTAGTTTTTGGCGTACGCTTTTTTTGCGCTGCTGCTGACCTGGCATGATAAAAGTGCGACCGATATAGCGATTTTTATTAAAACCTTCACGATACTTGACATTCAAACGCACCGCCAATTCAAGCGCTGAGTTTCTTGATGTATCTGGAATTGGAATCACCACATCAATACCATGATCTTCACCCCACTCGCGCAAAATTTGATCTGCCAATTTTTCACCCATACGCATCCGCGCTTTATGAACGGAAATGTTATCAATGATCGAATCAGGACGCGCAAAATACACATATTCAAAGATACAAGGCGTATATTGCCCTTCTTCGACTGGCACGCACTGATGTGTATGGAGGCTGTGATTTAGATCAATAAAAATCGCTTCACCAGGTGCAATGTCTCTGACTACCTCAAAGCCCAATGCCTGCAAAGCCACTGACTCTGATGCCACCATATACTCTATGCCTTTTTCGGTCAATCGGCGTCCATAAATCAATGGGCGAATGCCGTTAGGATCGCGAAATGCCACCAATCCATGACCCGTAATCAAAGCCACCACACCAAAGGCACCTTCACAGCGTTTATACAGCTTGGTCAGCGCCTCAAAGATGTCGCCAGACGCCAAAGCGGGCTTGGTGAATTTTTGGAGCTCATGCGCAAAAATATTTAGCAATACTTCAGAATCCGACTGAGTATTTAGATGACGGCGATCTTCTTCGTACAGCTCACGAGCCAATTTTTCAGCATTGGTCAAGTTGCCATTATGTGCCAAAGTAATGCCATAAGGCGAGTTGACATATAAAGGCTGAGCTTCTGCGGTGCTAGAAGTGCCAGCTGTCGGATAGCGCACATGACCGATGCCGCAGTTACCCACCAAGCGCACCATATGCTGATTCAAGAATACATCGCGCACCATGCCATTATCTTTACGCAGATAGAAGCGATTGTCTTTTAGGGTGACAATGCCTGCTGCGTCTTGACCGCGGTGCTGTAGCATGGTTAAGCCATCATACAACATTTGATTGACGGGTTCATGCGCCATGACGCCGATTACACCACACATATTTACTCCAAATTATTGATAACAATAAGTTAATAATTATCGAAAGCTGATGTTAAGTTATATCATCATTGTTGGTCTTTATAGGGATTTTCCAGCTGATTCCAAGTGCTGTCAAATGCCTTATGTAATAAATTTTTTGCCACTGGTGCATACGGTAATAAGCTTGGAACAAGCACAGACGACTGAGCCACAGGCATTAGCGCCAATGCAGGAGAGATGATACTTAGCACAACCAAAACCTTCAAAACGCCAGTAGCAGCACCAAACACACCCCCACCAATACGATCCAAAAATCCCAGCTTTAGCGCCTTAAATGAGCGCGCCAATATGTTGGCAGCTGTGCCGACAAGCAAAACAGTGATCAGCATAATGGCAACAAAAGCCATGGCAACTTGCAGAACCGAATTATCGACAAATGGGGCAAAAATATGAGAAAAGCTGTTCGCCGTCTTTGATGCGACAATCAAGGCGATGAGCCACGACAAAAGCATTGCCATACTTTTTATAATACCAGCAGTAAAACCACGCCAAATACCCAAAAGGACAACAATGCTGATAATGATATCAATCCAATTCATAGGCTTATCCGTAGCGATCGCCTGAGAGCGCCTGCACACAGTCTGTCACCAGTCCAGGACCTTTATAAATAAGCCCAGAATATAACTGAACCGCTTTGGCACCTGCGTGAATTTTTTTGACAGCAAGCTCGCCTGTCTCGATACCACCCACGCCAATCAAATCCACTTTATCAGCGATACGATCTGCAAATTGAGACAAAATTAGTGTACTTTGATGGTTTACAGGACGACCAGATAATCCACCTGCTTCTTCTCCATGACGAAAGCCCTCAACGCCTGTGCGTGATAAGGTAGTATTTGTTGCAATCAAACCGTCGATCTCAAAATCAAGCACAGTACAAGAGATTTCATCAATTTGGCTTAAATCCAAATCAGGCGCAATCTTCAATGCCAATGGCACATAAAATCCATAGTCGTTAGCTAAGCGCATTTGGCAGTTTTTGATGCCATCAAGCAGCTGTGATAGCGCATCACCGCTTTGTAAGTCTCGCAAATTTTTGGTATTCGGGCTTGAGATATTAATGGTGATATAACTGGCGTATGGATACACACGCTCAAGACAATAGATATAATCGTCAAGCGCATTTTCAACAGGGGTGGTGGCATTTTTGCCGATATTAATTCCAAGCACGCCTTGATACTTTGCCCGTTCAATATTATCAATCATCGCGTCTACGCCATGATTGTTAAATCCCATTCGATTGATGATGCCGTGCGCTTCTTTGATGCGAAATAGACGAGGTTTGTCGTTGCCTGATTGAGGTCTTGGGGTAACGGTGCCAATTTCTATAAACCCAAATCCCAGCTCGCTTAAGGCATCGATGTATTCGCCATTTTTATCCAAACCTGCCGCCAGACCCACAGGATTTAATAAAGAGATGCCCATGCACTCGGTAGGCAGCGCCTGCTTGGCATACACAAAACCCAAAAGATGCGCTGTATTGGCGGATTCAAGCATCTCAAGCGTCTTTTCGTGTGCTTGCTCAGGATCCATACTAAATAATAACGGACGCAGCAGCGCATAAGGCATAAACACCCCCTTCAACCATCAAATGTGAAATGAAATCATCCAATTATAGCATAAATAATCAAAATCAGTGGGCGTTTTTATTTTGGCTTAATACACAAATGCAACCAAGTTAGCGCAAGCGATGCGCCCTTTCAAGATCCAACAGTGATTTTTTAATGGCGATGCCGCCAGTATAGCCGCCCAAACTGCCATCAGAGGCAACCACTCGATGGCATGGAATGATTAAACTCAAGGGATTTTTGCCATTGGCGTTGGCGCAGGCACGATAGGCTTTGGGCTTGCCAATGCGTGCGGCAAGCTCGGCATAGCTGATGGTTTGACCATAATCAATGGTCAAAAGCGCTGCCCAAACCTGCTGCTGAAACTGAGTACCATGAGAAATATCAAGCGGTATGCTAAAGTCCTTGCGCGTGCCATCAAAGTATTCACTAAGCTGACGAATCGTCTGTAAAAGAATTGCCTGATTGGGCTGACTACGGTCCAATTTAGATGAGTTGATCAACACCGCGCACTGATTGGCTTTGGTCAGCAGCTTTTGGGTTTTGATCTCTTGCCAGTCAAGCAAAACAAGCTTGCCGTTACTGGCAGTTAAGCGCATGGTCGGCAGCTTGGCCAAAAAACTTGGCGGATGATACTCGGTGCTGACCGCCTCGCTCGTCATTCCTCTTTTTCCAAAAGCGCATCGACAAAATCTTTTGGCTTAAAGGGCTGTAGATCATCAATACCTTCCCCAACACCGATAAAACGAATGGGAATGTCGGTGTTTTGGGCAATATTAAATACCACGCCGCCTTTGGCTGTGCCATCAAGCTTGGTGACACTGATACCTGTCAAATTCACCGCTTCTGAAAATACCTGCACTTGATTAATGGCGTTTTGACCTGTGCCTGCATCCAGCACGATCATTGTCTCGTGCGGGGCTGTCTCGTCGCCCTTTTTCATCACGCGGACGACTTTTTCAAGCTCATTCATGAGATAGGTTTTATTTTGTAGGCGCCCTGCTGTATCAGCGATGAGCACATCAATGCCCTTTGCCTTAGCAGACTGCATGGCATCAAAAATCACCGAAGCACTATCTGACCCATGTCCTTGAGCGACGACAGGGATGCCGTTTCGCTCGCCCCAGATTTGTAGCTGCTCGGTTGCCGCTGCCCGAAAGGTATCGCCAGCAGCAAGCATCACTGATTTACCTTCGGCTTGTAGGCGCTTGGCAAGCTTGCCGATCGTGGTAGTCTTACCAACGCCATTGACACCCACCATCAAGATGACGAAGGGTTTTTTGGTGGTGTCAATGACCAAAGACTCAACTTTGGGCGTCAAAATATCGGTCAGCTCAGTTTTGAGCGCCTTATACAAAGAATGCGAATAAATCAAATCGCCGCGCGCGGTCTGCTCGGTCAGATTTTTGATAATGCGGTTGGTGGCATTGACACCGATATCAGCAACCAGTAGCTGATCTTCAACTTCTTCAAGCAGCTCATCATCAATCTCTTTGCCGCCGACCAAGACATTAACCAGTCCTTCTGATAAGTTTTTGCTTGACTTTGATAGCCCAGCCTTCATGCGGGAAAACCAGCCGCCTTTTTCGTTTTCGCTCATATCCTGCCTTACGATTTTATGATTTTGTCATTGATTGTGATTGTAACACAAATTTACCCAAAATTCATTACACAAAAATCCCCAAGCCTGTCATAACATGCTTGGGGATCGGTGGTATTAGCTGATATTAAGCCATGTTTTGTAATGATTCGCCTAAGATCACGCCGCCATCATTTTTGGTAATCATGACTGTCGCTGAGCGTGGTACGCGTCCGCCTGGAACCGCACCCCAAGTCACATCAGGGCTGTCTTCGCCAGGATGCTGGATATTGATGAATAAGGTTTTAAAGTCAGGTGTCATGGTGATGCCTGTGACCTCACAGCCTTTTGGACCCACAAAGAATCTTTTTAGGGTATCATTAGTCGCCATCGCACCCACGGGCGTATTGCGTCCTGTGGTTGTGGTCATGATTTTACCATCACCCACATGGCTAGGCAGCGCTGCAAGTAACATACAGTTAGTGGTCTTGGTATAAGCGCTGTCATCCGTTTGAATCCACAAGACACCACGCGGATCAAAGTACAAGCCATCTGGAGAAGATAAGTCATTTTCAGCAGATAGGTTGGATAAGTTTTGCTCAGTCAAATCATTTGGTGCAGCAAACAAATATACATCCCAATCAAACGCTGTTGCGGTATGCTCACCACGCTCACGCCAGCGAACGATATGACCATGTTGGTTGCCTTTGTTGTTATAGCTTCTTGGGTTGGCGGCATCGGTAGCTTCAACTGTACGCTTTGAGTTGTTGGTCAAAGTCACATAAACTTCGCCTGTGATCGGACTGACCGAGATCCACTCAGGACGGTCCATCTTGGTTGCGCCTACGCTGTCGGCTGCCAAGCGAGCATTGATGACGACATCGGCTTGGTCTTTGAACTGATAATCTTTATGATTGACTTTACCATAAGACAGCTCACGCCATTCGCCTGTACCATCTGCATTAAACACAGCAACATACAGCGTGCCATCGTTCATGTATTTATCGCCTGCTTTTAAGCCTTTGCCCACATCGCTTGGTGACCATTTGGCTTTAGAGACAAATTTATAAATGTACTCACCGCGCGCGTCATCACCCATATAAAAGACCACAGGCTTGCCAGCGACAGGCGGTACAAAGGCACAGTTTTCATGAGCAAAGCGCCCCAAGCTTGTGCGCTTTACTGCGCGAGCTTTTGGATCAAATGGATCAATTTCTACGATGTATCCAAAGCCATTAAACCCATGACGATAATCAGCGCTTGCGTCATTGGCTTTGGCAGTGGCTTCCCAGCGGCTGAATTCATCAGTCACAATGCCTTCTTTATCGTCAGCGGTGTGCCATAGATAGCCGCCGCCTGTGCTGTTTTCTTTTAAGCCATAGCGAGCCAATGCGATATCTGCTTGGGTGCCGATTTTGGCTTTGTCTTCACCGCGTGCAAAGACATTTAAAAAATTTTCTTCGGTGGTTAGATAAGTGCCCCATGGTGACATGCCTGAACCACATTGGTTATTGATGCCCCAAGTGCTTTTGCCTGATTTGTCAAATTTGGTGACAAGCATTTTACTGCCTGCTGCTGCACCTGCAAAATCTACCATCGTTGCACTTGAAAAACGCTTATTAAATGGTGAGTTTTTGACCATTTCATAGCGATCGCCTGTCTTTCTTAGCTCAACCACAGCCACGCCATGAGCGTTAGCATCGCGACGCACATCCATAGCAAGGCGTTTTTTTCGATAAATCGGCGCGGCATTGTTGTCTTCCTGTGTCAAAAAACCCATTGGGTGTAGATTTTCGTTGGTATATTCATGGTTGATTGCCAACAAAGCACGATTTGATTGATTAGGATCAAATTTGCCGTTGGTCATGCCATAAAAATGCATACCGTCGTGGTTATCGCCCATGCGATACAAAAATGATTCGCCCGAATGTTCGCGGTTGTCACGGAACGCTTCGATGCCATCGATCAGCGGCTCACCCAAATGCAAAAATGCACGCGCCGTGTAGCCTTCGGCAACTTTCATATCATTGCCTGTATAATGTGGTACGGCTTTGAATTGAAGTTTTGTTGGGCGTGCCAAATTTGTTTTGGTTGGTGCGGTGGTGGAATTTGCGCTCGCCATCAAAGGCAATGAGCCAAACATGGCAGCAGCCGTCAAGCCTGCGCCACCTTTTAAAATGGTGCGACGTGACACGGTTTGATTTAGGATATCAGCAAAGTTTGGGTTGCTGGTTGGGTTTGAGTCTTCGATAAAATCGTGTGGGTTATTCATCTGTATTTCCTTAGGCTTGCCATAGTAAGCGGGCTTGGTGAATGCCGATATCTTAGCAAGCAAGCATGACAGATCAGTGACTGGTACATGACAGATTCATGACAGAGATTGAGCAGATTTTGTTTGGCAAAATTTTCATTTGATAAGCATTTATTACTCAATGTATCTAATCTGCGACATTTGGCTTGGAAGATGTGTTTTTGATGATGATTATCATTATAATGGTCAGATTATTTTACTAATTATTTTGGCTGGAGTAGTTTATGAATATATTAAAAAGCAGCTTACTTATGATATTTGCCTTGGTAGTCGTCGGCTGCGCCAGTGTTTCGCCGACGGCATCAGTCATGATTGGCGGTACAACCACATTATAAAACACAGTAAGGACAACCCATGAAACTTATTCCATTGGCTTTTGCGATCAGTGCGGCAGTCGGCTTATCTGCCTGTCAAAGTCTTACCCCCACCCAAGACGCTGCCTCAACCACAAAACCCACAAGCACCCAAGCAAAACAACACGATATTTATACCCACACCTTAGATAATGGGCTTAAAGTCATCATCAAGCAAGACAGCCGCGCGCCGATCGTGATGACGCAGATTTGGTATGATGTGGGTTCAAGTGATGAGCCTGTGGGCAAAGGCGGCATTTCGCATTTTCTTGAGCATATGATGTTTAAAGATGCCAAAGGGATTAGCCATGATGATTATCAAAGGCTGATCAGTCATTTTGGTGGTCAGACCAACGCATTCACCAATGATGAGTTCACCGTGTATTATGAAAGTTTGCCTGCCAATCAATTTCCACTGGCACTGCAGATTGAAGCCAATCGTATGAATCATCTGATCTTGACCGCCGATGAAGTCGCCACCGAAAAACAAGTCATCAAAGAAGAGCGCCGTCTGCGCACTGATGATAACCCAATCGCCAAAGCCTATGAAGAATTTTTGGCGATCGCCATGCCTCAGTCGCCAATGGGTCGTCCAGTCATTGGCAGTATGGCAGATATTGAAGGGATTGATTTGCAAGATTTACAAAACTGGTATGGTAAATGGTATCGCCCAAATAATGCCACGCTTGTACTTGTCGGAGACATCACCCCTGATGTTACCATGCCTTGGATCGAAAAATATTTTAAGGATCTTACGCCATCTTCATTGCCCAAGCGAGCCAATTTAAATCAGCCTAGCCACCGAGGCTACACCCAAGCTCAAAGCCATCAAAATGTGCAAGTCCCAAGCCTGATCATGGGCTTTAATGTGCCAACGCTTGGCAGCCAAAACAGCCAATCCACCAGTGAAGCCCATGCGCTATCATTATTAAGCGATCTTGCTGATGGCGGCTTATCGGCACGGTTTGAGCGCCAACTGATTCGCAACCTGCAAGTGCTCAGCAGCGTCTCCATCCATTATGACATGCTCTCAAAAGGCGATGGATTGTTTACCATCATCGCAACGCCGCGTGATGGGGTGAGTCTGCAAGATGCGGAAGCCGCCATTTTGGCAGAGCTAAACGCCATCACCGAAGGTCAAATCACTGATGATGAGCTGTCTCGCAGCCGTGCAGGCTTGTTGTCGTCCTTGGTCTTTACCAATGACAGTATCGCCAATCAAGCCATCAGCTTGGGATTATTATCTACGCTTGGATTGCCGCTAGAGACGCTAAACACCCTGCCGCAAGCACTTGATAAAATTAGTAAATCAGACATTCAAGCTGTCGGCAAAAAATATATCACAAAGGATAATTTAACCACAGTGTATGTTTTACCCAATCACACTCAACAATAAAGCGGTGAAATCATGAAAGCACTTATAAAACATAGCTTGGCAGCAGCCATCAGCAGTACTTTATTTATTTTCAGCCCCAGCGTTCAGGCGAATATGGCGCATGATCACACACCCACCAGCAGCGAGCTTAGGCTTGCTGATGATAGTATCATTGATAGTATCAATCAGCTGGGCGACTTAAGTGTCCATATCCCAAAAACTCACTATTTCCAAACAGACAACGGCGTGACAGTGGCTTTTACGCCGCTGCATGAGCTGCCGATTGTGGATGTGGATTTGCATTTTTTTGCTGGGTCAGCTTATGATGACACTGCAGGCACCGCCAATATGGTGGCAACCATGCTTACCCAAGGCACCCAAACACTGCCTGAAGATGAATTTATAGCCGCCAAAGAGCAGCTTGGCGTGAATCTTTCGAGCAATGCCAGTAAAGATGGCTTGTCTTTATCGCTCAGAAGTTTGTCCGATCCCTCAATCATAACGAAAGCAGCAGATTTGATGGTAGATGCGCTGGCAAATCCTGACTTTGATGATAAAGTTTTGGAGCGTAACAAACAGCGTCTGATGGTCAGCCTAAAGCAGCAAAAACAAAACCCTGCTTATGTCGCTGGTTTGGCTTATCATCAAGCCGTCTATGGTGATCATCCTTATGCCCACGCTGTGACAGGTGATGAAAAAACTTTAGATGCGATGTCGCGTAACGATCTGATCAGTTTTTGGCGCACTTTTATTAACGCTAATAATGCAACCGTGATCATCACTGGGGATATGGATATTGAATCTGCCAAGACATTTGCTAATCGCTTGACCAGTCAGCTGCCAGCGGGCAAGTCTTATAAAGATGCCTTGGCTGTCGTCAAGCCAGCTCAAGCCAAGCACATCCATATTCCGCATGACAGCAGCCAAACCCAAATCATCATCGGACACATCGCCGATAAAGAGCAAAATGATGCGTCAAGCCGTCAAGCATTCAGCGATTTTGCATTGGGTAATGAAATTTTGGCAGGTGGTGATTTTAATGCCCGATTGATGAAAACCATCCGCGAACAAAAAGGCTACACCTATGGCATTTATGGCAGCATGGAGCGGCTAAAAGCAGGCGGCAGTTATATGGTTAAATTTTCAACGGATGGCGATAAAGCTGCCGACGCGATCAAAGATACGCTACAGATCATCACCCAATCTTTGGCAGATGGTGTCACTCATGAAGAGCTTGAATTGGTGCGCTTAGGCAATAAAAATGGCTTTGCCAATCTTTTTTCAAGTAACGCCAGTATCCATAGCACAGTCAGCTCTTTGGTCGTCTCAGAATATCCAAAAGACCATATCCACACTCGCTTAGAGCGGCTTGATAACGCCACCATTGATAGCGTCAATGCTGCCTTAAGACAGCGCATCAAGCCTGATGAATTTATCATCATCACCGTCGGTAAAACCAAACCAAATTTGGATAAATAACCCAAACCCATAAAACATGCCAAGCGTTTTGGCATGTTTTAGGTGGATATGTTGGAGCGATGAGACCTTGGGCGGCGTTTTCTTCGCTGATTTTGGATCAGTTTTAGGCGCGTGAGCCGCGACATTTGGGTATAGAGCCTGCCCATTTGATTATAAAATAATGCAGCGATTAAAATGATGATAATTGGCAAAATCATCGATAAGTACCCGATGTGCATATATAAAATTACCGCCACAGCACTGCCGATAAAAAACGCCCACCATAGCGAGCTGTGCAAAATGATTTTGCGCAGGCTCACACGCCGACCAATCAGCCAATTCCCTACCGCCGAACCCAAATCTGAAGTAATGCCGGTCAAATGAGTCGTACGAATGACTGTACCATGGTAAGTGGCGACCATTGAATTTTGAAGTCCGCACGCCATGGCGATGAGCATTTGCCCAAAAAAATGATGCTCTGACAAATACATCCACAGACTCAAGCACAGCATCAGCACTTCTAAGAGCATGGCATAGCCATAATTTCGGCGGATGTTCAGTTCGCTTGAGCCGATGATGGCGCCACTTAATACCGATCCTAGCCAAAATGACGCGATGGATATTAACAATAACTTAAAATTTGACCAATCGCCTGCAAGCATCGAAACCACAAATAAGCTGACATTGCCTGTCACATGCGATGCTGAGATATGAGTGATGCCCATTAAGGCAGTGGTATTTAAAATACCTGCACAAAATGCCAAAACCACAGCACCTATGAGCACCCAAGTTGGGATAACCTCCCCCATGATTTTCATGAATTTTTGCCCCCATCGTCCATTAGGCAGCCATTATATAGCACAAGATTACATATCAGCAACAAAATAGCATGAACCAAACGCTCATTCATCATCAGAGTGTCTAAACTTGGAACATAGGCATTATATTGCAAATTCATATGAATTTATTGAGATACATTCATTAAAGGGATTGATTGATGGTCATTCAGAAATGAGCGTTATTTTATTATCATAAAATTTCATAAATTGCCCTTAAAACACTTTAAAATAAACTTGGTTTATACATTTTTGTGATATATAATTAACATTTGTATATTGGATTTAAGTTTTATTTGTGCTACTTTCCTGACGAGTTGTTCTATGTTTAATTTTACTCAGCCACAATCCCAATTACGCGACGCCATCACCAGTGCCTACCGACTGGATGAAGTCACTGCCGTAACAAATTTATTAGAAACTCTAAATTTCAATGACGAAGAAAAAGCAAGAATCAGCACCCTTGCTCACCGTCTGATTACCCAAGTTCGCGCCGATCGCAGCAAGTCATCTGGCGTGGATGCACTTATGCACGAGTTTTCGCTATCCAGTGAAGAAGGTGTGGCATTGATGTGCTTGGCTGAGGCGCTACTGCGCATTCCTGATACCGCCACGCGCGATCGACTGATCCAAGATAAGTTGGCTGATGGTGACTGGAAAAGCCATGTCGGTCACAGCCCCTCCATGTTTGTCAATGCGGCGGCGTGGGGCTTGGTCTTGACAGGCAAGCTGACTCAGCCAACCAACGAAAAAGGCTTAAGTTCAGCATTGACACGAGTACTCCAAAAAGGCGGTGCGCCATTCATTCGTACTGGTGTCAATCATGCCATGAAAATCTTGGGCAAACAATTTGTCACTGGACAGACCATTGATGAAGCACTCGCCAATGGCAAAGAGCGCGAAAAAATGGGCTATCGCTTCAGCTTTGATATGCTGGGTGAAGCGGCGATGACCACCGAAGATGCTGACCGCTACTATCAAGATTATGTCACCGCCATTCATGCGATCGGTAAAGATGCCGCTGGATGCGGCGTCTATGAAGGCAATGGTATCTCTGTTAAGTTGTCCGCCATTCATCCGCGTTATTTTCGTGCTCAGCATGAACGCGTGATGAATGAACTTCTACCACGCCTAAAAGCACTTTTTGTGCTTGCCAAACAGTATAATATCGGTCTAAATATTGATGCCGAGGAAGCCAACCGCCTTGAGCTGTCGCTGGATTTGATGGAAAAACTGGTCAGCGATCCTGATTTGGCAGGCTTTCATGGCATCGGCTTTGTGGTGCAAGCTTACCAAAAACGATGCCCCTATGTGATCGACTATTTGGTTGATTTGGCGCGGCGCCACAACCAAAAACTGATGATTCGTTTGGTCAAAGGCGCTTATTGGGACAGCGAGATCAAGTGGGCGCAAGTCGATGGCTTGAGCGGCTACCCTGTCTACACGCGTAAAGTGCACACTGATGTGTCTTATCTGGCGTGTGCGCAAAAACTACTGGCAGCCCAAGATGTGATTTACCCACAATTTGCTACACATAACGCCCAAAGTCTTGCTACTATCTATGAGATGGGTAAAGACAAAGAGTACGAATTTCAGTGCTTACACGGCATGGGCGAGACGCTGTATGATCAAGTTGTTGGCGAAAAGAACTTAGGTCGGCGAGTGCGTATTTATGCGCCTGTCGGCACGCATAAGACTTTGTTGGCGTATTTGGTGCGCCGCTTGCTAGAAAATGGTGCCAACTCGTCATTTGTCAATCGCATTGTCGATGAAAATGTCAGTATTGATGAACTGATCGAATCTCCCATTGATATTGTAAAAGCCAATGGCATCTCCCAAAATCCACTGACGCCGCTACCAAGACATATTTATGGCGAGCGCCAAAACTCCCTTGGTCTGGATTTGACCAATGAACATGTACTTGCCAGACTCCAAGATGCGATGCAGTCGGCGACTGCCATTGCATTTGATATTCACTCAATAACGGCAACCACAGTCAGTCACAAGCCGCCCCACCAAGTCCTAAATCCAAGCGATCATCGTGATGTGGTCGGTCAAGTCTCTTTTATCGATCCAGAGAGCATCCCCAATGTGATCGATGTGGCAGTGCGCGCGCAATCAGGATGGCAAGCAGTGAGTGCAGCTGAGCGAGCGGCGATACTGCGGCGATTTGCCGATTTGATGGAAGAGCCTGCGCGCATGGCGCTTTTGATGATGGTGGCTGTCCGTGAAGCGGGCAAGACTTTATTAAATGCCATCGCCGAAGTGCGCGAAGCTGCTGATTTTTGTCGCTATTATGCCGATGAAGCCGAAGCCCTGAATCTGACAAGTCCCATTGGCACAGTGGCTGCGATCAGCCCATGGAATTTTCCTTTGGCGATTTTCGTTGGCGAGGTCGTCTCTGCTTTGGTGACGGGTAACACTGTCGTGGCTAAACCTGCCGAACAAACCAGTTTAATCGCGCATTTGGCGGTATCTTGGCTCCACGAGGCAGGCGCTCCCAAAGAAGTATTGCAGCTTGTCTTGGGCGCAGGTGATGTGGGCGCAGCTTTGACAGCAGATGAGCGAATCAATGGGGTGATTTTCACTGGCTCAACCGATGTGGCAAAGCGTATCAATAAGCATTTGGCGGCACGTGATGACAAACCTGTGCTCATCGCTGAAACGGGTGGCATGAATGCCATGATTGTCGATAGCACCGCCCTACCCGAGCAAGTCTGTGCCGATGTGTTGGCTTCAGCGTTTGATTCGGCAGGTCAGCGCTGCTCTGCACTGAGAATTTTATGTATCCAAGAAGATATCGCCGATCATGTGATTGGGATGATCAAAGGCGCAATGGATGAATTAATCGTCAATGACCCTGCTTCGCTGGCGACCGATGTTGGTCCTGTGATTGATGAAGAAGCCCAAAAGAACTTGCTTGAACATATTAACACACTCAAACAAATCGCGCCTTATCATGAAGTTGCCATCCGATCGCAGGCACCATCGACCTTTGTTGCACCGATTTTGTTTGAGCTGAATGACTTGTCGCAGCTCAAAAAAGAGGTTTTCGGTCCTGTTTTACACGTCGTGCGCTTTGGCGCGCATGAGCTCAATGATTTGATTGATAGTATCAATAAAAAAGGCTATGCACTAACGCATGGGATTCATAGCCGCATTGATGCCACGATTGAACAAATTACCGATCGTATAGAAGCAGGTAATGTGTATATCAACCGAAATATCGTTGGTGCTGTAGTAGGTGTACAGCCCTTTGGGGGTCATGCCATGAGTGGAACAGGTCCTAAGGCAGGTGGTCCGTTTTATCTTCAGCGTCTAAGCAAGCTGACAAACTGGCAAAAACCCGTTATTGACACGCCAGCGATCATTGATCATGCAGGACTGGGTAAAGTGCAGCATCTGGCGCGCAAGCTCTTAGTGTCAGATGCTGAACAGGCGAGGTTTAATGCCATTGTACAACAAGCCATCAATTCATCTTTGAATGAAGCTGTGGCTGTCTTGCCAGGACCGACCGGCGAAGCCAATACCCTAAGCTGGCGCGCGCCGCAATCGGTTGCCATTTATGGCGGCAACTTAGCTGACAGCTTGGTCGCTTTGGCAGTATTGGCGCTAAATGGCGTCATCGCCCAAGTCTGTCCTTCTCACGCATTGGCAGATTATGCTGCTGACCTTGAGGGTGTTCTACAAGTGGTTGAGCAGCCAGCGGCTGATATGAATGATGTTATTGTGGCGCTATCAGACATGCCGTCAGATGAGCGACTTCGCTTTGCCGATTTGGATGGCTCGATTCGCCGTATCATTGACGCCACTTCAGGGCTTGATATGACAAGGCTGTATCATGAAATCAGCCAAAGTTATAATACGACCGCCGCTGGGGGCAATGCCAGTCTCATGGCTTCAGCGTAGTCCTTCGTGATCAAAATAAAACCGCTCTATCTTGGAGCGGTTTTATCATAATAAAATATAATAATTATATAAATACTTAAGCAACGAAATCTTTACCCAAATAAACCTTACGAACCAGCTCATTGGATAAAATTTCATCTTTATTTCCTTCGGCGATGATTGCCCCTTCAGAAACAATATAAGCTTTTTGGCAAATTGAAAGCGTTTCGCGAACATTATGATCGGTAATCAAGACGCCAATACCACGCTCGCGCAATGTTTCGATGACCTGCATGATATCGCCTACTGAAATGGGATCGACGCCGGCAAATGGCTCATCCAACAGGATAAATTTGGGGTCTGATGCCAAGCAGCGGGCAATCTCACACCTTCTACGCTCGCCCCCTGATACGCTCATACCCAACGAATGGCGGACATGTTCCAGATGAAAATCAGCCATCAGCTTTTCAAGCTGCTGATGCTGCTGTGATTGAGTTAAGTCCTTGCGCGTCTGCAAGATTGCCATGATGTTTTGTTCGACAGTCAGCTTACGAAAAATCGAAGCCTCCTGGGGTAGATAGCCAATGCCTTTGGCGGCGCGCTCATGCATTGCATTTTTTGAGATGTCTTGATCACCCAAGATCACGCGACCTTTATCCATAGGCACAAGCCCGATCACCATATAAAAACTTGTGGTTTTACCTGCGCCATTAGGACCCAAAATTCCTACCACTTGACCTTGCTCAATCTCAAAAGAGACATCTTTGACCACCCATCTTTGACCATAACGCTTGCCCAAGTGGCGCATCGATAATACTGTCATCTTCAGACCTTAGCGCAAACCACTTCGAGAATTTGAATCACTTGGCGGAAAGACCAGCTCTACACGCTGACCGCCGCCAGCATTGGCTTCGACATCGCCGGCAGATAGACTATAGCGAATCGTATTGCCTGAAAAACTCGATCCAGCCTGAGTCAGTTTGGCATTACCTGTGAGCGTCACAATCCCACTCACGGCGTTATAATCAATGCGATTTGCCTGCCCTTTTGCCAAGCCTTTTTCTTGGGTCACCACCTGCTGCATGGTGGCAGGTCGCCCTGTCGCAACCGCTGACTTGATGCTGCGATTATTGGTATCAAGATTCACTGTCAAATTATCGGCGGCGATCTTTAAGGTGCCCTGCTCAATCGTCACTTTTCCTGAATAGGTGGTTACGCCTGTACGCTCACTATAAGTAGCTCGATCAGCCAATAAGCGAATCGGCTGATTGGCATCAGAAGGTAATGCTGAAGCAATCATCGGTGCACTGACTATGCACGCTAAAAATAAGTATTTTGTAATTACAGAACCAGTTTTCATATAAAACCTTGAAAAACTTAAGAAAATTTAATTAAAATAACGCCTTATTCTGACGCTTAGGCGCATCAAAAAGCACTTCGATGCGATCAAACTCATACTCGCCAGTTTGTAGATTCGCTCGAAAACCCTGCGCTTTAAAGCTATCCATGCCCTGCTGCACAGTCAGAGCCTCTTGGCTTGATACAGTGCGATCTTTGGTATTGCCAATAATGCTCAAGCCCTCAATGATCATTTCAGGCTTATCAGCAGTCGCTGCACGCACCAACCGAAACCCTTGGGATAATCGTAACTCACCACTGCCTTGATCAAGCGTCGCACGGTCAGCGATCAGCGTGTAGGTTTCACCCTGTGGGGGCTGCCAATGAATGGTCGCGCCGAGCATTTCATCTTGACCATTGGCATTTTGAACCAATGAATCGGCGGTCAGTGTATATTCTGTTTCGCCAGTTTCAGGATCGGATTGGATGGCTTTGATTTGGGTGACTTCAGAGTCTACAGTCGGCGCTTCAGGCAAAGCAGGCTTGACCTCGACATCTTCTTGATAAAAAAACCACGCCGCAACCGCCAACGCCATCACACCCAACACACTTAAAATACGAAAGTTCATTTGGGCTGCCTATTCAAATTTTGCAATGAATGCATCAAAGTTATTTTGCGCCTTTAAAATCAGCTCACAAACCTCCCTGACCGCGCCATGACCTCCAGTTTTGGTAGTGATATAATCTGAAACCGCCTTAATCTGCTCACACCCATTAGGCACACTGATCCCAAAGCCTGCCTCACGCACGGCTTTTAGATCAGGCAGATCATCGCCCATATAAGCACACTGCGACAGCTCAAATCCAAGCGCCTTGGCAAGCCCTGCCAAAGCAGTAAATTTATCGTCTCGACCCTGGATGATGTGTGCAATGCCAAGCTCTTTGGCGCGTCGATCTACCATGGCAGAGCTTCGACCTGTGATGATGGCTAAAGTCACACCTGACTGTCTTAGCGCTTGCAAGCCCAAACCATCTTGCACATAAAATGCTTTGGTTTCGACACCTTCAGAATTATAAATGATTTGCCCATCCGATAAAATGCCGTCGACATCCATGGCAAAGAGTTTGACATTTTTGGCTTTTTGGTGAATTTCATTCATGGCTTTATCTTTTTAATTTTGATCAACGGAATTTGAGTTTAGCTATACTCAAGTTAGCTGACGCCAGCTTTTAGTATATCATGAATACTAATTACGCCGATTAATTGATGGTCTTTTAGTACCAATAACTGACTGATTGCATTTTCGTTCATCAAAGTAAGTGCATCAGATGCGCGCATCTGCTCATCAGCAGATTTTGGCGTCTTGGTCATCAGTGTCTGAATTTCAACGGTCAGCTTAGTCTGCTCCGCCAATTTACGGCGCAAATCCCCATCGGTAAAAATACCGACCACGTTATCTTCATCATCGACAATTACAGCAAGACCTAGGCGCCCACTGGTCATAGCCAATAAAGTTTCATTCAAGCTTGATTTATGATGCACAACGGGCAAATTGTCGGTATGCATGATGTCAGAAACACGCGTCAAAAGCTTACGCCCAAGTGCGCCCGCAGGATGAGAAAGCGCAAAATCATGACTGGTAAATCCACGTGCGTGCAATAGCGCCACCGCCAACGCATCGCCCAAAGCCAGTGTCGCTGTGGTACTTGAAGTTGGTGCAAGCCCAAGAGGGCACGCTTCTTCGGACAGACCTAAAGTCAATGCAATGTCCGCCGATCTTGGCAAAACTCCGCGCTTATCGCGACTGATGCTAATGAGCGGGATTTTTAACTGCTTGACGACAGGCAGCAGCATGCGTATCTCATCTGACTCACCCGAATTTGAGATGGCAATGAGCACATCTCCTTTTACCAGCATCCCCAGATCACCATGCCCCGCTTCCCCAGGATGCATAAAAAAGGCTGGCGTGCCCGTCGATGCAAAAGTAGCAGCAATCTTACGACCGATATGTCCAGACTTGCCCATGCCTGTTACTACCACGCGTCCAGAACAATTCAAAATCGCCTGACACGCATTGACAAAACGCTCATCAAGCTCATCAATCAACAGGTCTAAAGCACGCTGTTCGGTACGGATCGCGTCAATAGCATCTTGAATGTAATCGCTGGGCGCAAGGTTATTTTGTCTCATTATCATTAATTCATCAAAAACTTGGATCATAATAATAGCACATTTTATCTGTCTATTGACTGGTATTTTGCAGTTTATGACCTATAAAACATCCCCAAGAAAAAACTTGTACACGATAAGCTCGCATACAAGTTTGATTACAAAATATTGCATTTTAAACTGAATAAGTCAGGTTATAACTGGATTAGGACTGATTCTCAAAATCATCGTCATGATTAAATTTTGGGTCTGGCTTAGCATCAAAGCCTGAGCGGTTAAAATTTCTGGTATCACTGCTTTCAAAAGCTTTACCATCAAATCCACGCTCTTCAAAGCCTGAACGATCAAAGCTTTGACGATCAAATCCTGTGTGATTGATGCCACCCATGCCGCCACCTTGATAGCCCATACCACCGCGGTCAAATCCGCCTTGATTTTGGCGCTCAAAGCCGCTCTGGGGCGTGCGAGTAAAGCCGCCCTGTGGACGAGAGCTGCCTTGGTAGCCCATACCACCGCGGTCAAATCCGCCTTGATTTTGGCGCTCAAAGCCACTGCCTTGATAAGTACCACTGGTCATGACGCCCAAATTAGCGCCTTGGTATCCACCTGTGGATTGAGCTGGTGTAGAGCCACCTTCTGTGCGGGGGTTTCTGGTGGGTACAACCGTTGAAATGGCGTGCTTATACACCATTTGGCTGACTGTATTCTTTAATAAGACAACATATTGATCAAAAGATTCGATCTGTCCTTGTAGCTTTATGCCATTAACCAAAAAAATTGATACTGGAATACGATCTTTACGCAAAGCATTCAAAAATGGGTCTTGTAAAGTTTGTCCTTTTGACATAAGTTTCTCCAATCTAAATAGCTAAAGCAATGCAAACGGGGAAATTCCTCATAAGTTATTGCAACAATTGCTGTTCTACTTGTTTTATGCTATTAAATGATACTATTGTTAAATTATTTTTGGTTGGGTTATCTGTCTGTGCCAATTGCTTCAGCCAAGTATATTGGCGTTTTGCCAACTGTCTTGTAGCATATAATGCCTTATTTTTCATATCTTGACAAGCCAAATCCCCTGCATTTGTCATGGTTTTTTTAAATTTTTTGTTAAAATCTTGATGAATTGAGCCAATTTCTTGGTTTTTGTTAGATGTTTGAGCATCATAATATGTCTTAAGCCCGGGATGAGAGGTAATGCAGGGATGGTCAATTGCGATCAAATAATCAAGCGCTTGGCGATATCCGACGGCACGCAGCGCCGGCATGTCAGCTGTCAGATCTGAATGATGCTCAATGAGTCCGATCACTTCTTGCAAAAATCCATCCGCCCACATTTTTTCAAGCCTTTGTTCGATCCGCTCATGCAGCCAAGCTCTGTCTGGCGTGACGATGATAGCATACCAATGCCATTTTGGGTGATCGCTGATCGCTACTTTGGGCGTCGATTGCCATTCACTTAAGGGCTTACCGGTTTGCATGTGCACCTCAACCGCACGGGTGATGCGCTGTGTGTCTGTAACTTTGAGCTTTTGGCAAATCACAGGGTCATGCTGCTTTAGGTATTCATACAAAGCTTCATTGCCTTTTTCATCATGCCAAGCTTTGACTTGATTGCGGATGATTGGCTTGGTTTGTGGTACTGTGGATATCCCATCAAGCAGCGCCATATAATACATCATCGTTCCGCCGACCAAAACAGGGATTTTATTGCGCGCATGAATCTCGCCAATCAAGCGCTCCACATCTTGGACAAAATTTGCCACGCTGTAGCTCTGAGTGGGCGTCAAAATATCCACCAAATGATGCGGATAAGCTCTAAGCTCATCTTTGGTTGGTTTGGCAGTACCAATATCCATACCTTGATAAATCAGCGCACTGTCCACAGAGATCAGCTCAAATCTGCCCGTATCGTACAGCTTGAACGCCAAATCTGTCTTGCCACTGGCGGTCGGAGACATCAGGCAAACAACACTGTTATCCGGCAAATCAGTATAATGCGGCAGATCCATCACGCTTCCTCAAAGCCTGTCAAGGTCACGACCCTTGTGTCATCAAGATGGCGGATGATATCAATGCGATAATCAGGCTTAGGCAGGACTTGACTGGCTTGGCTTGCCCACTCAATGATAACAAGGCTATTTGGCTCATCAAGATATTCATAAAAACCAATAAAATCAAGCTCTTCAGGATCATTCAAGCGATATAAATCAGCGTGATAAACAGGCTTTAGCCCCCCTTGTATATTGATTTGATAAGGCTCTACCAGTGTATAAGTGGGGCTTTTGACAGCGCCTTTGTGACCCATGGCTTGTAGCCAATAGCGTACAAAAGTGGTTTTACCTGCCCCCAAATCACCTGATAACCACACACTGCCCGACAAGTTCATCTGAGCCAATTTTTCGGCAAGTACCTTAGTGTCTGCTTCAGTGTGTAGTGATAAAGTTTGGCTGTTCATACTTGAACCTGCAAATCCACCTTGGGATTGACAAAAGATTCACCTTTTAGCAGCTTATCATACATCTGAGGGTCGCCCCATTCTGATTTGACTTGCTCACTGAATTCAAAATCAGCTAAGCTAAGCTTACCCATCTGTTCATTTAAAACATCTTGTCGAAAACACTGAGCATAGCCTGTGGCTGTCTCATGGACGATCACAGAATAAACGCTGATATCTTGCTCACCGTTTTGCATGATGGTTTGGCTTAAGATGGCATCTGCCCAAAAGAAAATCACTCGGCTAAACTGCTCGGCTGAAGGCGACACAGGCAAACTCACCCATCGTGCGCTGAAGTCCTTGCAGGCTTGGATATAGCCTGGATCGTCTTTATCCCAAAAAGTGATGGCGTGATCAAAACTATCTATGATATCTTTGATATTATGCTTCAACAGTCCAAAATCATAAACCATTTGACCATGATCAAGGCGATGCGCCTCCAAAATCAGCTCAACTTCATAGCTGTGACCATGTATGGATCGTTTGCAGCGATCAGATGAGCAGTTGCGCACGATGTGTGCATTTTCAAATTTAAACAGTTTGCGAATTCGCATGATAAGCCTTTATTGTACTATTTTGCTCGTTTAGAATGATTATATCACAGGTGATTTTTGACAAAAAGCAAAAACGCAGCAAAGCATTTGCGTTGCTGCGCTGTGTGCCTAAAATATAGATTAGTTAAATTCTAGCAAGCGATCGCCATCTTTATCGGCAATGCGCGTTGTCAAACCCATGGTATTAAGCAGATTGATAAATGGCCTGGCGTCAAGCTCTTCGACATTGACCATAGTACCTGCGTCCCACTCACCACTGGCGATCAAAAGCGCCGCCGCGACAGGGGGCACACCTGCGGTATAAGAGATGCCTTGACTGCCAACTTCGGCATAAGCTTCTTCATGATCGACGATATTATAAATGAATATCTCTTGGGTCTCGCCGCTTTTTTGACCCTTTACTTTATTGCCGATGCAAGTTTTGCCTGTATAGTTCTCAGCAAGGCTAGCAGGATCAGGCAAAACCGCCTTGACTACTTTTAGCGGTATGACTTCTAGACCTTCAGCGGTGGTAACAGGCTGCTCTGATAGTAGTCCAAGATTTTTTAGCACGCCAAACACATTGATGTAATGATCGCCAAATCCCATCCAAAAACGGATATTTGGCACATTTAAGTTTTTGTGCAATGAGTGAAGTTCATCGTGCCCACTCAGATAGCTGTTTTGGACACCCACGACCGGTAAATCATCCGTGCGCTTGACTTCAAACATTTGGTTGGTCTGCCATTGGCTATTTTGCCAAGAATACACCACGCCAGTGAATTCACGAAAATTAATCTCAGGGTCAAAATTGGTCGCAAAATATTTGCCATGGCTGCCGGCATTAATATCAATGATATCAATATCAGTCACGCTATCTTTGTCAAAATATTCAACGCCCAACCGTGCGTATGCATTGACAACACCAGGATCAAAGCCCACGCCTAAGATGGCAGTTGCGCCGGCTTTTTTGAAGGCTTCGCGTTTTTTCCACTCATAGTTTTCATACCAAGGTGGGGTTTCACAAATCTTACGCGGATCTTCATAAATGGCAGTATCTAGATAATGCGTACCAGTTTCGATACACGCGTCCATTACGCTCATATTAACAAACGGTGAACCAACATTGATTACGATGTCTGTATCTGTCTGACGGATCAGTTCGGCCACAGCTTGACTGTCCATCGCATCCACAGCATGCGTATGCAAAATTGCATCGCGCTTGAAACTGCCCTTTTGGGCGACATCTTGGGCAATCGCTTGACATTTATCAATCGTGCGCGATGCGATGTGAATTTCCCCAAAAATATCATTTGCCATTGCGCATTTGTGCGCAACAACCTGAGCCACACCACCTGCGCCAATGATGAGTACGTTTTTTGCCTGAGACATAAATCCTCCTTAGTGCCCAATGATTGAAATGGGCTTATCAATATTTGTGCATGAATTAAAAAGGAAGACTTCAAGGAAAATTCATACACCCGAATCATTTGCCATTGACGACAAAGCCTTTAATGATAGCGATTTTTTGCCTTATTTTCAAGCACCTAGGCAATCATTTATGCTCAAAATCTATCTTTGGCTTAGGACAGACTGGCTTTATAATCTTCATAATCAAATTGGCGCTGAACGACGATGTCACCATCTTGGCGAATGATCACGATCGATGGCATATCAACGCCATTAAACCAATTTTTCTTAACCATCGTATAGGCAGCAGCATTTCCAAAAGCGACTTTATCGCCGATTTTTAGAGGCTCGCTCAGTGCGTAATCACCAAAAATATCGCCCGCCAAGCAAGATTTGCCATAGATTCGTATCGAGGTCTCATCTGCCGATGTGCCATCAAAATCTGTGCCTGCAATATCATAAGCTGTGTCATTGACATAAGCCAGCGGCGAAGATTGGCGATAAATCAGCAAATCTAACATATGCGCCTCAATGGATGCATCAACTACCGCCAGAGGCTTACCATTATGCAGCGTATCAAGCACACTGGTTACCAGCACAGCACCTTGATGTACCGACGCTTCTCCAGGCTCAAGGTAAATTTGCACGCCGTAGGTTTCGCTAAAAGATTTTAGACGACTGATAAATTTATCTAAAGGATAGTTTGGATCAATATAGTGAATACCGCCACCAAAGCTAATCCATTCTAAGCGATGAAATAATTCACCAAAGCGCTTTTCTATATCTGCCAAGCTTTGGCTAAATGCCTCAAAATCATTATTTTCACAATTATTATGGATCATCACGCCAGTGATCTGATCGGCTACCGCCACAATGGCTTCAACATCATGTTCACCTAAGCGACTAAATGGTCTGGCAGGATCCGCGATGATGAATGATGAGTTGCTGGTTTGGGGGTTTAGACGAAGTCCAACAGGGATATTTTTATCGCGAGCCAGTTGTCCAAATCTATTTAATTGATTAAAAGAATTAAAAATAATTTTATCGCAATAACTCAGCACTTCTTCGATTTCGTGATCGGCATAAGCCACGCTATAAGCGTGTGTTTCGCCGCCAAAACACTCTTTGCCCAGACGCACTTCCTTCAATGACGAAGAAGTTGTACCGTGAAGATAAGGCTGCATCGATTCAAAAACCCCCCAAGTAGCAAAGCATTTGAGCGCAAGCAAGGCTTTGGCGCCTGATTCATCACAGACCTTTTGGCTGATGGTGAGATTGTCAATGATGGCACGCTCATCAAGCAAATAATATGGCGTTTGAATGGTTGCCAAAAGCTCTTTTTGTTCAGGCGTTAATCGAGCAAAAAATTGACTCATGGTGAATTTCCTTGATAAAATTTATGCTATATTTTAACAAAATTTTTGGTAGATTTGTTTTAAAAGGCAGGCATTCAGATCTTTATGGCAAAAATATTTCTTTTAATTGGCATCGTTTTTGTTTTTCTTGGTATTATTTTGAACATTTTCCCAAACGCACTTTCATGGTTTGGTAAATTGCCTGGCGATATCAGCTATCATTCTCCAAGTGGGCAGACGCGCGTTTATTTTCCGATTGTTACCATGATCATTATTAGCGTGGTGTTGAGCATTGTTTTACATATTTTTCGGCGTTAGATGATCGATCGGCGTTGACGAGATCACATACTTTTTAAAGCTACAAAAAGTTACTGATTCACCCATCTTATCCCACCAAAAATTTGCTAAAATAATCATCAATTTATATTTATCGGGCTTTGCTTGCCAAGCTAAGGCTGCTTTAGGATAATCAATTTTAAGATCAAATCATATGGATAATACTCAAATAAATCACCCTTATTCTCAGACACCTGCTGCCCACATCGCCAAAAATGGCGACGGCAATACCTTTTATCATGTTGATCAAGATCAAACAGATAATGTGGTTTTTGACAATCAATTTAATACCAAACAAAGCAGTTTATTCAATGAAAGCCTACTGCTAAGCTGGCAGCAGACTTTTGGCAATATTAAGCACGGCTATGTCAAAGCAGCAGATAATTTGGTGGATGAACTTTTGGTAACACTGACTCAAAAGCAAGTCAATGATGCTTTATATAAGTTTGTTACAAAAAATGTTAAGCTTTTGCATAATTTAAAATTGGATATTCATGATGGCTGGCTTAGGCTAACCTGCACAGTGGATATCATGGGGCTATATACGACAGTTGCAAGTAACTTTGAGCTGGTTCATCTTCAGTTGGATCGCCACGCCCAGCGGATAGTGCTTAAGCAAATCAGTGACACAGAAGTGATCGAGCTACACAGCAAACAATGGTACAAAGCCCCAGCTGCACGACTTGGCGTGGGTCTATATCGTGCGCTACTGCGTAAAGATCCGTTGCCGTTTATTTTGAATAAAATTAAGATCAAAGGCATCCCGTTTACCGAACATAAAGGTAATGTTATTTATCTTGAAATTGGTCGCTGGCTAAAAAACAGCGATATGATCATGAAAAATCTCAAAAAAGCACAAGTGAATGATGGTCATCTAAAAGCCCAACAGCTTTTGTTAAAAGTTCAGCCAAACTTTGGTGATATCTTAAGCTTCGGTGATCCAGATGCTGATATCATCACCGAAAAAGACAATCCTGATAAATCATGAGTTTTGATTTAGATATTTTTAATTCTAAAAATTAAAGTTAAATTATCTGCACGGATATGTCCATAAAACCTTAGTTACTATAAGCTACGCCCCAAAAGTTGGATAACCTTTGGGGCGTAGTTGAATTCAGATGGCGTTTATTATAATTATTGGCGTATTTTAAGTGGTATATGATACACTAAGCAAAATAAATAATTATATAAATCAAAGACTTAAATCCTAAACATCCATCTTCCAGTCAAATGGCATTTGATGATGACCGCGTAATGCCATCATGAGCGTTTGCTGCATGTGGCTGAGCACCTCTTGGGTGTAAGGCATCACTGGACGACCCCAAACTGGATTTGGCCACGCGGCATCATTTTGATAACGTACAATGTGATGAAAATGCAGCTGCGGTACTTGATTACCCAAAGCAGCAACATTCATTTTATCTGCACCAAAAATTTTTGCCATTTGGCTAGATACCCAGCTTGACTCACGCAAAAATTGCACTTGGTCAGCTGCTGATAACTCATAGATTTCTTTGATGCCAGAAACGCGCGGCACCAAGATTAGCCAAGGAAATTGGCAATCATTCATCAGACGCACAGTCGATAAAGGAAAGTCACCGACCAAAAAGGTATCTTTGGCAAGTGTCGGATGTAATTGAAACATAGCTCGCTCATATTGTTGTTATAAATAGCGATATTGTAGCATAAATTTGGATGGCAAAAAAGATTTGCAATCCTACACTGATCAAAGTTTGCCAGTCGCCAAGGCTTAAATCGCATCAAGCTTTTTGATAATTGTCTGCCAAATCTACCACTTCCACACCATAACTCAGGGTCGGATAATCTGCCCCAAACACATTTTTAAGCTCACTTAATACGGATTTGGCAAGCTGCTCTTTAATGGTATCGCTCCGACCTTTCATTATCGCTACTTTGACATAAATAAAGGCGGCATCATCACGACCATCTCCAATCAAAAATGCCTTTGGGCGATAGAGCCGAGTTTTAATGTCCTGCAGACGAAACACTCCGCTGTTATCCAGCGCCCGATTAATCGTTCTAAGAATGATCATATCATCAGCAGCTACGTTTGGTGATATCTCAATGATTACTTGTGGCATAACTATCCCTTTTTATCCAAAATTTATCCAAATCAACCACTTAAATTATCTTGATGTTGGTTTGTGGTAGCCCACACTCTGCCCAACATCGCCCACAAATCCAAGCTGACGCCACACTTCATATAGGCAAATACCTACGCTATTGGCTAAGTTCAAACTGCGCGAATCCGGCAACATCGGCAGTCGCAGCCAATGATCAGCACCAATGTCAGCACGCACATCTTCAGGCAGCCCATCAGTCTCTGAACCAAACACCAAGGCGACTTTATGACGGTGATTATCCAGCCCAAAGCGATATTCATAAAACGGGCGGCTAAACTTAGTCGTCATCGCAACAATACGCGTCACACCCACCGATTCGAGCGCCGATCTGGCATCCTGCCAGTGATCATGAACTCTTAGGGTTGCGTATTCATGATAATCAAGCCCTGCCCGCTTTAGGCGAGTGTCATCGAGCTCAAATCCTAGCGGCTTGACCAAGTGCAGCTGAGCGCCAGTGTTAGCGCATAAACGGATGATACTGCCAGTATTATTAGGAATTTTTGGGGAGTATAGCACGATATGAATGAGCGCATCTGAAGATTTTGACATGAAATTTACTTACAACTGTGACGATGCCGCCTATTGTACTCCGAAACGGCTCATTGCGCCAGATTTTGGTGAAATTCAAAGGTAAAATTTATAAATCTTGCCAAAAGTTTACAAAATGTAAAAAGTATTATCAAATCGCATCTATCGCTAGAAATTAATCAAAAACTTCGCTAATATAGCGTTGTGAGTTCACAATTCACATGAATTTATTAAATCACTAAGGAATGTCTCATGAAAAAAGTATTGATCGCATCTATCGCTGCCGTTGTTGTTTTGACTGGTTGCAACACTGTCAAAGGATTTGGTAAAGATGTCTCAAAAACTGGTGACGCTGTATCAAACACCGCACAAAAAGTTGAAAACCAAATCTAATTTGGCTCATTAAGCTTAAAAAAGATCCGCTCATCTGAGTGGATCTTTTTATGTATGCATCAGATAAATTGACTGACCAAATGATTGACATATCGAAACCCAAGACGCGTCGGTGCTATGCGTAAAGGATCTGAGACCATCAGCCCCTGATGCTGTAAAGGCAGCAGTTCGTTATCAATCGTACTGATCAAAAGCCCCGTGCGCGTCTCAAATAAATCAGCACCCACCCCATCTTTTAGACGAAGCGCATTCATCATAAATTCAAACGGCAAGTTTTCATCAGCAATGCGCTCAAAGTTAATCATTTTAGGCGCATCTTCAAATGAAAGATAGTCTTTGGGCAGGCGCGATTTTTGATAACGATAAATACCATCTTGGTGATTTGGATGGTTTTTGAAAGTTAGCTTACCATGCGCCCCAGCGCCGATCGCCAAATAGTCGCCAAACTGCCAATAGTTGAGATTATGCCGACAAGGGGCATCATTTGGACCGCACCAAGCACTGACTTCATAATTAGAAAATCCATGCTTCGTCAGTACATCACGCCCTAAAGTTTCAATTTGCGCCATCACTTCTTCGTCTGGCAAATGCGGCGGAGTACGATAAAAGGCGGTATTTGGCTCTATCGTCAGCTGATACCAAGATAAGTGGGTTGCGCCGGCATCAATGGCAGCTTGAATATCATTGACCGCTTTTAAAGGGTCTTGATTGGGCAGACCATACATCAAATCGGCATTGACACGATCAAACCCAGCTGCGCGTGCGGCACGAATGGCGTTTGATGCTTGATCGGGATTGTGAATACGTCCCAATACTTTTAGGGCGCTGTGATCAAAGCTTTGAACGCCAATGGACAAGCGATTAATGCCGATCTTGAGATACTCATCAAAAGGCGAATGCTCAAGCGCACCAGGATTTGCCTCAAGTGTCACCTCACAGTCAGGCGAAAAATGATAAATCAGCCGCAGTCCATCAAACAGCCGCGCGAATGATTCGATGGGCAATAAAGACGGCGTGCCTCCACCGATAAATACCGTATCAATCTGACGATTTGATACCAAGCTTTGTTGAGACAAAGCATCGCTGAGCAGCGCTTCGACATAGCTGTCAAATGGTGCTTGGTTTGGCAAGGCATGCGAGTTAAAATCGCAATAAGGGCATTTTTTGACACACCAAGGAATGTGAATATATAGCGACAGTGGAATATGAGCAGGATCTAATAAATCAGGATGCATGCGCTCATGATCCTTGTTCTTGCTCATCCAAAAACTCAAATTGGCTGAGCTTGAATTTTTGATCGACATGCGACTCAAGCGCAGGCAAGTTAAAAGCGTCATTTTCACTCACAAAACTGATGGATACACCACTCAAACCAGCTCGCCCTGTACGACCTATACGATGCACATAATCATCAGGCATCTCAGGCAAAGTATAGTTAATCACATGTGTCACATCATCCACATGAATGCCGCGACCTGCCACATCCGTTGCTACCAGTACATTGACCTCACCGTCTTTGAAACGCTGAAGGTAGCGCTCTCGTTTTTGCTGAGCCACATCTCCAGACAGCATCGTCACCTCGTGATGGCGGCGCAGATGATCATACAGGCGCTTGACCTGATCTTTACGATTGGCAAAAACGATCGTTTTTTTCACCAAATCATCCGCCAAAATCTGCTTAAGCGCGCTCATTTTTTCACGCTCAGTGACCAAGTAAAATTGCTGATCAATCGACTGATTGGTTTTGCTTTCAGGTGCGATCTCAACAAATGCTGGCTGATGCAGCCAGCGATAAGCCAAATTCATCACATCCTGATTGAAAGTTGCCGAAAACAAAAGGCTTTGGCGCTCGGTGTTGCTTGGCATGTGCCGGACGATGCGCTTGATATCAGGGATGAAGCCCATATCCAGCATGCGATCAGCTTCATCAAGCACAAATACCTCGACACGATCCAAAAAAAGCTCGCCTTTATTAACCCAGTCGATGATGCGCCCTGGCGTACCAATCAAAATATCCAGCGGTCTTTTGTGTAGCTGCTCAAGCTGCTTATCAAAATCGGCGCCGCCTGTAATGCACAAATTATAAAGCTGACTAAATCGAGTCAGCTCGCGACAGTCCGCCAAAATCTGCTGCGCAAGCTCTCGGGTAGGCGCCAAAACCAGCGCTCTGGGTTCGCCAAGATAGCGGACTTCATCATCAGCAAATGGACGCTTTAATAGTGACTCAATGATGGTAATCAAAAATGTCGCCGTCTTGCCTGTGCCAGTTTGCGCCTGCCCAATGGCATCTTGGTTTGCCAAGGTGTGCGGCAAAATCTGTGCTTGAATGGGAGTTAATTGATCAAATTTTAGTGCTTGCACCGCCTTTAAAGTCGCCTCAGACAATGGCAAGTCATCAAAATTTTTAAAAGTCGTTTCGGTCATAAGAATACCATCAGGCTTGCGGTGTTGCGATTAATTTTTGGGGGCTTCAAGGATTTGCTCAAGACAAGAATAAAAAGATGACTCGCCCACACTCATTACGAACGCTTGTTTTTCGGCGTCGGTTTTTAGAACCGATTCTTGAAACATTCTATCAATGGCATCTTTCCAATACTTGTCAAGTGTCGCAGCAGTTTGCGGATCGATGAGTTTTTTTAGCTCAGTCATGCTCTCACCATGGCTAGTGAGCACCTCAGATTTGGTTGCGCCGCCTTGACGAGCGCCAGCGATACGCATCACCCCATAAGTTGCAAAATCGCAAAAATCCGCCGCCATTTGCTCTTGTTGGGTCAAAGACGCTTCAGGCGCGGCAGTATTTGCATAAGCCACCGCCGGTAAGCCCAATGCCAAAATAGCCAAACTACGCATCAACTTATTTTTCATCATCATATTCCGGTGTGTTTTGGTGTATTTTATGATCAACTGATCGTGCTAAACCTTGGCATTATCGCATGTTTAGCAAAGTTTGAAAAGGCATATTATCATCCTTCAAAAGACGCAAAATCATCACATCGTAGGTTCAATCGGTCTAAATTCCATAAAGGAAAATAAAAAGTCAATTTTTGCGCTTAAAGTTTATATACCAATGCCGTAAAGTACAGCCATCTTTTGAGTTTATCATCAGTTACCCATTGTACCATTAGGATTGTTATCATGCCAAATCAGCCAATACCCCCAAAAAATCGCGCGCGCCGAGTGATGCCTTTTTTTGGGCTAAGTATGGGCGTCAGCATATTTGCACTCAGTTTGTTGGTGATTTTACCCTTTTTGATGATGGTTTTGACGACATTGCAAATGGATTTTGGCGACATCATGCGCACGATTCGCGAGCCGCAAGTGTTTGCAGCGATTAAGCTGTCCTTGTCCATGGCGATGCTTGCCACCATTACCAATTTGATTTTTGGGACGCTGGTGGCTTGGGTATTGGTGCGTTATGAGTTTTGGGGGAAATCCTTTTTAAATGCATTGGTTGATCTGCCATTTGCCCTGCCAACGGCGGTGACCGGCATCGCCCTTGCCACGCTTTATGCGCCCAATGGCTTGTTTGGTCAATGGTTTACACGCCTTGGGCTGCTGCTATTTAATGAGCCAATAAAAATTGCTTTTACGCCGATTGGCATTTGGCTTGCTTTGGTGGTGGTCAGTTTTCCTTTTATTGTGCGCGCGGTGCAGCCAGTGCTTGCTGAGCTTTCGGTAGAGTTTGAAGAAGCGGCAGCGGTGATGGGTGCCAGCCGCCTGACGACATTTCGCCGCGTCATTTTGCCTGAGATCGCCCCAGCGATGCTGATCGGCGCTGGCATGATGTTTGCGCGTGCTACTGGCGAGTATGGGTCGGTGATTTTTATTGCTGGTAATATCCCCATGCAATCGGAGATTTTACCCTTAATCATTGTCTCAAAACTTGAGCAGTTTGATGTAGCAGGCGCAGCTTGCGTCGCGTTATTTATGCTTTTGATCTCATTGGTGGTTTTGTTTGCCATTAATTTTGCTCAATGGAAACTGTCTGCAAGACTTGGTGCAAAAACCAACTGATTTATCACAATAAAAATTATTGAGTCATATAAAAATCTAAGGCAAGACTATGGCAAATATAAGTTCTTATGCATACCAAAAAAATCCTGCCACGCGTGATAAACCTTGGGTCAAATACAGTTTGATTGGTGTGGCGGCTGTATTTATGGGCGTCATGCTGGTTGTGCCACTATTGTCTGTTTTTTATGAAGCGCTTAAAGAAGGATGGCAGGCATATCAAGCTGCACTACTTGAACCTGATGCGCTGTCATCCATTAAGCTTACCTTAATAACAGCAGCGATCGTTTTACCCATCAATACAATCATTGGGGTGGCGCTGGCGTATTTGATCACACGCCATAAATTTCGCGGCAAATTTGTGATCACCACACTGCTTGATCTGCCCTTTGCGGTGTCGCCTGTGGTGGCAGGTTTGATGTTTGTGCTGGTCTTTGGCGCTAATACGCTGCTTGGGGGCTGGCTTGAGAGCATGGGGATTCAGGTGATCTTTGCGACGACAGGGATTGTGCTTGCGACTTTGTTTGTCACCTTTCCATTCATCGCACGAGAGCTCATTCCACTCATGCAGGCACAAGGCGACAGTGAAGAAGAAGCTGCTTTGACGCTTGGCGCCAATGGCTGGCAGATGTTTTGGAAAGTGACTCTGCCAAATATCAAATGGGCGCTACTTTATGGCATCATCCTAACCAATGCACGCGCGATGGGTGAATTTGGGGCGGTATCGGTGGTATCTGGACATATCCGAGGCGAGACGAACACCATGCCTTTGATGATTGAAATTGCGTACAATGAATATGCGTTTACCTTGGCATTTGCGCTGTCAAGCTTGCTTGCGCTACTTGCTTTGGTCACTTTGGCAGTTCAAGGCTTTATGAGTCGTAAAAAATAGCAGTCATACAGGTTTTATCAAACAAGCATTTACATATAAATATTTATTAATATAGCTAAAAAGGTATCTTCCATGAGTATTGAAATCCAAAACATTCATAAAGCTTTCGGTGATTTTGTTGCCTTGGGCGATATCAGCATCGATATTCCAACAGGTGAGCTAACCACTTTATTGGGTCCATCGGGCTGCGGTAAAACAACCTTACTGCGCATCATCGCAGGCCTTGAAAATGCAGACAGCGGGCGGATATATTTTGATGGTGTCGATGTGACCGACATCCCAGTACAGCATCGCGGTATCGGGTTTGTATTTCAGCAATATGCGTTATTTCGACATCAAACGGTTGCCCAAAACATTGGGTTTGGCTTGACACTTCTACCACGTCATACGCGCCCTTCGGTAGATGAAATTGATCGGCGTGTCGATGAGCTGCTTGACTTGGTGCAGCTTTCACACACCAAAACCCGCTACCCGCATGAACTGTCAGGCGGACAGCGTCAGCGCATTGCTTTGGCGCGTGCATTGGCGACCAATCCTAAGCTGCTGCTGCTTGATGAGCCTTTTGGCGCGCTTGATGCCAAAGTGCGTAAAGAGCTGCGCGCTTCTCTCAAGGACATCCAGCGCGAAATTGGCATAACGAGCATCATGGTCACGCATGACCAAGAAGAAGCCCAAGCCATATCTGATAAGATTGTCATTATGAATCATGGGCAAATAGAGCAAATTGGCACGCCAAGCGAGCTGTTTGCTAAGCCAAGCAGTGACTTTGTGGTGGATTTTTTGGGCTTATAACATTTAAGAGGCTAGCCCAAAATCCAACTGATAAAAAGCGCCTTAGCCAACGGTAATTTCAAAAGCTTGATAAATCGCTTCATCAAGTCTATCAACAGCGATGATATGAATACGGTTAAATTGTGAGTTATTAGCGGCAGGCGCATTGGCTCTGGGTACGATGGCATGGGTAAATCCATGCTTCATCGCCTCTTTGAGACGCTCTTGACCATTGGGTACAGGACGAATCTCCCCAGATAGCCCCACTTCACCGAACACACAAAGTCGATTGGGAAGCGCTTTTTCACGAATACTAGAGGCGCAGGCAAGCAGCACTGCAAGGTCTGATCCAGTCTCCATGACCTTAACGCCGCCAACGACGTTGACATACACATCCATACCACTGGTATGAATGCCGCCATGCCGATGCATTACCGCCAAAAGCATCGACAGTCTTTGATAATCAAGCCCCAATGCCATGCGGCGCGGCTGAGCTTGAGCGCTATCCACAAGCGCCTGGACCTCAACCAACAAAGGACGCGTACCTTCACGGCTAACCATGACGACCGACCCTGCAATGGGCTTATCATAGCGACTCAGAAAAATTGCCGATGGATTGGCGACTTCTTTTAAGCCTGTATCCGTCATCCCAAAAATACCCAGCTCGTTCACCGCACCAAAACGGTTCTTGACGGCGCGTATCATACGAAAGCGGCTATCTGATTCACCTTCAAAATACAACACCGTATCGACCATATGCTCAAGTACCCTAGGTCCTGCTAAGGCGCCTTCCTTGGTGACATGCCCCACCAAAAATAGCGCAGTGCCTGTTTGCTTGGCATAGCGAGTCAAGATGGCTGCTGATTCACGGATTTGAGCGACACCACCAGGGGCAGACTGAATCATCTCTGTAAATAATGTCTGAATCGAATCAATCACCGCAATGGCTGGCTGCTCTGCAGTCAATGCTGCACAAATGGTATCGACATTGGTTTCAGCTAAGACGCGCAGGCGATCGGTTGGCAGACCAAGCCTTTTGGCGCGCATTGCCACCTGAGATAGGCTTTCTTCGCCAGTGATATACAAAGCAGAGCCCGACAGTGAATCACCTGCTGCCATATTAATGGCAGTTTGTAATAAAATTGTCGATTTACCAATGCCAGGATCGCCGCCAATGAGCACCACCGACCCTGCCACCAATCCACCACCAAGAACGCGATCAAATTCACCAATCCCAGTTGGCATACGCGTCTCAAGCGTAACGCCAACATGGTCTAAAGTCATCACACCGCTCACCGCTCCAGCGTAGTTGGCAGTTTTTCTAGGCGCAGCGGTGCTGGTTTTTGACTTATTATGGTGCGGTAAACTGGTGTTGGGCGCCTCAACGAGCGTATTCCACTCACCGCAATCCGTACACTGCCCTGCCCATTTTCCATAAATTGCCCCGCAATTTTGGCAAATATAGCTTGATTTAGCTTTAGCCATAGATTATCCTAGTCGGTTGATCATAATTGATTAATCAAATTGTAGCATTTTTTTAGTATGCTTGCTAATTAACATCTCACGCAGCCCAAACACCCTATCAATCCTACCTGCAAAACGCCACTTTGACCCGTTTTTAAGTATAACTTTTAAAAATACATACATTTAATTTAATTATAGTACTTATCTTTCTGCATGTTTTGTGGTTTAATACTGCTTTTCACAGCGCCACTGTATTATCTTGTTACAATTTAAAGGCTTTATAGCTCTGTCCGTACAAATAACAGTGGATCGCCAATTTTCATTAAATGAGATCCAAACATGACTGCAAAGATAACTGCTCCAGATTTTGTTCGTCACCAAGCCTTGATTAATTGGGTGGCTGAAATTGCTGCTCTGACCAAACCTGCTGCCATCGAATGGTGCGACGGCTCTGAAGAAGAAAACCAGCGCCTGATCGATCTAATGATCGAAAACGGCACCATGATCAAATTAAATGAAGACAAGCATCCAAATTCATATCTGGCGTTCTCAGATCCGACAGATGTTGCGCGTGTCGAAGATCGTACTTATATCTGCTCAAAAGAAGAAATCGACGCAGGCGCGACCAATAACTGGATCGAGCCAGGTCAAATGCGCGCCAAATTAAACGAGTTGTTCGACGGCTGCATGGCAGGTCGCACCATGTATGTGGTACCTTTTAGCATGGGTCCTTTGGGCAGCCACATTGCCCATATCGGCATCGAAATCACAGATAGCCCTTATGTCGTTGTCAGCATGCGCAAAATGGCGCGTATGGGCAAAGAAGTTTATGATGTGCTTGGTACCGATGGCGAGTATGTGCCATGCGTCCACACTGTGGGCGCACCATTGACCGAAGGGCAAAAAGACGTGGCATGGCCATGCAACGATGACAAATACATCGTGCATTTCCCTGAGACTCGTGAAATCTGGTCATATGGATCAGGCTATGGCGGCAATGCTTTGCTTGGCAAAAAATGCCTAGCGCTACGCATCGCTTCTGCCATGGGTCGTGAGCAAGGTTGGTTGGCTGAACATATGCTGATCTTGGGTGTCACCAACCCACAAGGCAAAAAGCACTACATCGCTGCAGCATTCCCATCAGCGTGCGGTAAAACAAACTTTGCCATGCTCATTCCACCAGCAGGCTATGAAGGCTGGAAAGTCGAAACCGTCGGTGATGATATCGCATGGATTAAGCCTTCTGCAGATGGTAAGCTTTATGCCATCAACCCTGAAGCAGGCTTCTTTGGTGTTGCGCCAGGCACCAACACCAAAACCAACTCAAACTGCATGAGCACTTTGGTGTCTGATGTCATCTACACCAACGTCGCTGTTACCGATGATGGTGAAGCTTGGTGGGAAGGTAAAACTAAAGAAACTCCAGAAAACTTAACGAACTGGAAGCGCGAGCCACACACAGGTGAAGAGCGTGCGGCACATGCCAATGCACGATTTACCGTCTCTGCCAAACAATGCCCATCCATCGATCCACAGTGGGAGAATCCTGAAGGCGTGCCAATTTCTGCCTTCATCTTCGGTGGTCGCCGTGCAGATACTGTACCTTTGGTATCAGAAGCATTTGATTGGGTAGATGGGGTTTATAAAGCGGCAACCATGGGTTCTGAAACCACGGCTGCTGCAACTGGTCAGCAAGGTGTAGTGCGCCGCGATCCATTTGCGATGTTACCATTTGCTGGCTATAACATGGCTGACTACTTCAACCATTGGTTACAAATGGGCGAAAATGTCGGTAAAACAGCTGAAGCGGCAGGCAATCAGCTGCCAAAAATGTTCAAAGTCAACTGGTTCCGCCGTGACGAAAATGGCGACTTTGTATGGCCTGGCTTTGGTCAGAACATGCGTGTTCTACAGTGGATCATCGAGCGCTGTGAAGGTACTGCGAATGCTGTGCACACTCCAATTGGCTTGGTGCCAACTTATGATGACATCAATTGGGATCAGTCTGATTTTACCAAGGCACAATTTGAGCTTGTGACCAGTCAAGACAAAGATGCTTGGATCAAAGAGCTTGAAAGCCATGCTGAGTTGTTTGATAAGCTGGGTGAGCGTATGCCAGAAGCACTCAAAGCGCATAACGCCAAACTAAAAGCTGACATTGAGCAAGCATAAGCGATCGTCGTCAAACAAAAAGCGGAAAATATGTTTTCCGCTTTTGTTTAATAACTCATTAATAAAAGTAATTGGTTGACCGGTGCACAACAAAAAAACCAGCTTTTTCATAAAGCTGGTTTTTTTGTTAAATCGTTTAAAGCATATCACAAATTATTTATTTGGAACGGTCAAAACTTGCCCGATGCGCAAATCAGCAGTCGGCTCCAAATTATTCATCTTCGCAAGCTCTTGGGTGCTAATCCCATAGCGCCGCGCCAAAGCTATCAGCCCATCACCCGCTTTGACGGTATATGTCGTGGTAAGCTTAGGTACTTTTAACGTTTGTCCGATGCGCAGATTGGCATTGGAAGCCAAGCCATTCGCCGCTGCCAAGTCACTGATTGGTACACCAAAACGATTTGATAATAGGGTTAGGCTCTCACCAGCTTTGACGGTATAGTTTTCAGTTGCCCCAATGTTTGTATTGGTAGATGCGCGCGTAGAGCTGGTTCGCGTGCTTTCTGAGCGAGATGTCGCACTGTTTTCCAACTGAGCGTCGCTAGGCAATTTGAGTGTTTGACCAATTAAGACGCCATCTGTCACGCTCAAGCCATTTTCATTTGCCAGAGCATGTAAGCTGATGTTATATCTGCGAGCGATGGCGGTCAGACTTTCTCCAGCAGATACTTTGTGGGTTGCTGGATTGGTATTAGCTGCTGGTGTGCTTTGGCGAGATGGCGTTTGCTGGGCTGATACTGGCTGAGATTTTACTTTACCAGAGACAAGCCACAATCTTTGACCGATCAGGATATGTGCATCATTTGCCAAATTATTATAACTGGCAAGCTGACCGACAGTTAAGCCATGGGCAGCAGCCACAGATGTGAGACTATCGCCGGCACGCACGGTGTAGCTTTCGGGTTTTGGCTTGGGTTTTGGTGCAGGCTCAGGACGCGGCTGACTTGGCGGTGGAGCTACCGAGACAGGCGGCGGTGGAGGTGGTGCTACTGGTACCGAAGCTGTCACAGGCGGAAGCTGTGGTTGAGGAGCTGGTTCAGGCGCAGGGCTAGGCGCTACTGTTTGTACAGGCTGTAAAGGCGGCGATACAGCTTGAGTTTTTGGCTTATCCGAAAAACTCAACATCTTAGTTTCACCACGAGCGTCCAAAACCGACTGGCTGGTTTGTACTGCATTTAGCTGGATGTTTCCATCTTGGGGACTGATCGCAGGGACTTCAGGACTGGTTTTTTGAATTTCTGCCGCGATCAGATCTATTTCAGATTTTGATAAAGCCGGCTCTTGGACGATGGTATTATTTGGTGTGACTTGTGCAATGGTGGTTGGCAGCGTATTAGATGCGATCAATTCTTGCTGAGAGCTTGTGTTTGCCGAAGCGCCGGACTTAGGTACCACATAGGTGATGCTTTGAGCAGGTGCTGTTGCGATATAATCACCACCAAACCCATAGCCTTTTAAAGAGGCCAGCTGATTATCAATTTGGTTCGGCAAACTGTCAGGAATAACGATACGATTAGGACCGATCTCATCAACGGTAAGGTTTAAAAGCGCAGGGTTTAGTAAACGAAGCTCGCTGACTGGCAAGCCTGTCACTGTGGCAACTTCCGATAAACTCACACCATAATTAACTGGCACCGTTCTAAAATGGCTGTGATTGGCAATGGCGGGTAAATTAACACCATAAGTATTTGGGGACTTGACAATTTGAGCGACTGCTAAGAATCTTGGCACATAGTTCATTGTTTCAGTTGGCAGCTTAAGCGACCAATAATCCGTTGGTAGCCCTTGATCTTGGTTAGCTTTGATGGCGCGCGAAACTCGTCCAGGCCCTGCATTATAAGCGGCTAATGCCAACTCCCAAGAACCAAACTGGTTATACAAACTTGTTAAAAAGTCATAAGCGGCGCGCGTTGATTCAATCACATCACGGCGACCATCATAGGTTGCGCTTTGGTTCAAGCCATAGATGCGACCTGTGCTAGGAATAAACTGCCAAAGACCAGCAGCGGCAGCATTGCTGGTCGCCGTTGGGTCATAGGAGCTTTCAATGATGGGTAAAAGCGCTAATTCAGAGGGAATACCGCGTCTTTCGGCTTCAGCGACAGTATGATGCAGATAGCGCGAAGCACGCGCGGTCAGGCGGTCCAAATAAGTTTGACGCGTATAAAACCATGATTTTTGAGCTTCAATTCTTGCATTGGTAACTTCATTCATGCGATAGCCGCGGCGAATTCGATCCCATAAGTTACCGTAGCGCTGAATCGCCAGCTCATCGCCCTCCACCATGCTCATGTCGGTCGCTTGAAGTAGCGCTTCTAAGGCATCAAGCATCTCAAGATCCAAAACACCTGTGCCAGTATTACCCGATGATATGTGAATCTGCTGATTAGGCTTAGCTTGAGGGATTGGTTTTGGGGTCTGGCTGATCGGCTTAGAGGGTGTACTTGTGCTACTACAAGCAACCAAAATACAAGATGAAATGGCAAGACTGAGCGGCTTTAAGATCTGTTTAGAAATGGGGGATTTGGAGTGTTTTGTCATTTTCATGTCCTTTGGTCACCTAACTCAGTGATTGCTATAAAGCCAAATTGGCAAAATCAAGCCAACCAGCTATTTCAAGCGATAATAATGCCTTATTTTGGCAAATTTGGCAACCTTTTGGACAGCAAATGGGTAATAAAAACCACCGAATTGACTTACAAAACGGTGGCTCGATCAAATCAGTTTAGAATCTTAACTCATTCAACCGTGACTTGTGACACCGATCTTAATAATACAGCATGATTGCCCACCTGAGAAAAAGTGGCGCGCGAAGCGGTCTTAATGGTCACAGGTTTGCCGTCTTGGGTCCAAGTCTCGGTGGTCACAATCTGCGCCCTAGCTTGATTGCCGGTAGCAACCACATCTGTCACATCAATGCGATAGCGATAGCCACTGGATTTAGCCCAGCTTTTTTGAAGAAGCTGTAGGTAGCCTTCTTTATTTAAACTGGTCGTTTTGCCACCGCGAGATAGCGAAATGATGGCATCATCAGCGATTAATCTTGAAATTTGAGCAATATTTTGGGCGTTAGCGGCGCTGCTCATGCTTGATGCATATCGGCTGACATCTTGCTCACTGATCGCATAAGCATTGGTGGTGATCAAGCTTTGAACACCAAGTGCGCCAATGAATAAGCCAATGCTGGCACCTTTGCCAAATGATTTGCCTTTAAATTTACTTACCGATCGAATCGCAGCTGTCAGCATACTTGCAGCAGCGGCTTTTTTTAAAATAGAACGGGTGCTGTGTTTCATAAACCAACCCTTATATTAATATACTTATAAATGAATGACTTCCCCGTACTCATGACGGAGTGCTCTTAAGCTAAAATAGCATAGTAAGCTTAAAGCATGATGGCAAATTGTTACATTTTGTTTCATTTAGAAGTGATTTGGCAGAGACAGACTATTTTTCATCAAAAGGCGCATCTTCTTCAAGTTTTGCACCTAGTCGTGCCATGCGTCTGTCCATCAGCTGACGAGCAAGGGTTTGCATATCATCGACACGATCAAACTCATCGACAATCTCAAGCCCAAGTAAAGTCTCAAGCACATCTTCCAAGCTCACTAAGCCCTTGACTTCACCAAACTCCCCCACTGCCAAAGCAATGTGAACGCGCTCTTTGAGCATCAAATCAAGCAAATCAAACAATTTCATCTTGGCAAACACAAAGTTAATATCGCGCCGAAACTGCTTGATGGGCGTATGAATCTCTTGGTTTGCCTTGGCGATTAATAAATCAGACTTTAGGACAAACCCTGTTGCATTATCTAAATCTTCATCAAAAATCGGAAAGCGTGAAAATGGTAGCTTAGGATATTGAGCAAACACATCGCCGACAGTCATATTTTCATCAAATGCACTGACGACCGAGCGCGGCGTGACGATATCTTCGACATTGATCACACTGAGCGCCAGAGAGTTTTTGATAATTCGCGTTTCCATCTCGCTCATCTGACCTGAGCTTTCACCTTGATTGGCAAGCGCCAAAAACTCATGACGATTGAAGCTGCTTTCTTGATTACCGCGCGTCAGCATTCGTGAAATCTTTTCTGTCACCCAAATGATCGGTAATAACGCCACATTAATTGCACGCACATAATACGCCACAGGCATCGCAAAGCGTCGCCAATATGCCGTACCAATCGTTTTTGGGATAATTTCTGTGCCAATTAAGATAATCAGCGTCATCACGCCGCTAAACACCCCAAACCAAGCATTGCCAAATACAATCACCGCTTGAGCGCCTGCCCCAAGTGAGCCCAGTGTATGCGCAACGGTATTTAGCGTCAAGATTGCCGAAATTGACTTTTCAATATTATCAACTTTGACACTTTTAAGCAGTGCTGCGCCCTTAGGATCGTCCTCCGCCAGGGTGTCAATATATGAAGGCGTCATCGTCAAAAGCGCCGCCTCAGAGATTGAACATAAAAAGGATACAATCAGCGATAAGGAGATGAAGAAAATCAGTAAGGCAAGGTTGGTAGGTGTGCCGCCGAGCTCAAAAGCAGCGTGTGCGGTCAAGGGGATAAAAATAGCCGCCAATAATGCAGCAAAAATCAGGCGTGAAACAGATCCATTTGCCAAATTTCGGGGTCGCGGTCGGGACATATACGATGTAAAATTGCAAAAATTAGCACTCATATTAAGTGAAAATTAAGCGATGTGCAAGTATTGTTTTTAGTGCATTTTATCGCACATCAGTAACAACACCAAAAATCCATGTCAGACCCCCAAAAATATGCTATGATATGCGTTATTTTGACTTTTACTTGAGTGATTTAGATAGATATATTCCTTAAGTAAGGTTTATATTTTGGAAATGGGCGGTGATTGTGGATCATGATTGAAATAGTCCACCGTCTTTTAAGATTTAGGAGTTTTTGATGTTAGATTTATTTATCACTGCCGCGCACGCAACCGCAGGCGCACCTGCAGGTCAGCAGTCATTATTTATGAACTTGCTGATTCCTGTAGCGTTTTTTGCAATTTTCTATTTTTTGATCATTCGCCCACAATCAAAGCGCAACAAGCAGCACAAAGCCATGGTGGATAGCCTAGCTGCAGGTAATGAAGTTGTGTTCGCTGGTGGTCTGATCGGTCGCGTTAAGAAAGTTGAAGGCGATTATGCAGTAATCACACTGAATAACTCAACTGATGTTAAAATTCAGCGTGCAAGCGTCCTGATGGTGCTACCTGCCGGTACCATTGACAACATCTAACCCATCCTAAGCCCAAGCATTGACTTAGATAAATTAATTAATTGCTTGGGTCAGTTTTTTTGCAAATTGATGAGATGAATTCATCATCTTGCTCTATCTAATAAGAATACCCTATGCACTACCCTGCTTGGAAATATATATTAATTGCTGTGGTGCTCTTTATCTCTGGCATCTACGCATTACCCAACCTATATCCTGATGAGCCTGCTGTGCAAATTACAGGCGCGAGCGCAGGTACACAATTAACTCAAGATGTGCTGACACAAGCTGAAGGTCTGCTGACACAAGCAGGACTAAGTCACCATAATGGCAGCTTTGAAAATAACAGTGCACTGCTTCGCTTATCAAATGCTGAAGATCAGCTTAAGGCACAAGAAGTGCTGCGCCGAGACTTAGGCGAACAGTATGTGGTCGCACTTAATTTGGCACAAACCACGCCTGAATGGCTGCGCAATTTGGGCGCTGCTCCCATGAAGCTTGGTCTGGACTTGCGCGGCGGCGTGAGATTTGTGTTAGAAGTTGATATGGCAAAAGCACTCGAACAGCGTCTCACCACTGCCAGCCAAGACGTACGCCGTACACTGCGTGGCGAGCAAATCCCAGTTCAAAGTCTGCGCATGACCGATAATGGCATGGTGCTGACTTTCATCAATACAGACGATCGTGGGCGCGCTCAGTCTGTCCTACAAAATCAAGTTGGTGCAGACTTTGCACTGCGTCCCTTTGCTGATACTGAAGGGGCGGCGCTTGAGCTGACTTATACTGATGCTAAAATTCAAGAAATTAATGACTATGCTGTCGGTCAAAACTTAACCACGCTTAGAAATCGTATCAATGAGCTTGGCGTGGCTGAAGCATTGGTACAATCTCAAGGCGCTAACCGCATCGTCGTTGAGCTGCCTGGCGTGCAAGACACCGCAGAAGCCAAGCGTGTTTTGGGTCGTACTGCCAATCTTGAGTTTCGCATGGTGAGCGAACAGGACATGAATTATGCAGGCGGCATCCCACCGGCAGGCACCGAAGCCTTTCCATTTGGTTCTTTGGATGGTCAGCCTATGCTGCTTGAGCGTCAGTCCATCATCACAGGTGAGCGGGTTCAAGGGGCGCAGTCAGGACTGGATGAGAATGGACGCCCACAGGTGAATATCACCCTGGATAAAGCAGGCGGCAGACTCATGCAAAACGCCACTCGCACCGCTGTGGACAAACAGATGGCAGTGCTATTTATTGAAAATAAACAACGGGTCAGCTTTGAAGAAGATTCTGCAACTGGCGAGCTTGTCGAGGTGCGCACGCCTTATACCGAGTCACGCATCATTAACCGCGCGACCATTCGGGCAGTTTTAGGTTCTTCATTTGTGATCACAGGTTTGGATTCAGATGCAGAAGCAGGCGAGCTTGCACTCCTATTGCGCTCAGGCGCCTTGGCTGCACCGATGTACTTTGTCGAAGAGCGAACCATCGGTCCTTCTTTGGGTCAAGATAATATCGACAAAGGTTTGTTCTCTACACAGGTCGGCTATCTTTTGGTGTTCTTATGGATGATTGTGTTTTATCGTGCGTTTGGCGTGATTGCTAATATCGCCCTAGCCTTTAACGTCATTATGATGGTTGCCATCATGTCCATATTAGGCTCATCATTGACCTTGCCTGGTATCGCCGGGATTGTATTAACCATCGGTATGGCGGTTGATGCCAACGTCTTAATCTTTGAGCGTATTCGCGAAGAGCTTGCTAATGGGGCTCGTGCAAAATCCGCCATCGTGGCAGGTTTTGATCGTGCGTTTAGCTCAATTTTTGATGCTAACATCACCACGCTATTGATTGCATTTATCTTATTTGCCATTGGTACCGGACCGATCAAAGGGTTTGCAATTACGCTTGCGATTGGTATTATCAGCTCTTTGTTTACTGCGATTTTAGTAACTCGTGCCATGATTCAGATTTGGTATGGTCATCGCAAAAACTTAACCAAACTTAGCATCGGTTAGGAGTTAAAAATGAATAACGAAAATAACCCTATCGACCCAAACGCAGCACAGCCACCGCGCCGTCGTCGTGCGCCGCGTCGTGACGGAAAAGGCGCCAATGCCGCCACCAATCAAAATGCCCTAGCCGATCAATCACTGATTGCCGAAGCAGGCGATGAAGCTGCCGAAAAAGCCGGCGGCGTCAAGCTCATCGCCAATCAGCGCATCATTCCTTTTATGAAGCTCGAGAAGCCCATGATGGCATTTTCGGTGCTTTTTATACTTGCAGGACTGATAGCGCTTATAGTTAAGGGTTTAAACTTTGGGCTGGACTTTACAGGCGGTGTGTCTGCCAATGTCGCATACGAGCAGCCCGTCGAACAAGCACAGGTCGTTCAGGCATTGGCAGATAATGGCTTCAATGATGCAGTTGTCCAATACTTAGGAACGCGCCAAGAGCTTTTGGTGCGCTTACCACCCCAAGATGGCTCAGCCGAAAACCTAAGCGCTGCTTTGGATCAGATTCTCAATTTTCCAAATAACCCATCAACCATCGATAGCATCAGCATCATCGGGAGCCAGCTGGGTAATGAAATTTACCTAAACTCCTTGCTCGCCATGTCGGTGGCACTGGGAATGATGCTGCTTTATGTTGCGACGCGCTTTCAGTTCAAGCTCGCCTTGGGTGCTGTGCTGGCTTTGTTTCATGATGTGATCATCGTCGTTGGTGTGTTTGCCATCATGGGCTGGCCATTTGATCTGACGGTTTTAGCAGCTGTTTTGGCATTGATTGGTTATTCGGTGAACGATACCATCGTCGTCTATGACCGTATTCGTGAGAATTTTCGCCGAGTGCGCGGTCTGACACCTCGTCAAGTGCTTGACTTATCATTGACCGAAACCCTAAGACGCACCGTCATGACTGTGGGTACAGTATTTGTCGTGGTTGTCGCGATGCTATTTTTGGGCGGTGATGGTCTGTACTGGTTCTCTGTGGCATTATTTATCGGTTTGATCGCTGGTACTTATTCATCGGTCTATATTGCAAGCTCGATTCCGCTCATGATGGGCTTGTCTAGAGAAGATTTTGTCGTCAAAATCAAACCTGAGTTTGAAGAAGAAGTGGTGGTATTTGCCGATCCTGAACTTCAAAATACCAAAGATTAAGCCGCTTACGGCTCACATAACCACGCTCTAATTTGGGCGTGGTTTTTTATGGATATTTTTAATAATTGAAAACTTACCCTATCATTGACTCAGTGCTTTAAATAAAAAGTGCTTTAAATAAAAATCGCCCTAAGTCATGCTTGGGCGATTTGATATCCTGTCAAACTGCTTAACGGCGATAAGCAAGCTCGGTTAAGATTGTCTCAGCGTCACTCCAGCGGTTTGCGCTGTTTGATGCGCCTAATAATACGACGATTGCAGGGCGATTATTGACATTGGTTTCCATGACGACGCTATAACCAGCTTCGCGGATATAGCCAGTTTTTTGAACACCGATCGGATAAGCACCTTCTCTCACTAGACGGTTGGTATTGTTGCCTTTGTAGGTGCGATTACCGCTGTTATAATTTGTGATATAAAAATCATAGGTCGGCGCTGTGGAGAAGTTGCGGATACTGTGATATCGAGGGTCGCTATTGACTGCTTTCATCATGATCAATAGATCATTAGCAGATGACATATTGCGCGGATCTAAGCCAGATGAATCACTAAATTTTGTCTGATACATGCCTAGATCGCGCGCTTTTTGGTTCATGGCAGCGATAAAGGCATCATAACCGCCTGGATAAGTACGCGCCAATGCCTTAGCGGCTGGATTTTCAGAACGCATGAGCGTCATCAGCGTAAATTCAGAGCGTGTCATGCGGTCGCCAGCTTTTAGGCGTGTACTTGCTTGTTTAGCACCCACCAAATCCGAAGCAATCAAAGTAATCTCTTCACGCATATCAAGCTCAGCATCCAAGATAACCATCGCCGTCATTACTTTACTGATAGATGCGATCGAGCGCTGAACATCCGCATTCTTACCATAGATTGGCTTACCATCCTGCAAATCATACACCAAGACCGCCGCCGAACGTGTGCTGACAGGCAGATCATAAAAACTGCCAGCATAGCTGGTTTGGCTGCTATAATTGGTGGGCTGAGCGCTAGGCGCACTGGTCGTTGCATAAGTGGTGGTATGAGTTTGGGTTGTGGCGGCAAGCTGCGGCTGAATATCAACTCTGGTAGCGGTATAGGCTTGTGTCGCAGGTTGTACGCTGACTTGTGTTCTTGTGCTTACTTGAGCGGCAGGCTCAATATAAACGGACTGAGATGTGGTCATCTGAGCAGGCTGCACGGTCACACGCTGCTGGCTTTGATCGATTGAGAATGCGTGTGCGCTGTGCGCCCCAGCAGTCATCGCAAGTAAAATTGCCAAATTTTGGCTGTTTCGCTTGATGGATTTCATGGACTGTCCCCTTTTTCGGATATATTCTATTTTACCACAAAAATTGTGGGATTTTACTTACAGCAATAATTTTCATTAATTGTTACAAATTTATAATGAAATTTTTGCAGTACCGTTAAATAATATAGCTATCTGTAAGGTATCAAGCTCGCAATTTAACCAAATTTAATGTGGCAAAGTATAGACTGTGATAAATTTCACCCGACCAAACTCCATCTCAAAAAGCGTCCAATCAATCAGCCTAACCCTTAAAACACATGCCCTCAATAGTGAAATTCAACCAAGCGGATATTTGCCATCTGATATAGCCTACCCAAACTTACAAGCAGGTGATCAGACCGCAAATACCACCTCAAACTCATTTTAGACCTGCAAGGCACCGCGGCGGATCTGATCGCGCTCAAGCGACTCAAACAGCGCCTTAAAATTCCCCTCGCCAAACCCTTCTCGGTAATCGCCTTTACGCTGAATGAATTCAAAAAACACTGGACCTAACGCGGTTTCTGAAAAAATTTGCAATAACAATCGGGGATGACCGCCTTCGGTGGTCCCATCTAGCAAGATGCCACGACTTTGGAGTGCGGACACATCCTCGCCATGACCCGGCAGTCGCTCATCAAGCATCTCATAATAGGCATCGTTAGGCGCAGTCATCAATGGTATGCCAGCTGCTTTTAGCTGATCGATGGCATTGGTCAAATCGTCTGTCAAAAGCGCGATATGCTGTATGCCTTCGCCTCCAAACGCCATGAGATATTCCTCGATCTGACCGCCGCCTTGTTTGGCTTCTTCATTGAGCGGGATTCGGATTAAGCCATCAGGCGCCGTCATCGCGCGACTGGTCAAGCCTGTGTATTCACCCTTGATGTCAAAATAGCGTATTTCTTGAAAATTAAATAGCTTTTCATAAAATTTCGCCCAATAATCCATCCGACCACGATAAACATTGTGCGTCAAATGGTCAATGACCTCAAAACCATAACCAACAGGATTGGGATTGACACCTTCAAGAAATTCAAAATCAATATCATAAATGGATTTACCTGCCTCAAATCGATCAATCAAATACAGCGGCGCGCCGCCAATACCTCGAATGGCAGGCAGACGAAGCTCCATGACCGATGTCGGTATCTCAATGGGCTTTGCGCCCAATTCAATCGCCCGACGGTACGCAAACTGTGCATTACGGACACGAAATGCCATGCCACAAGCTGATGGACCATGCTCATTGGCAAAATACATCGCCTCAGAATTGGGCTCGCGATTGACAATAAAATTAATACCGCCCTGACGGTACAACAGCACATCCTTTGAGCGATGCTTGGCAACCAAACTAAATCCCATTTTTTCGAATAATGGCTCAAGCACATTTGGCGTTGGGCTTGCAAACTCTACAAATTCAAAACCACACAGTCCCATTGGGTTTTCAAATAAATCTGCCATAAAATACTCCTTTTGTGGGTGATGCTACTTGTCTTTCAGTGATGACTTATCATAAAATAAGCGAAAATTGCGCACAAATGGAATTTTTATCATAATTATTGGATAATCCTATGAATATCACTTTTCGTCAGCTCAAAGCTTTTGCCAGCATCGCGCGCCATCACAGCTTTAGTAAGGCAGCCGCTGAGCTGCACTTGACTCAGTCATCCCTAAGCGGGCTGATCAAAGAGATGGAAAAGCAGCTGGATATGCGCCTATTTGACCGAACCACGCGCCAAATCCACTTGACAGAAGCCGGTGAGCGGCTGCTACCGCATGCCAATAAAGTGCTCAATGATATGCAGCTGATGAGTCATGAAGTCCATGATTTACAGGACTATCACCAAGGTAAAGTGCGTATCGCAGCGCCGCAGCAGCTAGCCGCCGCTTCGATACCCAAACTGATCCGCTTATTCAAAGAGGCGTATCCTGATATTCAAGTGACTTTGATTGACTGCTCAATTGAAGAGGTGGTGGATCATGTGCAGATGCTGGAGGCGGACATTGGGCTAGGACCTGATCTTTTGCATAGCAATGAGCTGATGCAGACCAGACTGTTTCGGTCATCCTTTGGACTGGTGGTGCGTGCAGATCACCCCCTAGCAGACTCAAAGGCGCTGACATGGCAGGATCTTAATGAAGGTGATTTGATTACAGTGCAAGCGCCTTTTGCCGACCATATCAATGAAAAGCTACCTTTGGATATTCGCACGCGTCTGTTTCGCAGCGATTATCAAGTCAATTTTTTATCAACGGCTTTGGGTATGGTCAAAGAAGGACTTGGGATCACCATGGCGCTTGGCTATGCCAAATCTTGGGTGGATGAACAAGGCTTGGTCATGATTCCGATTCATGAGCCGCAGATTGGCTATGAATTTATGCTATATAAACACCGCCAACGCAGCCAAACGCCCGCCATGAAAAGCTTTGAAAATTTTCTGCTCAAAGCCTCCAAAGACTGGCTGCTGCATATTTAAAGACCTCCTTAGGTTTATAAGAGGTCTAGTATGCCAAAGCGTTATGCTCACTCAAATGATGTGTCACCTTCTTGAGATGGGCTGATGTCATCATCGATCGATGGTGGCTCATCATAAATGCCCTCACCTACCGCACCCTCACCCGTCAGTAGCGCGATGAGCATTTGGCTGTATTTATCGTCACCTGACTTGATGCGCTCCACAAGCTCGCGGCTATAATCCATCACATTCACCGAGTTTTGGGCATTTGGTGTACGCAGATGGGCAGGCAGACGCGCAAATTCATCTTTTTGAACTGGCGTGATGGTTGTAAACACATCAATCAGCATAGGCTGCTCTAGGCGCAAGCTTGAATTTTCTTTATTTACAAAGGGATTGGGCAGGTATTGGCGCTGATGGATCCAGCCAATTTTATTGCCTGTCAAGCCATAATGTGACAGCGGCTGATAAGGCGAAGGTTCAATTTCCGTCATTTGATCTCGATACTGAGCGTCGGATTGATAGCCATAGCTAATTTTTGCCAAGGCGTTTAATAACATTCTGACAAATAATCGACTGTCAATTTTGACTTCGGTGGGCAACTCTTCGTGATCTTGAGCATGATTAACATTGACAACTTCGATGACACTTTGCCCATCTTCAATCGTGCGCTCCACATTCCCAAAGCTTGGCTCGGCAAATTCGCTATAATTATCCACGATGCTACGATATAAAGTATCGGCAAATAAATATCGAGCATAAGCTTGGTCTTGGGCATTGGGATTTAGGCGGATGATTCGCCCTGTGCCTTTGATGGTATCGACGGCTTTGGATGATAAATTATCCAACAGATTGGGCATCATAAGAACAGTGTCATCATTGACCATCTCAAACGCACTCACATCCAAGCTATCAAAGCTTTGTTTTTTGGCATGCCACACATACCCAATCAGATCTTTGGCAAAATTAGGTGGCAGGCTGCCGTCATTAAGGCGAATGGCTAGCCACTTATCACGCCACTTGGTGCCAAGCTGTTTATCAAGGGTTTCGCTATTGAGCATGGCAAAATTATCCGCCCACAGATAAACAATACCTTGCTTTAGGTCAATATAAAGCGGCTGATTCAGATGCAGCGCGATATTTTTGGCATCATAACTGATGGCAGGCAGCGCGGTAAATTTTCCAAGCAGTGGCTGATAATTACCCTTGACACTCAAGGCGCTTGGCTCAATCAAATTAGCATTGAGTAATTTGGCTTTTTTTTGTTCAAGCGCGGTATCTTCTTGATTGCGCTCGGCATTATAAACAGCTTCATTGGCAGCACGGGTGGCGCTGTCGCTCAGCTCCTTTTCCTGCAGCTCATCGTACAATAAATCAAACTGCTCAGAAGGGGTCATATTTTTGGTACTGCTCAAAAAAGCTTCAATATCAAAGCTTTCAATGCCAGCTTCTTGTAATTCGTACCGCTCATTGACGCACGCTAAATATGTCTTGCGAATTTGATCAAACGCTTGGGTTTTTTCGATATCTTCCATCGCGACCTTTTGCTCAGCCATCAACGCCTTAGTCAAAGAAATATAGGCTGTGTCATGCTGAGTCTCACAGTGCTGAGCTTGATTTTGATCGCTGTGATCGGCATGAGCTGCCAATGCCTGCTCGCGAATTGCGTTAGAAACAAAAATATCTGTTTCATAGCCAAAAGAGCTGCGCATTTGTGCTGTGATGGCTTCTGATAAATCTTGTTTGGCTGTGGCTGAGCTGACAGCTTTGGGTGCGATATCAGCGGTACTTGCGCACCCTGTCAAAGCCGCCAAACATACCAGCGCCGCAATTGGGTTTAATTTAGTTTGCATAAATCACTCTCAGTCTTATTATTTATCTGTTAAGGCAGCATCACTGTCATCAAGGATTAAGGCGGCGTCAGTGTCATCAATGACGGTGTCGTAATCATCGCGAGCTTGTCTTGCCAATTCACCCAATTTGATATCTTGGCGAATGGTATGAACCCAAGCATTCCCATCTGAGCTATCTTTGGTGCCATCAATGAGCTTTGAGGCATAAGGATGAGCGATCGGCTGACTGCTAAAGCGTGTTTGGGCAATGGTCTGCGTTCGTGTGTTTTGCATGTGCTGATTGATGCTTTGGATGTATTGTAAACCAATGAGCTGACCGCGACTGTTTAAATAATAATATATATGATCCGATGAGCTCATCGGCATGATCGACTCAAGTAGCGCCAACGCACTGCCAATATCATCTGTGTGATGACCTTGATTAATCAGCGCCCAATCATCAATGATTTGCTTAATTTTGGCGGCATTGATCGGATCATCTGAATCTTCAGGGTAACGCTCAGGATGGGCATCAACATAAGCTTTTAGATCTTTGGCGATGTATTTTAAGATAACACCGATATATTTGCCGACTTCTTGTTTAGATAGGCTTAATTTAATTGCTTGGGTTGCTCCAAGTTTACGCGCATAAGGATCGCTCGTCATCACCACTGGCGTAAATCGTTCGACATCCAATTCACCAAATCCTGCCAAATAGCCATTAACCATCGCTTCATAAATAACATCTGTGGGAATGACGCCCTCAAGCGGTTTGGGTAAATAAAATGTCACCATGCCATCTTTGGAGTCTTTGGGCAGCGGCGCATACTTTGGCAAAGCAAGCGCGCTGACAGGCAGTGCAGCTGATGCATCAACCGTTATCGATCCTTGGTCAAAGTCAATCAATATCGGCGCTTGGATGGATTGCTTGGCAGTTGGTGATTCATAATCCAAAGCCATCACCGAATTAATCTTACGCTGAGCAGGCGCGTAGTGGCTAAGAATTGTAAAGGCGGTATTTTCATACTGATAAAAATTCTTAGCGTCAAGCTGCTCTGGCGTTTTTTTCATATAATCCAGCATGGATGACATCATGTTGGTATATATGCCGCCCATATCTTCGGGTAATGGTAAAGGCAGCGACTCCATCGCGTCACTGTCTGCGCCGGTGTTGGTTGGTTTGGTTTGTTCTGACAGCTTCATGGACTTATAAGCCTCAAACCACTGTCGTAACACCGGCTTTGGCTCATCTGAATCCGCCTCACCCATAAGTAGCTTAAAAAACACCTGGGTATCCAGTTCGTCAGCTTCTTCCAAACTGGTCGGTCTTTGAACATCATCAATAGGTTCATCTAAGCTCATGGCAATGCAATATGAGCCATCAAAATGTGTCTGTAAAAAACTCTCTGGGCTATTTGCCAGTGTCTTACCTTGGCGGCGTAGATTTTTATTGGCTGTCAGCTGAGTCTGTGAACATTCACGAATGAGCGACCTAACATCCAGCTGTTTGGCGGTCAGACCTCGATCTATATAACCTAGCGGATCCATATAAATCATTCCGTACCACACATCTTGATCACAGACCAAAAACTGATTATATGCCATCAGATAGCCATCATAAGCCTCGCCCGTCAAGGAAGGATGCTTGCGACTGGCAGACAGCACTTGGTTTAAATCTCGTTGATAACTGGTAGCGCATTGACGGATATTGGCGATGTCATCGATTTGATATCCCTGTGCGTTGGATTTTTGAGCATCAAAATCTTGATTTGCTTGAGTGATACAGCCATCGATGACTTTAAGCTGATCTTTAATTTGTCGATCTTTGACAGTGAGTGTGGGATTGGTTAAGACGATTTGATCGAGAGTCTCGGCTGCATCGCTTAAGCAGCGATATTGATCCATATAAGCAGCCATGATGTCTGAGCCAGCCGTCAAATACTGCGCATCCATTGCTGTCTCTCGGGTGATGGCGTGATCAAGTATGGCGCCCTTTTTTTCGTCATCGTAGCGCAAATAAGGCAAAGACCCCTCTTCGTTTAGATAATCTTCAGTCGTACGGTAAGCATCGCTTTGGTAGCTGGCGCTATCGGCAGTGGTTTTATATTCATACGTCTTGAGTGCTGTCATCCACAGGCTATCGCTACCAGCGTCAATGCTATCCTTGGCTAGGTGAGGCACGACTCGATATCGATAGGTCGATAGCGAATAGCGCTCACTGAGCAGATGCTGATTCATTGCTTTGATTAGGCTTTGCTTAGCTTGAGCGGATGGCGTGGACAGATTATCCGCAAAAGGTAGCGTCTGCAAAGACTGCCCCCGCAGGCTGTCTGTCTGCATGCCCACACCCTGACAGGCTTGTAACATCAGTGCCGCCACCGCCAGGTAACCAAATTTGAGCGATCGGTTCTTGGGCTTGGACAAACGAATGTTTGAGAGCTGTTTTTTCATACTAATGTGCCATGAGTAAAAGTAAGTAATGTGAATTTTTGATTAAAAATGGATTATAAGGTAACACAAATTCACTCACTTGCAAAGATATTCATGAATGGTGTGAGTATTATTTTTGTCTCGACCTTTTTTATCGTATTTTAAGCACAAAAAACCCTGCATCATGCAGGGTTTAAAAAACTTAATTGAATTAATTCTTAAAGTGCGCTTCAAGTACTTCAATACATTTTTGCGCCTTGACGGTTGTTTGTTCTTTCGAGATGGTGACAGCGCTCAAAGTCAGTGTCGGCAAACTGTGGTTTGGTAGGATTTTAACAACTTTACCTGACTCAAGCAGCGCTTTGGCATCGACGGCATTGGTCTTAGTAATGCCATAGCCTTCAGCAGCCAAGTTTAGAGCGATGGCATGATTATTGGTGATCAGTCTTGAGCTGACACGCACAGACTGCTTACCATTTGCATCTTTAAACTCGACGCTTTCGGTTGGTTTTTCGCCGCAGATAATCATTGTGTGCGCTGCCAATGCCTTAACATTTTCTACATCACCATGATTTTTGATATATTCTGGTGAAGCAACCAACAGCTGCTCTACTGTCTTAAGTGCGATGCCTTGAGCCTGTTCGCTCAACAACAAAGCCACATCAACGCGATCTTCAATCATATCCAGATTGTCGCGCGAGATGATATTCAATGACAAGTTATCATGCTCAACCAACCAATCAGATAAGGCAGGCAGTAGATAAGCCTTAGCAAGCTCTGGGGTGGTCGCAATACGCAGACTGCCTGAGAGCTCATCTTTAAGCTGAATCACACTGTCACGCCCTTGTTCGGCTGCTTTCACCATTTGGGTGGCTGATGAATATAAGCTTTCGCCAGCTTCGGTTAGACTGAGCTTACGTGTCGAGCGATGTAGTAAAGAAACACCCAAATCAGTTTCCAAAGAGCGAATTTGCTGACTGACAGCACTGGTTGTAATGCCAAGTTCTTTGGCTGCGCCACTAAATGAACCGTGGCGAACTACGCTCGCGAAGACCGCCATACCTCGTAAATTATCTAACATATTTTACCTCAAATTATTTAGTTTAATTTAATTAATTAATTTATATAATCTGCATTTTAAGAAAAAGCAAATCATTATAATAAAATTCTAATGTTATGTTATAAAAAATGATGACTGATCAGTCATTTTATGTATAATTTTATGATCAAAAGTCATTGTTAAGTTATGATTTGTATGGGATTGGACACATAATGCCGAACCCTTTAAATTAAAGATAATTTTACAAGACTATCAAAAATTATGGTTACTAACTATAAAGGAATTTTAATCTATTGGCAAGAGATTGTTCAGAAAAAATGTATCACATTGTAATGTTTTTTGCATGACTTTAACTGCAAAATCTTTAGGCAATATTTGCTTAATATTTTTAAGTTTTTGGGGCATGTTGTATGATGATACATGTCCATATCTGCTTGATTAGACAAATTTTTAGTCAATGAGCAGCTTTGATTGACTTAGCACCGAAGTCCCATCATCCACCACAAAGCCGTCCTGCCAAAGCGTTTGAAAAACTGGGCTATCTACCAGTTGATTTTGAGCCTGTGCCTGCACTTGGATGTGCCGCTGAGATAAGCGCGATTTTGGCGCTTCTATAGCCTGATCAGCCAGCACAGGGTCAGCAAGTAGTTTAATTTGTGGATAATGCGCTAAAAATTTGGCGCGCAAGCTCTCAAAACTTGACTGAACTTGCGAGTTGAGTTCGCAGACCACCAAACAGCTATCACCAGCAATATCACCTGTCATTACGCTCGTGCTCATCAAGGCAAGCTCATCAGGTGCAAAATGCTCTGCTTCTCGCGCCAAATGCACCCAATAATCCCATTTTTCACTTGTCCAGCGCCCATCAAGCTCGACTGGCGTAGGCTTTAGCTGCTCCAGCATTTGGGCTTTGGTCATCGGTTGGCTAGGCGGATGTGCCAAAGACTTAAGCGAATCGGTATTATCAAACTGGCTGATAGGCTGTGGATTGATATCTTGGGAAGATGACTGATCAGCCATCAGATCTTCTTTGTAGGTAGCTTTTACATCAGTATCTGTCTTAGCCAGATTCGCGGCTGTAACTGTTGGCAAGGCTTGTATATCTTCAGTAAAATCTGCCAAAAGCTGCTCATCGGCATCACTGGCATCTGACATGACTGCAAAAGATGGCTCGGCTGCCATTTGGGTCAGTGTGTCATGATCGCTCGGCGTATCTTCCTCAGCTGTTGGATTTTCAGAAGAATCAGACTCAAGAGCCTTTAAAGGCTTTTTTGACTGAAAATCCTCCGAAGATAGCTCCAAATTGGTATCTGTATTGACAGATTGCACTTGATTGATCTTGGTAAGGTCATCTGTGCTTTGACTACTTTTTGTAGTTACATCGTCATTATATAACGGATCTATCGGCTCAGCGTCTGCCTGCGACGGTAAGTCTGCTAAGGCAGCCTGCCGATCGTTGTTAGAATGAATATCGGTAGATAGCGCCTGAGTTTCGCTGTTAGCGTTCGCTTGATCTTTGAGGTTCTCGACGATAGCATCAGCTGTGTTATGTTGGTTGCTGGTGTCATTCGTTTGGCTTGTTTGCGCATCCTTTGAAACAGCCATCTGCCCTTCTGTCAGCGGTCGAAATGCCAACAGCCTTAAGATACCCATCTCCAAAGCCTGCATCGGCGTGCTTGCCAAGCGAATACCATCACGACTTTTGATTAAAATTTCGTAATACAGCTGCAGAACATCTGGACTGATCAAGGATGCTAAGCGCCTCATTTGATGTGCTTGTTCAATATTCATGTCCAAAGGAGAATCAGGCAATACCTGTACGAGAGCCATGTGATGAATACTGTCAATCAGCTCATCAAAGATGGCAGCAGCATCGACCATTTTATCACGCATGGCAGTGATAAATCGACCAACTGCCATGCGATCATCATGATAGATCGCCTCGATGATCTCAAGAACATTGGTGCTATTCACCAATCCGAGCATCGACAAAACCGTATCAGCTTGGATTTGACCGCCACCAAAGGCAATCGCTTGGTCGGTCAGCGATAGCGCGTCACGCACCGATCCTTTTGCAGCGCTTGCCAGCTGCCATAAGGCATCTTGTGTAAAAGGGATCTCTTCTGCATTTAATACTTTGACTAAGTGCTCAGACAAAAGCGCTTGCGGCAGTGGACGCAAAACAAATTGCAGACAGCGCGAGATGATCGTAATGGGCAGTTTTTGGGGATCGGTAGTCGCAAAGACAAATTTCACATAGTCTGGCGGCTCTTCCAAAGTCTTAAGCAGCGCATTGAAAGAATGCGTAGACAGCATGTGCACTTCGTCAATCAAGTAGACTTTATAACGACCTTGCACAGGCGCATAAGGCACATTTTCAAGCAGCTCTCTGGTATCTTCAACTTTGGTACGAGAAGCAGCGTCAATCTCGATCAGATCCAAAAATCGCCCTTGATCAATGCTAATACATGTATCACAGACGCCGCAAGGCTGACTTGTCATGCCTGTTTCGCAGTTTAAACACTTGGCAAGAATACGCGCGATGGTCGTCTTGCCGACGCCGCGAGTTCCAGTAAATAAATACGCATGATGCAGCCTACCTGTATCAATGGCATTGGACAGCGCTTGGGCGACATGTGATTGACCCAAAAGCTCGGAAAAGTTTTTGGGTCGATATTTTCGGGCTAAGACCTGATATTGTTTATCCATAGGACAAAGGGCTTATTTGTGGCGCATGTGTGGAAATAAAATCACATCACGAATACTGGCAGCATCAGCAAATAGCATCACAAGGCGGTCAATACCAATGCCCTCGCCTGCCGTTGGCGGTAAGCCATATTCAAGCGCTTCAATAAAATCAGCATCATAATGCATGGCTTCATCATCGCCAGCGTCTTTTTCAGCGACTTGGGCACGAAAACGCTCGGCTTGATCAATCGGATCATTAAGCTCACTAAAGCCATTGGCAAGCTCGCGACCGCCAATAAACATCTCAAAGCGATCCGTCACATGTGGATTGGTGTCATTTCGGCGCGCCAGCGGAGACGTTTCGGCAGGATATTCAGTGATAAATGTCGGCTGACGCAGCTTGGTTTCAACTGTTTCTTCAAAAACGATTGTTTGTAATTTACCCAAGCCAAAACTTGGTTTCACTTCTTGTTTTAATTCATCTTTGACAAATTTTGCCAAAAATTCACGGTCATTCATATCATCACCGCTAAAATCAGGATTGTGCTCTAAAATGGCATCAAGCATCGTGATTTTCTTAAAAGGACCTTTAAAGCTGAACACTTCACCTTGATAAGGCACATCAGTCGTTCCCAAAATATCCACCGCCAATGTCTCAAGCATACGCTCGGTCAGCGCCATCAAATCCTTATAATCGGCATAAGCTTGATAAAACTCAATCATCGTAAATTCAGGATTATGGCGCGTCGAAACCCCTTCATTACGGAAGTTACGGTTAATTTCAAATACGCGATCAAAGCCACCAACCACCAGTCGCTTGAGATACAATTCAGGCGCAATCCTCAAATACAGCTGCATATCCAGTGCATTATGATGCGTCACAAAAGGACGCGCAGACGCACCGCCAGGAATCACATGCATCATCGGCGTTTCTACTTCCATAAAACGCTCTTGGGTCAAAAATGCGCGGATGCCTGCCACCACTTTGGCGCGGATAGCAAAAGTGTTTCGCGTCTCTTCATTCACCATCAAATCCAAATAACGCTTGCGGTATTTGACTTCTGTATCAGTCAAGCCATGAAATTTATCAGGCAGTGGGCGTAACGATTTGGTCAATAGCTCAAATGCTTCAAGATGCACATACAAATCCCCCTTGCCTGAGCGCCCAATATAGCCGCTTGCCGCCACGATATCGCCCAAGTCCAGTGACTTGATAAGCTCAAGCGTCTCACTTGGCAAGCCTTTGCGATCCACATACAGCTGAATGCGATCGGTCATGTCTTGGATCACGATGAACGAGCCACGATTGAGCATGACACGACCTGCGACCTTGGCATACACCTTTTCACCACTTTCAATGGTGGCTTTATCCACACCATCAAACTGCGCCTGCAAATCGCCGCAATAGTTCTCAGGCTTAAAGGTGTTCGGATAAGCACTTTTGCCGGCTTGCTTGGCTTTTTGTTGTAAGGCGTCGAGTTTTGCGCGGCGCTGAGCGATTAGATCATTTTCTGAAATGGCAGTTTCGTTATGTTGTGGTTGATTTTGCGAACTCATAATATACCTAATATGTAATTTTTGGCGTGTCAATTTGATAAAAAATTGAATAAAAATATGCCGAGTATTGTAACAGATTATTCAAAATCAATCATTAAGATTTTGCCAAATTTTTGGCGCCGCTTCGCAAGGATAAACATTTGGCAAGCGTCAAAAAACCTGTTATGATGACTTAAAATTCTTCAAAACCTTAAGCGTAGCTAAGTTCATTAGCGCAGATAAAAAAAAGGAGTTTGTGATGGCGACTAGGACATTTTCGGTACCGTATCGTATTCTACGTGATGATGTACAAGCCTTGATGATTGATGTGCAAGAAAAACTGACACCGCACATCTTTGAGCATGAGGCAATCACTCAGAAAATGGCAGTGCTCATTCAAGGATTTCAAGCTTTGGGCGTGCCTGTCATGCTTAACGAGCAGTACAAAAATGGATTGGGTGAGACCATTGACAAGCTTTATGGCTTATTAAATGACACTAATCGTAAAAGCTTTGAGAAAAAAAGCTTCAGCGTATGTGACAATCCACCGTCTTGGGCGCATATTTTGCAGCAAAACCGTCGCATTGTGCTTTTGTTTGGTATTGAGGCACATGTGTGCGTACTTCAAACAGCGCTGGATTTATTGGACAATGGCATGCAGCCTGTCATTGTCGCTGACGCTGTAGGCAGCCGAAATCCTTATGATAAAAAACAAGCCATCCGCCGTATGCGCCGTGCTGGTGCTGCAGTGACGACCACTGAGGCGATTTTATTTGAATTATTAAGATCCTCTGAAGACCCTGCCTTTAAGACCATTTCGGGCTTGGTAAAATAACTCATCAAAAAAATGGCTTATCACACTGATAAGCCATTTTTATTAACTGATAAGCCATTTTTATTATAAGTCAATCAAATCAGCCTGTACCGACCTTAAGAGCGGTAATCGGCATTGATTGTGACATATTCATGCGACAAATCACAGGTATAAACTGTGTCGCTCGCCTCGCCGCGCCCAAGTTCAATGTGAATGGTGATCTCAGGGCGCTGCATCACCGCCTGACCAGCTGCTTCGGTATACTCAGGTGCCAATCCGCCACGCTGGCAGATATTCACTTCATCCAGCGATACATTGACTTGGCTTTGATCAAATTCAAAGCCTGCTTTGCCAACAGCTGCCAAAATACGCCCCCAGTTTGGATCAGAAGCAAAAAACGCCGTCTTCACCAGCGGCGAATGCGCCACCGAATAAGCGACATCAGCACATTCTTGAGTATTGGCGCCGCCAGTGACCTTAACCGTGATAAACTTGGTAGCTCCCTCACCATCCCGAACAATCAAAGTCGCCAATCGGATGAATACCGCCTGCAAAGCTTCAAAAATGGCTTGATAGTGCGGATGGTCGGTGGTGTCAATGAGTGCGCCCGCTTTGCCTGTGGCGATCAGTGTGCAGCAGTCATTGGTCGATGTGTCGCCATCAATGGTGATGCGATTAAACGAAGCATTGGTAATTTTAATCAGCATATCATCCAATAGCTTTTGATCAATGGCAGCATCAGTTGCCACAAAAGCCAGCATGGTTGCCATATTTGGGCGAATCATGCCTGCACCTTTTGAGATGCCTGTAAAGTGATAAGTCACGTCATCAATACTGATCGAAGTGCTTGCCAGTTTTGGAATGGTGTCTGTTGTACAGATGGCGTGCGCAGCATCCAGCCAGTGATCTGGCGCCAAATCCGCCAAAGCAGTATCAAGCCCTGCGATAATCCGATCACTCGGCAGCGTCTCACCAATCACACCCGTTGAAAACGGTAAAACCGATTCAGCTGATACGCCTGTTTTTTGGGCAAGTGCTTGGCAAGTCGATAGCGCGCGCTGATACCCATCTTCGCCTGTAGCAGCATTGGCATTACCTGTATTAATCAAAAGATACTCAGGCACAGTCTGCTCAAAATGCTGACGAAGCACCTGCACAGGCGCGGCACAAAACTGATTTTGGGTAGTTACCACCGACACGCAAGCACCTTTGGCGATCTCAAAGACCGTCACATCACGGCGATCAGCATAGCGCACATGCGCCTTTGCTGTACCTATTTTGACGCCGTCAATATTAAAAATCTGTGTTGGAATACTGATATCACCGACTGCCACGATCTTTCTCCTTAAGTTGATCAGTTTTATCAAGCCAATCGAGCTTAGCTTGATGTTTGTGATTTATGGGTGTGTTATAGATTAAATTTCGCCCAAATGGGTGCATGATCTGATGGCTTATCCATCGCTCGGATATCGTAGCTGATACCTGCTGCCACGCAGTCATTTTTTAGGGCATCTGTACATAAAATATGGTCAATGCGCAGCCCGCGCTTAGGCGTATCCTCAAATCCGCGCGAGCGATAATCAAACCAACTAAACTCATCATGAGCCTCTGGACGAAATAAGCGATAAGTATCCGTCAAGCCTGTGGACATGAGCGTCTGATACCACACACGCTCTTCGGGCAAAAATGAACAAGCCCCTCTGGCAAGCCAGCGCTTGGCATTGGCTTCACCGATCCCCACATCAATGTCCTCTGGCGAGATATTCATATCTCCCATGATGATCAGCTCACGACCATCAGCCTTGAGCTCATCAATGTAGCGATTAAGATCGGCATAAAATTCCCGTTTCATGGGAAATTTGATCTCATGGCTACGATTTTCACCTTGGGGGAAATATCCGTTTAGCACATCAATACTTCGCCCATCAAAATCATAGCGCGCGTGGATCAATCGGCGCTGCGCGTCATCATCCCCAAAAGGAAAGCCTTTTTGGACAAATACCGGGGCAATCTTGGACGCCAATGCCACGCCATAATGCGCTTTTTGACCAAAAAACTCTACATGATAGCCCAAATCCTGCACCATTTTCGCTGGAAAAAGCGCATCATGCACTTTGGTTTCTTGCAGGCCAATAATATCAGCACCCAAAATGTCTCTGACCGCCTCAAGCTGATGTGGTCTTGCGCGAAGCCCATTAATATTAAAACTGACAAATGTCGTCATCACTCACTCTTTTTAAATTTTTAAATCATTTTGATGATTTGGTATTGTAACAATTTTTGATGAGATTTTGTGAACTTTATCCATCCTTACACTATTAAATCCCAAGTCCAATGTTGGCAAGCGCTCATCAAACGGTGTACAATGATTGGCAGAATGAACGCTTTATTGAGCTCGTGGTTTGGATAATTTTGGCGGAGTTATGGTAAATTTTCAAAAAACTTATAAAGTGTATATCAATCACACTGACGCTGGCGGTATCGTCTATCACGCCAATCATTTGGTGTTTTTTGAAAATTGCCGACGCGACTGGCTGACGACGCTAGGTTATGATGGCTATTTTTTAAGCCTAGATGATGCCAAGTCAGGATCAAAACAAGCTGTGCATTTTGTGGTGAGTCAAGCGGATTTGGCGTATCACACGCCTTTACTGGTTGATGATGAGCTGACGGTAACGGTGGATGAAGTGCGCATCAGACCAGCCAGCTTAGTTGTGCGCCAAAGCATTTATCGCCCCAATCAAGACAAGCCTGCCACCACGGCGACGATTACTTTGGCTTGCGTCATCAATGACAGAAAAACAATCCGCCCTCAGCGCCTGCCAGAAAATTTTATTCATACGCTGATGAGCGCGGCCAAGAGCGCTTAATATGGCTTTATTTATTTTTGATCGCCTAAATATCCATATCAGCACACCAGATCAGACTCGCACCCTACTTCATCAAGCCAAAGGCAGTATCAACGCTGGACAAAAAATTATCCTAATGGGCGCTTCAGGGTCTGGCAAGTCGTTATTTTTATCGGCTTTGGCAGGTCAGCTGCCACATGATGGGGATGCTGTGCTGTATTTACCCAATCAAACCCTGTCTTGCTCAAGCGATCCGCTGTTGTGGCGTGAAAAAGTGGCGCTGATCACCCAAACGCCTGTCATGATCGCTGAGACGGTGATGGATAATTTGAAGCTGCCTTTGACTTTCAAGCAGCATCAGGATAAAGTGTTTGATCAAAACTGGCACATCTCTCAGCTCGGCAGATTTGGCAAGACGGCAGAGTTTTTAAATCAAAATATCCATACGCTGTCAGGCGGTGAGCGCCAAATTGTACATTTTTTGCGTACTTTGCAGCTTAGTCCTGCACTTTTACTATTAGATGAGCCGACCGCCGCTCTTGACGAAAATACCGCTGCCAAGCTCATAGACTGCGTCAATGACTGGGTATCTGATCAGCCCGATCGCGCGGTTATTTGGGTGAGTCATCAGCCGCATCAAGCCATAGCGCTGTCTGCTATCAGTTGGTGGATAAAAGACGGTATGCTGATCACTGAAGGGTCGAAACTGTGATACTCAGCCTAACAAATGTTGGTATCTCGGCATTACTTGTGTTGATAGCCATTGGCATATCGCTTTGGCTGAAGCTTGGGCTTGCCAAGACCCTGACGATTGCAGCGGTGCGTACAGTGGTGCAGCTTAGCTTGATTGGGCTGATCTTGGCATGGATATTCGCCAAAGAAAGTTGGTATGAGGTGCTTGGTATCTTATCAATCATGACGCTGATTGCCGCCATCTCCGCCAAAAACCGCATCAAAAGACCCTATCCAGGCTTGCTGATTGATACTTTATTATCGCTTGGGGTGGCGGCATTTGGGGTGACGCTGATCGCCATGCTGATCATTTTACAAGTGACGCCTTGGTACTCACCGCAGTACATCATTCCGATCTTGGGGCTGATTTTGGGAAATTCTTTGACTGCCATTTCTTTGACCACGGGACGGCTGATCGATCATCTGCATGATCATCAGGATCAAATTCGCACGCTATTAGCGCTCAGTGCGACGCCTTATGAAGCCTGCCACCATGCCATCATCTCTGCAGTCAGCGGTGGTATGATGCCTACGATTAATTCGATGATGGTTGTGGGATTGGTGAGCTTACCTGGCATGATGACAGGACAAATCTTGGCAGGCGCCGATCCTACCCAAGCGGTGCGATATCAGATTGTGACGATGTTTTTGATATGTGCAAGCAGCGCCATATCGTGTACTTTATCGGCAGTATTTGTGATTCGGCGATTTTTTGATCGTGAGCTTCGATTGATTTTACCCAAATAAAGACCTGTTAATACAGGTCTTTATTGATTAATCAAATGGTGGTAAATATTCTGCTCTTAGCACACCCTCAAGATCAACAAAAGGAATGATTAGCTCAACAGGTCCCATCGCATACGGGCTTAATACATAAGGATTGTAATACAGCACCAAACCTTGATCGTTGAAATAAAAATTATCCGTATACTCTAATGGATAAGTTTCTTTATACTCCTCAGGATCGCCAATGTCAGCTCGGTGGGCGTACAAATACCGATCATACGCCGCTTGAGTCAGCTCATACAGCCGACCCGCCTCTTTATCATAAGATTGAATCTCAAGATCATAAAGGCTTATCTGAGTGCCAAGCGCCAAGTCATAGATATAATAAGTGGTCGTCTGCATGCCATGTGCACCGCCCAAATACATATCATCCAAGACGGCAAACTGAGCCAGGGTGCCATGCATGCCAACAAATTGCGGTTCTACACTCTGATAATACGGCATAACACCGTTGTCATACATAGATTGACGGGCAAAAGTATCCAAATGGCGTCGAAATTTGATGCGTTCAGGATTATGATCTTGAGTAATATAAAAATTAAGCGAATCTTGAACCCATTTGGGCTCTAGTGATACCAATTGAATATCAATCGATGGGCAGCCGATCACCGATTCGTGCTCTGATGTCAGATCAGACGGCTGAGTCTTGGTTTGTGGCTGACAGACGGACGCGACATCATCAGGCAGAGTATAGTCTAGCTCTACCGCTTGAAAGTCTTTAATGCTCTTAGCTTCTGGATCCGCGGCTGCGACTGGCAGCTTAGAACAAGCTGCCAGTATGAGACAAGCAGGTATGATTTTTATCCAATGATCCATTTGCTTATCCATAATCACAGCGCAGCCACCACCTCATCACCCATCTGTGAACAAGACACGAGTGTCGTGCCGTCTTCATAAATATCCCCTGTGCGATAGCCTTTTTCTAGCACTTTTTGCACCGCCTGCTCTATCTGCCCTGCACGCTGTTCATCATTTAGGCTGTATCTGACGAGCATGGCAAGCGATAAAATGGTCGCCAGTGGATTGGCTTTGTCCTGCCCTGCGATATCAGGGGCTGAACCGTGGCTAGGCTCATATAAACCCTTGCCAGTTTCGTTGAGACTTGCTGACGGTAGCATGCCGATAGAGCCTGTCAGCATAGACGCTTGGTCGGATAAAATATCGCCAAAGATATTGCCTGTGGCAATCACATCAAACTGCTTGGGATTTTTGACCAGTTGCATGGCGGCATTATCCACATACATGTGGCTAAGCTCAACATCAGGATACTCTTTGCCCACTTCTGTAAAAATCTCTTTCCAAAGCTCGGTAGTTTCTAGTACATTGGCTTTATCCACGCTGCACAGTTTTTTATTACGCTTTTGAGCCGCTTCAAACGACACTTTGGCGATGCGGCGAATCTCACTCTCGCTGTATTTCATGGTGTTAAAGCCTTCACGCTCTCCACTGTCAAGCGTGCGAATGCCCCTAGGCTCACCAAAATAAATATCACCCGTCAGCTCACGCACAATTAAAATATCCAAACCTGCGACAATTTCAGGCTTTAAGGTAGAAGCACCCGCCAGCTCTTTGTACAAAATGGCAGGACGCAAATTGGCAAATAAATTCAAATCCTTACGAATCGCAAGTAAGCCACGCTCAGGACGCACGCTTCGCTCCAAGTTGTCATATTGTGGGCTGCCCACTGCCCCCAAAAGCACTGCATCCGCCTTTTGACACAGCTCTTGGGTTTGGCTTGGATATGGCGAACCATAAGCATCATAGGCTTCACCGCCCAATTTGCCGTACTCGTAAGACACATCAAGCCCTTGCTCGATGAGCTTGTCTAGCACTTTGACGGCTTGGGCGACAATCTCAGGTCCGATACCGTCGCCGTTTAGGATTGCGATTTTTTTGGTCATATGGTATTTTCCTTTTGTAAAGGTTGAAAAAGAGCGAAGATAAAAAACAAAAATGCATTATAAATGATACTAACCACCATGCCAGTGATTGGGGCTAATGCTCTGCCTGTATCATTTGACTTTCTCAATAAAAGCTCTTCAACTTCTGCTGTCATTTCATCGGGCGTAAAAAAGTCATTGCCATCTAAATCAAATTGACTTAATTGATAATCAAGGTGCCATGAAACGATAAATACATTAAATTGAACAAGCAACCAACATATGATTATGGATATAAACATTACTAACCAAAGTGATGTTTTTGGCACAAATATATAACGAATAAAACAACATATAAATGGCATGATAAAGCACATAAATACAACAAACCATACAATGCCATTTATAATACTTTCATTCATCAGTTTTGTAATTCTCTAAACACCCACGGTCTTTCTTTCTTTGCCTTCTCTTCAAAGGCTTTGATATCATCACTGTCTTGTAAGGTCAAACCGATATCATCAAGCCCATTTAATAAACAGTGCTTACGGAACGCATCCACTTCAAAATGATACGCTTTACCGCTTGGAGTCATTACTTTTTGGTTTTGTAAATCCACCGTAAGCTCATAGCCGACAGTCTCAAAGCATTCATTGAAAATCTCATCCACTTCGCTCTCGGTGAGTATCACAGGGAGCATGCCATTTTTAAAGCTATTATTATAAAAAATATCGGCAAAACTTGGGGCAATCACCGTGCGAAATCCAAATTCATTTAATGCCCAAGGGGCATGCTCACGGCTAGACCCACAGCCAAAATTACTGCGAGCCAGTAAAATGGTTGCTCCCTGATAGCGTTCTTGGTTTAGGACAAAGTCGGGATTTTTTGGGCGTTTTGAGATGTCTTGACCCAAACAGCCTTCATCAAGATAACGCAATTCATCAAACAAATTATCGCCAAAGCCTGTGCGTTTGATAGACTTTAAAAACTGCTTAGGGATAATCAAATCGGTGTCGACATTGGCACGGTCAAGTGGGGCAACAATGCCAATTTCGGTGGTGTATTGTTTCATTATTTTTCTCCAAAAGACGGTTATATTGATACATTAATCAGCGGTATGGATGCACTGATGTGCTTATGAATCATCATAATATTGGCTTACTTAAGCTCATTTCATGCCAAATGACCAATTTTTAACCCGTGATTAAGTATCCTAAACTTATTTAGACACTAAAACGACCGCACATCCACAAAATGCCCTGCAATCGCTGCTGCCGCTGCCATGGCAGGCGACACCAAGTGCGTGCGTCCGCCATTACCTTGGCGACCTTCAAAATTGCGGTTAGATGTGCTGGCACAGTGCTCTTGGGGTTCAAGTTTATCGGCATTCATGGCAAGACACATTGAGCAGCCTGGCTCTCGCCATTCAAACCCTGCATCAAGGAAGATTTTATCCAAACCTTCGCTTTCGGCTTGCTGCTTGACCAGTCCTGAACCTGGCACAATCATCGCTTGCTTGACACTGCTTGCTACCTTGCGACCTTTGACCACATCAGCAGCAGCTCGGATGTCTTCGATGCGTGAGTTGGTGCATGAGCCGATGAACACACGGTCAAGCTTGATATCCGCCAATGCCTGTCCTGCCGTCAGACCCATATACTCATAGGCTCGTGTCCAGTCGTTACGCTGTACATCGTCTTTTGCTTGTTCAAGGGTTGGCACATTTTGGGTAACGGCAATGACCATTTCAGGCGATGTACCCCAAGAGACTTGCGGCTCAATGTCTTCGCCATTCATCACAATGACGGTATCAAAATAAGCATCTTCATCAGAATGCAAAGTATTCCAGTAGCTGACCGCCTTTTCCCAGTTGTCGCCTGTGGGGGCATAAGGTCGGTCTTTGACATACTCAATGGTCTTATCATCCACCGCCACCAAGCCGACACGCGCACCGCCTTCGATTGCCATATTACACACGGTCATCCGCCCTTCTATGGACATGTCGCGAAACACCTGACCGCCAAATTCTATGGCATAGCCTGTACCACCTGCTGTGCCGATTTTACCGATAATGGCAAGCACCACATCTTTTGGCGTTACGCCCTTGCCCAATTTGCCGTCCACACGCACAAGCATGTTTTTCATTTTTTTGGCGACCAAGCACTGTGTGGCAAGCACATGCTCTACTTCTGATGTGCCAATGCCATGAGCCAAGCAGCCCAACGCCCCATGCGTGGCAGTATGGCTATCGCCGCAGACCACGGTCATGCCTGGTAAGGTCAAGCCCTGCTCTGGTCCTACAACGTGCACGATGCCTTGACGAATGTCATTGATGCCAAACTCTACGATATTAAAGGTGTTGCAATTGTCATCAAGCGTTTGCACCTGAATGCGTGAAGTTTCATCTTTGATGCCGTCAATGCCTTGCTCACGCTCTTTTTTGGAAGTGGGCACATTATGGTCAGGAGTAGCGATGTTCGCCGACAGACGCCACGGCGTACGATTTGCCAACTGTAAACCTTCAAAAGCCTGTGGTGATGTCACTTCATGCAAAAGCTGACGGTCAATATAAATCAGTGATGAGCCGTCATCACGCTGCTTGACCAAGTGATCATCCCAAAGCTTGTCGTATAGGGTTTTGCCTGCCATAGTTTATTCTCCAAATCCACTGGCTAAAAGCCTTTGTTAATACACCTAAGTGATGCGGTGGCTATGTAGCTGCCAATGCCACTCAGTTTAATTGATAATCAGAATTATAGCAAAAGATAATTAATAATAATAATTTATATTTTTTATAAATTTAAAAACTTTTTAGAATGGTTAATTTGACCGTCTAAGAATATTCATCACTTAGTTATTGTACATTTGGTAAATTTTTGTTAATTTAGGTAATAACGATTGATCGGTATTTTCTTAGCCTTGTGTGCTTTATTAGGAGTCAAACTGTGCTCATCTACTTTGTTTCGGCAGTGATATTTTTCTTTATTTTATCGGTCGGATTATATATCACTCGTCGTCATGGCGTGCGTTCACAAAAAGTCATCGTAAGACTCTGCTTGATTGGTTTTTTATGCCAAATTTTAATTAATTGGCTGTTTTGGGGCGACGGCGTGATTTACAATCCATTTAGCGCCACAGGCTCAGTCGATAGAACTGGCTTGGCATTTTTGGTGTTATGTTTGATCAGCATTTTTTGCTACGCTTCTTTATTGATGCTTTTATATAAAGCCAATGATTTTTATAATGAATAATCCTTGATCGCTGAAGCTTGACAATAATCATTCCTTAAAATTTTTATTGCAAAACTTTTTGGAATATATTAAGCTAATATTAACACAGCAATATGCTGACATTTATTGATATGTTGGGTTAAGCGATGAATACCACAAATCTTGCTACTTTTGTAGCAGTCATGCAGACAGGTAGCATCTCTGGTGCTGCCGAAAAGCTTTATATCACGCAGCCTGCCGTGAGTAAGCGCATTAAAAATCTGGAAGATGAATTTGGGACGGTGTTGTTTGATACGGTTGGTCGCAGCATTATCCCAACGGCTGCTGCACATGATTTACTTCCTTTTGTACGGCGATGGCTTGACGATTACGAAGCCTGTAAGGCAAGCTTGCAACACGCCAAAGAAGTCGCTTCTGGTCGATTGGTGATTGGTACCAGTCATCATATTGGACTTCACCACCTTGCGCCGGTGCTTAAAAGATTTATTCAGACCTATCCGGCGGTTCAGCTTGAAGTTCGGTTTGTTGATTCTGAAGAAGCTCATAAGGCAGTGCTTGAAGGTGAAATTTCTTTGGCTTTCTTGACACTGCCGCCGACCTATGATCGACGCCTAAATTATCATACCCTATGGAGCGATCCTTTATATTTTGTGACAGGCACGCTTAGCCCTTTGGCTCAAAAATCCAAGGTCAGTTTACTTCAGTTGGCGCATTATCCAGCGATTTTGCCAGCTGCCAATACCTTCACCAGTCAGATCACTTTGGCTGAATTTGCCAAGCATAATTTACGCCCATATGCGACCATGAGCACCAATCCTCTGGAGTCCATTCGTATGCTCGTCTCGGTCGGCTTGGGCTGGTCAGTATTACCCGAAACGCTGATTAACCAGGACTTGATCAAAATTGATATGGCAGAAAATATCGAGCTTCAAAGGCATTTAGGTTTGGTTACCAATCCCAATTTGACTCGATCCGCCAGCATGCAAGCTTTATTATCCATGCTATCTATCGATGACTAATAAAAAACCAGCCAAATGAGACGGCTGGTTTTTTATGCTTAATATCTTTAAAATCCCGAAAGCTGACGCAGTGCTGCTTTTAGTAGATCAGAAGTATTGTTGATCTCATCGGATTGAGCATTTTTGATGGCTGCTTGCGCTTCCTTTTCTTTATAACCCAAATTCATCAAAGCACTTTCAACTTCAGCGATGATCAGCATGGAGTTATCGGCGGACTTGTCAAATAAGCCTTCTGCTGTCATTGGCTGCATTTCCCCAAACTCATTGAGCCTACCTTTCAAATCAAGCAAAATACGCTGAGCGGTTTTTTTGCCGATACCGGGCACACGCACCAAAGCTGAATCATAATCTGTTTCAACGGCATGTTTGATCTCGGCAGCGCTCAGGGTTGACAACATTGCCAACGCCATTTTAGCGCCTACGCCATTGATTTTGATAAGTTTTCTAAAAATATCACGGTCATGACGATCCACAAAGCCAAACAAGCTCATGGCATCTTCGCGGACATGGTGATGTACATAGATAGCAGTCTGCACACCAATGGTCAGCTGACAAAAGCTAGGTATGGGAAACTCGATCTCGTAACCCACACCACTTGACGTCATAATACAAGCCACAGGTGCATTAAGGTACTGCACCTGACCTGAGATCATACTGATCATTGATAATAATCAACCATTTTTTCTAAGCTGATTGGGCGAATCTTGCTTGCGTTACCTGCAGCACCGAAAGCTTCGTAGCGAGCAACACAAATCTCTTCCATCGCCTTCATTGACGCTGCCAGATATTTACGCGGATCAAACTCCGCTGGATGATCATTCAAAAACTTGCGGATTGCGCCTGTGCTTGCCAAGCGTAAGTCGGTATCGATATTGATTTTACGCACGCCATGCTTGATCGCCTCAACCAGCTGCTCAACAGGAACGCCATAAGTTTCACCAATATTACCACCGTTTTCGTTGATAATTTTTAGCCATTCTTGAGGGACTGAGCTTGAGCCATGCATGACAATATGAGTATTTGGCAGAGCTTCGTGAATTTCTTTAATACGATCAATCGCCAAAATATCACCTGTTGGTGGGCGAGTGAATTTGTAAGCACCATGAGAAGTACCAACCGCGATGGCAAGCGCATCCACATTCGTATCAGCGACAAATCGGCGCGCTTCTTCTACAGAAGTAAGTAGCTGACTGTGATCCAAGACACCTTCGGCGCCCACACCATCTTCCTCGCCTGCCATGCCAGTCTCAAGACTACCAAGCACACCGATCTCACCTTCGACAGACACACCACAAGCATGTGCCATCTTAACAACTTCTCGTGTTACTGCGACATTGTAGTCATAATCAGCTGGTGTCTTACCGTCTTCTCGTAATGATCCATCCATCATCACTGAGCTAAATCCCAACTGAATGGAGCGCTGACAAACCGCAGGACTGGTGCCATGATCCTGATGCATGACCACAGGAATATGAGGCCACTCTTCAATCGCCGATAAAATCAAATGGCGCAAAAATGGTGCACCAGCGTATTTGCGCGCACCTGCAGAAGCTTGTACGATCACGGGAGAATCGGTTTTATCGGCGGCCATCATGATGGCGCGCATTTGCTCTAGGTTATTGACATTAAACGCGGGCAAACCATAACTATGCTCGCCTGCGTGATCTAATAATTGGCGTAGAGAAACCAATGCCATAATAGTCTCCTAAAAATAATAAAAAATATAGGTGGATTATACCATAAGCTAAGATTTTGCACCAAGTTAATTGCAATAAAAAAGCCGACCTCAAAGGTCGACTTTCAGTAAAATTAGGACAAATTAATACTGCTGATCTTCAGGTGCTCTGGCTTCGGCAGATTGATCATTAGTAGTCGCTTCAGTAACAGCTGCACCAAGGTTTTTAGCGGCATTAGATGCCGTCTCTGCAGCATTTTCAACCGCACTACCTGTCGCCTGTGCCGCCGCTTCTGCTTCTTGGGCGACAACGGCGGTATTTGCTTTGGTGTCCTCAGCGGCTGATGATGCAGCTTGACTGGCTGAATCTTGGGTTTGTTGGCTACAAGCAGCCAACAAAACAGCGAAAGCGGCGGCAGGTAAGATTTTTTTCATGTGTTATTCTCTCTTGTGCGTTTTGAAGTTATTAAAGTATCCAAATATCACTAGTTTAGTCAGCTGACCGCCATTTGACAAGCCCTGAATTTAATAATGCAACAAAAAATAACAGAGCTTGTAACAATGCCTTAAGTTTACATATAATAAATGAACATTTAAGCAGATGCTAAATCAAGCGCCGCAATCGCAGGTAGGGTTTTACCCTCCACAAACTCTAAAAAAGCACCGCCGCCTGTAGATAGATAACTGACCTCATCCGCCACTTGATATTTATCAATCGCTGCCAATGTATCACCGCCGCCTGCGATGCTAAAGCCTGATGAATCTTTGACTGCCATAGATAGCACCTGTGTCCCTGTGCCAAATTTATCCACTTCAAAAACGCCCACAGGTCCATTCCATAAAATGGTCGCAGCCTCATGAATGTGCTTGGCGATCTCGTCAGCGCTTGCTTTTGAGATATCCAAAATCATGTCCGTATCGCCAAGTTCATTAACAGGCTTGACAGTTGCCTTCGCCTTTTCAAGCGAATCTAAAAAGTCACCAAAATCGATCTCGTTTTTGTCAGCCACCACCACTTCAGAGGGCAACAAAATATTGGTTTTTTTCATGATTTCTTTGGCGGTGTCAATCAAATCCGGCTCATACAAAGAAGCACCCACATTTACGCCTGTCGCTGCCAAAAAGGTATTGGCGATACCACCGCCAACGACGATACTATCACATTTTTGGGCAAGGCTTGTCAGCACATCAAGCTTGGTTGAGACTTTGGAGCCGCCAACAATCGCAAGCACTGGCGCGGCAGGATTGTCAAGGGCTCTTGACAGGGCATTTAATTCTTCAGTTAATAAATTGCCCGAGCAAACTTGCTTGCCTTGCTCAATGGCGGCACGAATCACGCCCTCGGTTGATGCCTGAGCGCGGTGCGCGGTGCCAAAAGCATCCATCACAAAAACATCACAAAGATTGGCGTAAGCTTTTGACAATTCATCAGAATTTTTCTTCTCGCCGACATTAAAGCGTACATTTTCAAGCAAGACCAATTCTCCTGCTGCCACTTCTACGCCATCCAAATACTCAGCCTCAAAGCGCACTGGCGCATCCAAATGCTTTGATAAATATTCAGCAACAGGCGACAGTGAGTATTTTTGGTCAGATTCGCCTTCAGTTGGGCGACCCAAATGTGACGCCACCAACACCGCAGCGCCTTTTGCTAAGGCATCCTTTAGGGTTGGTAAAGCAGCTTGCAGTCGCACATCGCTGGTGATGACGCCATCTTTGATAGGGACATTTAAATCCTCACGAATTAACACGCGCTTGCCTGCCAAATCCAACTCTTTCATGGTTAAGATTGCCATAAATACCCTCTGCATAACTTAAAAAAAATTAAAAAATTTAGATATAAAATCTAAAACCAACACTAAATTATAAATGAAATTTCGGGTGATTGGCAACCCTGTCATCTCACACGATCACGAACAGTGAGCACCCACGGAGATCACCGCACCATCACTGAGCCGATAAGCCACAAGCTTGCCGCCCCAGACACAGCCACCATCAAGCGCGCGCACGAATTTGGTATCTACCTCGGCTTTTAAAGCCGCCCAATGCCCAAATAAAATGCGTCTTTCGCGCACCGCAAACCACAAAAACCAAGGGCGAAAATCCATCGGCATGTCATCTTCAAGCGATTCTTTGAAAGAAAACTCTAAGAGTCCTGATTTGGTGCAAAGGCGCATGCGGGTAAAATAGTTGGCTATGGCGCGCATTCTTTGGTAGCCATTTAAGTCATCCGACCATTCTTCGCTTTTTTTGCTATAAAGATTTGGCAATAATCGATCTAGCTGTCTTAGGCTACCTGACAGCTGCTTTTCAAGCTCTTTGGCGTAGCCTGCCGCCTCAGTGATAGACCAATTTGGTGGAATACCTGCATGGGTTAATACGGTCTTATGATCTGGGAACACCAAAAGCGGCTGCTGCCGAAGCCAGTTGAGCAGCTCATCGCAGTCAGGCGCCTCAAAGATCGGCAGCGTCTTGTCTTTTGGCTTGGGAGCTAAGACACCGCGCCAAGTGGCGATCAGGGTAATGTCATGATTGCCAAGCACGGTGGTCAGTGCACCAATGTCTGATAGGCGTTTTACTTCCCTAAGAGTGGCAAGTGAATCTTCGCCGCGTGCCACAATGTCGCCTGCAAGCCAAAGCTTGTCTTGAGTTTCATCAAAATTCAAAGCGCTTAGTAATTCATTAAACGCGCCAAAGCAGCCTTGTAAGTCACCGATGACATATTGATGGCGGTAGTGTTTTCGTTCTGTATTCATACTCAGCAATGATGTGATTTATGACGATGACTGACGGGTTTTGACGACTAAGTCAGACAGTAAAGCAAACTCACGCACGCTCAGCGTCTCAGGGCGTGCGCTTGAGCTGATACCAATTTTCTCAAACTCTGCTTCATCCAAAGTCGGCAAAAGACCATTGGACTTAAAAATCGCTCTCAAAGTCTTACGCCGATGATTAAAGTTTTCACGCACCACCAAAGCAAATACCGACTCATCCATCGCGGCGATAGGCTTGGTTTTATAAGGCGTTAGGCGAAAAACCGCACTGGTGACTTTTGGTGGCGGATTGAACGCCCCTTTTGGGACGGTGAGCAGATAGTCCGACTGGCAATAGTACTGCATGATGACTGACAACCTGCCGTATTCTTTTGAATTAGGCTCGGCAGTGATGCGATCTACCACTTCTTTTTGGAGCATAAAGTGCATATCTTGGATCACATCACTAAATTCAAGCAAGCGAAACAAGATCGGTGTAGAAATATTATAAGGCAAATTCCCAACAACACGAAAAGCCCCTTTACCAATGCGCTCCGCTAATGCACGATAATCGACATGCATGGCATTGTCATTGATGATCGTAAAATCAGGATGGCTATTGGCACCAATATTTATCTTTAGCTGTGATGCCAAATCTCGGTCAAGTTCAATCACCGTCATGCCATCAACTTCCGCAAGCAAAGGCTCAGTCAGTGCGCCCAAACCCGGTCCGATCTCCAATAAATTATCCTGTCTATCCAACCGAATGGCAGTCACAATCTGAGCGATGACGTTGGTATCGTGTAAAAAATTTTGACCAAAACGCTTACGCGGTGCGTGCTTGGCTTGCTGTGGAGACTTTGGGATGATATGCATAATCAGTGATTTGAAGCTGAATTAAAATTGTGACAATCATATCATGTTTCGATAGTGATTGTGAAAATTTTCGTGATGAATTTTGTGAGTTTAGGCTGAATCAAAGTCAGACATTGACATTTTATAAGCATAAAAAATCGCTTGCTTTAGGCTGCTGCTAGATGCTTTGCCTGTGCCTGCCAAATCCAGCGCAGTCCCATGATCAACCGATGTGCGCACATAAGGCAAGCCTAAGGTGATATTCACCGTATCCCCAAACCCGTGCGACTTAAGCGGCGCAAGACCTTGGTCGTGATACATAGCAATCACAGCATCACAGTCCGCCAAGTGCTGCGGCGTAAATAGCGTGTCAGCAGGCATGGCATAAGAAATATTCATCCCTTGGGTCATCAGATCTTCTAAAGCAGGATTAATGATACGAATTTCTTCATCGCCCAAATGCCCTTCTTCGCCAGCATGGGGATTGAGACCGCATACTAAGATTTTGGGTGATGAGATGCCAAATTGTTCAACCAATCCTTGATGGGTAATTCTTACCGTCGCCTTAATTTCATCAGCGGTGATGGCATCAGGCACAGCTTTGAGCGGCAAGTGTGTCGTCACCAGTGCTACTTTCATCATGCGATTGGCGAGCATCATCACAACTTTGTGACAGCTTGATTTGTGCATAAAATATTCGGTATGACCGCTAAACATCTCCCCATTATCAAGACGAATCCCTGCTTGAATCATCACAGATTTTTGTAATGGGGCGGTGATGATGGCGCCGATCTGATGCGTTTTTGCCAAGAGATGCGCCAAATACAGCTGCCGCTCCACCATGGCGGCGTTGGCAGCATTTAACTGACCTGCGATGACTTCATCATGACAAGGTATATTTAAAATAATCACTGAGTGATTGATATTGGATTGATCTTTGAGTGTAGAATTTATCTGACTTGCAAGCCAGTCTTCTGCTATATCACTTATCTTATCAGGCACATCAATCACACAAAACTCAGGTATTTTAACCAGCTTGCCTACCTGGATAAGCGCTTTGGCTCGCGCAATGAATGCCGCCTTATCAGCGGTGATCAGCCAAATCCCTGCTGATAAATCGCCACCATCGATCACATCTAGCACAATATCCATACCAATGCCTGCAGGCTCGCCTGTGGTGATGAGCATTGGCTTGGCAGGCGCATGATTAAGCGGTTGGCAAGCAAAGTTGTCAAGCGATTTATTTATGATATTTTTGGCGGCGTTGGGCATTTTTGAAGATTCTCACTGGGCTTTTATGGTACAATTTGAATGTTTTTCATGGCATATTCCTAGTCGGATTTTATCATTATTTACATCGATTACCAAACATAAGCACCGTATTTGTGCGACCTTTTGCATAAGCCAACCACTGACATGACCAGCGCAAACGATAAAAAAGACAGCCTACTGACGCTTCAGCCGCCTCATAGTATTGAGATGGAGCGTTCACTTTTGGCAAGCTTGATGAGTATTAATGACTCATTTGAGGACATTGAAAATATCATCAGTGCCGATGATTTTTATGGTGAAAGGCACAAGAAAATCTTTGATGCCATCAGTCATTTGGCGCGCGTCAATGAGCCTTATGACAGCATCATGGTGCATGATTATTTAAGCCGCATTGGGCAGCTGACATCAGCAGGCGGCGAAGAGTATTTGATTACCATTAATCAAAGCACAGCAAATTATTTTAATCTTATCAATTATGCCGAAAAAGTCCGCGAAATGTCGGTGTATCGTCAGCTGATTTCATCCGCCAATCACATGCTGAATTTGGCATATCATCCAAAAAAGCAGACCGTAACAGAGATTTTGGATACGATTGAGTCGGATATTTTTCGAATCGGTGAGAGCTTTGCCAAAGGCAGCAGTAAAACAGGTCCACAGCGCATTGATGATGTGATGGCGAATGTGGTCACGCAGCTTAACGACATTCGCTTACGCCCTAATGGCTTGATCGGTCTTGATACAGGCTTTATTGAGCTTAATAATAAGACACTTGGCTTTCAAAATGGCAACTTGATCATTTTGGCGGCGCGCCCAGCGATGGGCAAGACGGCTTTGGCGCTTAATTTTGCACAATCGGCACTGATGTCCAATAAAGCGGTTGCCATTTTTTCGATGGAGATGCCTGCTGAATCGATTGCCATGCGTATGCTGGCAGCGTGGGGCAGTATTGATATGAAGCGCTTGATGTCAGCGAACATGAGCGAAGATGAATGGGCGCGTTTTATGAATGGCGTCACGCTACTTCAAGACAAGCATCTGTATATCGATGATCGCTCAGATCTTAGCCCCTCTGAAGTCAGAGCCACTTGCCGTAGGATTGCCAAAAACCATCCTGACGGTTTGGGCTTTGTTTTGATTGACTATATGCAGCTGATGCGCGTGCCTGGCATGGGCGATAACAAAGTCAATGAGATGGGTGAGATCTCTCGAAGCTTAAAGGCTTTGGCGCGTGAGCTTAATTGCCCTGTAATCGCCCTATCTCAGCTTAACCGTAAGGTTGAAGATCGCCCAAACAAGCGACCTTTGATTTCAGATATTCGTGAGTCAGGACAAATTGAGCAAGATGCCGACTTGATTTTATTTGTATATCGTCATCATTATTATCATCAAGATAAAGACGATATCAAGCATTTGGCAGAAGTCATCATCGGCAAGAACCGTCAAGGTGAACGCGGTAAAGTTCCGCTCAAATTCATTGGCGAATATGTCAGATTTGAAGATTTGATTCCAGGTGATATGCCTGAAGATTATGATATTGATGAATAATTTTAAGAATAATTAATACTATGCGCACCACTTCTATCACCATCCATCCTGATGCTTTGATGCACAATCTGAAAGTCATCAAAAAACAGCTCAGCCCAAACACCAAAATACTCGCCATGGTCAAAGCCGACGCATACGGTCATGGCATAGAGGCAACCGTCCCTGCTTTGATCCATGCTGATGGCTTTGGCGTGGCGTGTTTATCAGAAGCCATGGCTGTCAAGAAAGCACTTGATGGTATGAATGTTAAAAAGCCCATCGTACTGATTGAAGGTGCATTTAGCTTGGATGAATGGAAAGTGGCAGTTGAGCATGATTTTAGCTGCTTGATTCATCATCAAAATCAGCTGGCATGGGCATTGGCTCACCAGCCTAAGCAAGATCAATGTTGTCATACCATTTGGCTAAAATACAATACGGGCATGAGCCGTTTGGGATTTAATGATGATCAAATTATCTTAGCTGCCAAATCGCTGACCGACGCAGGCTATCGGCTGATTTTGACGAGTCATTTTGCTTGTGCAGATGACAAATCACACCCGCTAAATGCCCTACAAATCAGCAAATTTGATCAAGCCTTGGCACGCATTCAGGCATTTGCGCCCGATACCCTTGGCAGTCTGTGCAACTCAGCAGGGATTTTTAATTTTAAGGATCATCACCATGATTGGGTACGCGCTGGCATCGCTCTGTACGGCTCTAAGCCTGTCGCCGATCAGTCAGCCAAAGCACTCAATCTGATGCCCGCCATGACGCTTTCGGCACAAGTGATGGCTATCCACACCTTGGCAGCTGGCGATAGTATCGGTTATAGCGCACTGTGGGCGGCACAAAAACCCCACAAGATCGCAGTTGTCAGCATTGGCTATGGTGATGGCTATCCTAGGGTGGTGATGGGGGCTAAAGTCAGCGTGACCGACACTTTAGGTAATTGGCACTTATGCAATATTATTGGCAGGGTTGCCATGGATATGTTTATGATTGATATTGATGGGCTTGATATTGCCATAGACGCGCCTGTGGTGCTATGGGGCGATTCGCCGACGATCGATGAAGTGGCGCTGTGCGCAGGGACGATTGGCTATGAGCTGATGTGCCGTTTGACCACGCGCCCAAAGCGATGTATTATGGATGCATACTCACCCAATAAGGAGTCTTAATGAAAATCCAAACTTTCAGCTTGGCTGCACTCTGCGGGCTGACAGCCGTCGCGCACGCCCAAAGCCTGCCGATTGATCCCGATGCCAGCCTAAGAATTGGTGTGAATGCCACTTATAATGCCACTGCGTATCATGCCAAAGACCCTGTATCTGTAATGCCACAAGCTTTTTATGATAATCATCGCTGGTACATCGAAGGCGCCGAAGCTGGTTTTTACCCTCATAAAGATAACAAGCATCATGTGCGTGTGGGATTAACTTATGATGGTCAAAACTTTGACCCCAGTGATGCCGATACCCCAGAGCTTAGCAAGCTTGATAAGCGTAAATGGTCAGCGCTCGCCCATGCAAGCTATATGTACATCACACCCTATGGCGGACTAAAAGCAAAAGCCACCACCGATGTGCTTGATCGGCATGATGGTCAGACCGTTACTTTATCACACTTAAGCCGCTTTAATAAAGACGCTTGGACAGTGTATCCAGAGTTTGGCGCAACTTGGCACAGTAAAGACTACAACCAATATTATTATGGCATCTCAGATGCCGAAGCCTTAAGAACAAACAGCAGCGCCTATCAAGCCGACTCTGGTTGGTCGCCCTTTGTCACAGCGACAGTCAATTATCAAGTCACGCCAAAAGTCAGCGCATTTTTTAATCAGCGCATCGAATGGCTATCTAGCACCCAAAAAAATAGCCCAATGGCTGATGATAAAATTGACAGTAAAACTCGCTTAGGTCTGAATTATCATTTTTAAGTCTATTTTTAATGATACAAAGCCGACAAAAAACCGCCCAATTTGATTTAGGCGGTTTTTTAATACTAAAATGATTAAATTAATCAAAATGAATTAGTCATCATTTTGAGCTTTTAATTGGATATAGTTTTGGATGCCCATATCTTCGATCAGCTCTTGCTGTGTGGTGAGCCAATCTTCATACTCTTCATTTTCGTCTTTAAGCTTCACTAAAATCTCGCGCGATACATAGTCACGATGACTTTCGCAAATGCCAATCGCCTCGACCAGCACATCATGCTTACGCTTTTCAAGTTTTAGATCACACGCCAAAATCTCAGCAACATCTTCACCAATCAGCAGTTTGCCAAGCTCTTGTAGGTTTGGCAAACCTTCCAAAAGCAAAATTCGCTCAATCAGCTCATCAGACCATTTCATCTCTTGGATCGACTGCTTATAAAACACTTCATTAAGCCCATAGACGCCCCAATTTTTGGTGATGCGCGCATGTAAAAAATACTGGTTAATGGCTATGAGCGACTGACCCAAGACCGAATTTAGAGCACGGATAACTTCTTTATTACCTTTCATAACCACCCCCTATCAGTGTGTGCTGCCCTGCTGATCTGAGTCCTCAGTCATGCTTTGCAGGTAGTTTTGTAAACCCATCAAGTCAATCAAACGCAGCTGTTTTTCAAGCCAGTGGGCATGATCTTGTTCGGTGTCTTCAAGCTGACGCACCAAAATATCACGCGTGACATAATCGCGCTCTGCCTCACACAGTGCGATACCTTCTTTTAGGTGCTCTTGAACACTGTATTCTAACTCAAGGTCGCTTCTTAGCATGCTTGGCACATCAGAGCCGATATTGATTTCGCTCACTTGCATATTTGGCTTGCCGCCCAACATCAAGATACGCTGAATTAATAATTGTGCATGCACCGTTTCATCTTCCATTTCATGATGAATGCGGTCATATAATTTGCCAAAATTCCATTCCGCATACATTTGAGAATGAATAAAATACTGATCGCGCGCGCCTAGCTCACCGCCCAACAAAAAATTTAAATAATCAATGACTTTTTGAGATGATCTCATGATAAAGCTCCTTATATAATGCGCCAGATTCATAAATCGGCTCAAAAATAAATTAACAGTTGCCAATTATCTTATCATAAAATTTTGAATCGTCCATCTTGACTTTGTAGAGCTATTGAACTGCGAACGCTTTACAGTCTGATAAGAATTTGCAAATAAAATAAAAAATCATCCGCACAAACAGGCACAGATGATTATGAAATATGATGATAAGTCTATGATTTTAAATAAAAAATACAATTTATAATGAGAATTAATATGAATGACTAGCTATCAATCAACTCATTTTTTTTGATGATTTTGGTTGATGAATAAATCCTAGTCAAATTTGAATAAAAATTAGAAACAATTCAGAAACATAATTCCGCACTGCTTAACCTGCCATCACATCAATGGCGATCGCACTGGCTTCATGCTCATCAATCAAGTCCTGAACCATCGGTACGCAGCACCCGCAACAAGTACCGACAGATAAAGACTCTTGAAGACCTTCCATACCTGATACCCCTGCCGATAACGCAGTCTTGATCTGTGTGTCTTTTACATCATGACAAATACATACATACATCAGATGACTCCTTTTGGCTTTTGATAGCGATAAACTTTAGAGATTTTAATTATCAAAAGCGATTGATTCTCTTTTATGTGCTTATAATAACAATAATTGTTCCCATTTGCAATTCATTTTATTAATTTTTTCAAAATCGGTCATTTGAAAAATTTATCCAAGATTTTGATGACGACTTTTTTATTATTAGTTAAGTATTTTATGTCACATTTACTCTTTAATCCATTAAAATAATCTTGACTTTTTGAAAAAACTCCTTATTAATAGTGCTAAATTAATAGATTGTATTTAAATTAACTTATCAATTCACCATATAAGATTATGATAAAAATCTCACCTGTAAAAACGATCAGTGCCTTCACCGCCCTTTTGATCATCGGCGCTAGCCAAAGTGCCCATGCCTGCACGCCACCAAAAAGCGATTATAAAAATGTCAGCTGCACGGCTCAACAGGGCATTTTTATTGCCACCAAGGACAATGGCAGCCCTGTGGCTTTGCTTAATAGTCGTGGGCAAAAAACGCTTGAGCTGTTTGGCTACCAAGCTGCCCTGCCCGCTCAGCTGAGATCAGGACTACTGCCTGTGATCAAAAACGGTAAAGTTGGCTACATCAATCAGCAGGGCAAAACGGTGATCAATTTTCAATATGATCGTATGCCAACTGGATCTTGGGCGCGCGGCGTTAGTGATGACCGAGTAATCACCTATGCGAATGGGCGCTATGTCATTCTAGGCAGCAATGGTCGCTTGATTCGCACGTTTGACCGAAGCGTCAGTCATATTTCTGATTATGCCAACGGGGTGGCAACTGTCACCCAAAACAATCAGCGCTACCAAATTGATAAACAAGGCAACCGCCTATCTGAATCGACGCCGTCAGATCCAGCCATATCAGCCAATCAAACTGCCCATGCACTGAATACACCCACTCATCCACCCGAGAGCTCCGTCTCCATCCAAGCCCATATCAGCCCCAGCAATGCAAGTCAAGGGTCAAAAATAGCGATGTCATTAATTAAAAAAGAGCAAAATGGCAAATGGGGATTTGTGGATGAGCACGGCAATTTACGCATTTTATATGCATTTGATGAAGTAAAAGACTACTCTGAAGGTATGGCGGCAGTTAGGCAAGGTAATTATTGGGGATTTATCGACGAAAAAGCGGATCTGGTGATCAACTTTCAATTTCATAAAGATGGCATCCATGCTGATAGCAAGGTACCGCCATTTCCCGCTCAGCCGCTGCAATTCAAAAATGGCAAGGCATGGATTGGCAATTTGGGTAATGGGTTCAAAATGTGTATTGATCAAAAAGGAATGAGTACCAATTGCTCACCTGCGCTTAATCCATTATAATAAATTGTATATATAATTTATAGTTGGAATCATGCTTTATGATCAGCGTTTTTGAATTGTTTAAAATCGGTATCGGACCATCAAGTTCGCACACGGTGGGTCCTATGGTGGCTGCCAATCGTTTTTTGGAATTGCTTGGTGATCGCCTGGATAGCGTTCGGCAAATTACCATTGAGCTATATGGCTCTTTGTCTTCTACTGGCAAGGGTCATGCCACAGACACCGCTGTGCTGCTTGGCTTATCAGGGCATGAGCCACCGACGATTGACACCACTCAAACCGAAGACTATCTTAAACCGATTTATCAAGAAGGTCGCTTGATGCTAGGCGGCGTGCATCAGATTAGCTTTGATGCTAATGAAGATCTTTTATGGGATGATACACCATTACCCGCCCATCCTAATGGCATGAGACTGATTGCCATATTTGAAGACGGTGAGTCTTTGGCGCAGACTTATTATTCTGTGGGTGGCGGCTTCATCAAAGACGAGGAGCAAATCAGCTTAGCGCCATCTGAAGACGCCCAATCAGCCTACCCGTATGATTTTAATAGTGCAGAAGAACTGGCAGCATTATGCCAAGCGCATGATGTAAGCATCGCTGATTTGATGCTTGCCAATGAAGCTGCGCTAAGAAATGTCGATGAGATTAAAGACCATTTAAACGATGTCTGGGATACCATGCAAGCCTGCGTCACTCAAGGCTGTAAAATTGATGGGATTTTACCTGGCGGCTTAAATGTCAAACGCCGTGCCAAAGACCTGTATGAACAATTATCCAAAGAATATGGGTATTCAGGCAATGGAGGCTTGCTTGCCATGGACTGGGTAAATTTATACGCCTTGGCAGTCAATGAAGAAAATGCCGCTGGCGGAAAAGTCGTTACTGCACCCACCAATGGCGCTGCAGGCATCATCCCTGCTGTCCTGCATTATTATCGCGGCTTCATCCCAGCATTTAGCTATCAAGGGGTGCGTGAGTTTTTGTTAGTTGCAGGTGCGATCGGCGCACTCATTAAACAAAACGCCTCAATCTCAGGGGCGGAAGTTGGCTGCCAAGGCGAGGTCGGCTCTGCTTGTGCCATGGCAGCGGCAGGATTGGCTCATGTCTTAGGCGGCAGTGTTGCCCAATGCCTGAATGCTGCAGAAATTGGACTTGAGCATAATTTAGGTCTGACCTGCGATCCTATTGCAGGGCTAGTACAAGTGCCTTGTATCGAACGAAATGCCATGGCATCAGTCAAAGCCATCAATGCGGCACGCCTCGCCCTACGCGGTGATGGCAGTCATCATGTGTCACTTGATAAAGCGATCGCCACCATGAAAGAAACTGGCATGGATATGATGGATAAATACAAAGAAACTGCCAAAGGCGGTCTTGCCATCCACGCTACCAATGCGATGACTGCAGAGCGAATCAATGCCATTAATATCGGCTCAGGATTCAGTCAATGCTAGTCTAAATAAAAAAAACCAAGCAATAAGCTTGGTTTTTTAAAACAACTGATCAATTATAGCATTTCAGGTGTTTTTGAAATGATCTTATTTAAAGTCCATTTTGGAACCACTTGACCAGTCGCTTCATTCATCAAACGCTCTTGTTTTAGGTCTAGTACATAGCGGAAACCTGGCTCATATTGGAAGCCTTCGATGTCACCACTTAACACATTAAAGTTGCGATCAAAAGTACGACGATATTGCAGGCATTCTGCTTGGACTGTTTGACCTAGGTTATTGGTCAGCTCACAAACCGCTTTACGAGGTGCGATCTCTACTTGGAAGCTACGCAGCTCTTGAACTTGTACTTGCTTAACTTCGCCCTCAACCATCATCACGCGCTTATCATCAAGCTGAGTTGATGCACATCCTGCCAGTGCTAAAGAAGCCAAAGCCACGCCTGCAAATAATTTTTTCATATCAGTTATCCTTTAAATTAATCACCTAAAAATGGAGGAGACTATAAGTTATAATCAAACTATAATCACGCCCCGATGACGGATCTATCATTCCAATAATGAATGCGATCTATGATCATCTAACACAAATGCTATCACAAATTTTTGATACTTTTAAGTAAAGATCATGACACAATTTGTAAAGCTTTTGTAAATTTATCACGCCATCATCTCATACTGCCAAATTGTCAGATCTTTGCGTAAAAATATGGGCAGAGTATGTGAAAATCGTCAGATCCATGCCTTGAGATAAGTAATGAAATAATTTGTCTATAAAATCACAAAATAAACGCTTGCATTTCACCAGTTTTTACACTATTGTAATAATGCAGCACGGTTATGATCATGTTTGCTGCGGATCGTCGGTAGATACTGGCACTTTTCGTTGTTTTTTGTTAAAAAGGAATTCACATGTTTCAATTAAAACCGTTATCTTTTGGTTTAGCGATGGTCGCTGCTGTTGGTCTTACCGCTTGTAATAAGCCTGCTGAACAAGCTGCTGCAGATCCTGCCGCTGCACCTGCCACAGGCAGCAGCACTCAAGGCACCTTAGAAAAAATCAAACAATCAGGCACGATTGTTCTTGCGCATCGCGATTCATCCATTCCATTTTCTTATATCGCAGACAATCCAAATCAGCCTGTCGGCTATGCGCATGATCTTCAGCTAAAAGTTGTTGAAGCTGTCAAAGAAAAGCTGCAAATGCCTGATCTAAAAGTGCGCTATAACCTAGTCACCTCGCAGACACGCATTCCTTTGGTGCAAAATGGCACAGTCGATTTAGAATGCGGCTCAACCACTAATAACGAAGAGCGCGCTCAGCAAGTTGATTTTTCGGTCGGTTTCTTTGAAATTGGCACTCGTCTTTTGACTGCCACAGATTCAGGCATCAATGGCTTTGATGACCTTGCTGGCAAAACTTTGGTCACCACCGCTGGCACCACCTCAGAGCGATATATTCGCCAATTCAACGATGAAAAGCAGCTAAATATCAATATCATCTCAGCAAAAGATCATGGCGAATCATTCTTAATGCTTGAAAATGGTCGCGCCCAAGCCTTTATGATGGATGATGTCCTGCTTGCAGGCGAAAAAGCCAAAGCCAAAGATCCTGCCAAATGGCAAATCGTGGGCGAGCCACAATCTTTTGAGATCTATGGCTGTATGGTGCGTAAAGGCGATAGCGAATTTAAAGCAGTCGTTGATGATGCCTTAAAAGCTGTCTACGCCTCTGGAGAAATTAACAGCATCTATGACAAATGGTTCATGCAGCCTATTCCACCAAAAAATGTCAACATGCAATTTACAATGTCTGACAACCTAAAAAATCTTTTGGCAAACCCAACTGATCAACCAACACAAGCCCAATGATTTGGCTTCATGCCCTACCAAAAAAGGTCAGCATCGTGATGATGCTGACTTTGCTTAATCTGTTTTATTAAGGGGTTTATTGTGAATTATCAATGGAACTGGGGCGTGCTTTGGCAATCCACTGGGATTGGCAATGAGCTGTATTGGCACTGGCTGGTCACAGGCTTTAAATGGCTGCTGATGATCGGTGGTGCAGCGTGGTTAATTGCCATGGTGATCGGAACCGTACTTGGCATCATGCGCACCCTACCCAATAAAAGCGCGCAGATGCTGGCCAAGATTTATGTGGATTTTTTTCGCAATGTCCCTTTGCTAGTTCAACTATTTTTTTGGTTTTATGTCATGCCAAATCTGCTGACCGAAGGGTTTCGCACATTTTGGTATCAGTCGCTTGAGCCTAATACATCAGCAGCGATTTCAGCAGCGATTGGACTTGGGCTGTTTACCGCTGCTCGTATCATCGAACAAGTGCGTACAGGCATTGAGTCACTGCCAAAAGGTCAAGCCAATGCAGCGGCGGCCTTAGGTTTTAGCACCGCTCAATCTTATCGTTATGTGATTTTGCCCCAAGCCTTTCGCACCATTTTACCGCCACTGAGCTCCGAGCTGACCAACTGCTTTAAAAACGCCTCCATTGCGTCTTTGGTGGGTGTGACCGAGCTTATTAGCCAAACCAAAACCATCAGCGAATACACTCAAAACAGCTTTGAGATTTATACTTATGCTACGATCATTTATTTATTGTTTAATTTAACTTTAATCTATGGCATGACCATCCTTGAAAAAAAGCTGCGTATTAAAGGTCAAATTGATGGAGGTCAGCATGCTTAATGAAATCCAAACTGCTGCACCTATTCTTTTATCTGGATTGTCGATTACCTTTAAGGTGCTGTTTTTTGCTGTGCTTGGTGGTCTTTTATTAGGGACTGTGCTTGCCCTGATGCGTTTATCTGGTAAAGCGATCTTGGCGGTTCCTGCCAGACTTTATGTCAACTATTTTCGCTCAGTGCCGCTCTTATTGGTGCTGCTGTGGTTCTACTTTGCAGTGCCCATGATGTACACGATGGCGACAGGCAATTATTTGACAGTTGATGCTAAGTTTATGAGCTGCACAATTGCCTTCATCATGTTTGAGGCAGCGTATTTTGCTGAGATTGTGCGTGCCGGCATCCAATCCATCGGCAAAGGTCAAATCAATGCTGCAAAAGCCTTGGGCATGACTTACTCTCAAACCATGCGCTTGATCATTTTACCTCAAGCGTTTCGTAAAATGCTGCCACTTGTACTTCAGCAGTCCATCATTCTTTTTCAAGATACGACATTGGTATTTGCGGTAGGTTTGGTTGATCTGTTCCGTGCCGCTTATGTGCGCGGCGAGCTGATGGGGCTGCTTGAATTTTATATCTTAAGCGCAGGTGCGGTGTATTTTATTATCAGTTTGATTGCGTCTAAAGGCGTGGCAAGACTTCAAAAAAATCTGCGCGTATAAAGCGCAAGGCAATAAGGACAAATGATGGCAATCATAACCCAATTGGATGAAAAATCTTATATTAATGAATTTGGCGGCTTGGTGACTGACAGCGGTCATAAATCTGATGAAATCATGATTCAAATTCATGATGTGAGTAAATGGTATGGTGATTTTCAAGTATTAACCGACTGCAGAGCTCACGTCCACAAAGGTGACGTTACTGTGGTGTGCGGTCCTTCTGGATCTGGCAAATCCACACTCATCAAAACCGTGAATGGACTTGAGCCTTTTCAAAAAGGGGAAATCTTAATCAACGGTACCAGTGTTGGAGATAAAAATACCAATTTACCCAAACTGCGCAGCCAAGTCGGTATGGTATTTCAGCATTTTGAGCTATTCCCCCATTTGTCAATCATTGACAATTTGACCATCGCCCAACAAAAGGTGCTGGGGCGTAAAGCCGATGAATCCACCAAAAAAGCCATGGCTTATCTTGATCGCGTGGGTCTGGCGGCGCACGCCAAAAAATTTCCTGCAGAGCTTTCAGGCGGTCAGCAGCAGCGTGTCGCGATTGCACGGGCGCTGTCTATGGATCCCATCGCCATGCTATTTGACGAACCGACATCGGCGCTTGATCCTGAAATGATTCAAGAAGTACTGGAAGTCATGGTGGACTTGGCTAACGAAGGCATGACCATGATGTGTGTGACTCATGAAATGGGTTTTGCCCGTCAAGTAGCCAGCCGCATTATTTTTATGGATCAAGGTCACATTGTAGAAAACTGCAGTAAAGAAGAATTCTTCCAAAATGCCAAATCAGACCGAGCTCAAGCATTTTTGGGTAAGATTTTAAATCATTGATTTGATGTTGGTCATGTTATTGATCGAATAATCATTTAAGTTCAATAAAACCCCGCTTGTATGACTTTACAAGCGGGGTTTTGTTCGGTGCTAAAACTATTTCGATGATAAGTCTGCTTCTTTTTCGGCAGCTTCGACAGTTTGACGGATGAGCGTATTGATGGTCATTGGACCGACGCCGCCTGGCACTGGCGTGTAAGCAGAAGCGATGGCTTCGATACCATCCAATTCAATATCCCCACAGCCGCCATCATCAGTTGGGTGGAACCCTGCATCCACGACAACGGCACCTTGCTTAATCCATGATTTTTTGATCAATTCAGGCACACCGACAGCGCCCACGACGATATCAGCTGAAGTCACATGCTCAGCCAAGTTTTTGGTGCGTGAATGACAAATGGTTACAGTACAGTTGGCATTTAATAGCATCATTGCCATCGGCTTACCCAAGATGGCGCTGCGACCAACGACAACCGCGTGTTTGCCCTCAAGCTCGATTCCGTAATGCGCCAGCAGGTGCATGATGCCCTGTGGTGTGCATGAACCGTAAGCAGGCTCACCCATCGACATACGACCAAAGCCTAAGCAAGTTACGCCATCGACATCTTTATCCAAGCTGATGCGATCAAAACACGCGCGTTCATCAATCTGGGCTGGCACAGGATGCTGCAATAAAATGCCATGCACATCTGGATTGGCATTAAGCTCATCAATCTTAGCAAGCAGCTCATCAGTCGTCGTGCTTTCAGGCATCTCAACACGGATACTATCCATCCCAACGCGCTGGCAAGCATTACCCTTCATGCGCACATAGGTCGCTGATGCTGGATCATCCCCCACCAAAATCGTCGCCAAAATCGGCGTTCGCCCCGTCTTTTGTTTTAGTGTCTCAACACGCGCTGACAGGTCGCTTTCGATGCTTTTTGCCAATGCTTTGCCGTCTAGTACAGTTGCCATAACCTTGCCTTTTTTAGTGATCGTCAAGTGCTAACGTGCTTTATGGTGCGCTACCAACCAATAAGCACGCCAAGTGATTTGTTTGCTAAAGTGAATAAATCAGGGTAAATTATAGTCAATTTGGCTTAATTTTACCAGTCAATTTGGCATCAATTATCTCAAAATCAACCACACTGTCTTTCATGGTTGCAGTCACTTTCACGCCTTCTTTGCCTTGCGTTAGATCGCCAAACAAGATCAGCTGTGACAGCGGTTTTTTAAGCATCTCTTGAACGATTCTTGCCATAGGTCTTGCGCCCATCAGGCGATCATAACCTTTGGCAGCCAAATGCAAGCGCACCTCGTCATCCACAGACAAGACGATATTTTTGTCAAGCAGCTGACCTTGCAATTCGGTGATAAACTTATCAACCACATCGCCAATCACCTCCGGCGGCAGCGGCGCAAAATTCACTGTGGCATCCAAGCGGTTACGAAACTCAGGGCTAAATGTACGCTGTATGGCGTCTTGATTATCGCCATGATGATCTTGCTCTGTAAATCCCATCGATCGGCGACTGATGCTATCTGCCCCGACATTGGTTGTCATAATCAAAATCACCTGCTTAAATGACACCGAGCGTCCATTATTATCTGTCAATGTGCCATGATCCATCACTTGAAGCAGTAAATTAAAGACATCACTGTGGGCTTTTTCAAGTTCATCCAAAAGTAGCACACAGTGCGGATTTTGCTGAATTTTTTCGGTCAATAAACCGCCTTGATCATACCCCACATATCCAGGCGGCGCACCGATCAGCCGTGATGCCGTATGTGCCTCCATATATTCGCTCATATCAAAGCGCACCAAAGGCACACCAAGCAAATAAGCCAACTGACGGCTAATCTCTGTCTTACCGACACCAGTAGGACCTGAAAACAAAAATGAGCCAATGGGCTTGTCAGGATGGGTCAACCCTGAGCGCGCAAGCAAAATCGCATCCACGAGCGCATCGACCGCTTCGTCTTGACCAAAAACCACCTGTTTTAGACTGGTTTTTAAATTTTTTAAAATATTTTTATCGTCACTGGTGACAGACTTGGGTGGAATGCGCGCGATTTTGGCGACCACTTGCTCTATGATATCGACATCTACCTGGATGGGTGATGGGCTATTTTGGGTGTCTGCTTGATCATCACGACAAGCTTTATCATGATGCAAGCGGACAAATGACCCTGCCTCATCGATCACATCAATGGCTTTATCAGGCAAAAATCTTTCATGAATGTGTTTGACAGATAATTTAACAGCCGTCTCAATGGCATCCTCGGTATAAGTCACGCCATGAAAATCTTCATAATACCCTTTTAATCCTTGTAAAATGGCGATTGCATCAGGTACCGAAGGCTCTTTGATGTCTATTTTTTGAAAACGTCGTGACAGCGCATGATCTTTTTCAAAGACTTGGCGATATTCAACAAATGTCGTAGAACCAATTGTACGAATATGCCCCTTGGCAAGCGCAGGCTTGATTAGATTTGAGACATCCATACTGCTATCCATGGACGCACCCGCCCCGATGATCATATGAATCTCATCAATAAATAAAATCGCCTCTGGCATGTCTTTGAGCTCATCAATCAAAGCCTTCATGCGTGCCTCGAACTCGCCACGAAACTTGGTGCCCGCGATCAGTGCGCCCATATCTAGGCTATAAATCTTAGCATTGGCAAGCGGTTTTGGTGCCTTACCATTTACGATCAGCCAAGCCAAACCCTCGGCAATGGCTGTTTTACCAACGCCAGGATCACCAACCAAAAGCGGGTTGTTTTTGCGGCGGCGGCAAAGAATTTGGGCGGTGCGCTCAATTTCATCTACTCGCCCCACCAAAGGATCGGTTTTGCCTTGCTTGGCTTGCTCGTTGAGATTTAGCGTGTAGGCATCCAGCGGATTTTGTTTGAGCTTGATTGATTTATTGGAAGGTGACTCATCGACATCGCCATGTGCCTCATGCGCGGCGCGCTGATGAGCAGAAATTGCGCGCGTCACCGATAAAATATCCACACCACAAGACTGGATCAGCTCATTGGCATAACTGCGCTCTTCTTTAAAAATCGCCACAAGCGCATCAATGGGCTCGACCAGCTGTTCGGTTTGACTGGCTTGGACTTGCCAAATCGCACGCTGCATCACACGATTTAGGCTTTTGGTTGGCATCGGATCGACGCCTTCGCGCTTAGGAATGAAATCTTCAAGATACTGCTTAATACTTGATAAGATAAATTTGGTATCAGCGCCGCATTCTTCCAGCACTTTGACAGTAAAAGCATCTTTTAACAAGCCCATCAACAAATGCTCGACACTGATAAATTGATGCGAATGCTGCTTTGCAAACTTAAGCATAAACTCTTGAATCGTTAAAAATTCAGGACTTAGCATAATAATCCTTATAATAAAATCTAAAAATTAGGCAGGCTCAATCGTGGTGAGTAACGGATAGGACGCTTGTTCTGCCAAGGCTGTCACTTCATCCACCTTCATCTCAGCCAGATCATAAGGCAACAAGGCAACCACTGCTTGCCCTGACTCATGAATCTGCATCATCAGCTGATACGCCTTTTCAATACTGTGCTCAAAAATCTCAACAAGCACATAAACCACAAAATCCATGGTCGTATAATTATCATTGTGCATGATCACCGCGTATAGCTTGGGCTGCTTGACTTGGGTTTTGGTTTGGGTGATGACATCGGTCTCTGACTGATGCTCAGAAGATGATTCAAAGTCTTGAACCGCTTGTATCAAAAAATCACTGCCGCACTGCTTCATAATATCGTATTACTGATAAAAATTTCAATGTTAGTCACTGTGTGATGAGTTTTGGTCAATATAAAACAGGCGAAAGCCACCGCCTCGCCTGTATTTTTGTCACAATTACCCATAGATTATTGAGTATTTTTTTCAATTGGTCGATGGCTTGCATTTGACATCTGCGCCAATGAAGGTGGCGCATTGGTGACGATTTTGCCAATTTGCCAATTATACAACTGCTGAACTTTTTGATCACCTGCTGCTAGCTCAAGCTTCATTTGCTTAGGCTCAAACCCTTCAGGCATAATGAATCGACCACGAATATTTGCCACACCGCGAATGTCATAACTCGATGGCTCAAGCGGTATCTCAACCATACTGGTTTCGTTCAGCAAAGTCAATTTGGGAATCATCTTAACGGCTTTGCCTGAAATATCAAGCATGGACACATCAAAGCGATATTCAAAGGTATTTTCAGGTAAAGAGATGATCTCTGATGCCATGATGGACAGCGCCACGCCGCCTTGCTCGGCGACCGAGTTTTTTAAGAGCTCATTGACTTGCTCAAGCTGCAAATTGGTTGTTTTTAGATTTTCATAATCGGTACGCAGATTGTCCAATGTCGATCGACTGATGTCGCGCTCTTGGATGGCGGTCGTCATCTCTTGCTTTAGCTGCATATTTTCAGCGGTAAGCTCGCTGACATTTGCCACCGCTTCATTATTTGTGGCAACAGCGCGCTCAACGCTATGCACACCTTGACGATAGCCAAATTTATAGCCAATCACAGCGACAATCAATGCAGAAAAAGCAAGCGCAATCAAAAACAGCGCCAAAATCTGATTGGTCGAACCGCGCTGCTTTTTAAAATGAGTGGAAAGGGTTGAATTCGGCATAGAAAACCTGACATTAATTGGTCGATCAAAATATCGCTATTATAACAAACATTGTACAAATAAGAATAATTATTTTTTGTAAGCCAATAACACTCTAACCTACCACCAAAAAGACACCTGAATTTAGCTCACGGATCTGTCCGACTGAGCTTCGCGGGGCATGAACTGCACACGCTTTAGCCGCATGGCATTTAAAAGTACCGAGATTGAGCTTAGCGCCATCGCAGCGGCTGCCATCATGGGATTGAGTAGCCCTATCGCAGCCAATGGAATACCGATACAGTTATAAATCAGTGCAAAAAAGAAATTTTGCTTGATGTTGGTTAAGGTCATACGCGCAATACGATACGCATAAAAAACATGGCTCAAAGACTCACCCAACAGGCGCGCCGATGCGGTATGCTTAGCCACATCAGTCGCGCCGCCGACCGCAAAACTGGCTTGTGCAGCTGCCATCGCTGGCGCATCATTGACACCATCACCGACCATCACCACTGTTTTGCCTTGGCTTTTTAATGTCTCAATGGCGGACAGCTTATCTCGCGGCGACATTTGCCCAAAGGCGGCAGTGATGCCAAGCTGCGCTGCGACGCCATCTACCACCGATTGGCGATCACCGCTCATTAAATAAGTCTCGATCCCATCATGATGAATGCGGCTGATGATGCTGTGCGCTTCTGCTTTTAGTGTATCACTGAGCCCAAAGATCGCCACCGGCACATCATCGACAGCCAGTCCAACCAAGCTTGCATCCATCCAATGATCCTCTGCCTGCCATGATGCTAGGCCAATGAATTTGGGCGTGCCGACTTTTAGCCATCCGATGCCATCGATATATCCTATCAGCCCTTGACCGGTGGTGTTTTGGACATCGGACACTTCATATAAAGGCAAGTTTTTAGCTTTGGCAGCTTCCACCAATGCACTTGCCAAAGGGTGACTGGCGTGCTGCTCCAAACTGGCTGTCAGACCAAGCGCCTGCTCTTCACTCATCTTATCGCTTAGGCTTTGGATTTTTTGGACACTTGGACGACCCAAAGTCAGTGTACCTGTCTTATCAAAAATGATGGTATCAATGCTGCCAGCAGACTCAAGGCTGACGGCATCTTTGAACCACACACCATGGCGCGCCGCAGTGCCCATGCCTGCCATGATCGCAGCAGGCGTAGCAAGCCCAAGCGCACAAGGACAAGCAATGACAAGCACAGCCACACCACGCATCAATGCCGTATCAAAATCCGCGCCAAGCAAATAATTCGCCATAAAACTCACCATCGCCAATGCCACCACCACAGGCACAAAGACAGCCGCAACTTTATCGGCAAATCTGGCGATATCCGCCTTAGTGCCTTGGGCATCTTGGAGTGCTGACATCATATCGCCAAGCTGGGTTTTTGCGCCTGTTGCGGCGGCTTGATATTCTATTGAGCCGTCAGATAAGACACTGCCTGCATACACCGTATCGCCGATATGCTTATCAATGAGTAAGCTTTCGCCCGTCAGATGAGATTCATTACACACACCAAAGCCGCTTTTTACCACACCATCTACGGCGATCTTATCCCCCGTATTCGACAATAGCACATCACCAACTTCAATATGGTCAATACTGGTTTTGACCCATTGACCATCGATACGGCGATTGACTTCTGCGGGGATCAGCTGCGTCAAAAGACCTAAGCTGTTTAGGCTTTGTGTTTTGGTGCGGTGCTCAAGATATTTTCCAAGTCTGACAAATGCAATCACCATCACCGATGCTTCAAAATACACCATATGCATGGCGTGCGGATCGGTAAGCCATACATAGGTTGAATACGCCCAAATTGCCGTTGTGCCAAGTGCCACCAAGACATCCATATTGGCAAGACCGCCCCTAATGCTCGCCCATGCCCCTGTATAAAAGCGCGCACCGAATACAACTTGCACAATGCTTGCCAAGACAAACTGAATCCATACAGGCATCATAAGCGCATGCGATCCAAACATCATACCAAGCATACCCACCCAAAACGGCAATGACAATCCCCAAAGGATCATCAAATCCCAAGGCATCTGTTGCTGCTCTTGGCGATCTGCCATCGGCACAGCCTCAAAGCCCGCCTTTGCCACCCAAGTCATGACTTCATCGCGATCAGTCTTATTGGCATCATAACTGACACGCAATGCTTCTGTCGCAAAATTAACCGTCGCCTGATGGATGGCGGGCTTTTTATTGAGCACTTTTTCGATACGCGTGGCGCACGATTGGCAAGTCATGCCACTGATGGCAAATTGCTCTGTGACTTCGTGCGCTTGCTCAGGGGCACGATGAGACGCTGGTGATTTGTTCGACATAAGGCACTCACTTTTTCTCTGATGATAGCTTAATAATAAGGTCAAACTGCGCTTGAGACAATAGCAAAAGTGCTCTACGCTCTACCATGCATTGCCTGCACATTTGCACAATCTATCAAAAGCGAATACAATACCCAAAACTCATCATAGGAAAAAGTATGACGACCATCAGCGCCCAAGCCTTAGCTCAGTTTTGTGACAATTATCTGAATGCTCACGAGTTCCAAGACTACTGCCCAAACGGCTTGCAAGTCGATGCAGGCAGACCAATTGAACGGATTATCACTGGTGTAACTGCTTGCCAAGCCTTGATCGATCAAGCGATCGAAGCCAAAGCACAAGCGATCTTGGTGCATCATGGATATTTTTGGAAAGGTGAAGATCAGCCTTTGGTGGGTATGAAAGGCGCGCGCGTGCGCAAACTGATGCAAAATGGCATTTCACTGATTGCTTACCATCTACCACTTGACGCACATCCTGATATTGGCAATAATCGCGCCTTGGCTGATTTGCTTGATTTGACTATCACAGGCGCGCTGTATCCTGAACAAAAACACCCGATCGGCAATGTGGCGACCACAAGCCCCATTTTGGCGTGCGAATTTGCTGACAAAATCGCCAAAGTCTTGGGACGCACGCCGCTTCACATCCTTGCTAGCGATGATGATCGCCTACTAAAAAATATCGCCCTATGCACAGGCGGTGCGCAAGATATGATTGACCAAGCGGCATCTATGGGCTGCGATGCCTTTATTTCGGGTGAGATTTCTGAGCGCACGACGCACATGGCGCGTGAGCTTGGTGTGGATTATTTTGCCGCAGGGCATCATGCCACAGAACGCGGCGGCGTGATTCGACTCGGTGAAGTCATCAATCAAAAGCTAGGCATTGATGTGACATTTATTGATATTGATAATCCTGCGTGATTGAAATTCTACAGCCCATGAATCATTAATCACCCTAAGGTCTGATAAATAGCGTCAGATTGGCTGCTATTTTTTGACGATGAGCATTGCCATTCTGCCTGTGGCAGATCGCTTGGTATGAGTCTGAAAGCGATACGAATAATATTTAGGCGACAGATAACTACATGGCACTATATCACTTAGCACCGTTACGCCTAATTTTTCAAGCTGCAACCGAGCTAAGCCTTCAATATCAATATATACCTTACCGCTGTGATCAGAGGAGTTGATCAGCTTATCAAACAGCGCCTGCTTATCAAGCAAGACAAGTTTATTTGTCACTACCTCATCCATGATGCGCTCAGCCAAACTTTGATCCACTTCATACGATGGTCGCGAGATGCACGCACCGAGCACAGCAGATAGCTTGGCAGAAGTTGGCATCAAAGCAGCCGTTTTGGCGATCACGCCATTCACCAGCCCCTGCCATCCCGCATGAATGCAGGCTACCGCCCCGCCCTTTTCGTCAAATAGCGCCACAGGCACACAGTCCGCCGTCATGATCGCCAGTGCTGTCTTAGGACGCTCAGTGATCAGGGCATCTGCTGAGCTTAAAGACTGCGATCGATACTTATCAACGTCAAGCACTGCATTACCATGAACTTGATTTAACCAATGAATTTGATCAGCACCTGCCTGCTCATGCAGCCAATTCAGCAGATTTGCACGTCGAAGCAGCACCTTAAATGGCTCATCATTGACATGAAGCGCCACATTAAATTCACCATAAAGCGCCGATCGATTACCAAAATCTGTCAGCTGATCGGCTTTGTCAGACACGCCAGCGTGAGTCTGTATGACCATCACATCATCATTTTGATAAAGAATATCCAAAGGCGGCGTCATAGTTTCATTAAGCATCATCATTCAAGACCTTTATCAGATTTTGCATATCCTCAGGCAGCGGTGCATGAAATTTCACCGACTCACCAGTGACAGGATGGATAAAGCCCAGCGTGTGTGCATGAAGCGCCTGCCTACCAAAATCTAAAATTGCGCGTCTTTGCCTGTCGGACAAACCTCCACGTGGCGATGTACCATAGACAGGATCGCCCACTAGTGGATGACCGACATAAGACAGATGCACGCGTATTTGATGCGTTCGCCCTGTTTTTAGGTGAACATCCAAAAGACTGTAACGCTCATGTAAAGACTTAGCATTGACAATGTACGTTAAAGCAGACTTGCCCGTTTGCTTAACCGCCATCTTGGTGCGATGAGTACTATGCCGACCAATGGGCGCATCAATTTGAGCATGCCGAAGCACTTCATGCACCGCACCCAAAGCGATGCATTGGTAATGGCGGTACACGCTTTTGTCCTTTAGCTGATCAATCAAAGACAGCTGAGCTGATTTTGTGCGCGCAACGACAAGCAGCCCCGTCGTGTCTTTATCAATGCGATGAACCAATCCTGCTCGCGGCAAATGCGCCTGATTCGGAAAATGATACAGTAGCGCATTGACCAAAGTGCCCGTACGATTACCAGCGCCGGGATGCACCACCATGCCCGCAGGCTTATTAATGACGATGACCGCCTCATCTTCATAAATGATATCAATGTCAATATTTTCAGGCAAATCCTCTGAGTGAGAATCTTGGATCGCTTCTAGCTTTAAGATATCGCCCGCCTTGACCGCATATTTTGGCTTAACCACCTCGCCATTGACCGTCAATTGACCCTCATCGATGAATTTTTTTAGATTTGCGCGTGAAAACTCCCCAAAGACTTCCGCGCATAGCTTATCAAGCCTAACGCCCACCTGTTCAGCGCCGACAGTATGCGTCAGATGAATTTGGGCAGATGTTTGGGCAGGTGCTTCATCTGTATCGATCAGATCATCGGCGTCGCCATCAGCGTCTGTGACATAGTTAGGCGCCTGATCTGCCAAGTCATCTATCAGTTCATCGTGATTCATAATAAAACTCAAAAATAAATTTCGATCACTTTAGCACATTTTGTCAAATTTGATAAGACAGCCGACCGATATATCTGCACTCTGCGCGTTTTGGCTTATCTTTTATATTAACAATTAAGTCTCATTATTTGAGCGCTGTTTTTGGCGGATTTTGTGTATTTGCAGCCGATAGACATTCATTGTCAGACCCATAAAAACATGCTAAACTAGCCCAAATTTAGACCAATTCATGAGAGTCCCTATGAAATCACAAACCAAGCTGATTGCCGCCATGATGGCAGCTACTTTGACTGTTACAGGCTGCCAAAGCGTGAACAGACTGTTTGACCGCAAGGCTGATACCGTAGAGACGGCTGAAAAAACAGATGCTGCATATTACCAAGAAGCCAGTGAAGCACTTGATAAAAACCAGAATCGCAGCGCCATCGAAGCGCTGAATAATATCCGAACCTTTTATCCGACAGGTCGATACGCACAGCAAGCACTGCTAGATCTGATTTATGCTCAATACAGAGCCAATGATTTTGAAGCAGTTCTTCAAAGCACAGAAGAATTTATTCGCCTATATCCAAATAGTCGCTCGGTGGACTATGCGCTGTATGTGCAAGGTGTTACTCATATGGGCGGTGCTCCCAAAGCTTCGCGTTTATTTAGATTTGATCAGTCTCAGCGTGATGTGACCTATCTACGCCTAGCTTTTCAAGATTTTCAACGCCTGCTTAACAACTATCCAAACAGTCCATATGCTGCCGATGCCGCCCAGCGCATGATTGCGATTTATAATGACTTTGCTGAGCACGAATTGGTGGCGGCGCGTTGGTATGTCAAACGTGATGCGATGGTCGCTGCCGCTAACCGAGCTAAGTGGGTATTTCAATATTATCCACAGTCCACAGGTGTACCCGAAGCCATCGCCATCTTGGCTTATACCAATCAAGAACTTGGCTTGACCGAGACTGCCAACCAGTACAAGCAGCTGCTGCAAATTAACTATCCGCAATATCTCAATCAAGATGGCTCAGTGCGCCTAAATGATACGGGTGCCAAGACACGTACACAGAAGGTATTATCAGCTCTAAGCTTCGGGCGTTTGGGTCGTGCAAGCGAAAACCTTGACAGCTATCAAGGTCAATATAATGGCGCAACACGCACCCAAATCATCAGTCAAGCAGGCGCCATCAGCCTACCAGCCATGACTCAAGTGCCAGAAGACATTCCTGCGGCTGGCGGCACAAGTCGTCGTCCTGCCATCAGTTTGGATCTGCCAGCTGCAGAGGCAGAAGCTGGGCATCTGAATGAAGTACCGCGCTGATGCCAGTGTTTAAGTAAGTTATAATTTCAGGCGGTGTATGGCCGCCTGTTTTTATTGAATCGATCGGAATTTCGGACATGAATATCCCCGAGTCCATCATCGAGCAGCTCAATAGCCAAGCTGACTTGGTGGGGATGATTGGCAAACATACCACGCTCAAAGCAGCAGGCCGCGAGTACAAAGGCTGTTGCCCCTTTCATGGTGAAAAAACGCCATCGTTTTATGTCAATCCTGAGACCAACTTATATTATTGCTTTGGCTGTCATGCCAAGGGCAATCCGATCACTTTTTTAAAAGAATTTGAGCGGATGAGCTTTATTGAATCGGTCAAATACTTGTCCGAACAAACGGGCATCGAGCTGCCCAAAGATGACGCTTATCAAAAAAAATTCAAATACAAAAAAACCACCAAGACTCAGGGTGCCAAGCCACCCACTCAATCTTCGCCATCTCCGAACATCGCCCAACATACTGCCGAGCAGCAGCCTGACACACTCCCATCACCGACGACCGACTGGACAAATGATTTGTCGGCATACGATACTTATTTTGGTTTAGATGATGCCCATCAACTCAGTTACAACGAACCTTATGACACTCAAGCGCCCGTCTTAGCTCAGCCGCCAAGCGAAGCACAAGGCGATTTGTACACGCTATTAGATGCAGTGCATGACTACTATCAGTTTATGCTCGGCAGCTTTGCTTTTGCAAAACAGTATTTTTTAGATCGTGGTCTTAGCGAAGAGACCATCCAAACCTTTGGTCTAGGATATGCACCCGAAGGTTGGCAGCACCTTGAACAAGTCTTCCCCCAAGATATCGAAGGCTTGAAAATATTAGGCTTGGTTCGAGAATCCTCCAAGGGCAACGGAAGGACGTTTTGCCTGCTGCGTCATCGGGTGATTTTTCCCATTCGCGATAACCAAGGGCGCGTTGTGGGTTTTGCAGGGCGAAGCCTAGGGGATGAAAATCCAAAATATATCAACTCAAGCGAATCGCCAGTTTTTCAAAAGCAGCACATTTTGTATGGTCTGTATGAATCGCGCAGACAAAAAGCCAAAGACTACTTACTGGTTGAAGGCTATATGGATGTCATCGCCTTATACCAAGCAGGGATTTATGGGGCGGTAGCGCCTATGGGTACCGCCGCTAACGAAAAGCAAATCGAGCGACTTTTACGCTATAACAATCAGCTTACCTTATGTTTTGATGGTGATAGCGCAGGGCAGCGAGCAGCATGGCGCACACTAGAAATTGCTGCACCTGTCTTAAGTGATGGTCGTGAGCTTAAGTTTTTGACTTTGCCCGATAATCATGATCCTGACACTTACCTAAAATCTCATGGCGCAGCTGCGATGCGTGATGCCATCGAAAGCGCGGTGAGTCTGTCGGATTATATTTATGGTGTTTTGGCAAGTCAATACGACCTGACGCGTCCTGAATCTAAGGCACAAGCCATGGCGACACTTAGGCAGTTGACCGAACTGCTGCCAAAAGGCTCTAGCTTAAAATGGTGGCTAAATAGCGATATTTATCAAAAATTAAAAGCGGTGGGCAAAGAAGGACGGTTTAGTCCAAAGGTTGATTTAATCAATTATAGTCGCCGCGATGAAGCTGATGCAATCACCGAAATCGGACTGCATCTGATCCATACCCCCATTTTGCTCAAATCCGATCCTTTGGCATTTGTGATCGAGCATTCAGGTATGCCGCAGGCACACATCCCATTATCAAATCACCTTGAGCGTCAAGAAATTGACTTACCTAAGCTGCCAAATTGGGCAAGTTTTAAAAGTCCATTATTAGATGAAATCATCGCGACCATCAGCACATTACCCGATGAAATCCTACAAGATAGCGCCGAAACGGCTCAAAGCTGTGCGTATTTCATCATCGCTGCCTTGAGCGATGTCAATAAAAGTCAAATACAGCTGCACTGGCAAAGATTTATACAATCTTGGTGCAATCAAGATCTACAAGCCATCACGCCAGTATTTTATGGGCTGATTTGCACCGCCTTAAAAGACATTCTGCTCAAGCAGCAAAACGACAGTAAAAATTTGATTTTATCAGAAGTTTATAAAAGACGCTTGCAGGCGTTGATCCATTGGGATAACGTCCATAACAAATCAAAATTGGCAGAAATTTTGACCAAATAACCCAAATCCTACCAAAGGCGCGCCACACTTTTTTAAATTAAGTCTTTGCGTCAGTGATTTGGCAAATGACAATACCACTTTGGATGTCAGGTACTTGATTGATAGATTTACAATAATTCATTTGGCGCGATTGATGGGCAAAATACCCTGCCACAAAGCTCAATACACATAGCACGCCCACCAATACCTTGACACCACTGTTTTGTAAAATCACTGGTTTGTTCTTTTGCATCGCCATCAGCTCCTTGATTATGCCCGCTTACAACGGTGGGCCTGCCAAAGAAACAGCATATTTAAAACCTTGACGACTTTCGCAATCAGCAAGCCAAGCATGTGTATTGGTATGCGTTTGTGGCACCAAGCCACGCAAGCGCGCGCCATACACCGCCAGATACATCTGTATGTCAGCTGCGCTAAACTGCCCTGCCAAATACGACTTATCAGCCAACGACGCCTCCAGCATCTTTAAAGCATTCGTCAAATTCTTATCCAAAATGATTTGATGGATACCAGATCTAAACTTATTTAGCACAGGTCTGGCAAACCATGGCGACTTTTGGATCGACTTATCCAAAATCAGCCCCATCACCAAAGGCGGCATCAGTGAACCTTCAGCAAAATGCATCCAAAATGTATAATCACGCCATGCTTTGTCAGTGGCTTGTGTTTTTGGGTCGGCTGCGGCAGGATAAAAGCGCGCCTCTGAATCATACGCCTTTAATAGATAAGATAAAATCAGTGCAGACTCTGCCAAAACTTGTTCGCCCTTAGGCAGGCTATCATCTATTAAAATCGGCGCCTTCCCCATGGGGTGAATCTGTTCAAGACTATTGGGTGCCAAGGCAGTTTTTCGATCACGCTCAATCAGATGCAGCTGATACTCCAAGCCGTAAGCCAATTTGAGCTCCTCAAGCAGCCAAACCACTCTAAAAGAGCGAGATTTATTTAAATGATATAAGTGCAACATGATTCACCATCCCAAGAAGCCAAGCAAATCAGCTTGGCTGAAAATTCATTGAATAGACTCAGGCGCCTGCTGCACCACTTCAGCCAAATCGGCTGTTTCTTCTGACGCATCGATATCATCTTCATCGACATGTTCGACGCACGCCATGCCAACCAACACCTCTTCATCGGCAATGCGAATCAGTTTAACACCTTGCGCATTACGACCAGCGGTCGCAATCTGAGCCACAGGCGTGCGCACCAAAGTGCCTTTATCCGAAATCAAAATAACATCTTCTTCACCAGTAACTGCGATCGCCTTAACCAGCTGCCCGTTACGCTCAGAAGTTTTGATCGCAATCACCCCTTTGCCGCCACGACCTTTGGTTGGGTAATCATCGATCGGCGTGCGTTTACCAAAGCCGTTTTCGCAAGCACATAAAATCTCACCTTGTTTGGGCGCGACCACCAAAGATACCACTCGGCTCACCGCAAAATCATCACTGACCTCATCAGTATCTTCATCCAAGAGCTCTTCTTCATCAGTTGTCGCAAGCAAATTCACGCGCATACCGCGAACGCCTTTGGCAACTCGGCTCATCGCACGGATACTATCTTCTTTAAAGCGGATGGCTTTGCCTTCATTACTAAATAGCATGATCTCTTGTTCGCCATCGGTGATTGCAACACCAATCAGGGTATCGCCTTCTGCCAAATCAATCGCGCGCAAACCACCCGCACGCAGATTGGCAAATTGTGACAAAGCCACGCGCTTCACTGTCCCTGATGCTGTTGCAAAGAACACAAAGCTGTTTTCGTCTTTTAGGTCATCTACAGGCAAAATCGCTGTGACCGACTCATCAGACTCAAGATTGATCAAATTCACCAAAGGACGACCCTTTGAGCCGCGACTGGCGATTGGGATCTCAAATCCGCGTAATCTAAAAACGCGACCTGTATTTGTAAAGCACAGAATATGGGCGTGCGTACTGGTCACCAACAAATGCTCAATCACATCATCTTCTTTCATGGCAGTCGCTGAGCGCCCTTTACCGCCGCGTTTTTGGGCTTGATAGTCGCTGATCGGCTGAGTCTTGGCATATCCTGTGTGAGAAACTGTCAAAACAACCGTCTGCTCAGGGATCAGATCCTCACGATTAAAGTCATGGCGAGCATCGACGATGTCAGTTTTACGGGCATCTCCAAATTCATCACGAATCTCAATCAGCTCTGTGCGCACTACGCCCATCAGCACATCAAAATCATTTAAAATCAGATTTAACCGTGCAATCTCGCCTAAAATTTCTTGATATTCGCCCGTCAATTTATCCTGTTCAAGACCAGTTAAACGATGTAGCTGCATATCCAAAATGGCGTTCACCTGATCAGGTGACAGACGATAGCGAGTTTTGTTCTCAATCAAGCCATACGGTGCTTTAAGATCCTCGCCATCAATGATCTCAGGGCGAATAGAATCAGCGCCCGCCGCTTCAAGCATTTTGACCACACCGGCTGAATGCCAAGTCTTAGCAAGCAAATTTTCGCGTGCTTCGCTGCGGTTGGCTGACTGCTTGATGGTCTCAAGCACATCATCAATATTAGCAAGGGCAATGGTTAAGCCCTCAAGCAAATGCCCGCGCGCCAACGCTTTGTTAAGCTCAAAAATCGTACGGCGCGTCACCACTTCTTGGCGGTGGCGAATGAACGCTGCCACCAAGTCGCGCAGTGTCATAAGCTTGGGCTGACCATTATCCAATGCCACCATATTAATACTAAAGCTCGTCTCAAGCGGCGTTTGGTTAAATAAGTTATTAACCATTACTTCGGCATTTTCGCCTCGGCGCAAATCAATCGCCACGCGCACGCCTTCTTTATCCGACTCATCTCGGATCTCCGTGATGCCTTCGATTTTTTTGGTATTCACCAAATCGGCGATGTGCTTGATTAGATTGGCTTTATTGACTTGATAAGGAATTTCTGTAAAAATGATGCGCTCACGGTCTTTGTTTGCACCGCTATCGCCCATTGATTCGATATGATAGCGACCACGAATGTGCAGACGACCTTTGCCAGTACGATAAGCATCGATGATGCCGCTTCTGCCATGGATGATGCCGCCCGTTGGGAAATCAGGTCCTGAAATGTGCGTAATCAGCTCATCACTTGAAATATTTGGATCTTCGGCATATGCCAAGCAAGCATTCAGTACTTCTGTCAGATTATGCGGCGCCATGTTAGTTGCCATACCTACGGCAATCCCTGCCGCACCATTAACCAACAAATTTGGAATACGCGCCGGCAATACGCTTGGCATTTTCATAGAGCCGTCGTAGTTATCTTCCCAATCAACGGTATCTTTATCAAGATCGGCAAGCATTTTGTGCGTCAGCTTCTGCATTTTCATTTCTGTATAACGCATCGCCGCTGGTGGGTCACCATCCATAGAACCAAAGTTACCCTGACCATTCACCAACATATAACGCAAACTAAAATCCTGCGCCATACGCACAATGGCATCATAAACCGCGGTATCGCCATGCGGATGGTATTTACCAATCACATCACCAACGACACGCGCCGATTTGAGATATTTTTTATTATAATCATTTCCAAGCTCATGCATGGCGTATAAAATACGGCGGTGAACAGGCTTAAGTCCATCACGCACATCAGGCAGCGCACGCGAAACAATGACGCTCATCGCATAATCCAAATACGAACGCTTTAATTCTTCGACGATGCCAATCGGACTGACCGAGTCACTCATAAATAATCCTTGCTACAAACGATTAATTCACATAGCCTATGGCAACGATCTCATCGCCAAAACCATGCATAAATACCTTAAAAACAACGCATTATTTTAGCACAAAATGCCCAAAAAATGTAGGTTAATGTGGGTTGTCGCTGATTTTTATCTTGGTTAAATCAAATCTTATCTTGACCAATCAACATCGCAAATCTAGCCGCATAATTCAGCAATATCACGCTTGATGACACATCAGATATCTATCTTTGGCTTGGGATTTGGTTATTTGGATTTTTTATTAGGGCGAATCAAGCTTTTGAGCATCTGCTCATGCGTGATGATGGTTGCTTGATTTGGCGTGCGCAGCTGCGGCTGATGATTATGCTCATAGGCGGTCAGCGCCATACAAGCAGCGACTTGTTTAGGCTCAAGCGCACGTTTGTTTTTAGAGGTGAGCACGTATAATGCGCCATTGAGCGCTTGGTTACCAAGGCTTTTTAGGCTCAGGCGCTGCTTGGGCAAGGTTAAGCGATGCAGCCGAAAAATTGCCAATGTATCAAAACTCAGCGTGCGCAAATAGTACTCTACATCCGCCTTGGCTGTCAGCTCATCGTCATGGTTAGGCGCATCGGCACCATCTTTGGATAAAAAATAAAACTGCTGTACGCCCTTTTGTTTGCAGGCTTTGGCAAATTCTAGATTGTACAACACATTAACTTGATAAAACTCATCATGGCTTGGCACTTGCTGTTTTGAGACACCAAGACAACTAAAAGCATCTGTATCAGCACCAATCGCCATCGCCTCAATGGTCGATGCCAGTGCCCGAAAATCCGCCACATGATAGACTTGCATATTCGCACTCATGGCGCGTGGCTGTGTGCGCGTGATCAATATTACCGACTCATAGATCAGCGCAAGCTCTTGGGCAAGCGCCTCACCCACTCGACTCGAACCACCGATTAAGATTGCTTTGGTTTTCATCAATTTTCACTCACGCTAAATATACGCATTATATTCAAGCAATCAATCGATTGCGCCAAGTGCTGATTTTTGAATTTATTATTCTAGCACAAAATCCATCAAAAAAATCAACCACTGCATCAGTCAATCGATAGACTAAGAAAATTTTTATTTACATATTGTGAGATTGTCAAGATTTTGGTATGATACGCCGTTATATTGTCCAAGCAATGCGTCTCCTCAAGCACATTGCCCCACTTTTTACAATTTATCATTTCAATTTTTTAAGGATTTATCCTATGGCAAACTCTGCACAAGCTCGTAAACGCGCTCGTCAAAACACCAAGCGTCGTCAGCACAATGCATCTCAGCGCTCTATGGTGCGTACTTACATCAAGCGCGTAAATTCTGCAATCGAAGCAAAATCTTATGAGCTTGCAACTGAAGCCTACAACAAAGCTGTACCAGTCATTGACCGTATGGCTGACAAAGGCATCATCCACAAAAATAAAGCTGCTCGTCATAAGAGCCGTTTGAATGCTGCAATCAAAGCTCTAAAAGGCTAATAGTTGCTCAGCATCACAGAGTCCAAGTTGTCTTGGGCTCTTTTTTATATCCCAAATGATGCGATCAGCCAAAACCCATTGATGCATTATTTTTGAATAAAATGGCGACATGAACCTAAATTCTTGTTACAATATTCTTATCAATAAATAGTATAGGCGTTTGATGAGTATTAAAGTTTTGGTCGCAGATGACCATGATTTGGTAAGAATGGGCATTACTCGGATGCTTGATGATGATCCGAGCATTGAGGTCATCGGTGAAGCAGTTGATGGCGACAGTGCAGTCATGCAAGTGCGTGAGCTAAGCCCTGATGTTGTTTTATTGGATGTTAATATGCCGAATATCGATGGTGTGGAAGCCACTCGACGCATCAAGCAATTTAATCCAACCATCAAAGTGCTTGCTGTCTCAAGCTTGACAACTCAGCCATACCCTTCCATGCTTTTGAAGGCAGGCGTTAACGGGTATATCACCAAAGGAACGCCGCTAGATGAGATGATCCGCGCCATTAAAAAAGTGCACGCAGGATCGCGTTATTTTAGCCATGATGTTGCTGAGCAGCTTGCCGAGACAGTGCTTGGCGAACAAAAAGAATCGCCCTTTGACGCCCTATCTGAGCGCGAAAAACAGGTTGCCATGATGGTTGTCAACTGCCAAAGTACGCAGCAGATCGCCGATCAGCTGTTTGTGAGCGCCAAGACAGTGAACACTTACCGTTATCGTATTTTTGAAAAACTGGGTGTAGATAGCGATGTTAAGCTTACGCACCTTGCCATCCGACATGGGCTGATTCAAGCTCATTAATCAGCAATCAAATACAAAAATATCGCAATCAAAACAGCCAATTCATTGATCTTTTGATTGCGATTTTGCCTTAAATCAGCTTTGATTTGCTTTTGCTTGCTCCATCAAATCCAAGCTTAAGCGCAGCCATTCATCATCTTGTGCCTCGCTAGAAGAAGGCTTAAAGCTTACGTCGGGCACCACGCCGATTTTATCGATCTTTTTGCCATCAGGCGTTAGATAATGCGCGGTAGTCATCTTGATGCCTTGATTATTCCCCAAAGGAATCACCGATTGCACCGAACCTTTACCATAGCTGGTCTCACCGACGATCAGCGCACGCCCATGTGTTTGCAGTGCGCTTGCAAGCACTTCAGCTGCTGATGCCGAATAGCGGTTTTGTAAAATAATGACTGGCATGGATTCTAGCACAGGTGAGCCGTGCGTCTCAATCACCCTTTCTATGCCATTTCGGTTTTGGACTTGGGTCACCACTTGCTTTCGCATAAATAAGGAAGCCACTTCAGCCGCTGAATCAAGCACGCCACCAGGGTTGTTTCGCAAATCAATCACCACGCCCTGAACCTGCCCTCCTACTAAGGCAAGATGATCAATGATCTCTTGGCGCGTGTTGTTTTGAAATACAGGCAGTTTGATGATAGCAATGCCGTTTTGAACAAACACTTCAATGGTGCTTTTTTGAGCTTGGTTACGGATGACATTTGCCGATTGCTTGGATCGACCTGCTCTGGAATAAGTGATATCAACACTTGAGCCTGCAATACCGCTTAACAGCTGAGCTATGTCATTTTCAGTTTGGGATTGGTTGAGCTTGATATCGCCAATTTGATGCAAATAATCCCCAACATTAATACCGGCAGTTTTGGCGGGGCTATCGGCAGTCACTTCAGTGACCACCCAATGCGCATCTTGGTTTTTCCAAACTGCCTTTAAACCCACGCCTGCCACATTACCTGTAGTAAATGAGCTAAGACTGGCAAAGGCTTTAGCATCCAGAAATTCGGCATTACGATCCACGCGATTTAGCATCCCATGGATGGCGTGATAAAACAACATCTCATCATCTACAGGCTCGATGTACTCACGGCGCATCAAATCAACTGCTTGCACAAAAGTTTTAAGTGTGGTGGGACTGATGGTATTCAAAGGCACTCGCCCAGAATGCAAGCCATCAATCCCATACAAATGATTTGGCGCTACATCCAAAGCATCCAAAGCAGGCGCATCCGTCAATTCATTTGCATCTGCTTGAGTATCAGAAGTTTGTGGATTGGCAAATGCGCTTGTATTTAAGCTTATCACACCAATCAACACAGCCGTTATTAATGCCGAAAATCGCATACCAAACCTTTTTTTGTCTAATTACTCAGAAACCAACAAACTCTCTCCAGTCATCTGACTTGGCTTGTCTAGCCCCATCAGATCCAGCAGAGTTGGCGAGACATCGCACAGCTTGCCACCGCTACGCACAGCAGCCTTTTTGTCACCAACATAAATAAAAGGCACCAGCTCTGTGGTGTGCTGCGTGTGCACCTGACCACTTTGATAGTCCTGCATCTGCTCACAGTTACCATGATCAGCAGTGATCAGTAGATGACCGCCATTGTCGCGAACATGCTTAACCACCTCGCCAATACACTGATCCACCGCCTCTACTGCCTTAACCGCTGCATCAAACACGCCCGAATGCCCGACCATGTCACCATTGGCATAATTGACGATCAGCACATCATATTTACCTGAGTCGATGGCATCATTTAATTTCTCGGTCACCTCAAAGGCGCTCATTTCAGGCTTTAAGTCATACGTTTTGACATCTGGACTGTTCACCAAAATGCGATCTTCGCCCTCGTACAACTCCTCCCGACCACCGCTAAAGAAAAAGGTCACATGCGCGTATTTTTCGGTTTCGGCGATTCTAAGCTGAGTTTTGTTTGCATTTTGTAAATATTCACCCAAGGTGTTCGCCAGACTTGTCGGATGATAAGCGATGTCAGTTTTGGGATTATTTTCAAGCTCATCTGAATATTTGGTCAGCATAACAAATGCTGATAACTCAGGCACAATATGGCGATCAAAACCATCAAAATCAGCATCTACAAATGCCAAGCTGATTTCGCGTGCGCGGTCAGCACGGAAATTCATGAAAATCACGCCATCATTATCACAGATAATACCATCTTCTTCGATGAAGGTTGCAGCAACAAATTCATCCGTCTCCCCTGCAGCATACGCTTGCTTGATAGCATCTAGGGCATTCTTTGCTGTTCTGACCGATTTACCTTCAGTTAATAGCTCATAACAAGATTCCACACGATCCCAGCGCTTATCGCGATCCATGGCATAGAATCGACCGATGACACTGGCAATTTTAGCATCGCCCTCAAACTCTTGATTAATCTGAGCAAAATAATCTTCAAGATCAGCAACATAACTCTCAGCAGACTGTGGCGGTGTATCACGACCATCTAAAAACGCATGCACATATACCTGTAGAGCACCTTGAGATAAAGCAAGCTTAGCCGCCGCCTTGATGTGATCAATGTGCGCATGCACACCGCCATCAGACAAAAGCCCTAAAATATGCACTGCGCCTTCATTGTTAAGCGTGGCTTGAACAGCATTCGTCAATGCCGAATTATTAAAAAATTCCCCTGACTCAATCTCATTCATAATTCGAGTTGAATCTTGGAACAAAATACGTCCTGCCCCCAGATTCATATGCCCCACTTCAGAGTTACCAAACTGACCTTCTGGCAATCCCACATCCATGCCAGAACCAGAAATCAGTCCATTGGGACAGCTGACAAGCAAAGCATCTAAGTTTGGTGTATTGGCTGCCGCGACGGCATTATCTTTGGTCTCTTCACGATGACCAACGCCATCCAAAATCATCAACACATGGGGAATTTTTTTCTGATTTGACATCGCAAGCTCCAAATAAACTGATATAAATACATCGTATTGTAGCATAATTTTTGGCAAATCATCCTTACCCGCTGAGAAATAAAATTCATCCTAGCGCTGCATCTTTTCTTGCAAATTCTCATAGGTTTTTATAAAATACCGACCAGTTGGTTTTATTTATTTTTACTGTTACTTATCTTTATCACAGATAAGTTTTGTCAATCAATTTTTAGTTTAGGATAATTTATTATATGAATGACACTTTATTTGTCAGCGAAAGCGATCTTCACGCTGACGCATCCAGCGCCAAACGAAAAAATAAACCTGAACAGCTCAAACATGAATTAATCATGGCAGCCAAGCATTTGATGATCAGTGACGGCGTGGCGAATTTATCCATGCAAAAAGTCGCGGACGCGGCAGGTACCAGTAAAGGCGGGCTATTTCATCACTTTAAGAATAAAGAAGAGCTGTTAAATGGCGTGGTGGGGCTTTATATCGCTCAGCTCAATACCGCAATTTTATCCATCACTGATAAACTGGGTAATGACCAGGGGCGGTTTACCAAAGCATATTTGCAAGTGATTTTTCAAAATCCTGAAATTGGACTAAATAGTAACTGGTCTGGGCTTTTAAAAGCCATTCATGCTGATCCCACCATGTTTGGAATATGGCAAAACTGGATGGCTCAAAAACAAAAGCAGTTCGCCGCCACTGACAGTCATGCACGACATCAAGTGGTGCGCTATGCCATCGAAGGTGCTCAGCTTGACAGTGAGCTAAAATCCGACCGAACCAAACAGCAGGAGATTTATGAGACCTTAGCCAGTCTGATTTAGCACAAAGCTCGCACAAAAAACCCTGCCAACTTTGACAGGGTTTTATTTAGGCGCTTAGTATCAAATGGCATAGCCCAGCGCATAAAATGCCACAAGAACGACAGCGATAATCACAGTGCCAATATTAAGCTTATTAAATTCACCAGAAATCACCCGCCCAAGTACCAACGCACCAAAGCCAAGCATGATGCCTGTAACGATATTGGCAGTCAAAACGATGAACACCGCACAGATCAGCCCGCTCATCGCCCCTACAAAATCTTCAAAATCAAGTTTTGAGACATTGCTTAGCATCAAAAGTCCAACATACATCAGTGCAGGCGCGGTAGCATAGCTTGGCACCAAAAATGCCAATGGCTGAAAAAATAGCATCAGTAAAAACAGCACACCAACCACGATCGCTGTCAAGCCAGTCTTACCACCCACTGCCGTACCAGCAGCAGATTCAATATACACCGCAGCAGGCGCCGTCCCAAAAATACCCGAAAACAAGCTACTGACCGAATCTGACGTCAGGGCACGACCACCATTGATGATTTGACCGTCTTTATCCAGTAGATTAGCCTGACCTGCAACGGCGCGAATGGTGCCTGTCGCATCAAAGATCGCCGTCATCACCAAGGCAAACACCACTGGTAAAATCGCAGCATTCAGCGCACCCATGACATCCATTTGCATAAATAAAGAATCCGCGCCAAAGCTTGGAACTTTTAAAATGGCGCCATCTGATTTCACTTCAGGATCAAAAATCAGCCCAATAATCGTAATGGCAATGATCACCCACAAGATACTACCTTTGATACGCAGGCGCTCAAGACCAATAATCGCCGCCAGCCCCACCAGTGATAAAATCACAGGCAGCGACATAAACTCACCCATCGTCACAGGCAAGCCTGCGTCATTTTTGATAACCAAACCCACGCCATTGGCAGCAATCAGTAGCAAAAACAGTCCGATACCAATGCCTGCGCCATGCGCAATCGATTCAGGTAAATTGCGTAAAATCCACGCACGCACGCCCGTCACCGAAATTAGGGTAAAAACCACACCCATCAAAAAAATTGCACCTAGCGCCACAGGGATGCTCACACCTTGCCCAAGCACCAAGCTAAACGCGGTGAACGCCGTCAATGAAATTGCACAGCCAATCGCCATCGGCACATTTGCCCAAAGCCCAATTAATATCGAACCAAGACCCGCCACCAAGCATGTCGCAATAAAAACTGATTCAGCAGGAAATCCAGCTGCCGACAACATATTTGGCACCACGATGACCGAATAAACCATCGCCAAAAAAGTCGTCAAGCCAGCAATGACCTCTTGACGCACGGACGAGCCGCGCTCATTAATTTTTAAATATGATGATAAAGACATATTCTATCCAGATAATAATCGCTAAAGTCTTAATTAAGTGTTAAGCGAAATGGCAAGGCAATCTGCCTATAACTAAAATAAAAAAGTGTAATTTTACCGCAAAGTCATTATGATGCCAAACAAAAATTTGCTAAAAATTTGCAAATTGATGCATTTTAGAAAGAATTGGTGATCTGTAAGCGATTATGCTGAATAAAGATGTTCTTTGGTGGATAAATTTTGTTAAAATAGATACCACATAAATTTCCATGATTAAAAAAGATATCGAGATAATCAATGCTAAAAAATTCTAATGAAACTATCGCACTACCAAGTTTTGAGTTGGTCATGGTGGCAGCCGATACCCAAGAAGCCACTTCGGTGCAACTTGATGAACTACTCAAACAAAGCAATCAAGGTCTAATTTTGTATTTTTATCCCAAAGATAACACGCAAGGCTGCTCTATTCAGGCGATAGATTTTAGCGAACACAAAGCCAAGCTTGAATCCTTAGGATTTTGCATTCTTGGCGTATCACGAGATGGCGTCAAATCTCATCAAAATTTCATCAATAAAAAAGCTTTATCTATTGATTTGATCAGTGATACCGACGAAAAACTGTGCCAACACTATGACGTCATCAAAGAAAAAATGATGTACGGTAAAACTCATCTTGGCGTGGTGCGCTCTACCTTTGTGTATAACAAAAACGGTGAGATGATTGGCAGTTTTCGTAATGTCAAAGCCAAAGAGCATGTTGATAAAATTTTAGATTTTATTGAAAATCAGGCTCATTGACGCATCAGATGATCAGTGTATGAAAGTTCTTCAGCTGTCATCTTCGCTCAAGCACGATGAGTCCGAACGCGGCATTTATCCCATTTCTCATGCGCTCATCAAGGCTGGTCATGAGTCCATTATCATTGGCAGTGCACCAACCGATAGCGAGCTTGTTGTGCGGCTTGTGCGTGATGGCGCAACATATTACCGTCTGCCCATGCCCAAAAAAAGCTGGTGGGCACTCATGCACACCTTCACGCTTCGGCGGATCATTGAAACACATCAGCCCGATATCATTCATGTGCATTCTCGCACGCCTGCTTGGGTGCTGTATTGGGCGCTGCGCCCTTTTGCAAATGACAAAAGACCCAAAATTATTTCAAGCTTATATGGGTTTTATCCTTTAAATTCTTATTCAAAAGCACTGTTTAATGCCGATTTGCTGATCAGCGCATCCAGAAGTATTGATAAACATTTTAATAAAATTTTTGAAAAAATAAAACCAGAAAAAATCGATAAATCCATCAAGTTGCCTGATATCATTTGTGTGCCGCGCGGGGTAGATGTCCGAAAATATCCGTATCGCCATCACTCATCCGTGCATTGGCTGCATCAAACCTTTGCTCAATTTCCTGAGCTTGAACACAAAAAATGGTTGGTTTTTCCAACACCGATCGGTCCAGAATACGGTCAAGAATGGCTGATCGATATTTTAGGAAATTTACAAGAAAAATTTCCAAAAATTCACGCAATTATCATGGATGACGATCCTACGACGCGCATTCATCAGTGTGTGTTTTATGAGGATTTTGTCCAGCGGCTACACACTTTGGGTCTGCAGGATCGCGTGTCTTTTGTCGGTAAAAATCCACCCGACATGCGTGAATGGCTGTCGTCAGCCAATATCGTACTGGCGCTTGCTAATCGACCTGAGAGTATTGGCATGACATCGCTTCAAGCCATTCACTTGGGGACGCCCGTGATTGGTTGGGCCAAAGGTGCTTTTGCTGATATTCTAGGAGACCTATACCCCCAAGGACTGGTCAAAGAACAAACCGCGATCATGCTGTGCAAAAGTGTTAAGTTTTTATTATCAAACCCAATCCCGCCCGCCATGACGCACGCTTACGAAATTGATGACATGGTCGATAATACGATTCAAGTTTATCAAGACTTAGTCAATCAAAGCACAGAGTGATAACTTAAATTTGACCCTCACCTTCGATTCTGATGACCTGAACCTCGCCCATCTCCTGCCACAGCTGGTGGGTGCAGATTAATAATAGACCGATATCACCGGATTTTTGGGCATCAATCAGGCTTGACCATACTTCGCGGCGCGTCTCTGGGTCTAAGCCTGCAAAAGGCTCATCTAGCATCATGACCGCTTTTGGCGTCAATAAAAGCCGAGCCAAGGCGATACGCCGCGCCTGCCCACCCGACACAGCCATACCATATTCTCCAAGACGAGTTGCCAGACCTTTAGGTTGATTATTTAGCCAAGTTAATAAATTGACTTTCTTAAGAACCGCTATAAGCTCATCATCAGTCGCATTTGGCTTACCTAAGCGCAGATTATCCGCAAGCGTTTGATCAAAAATATCAACTACCTGCCCTAAAAATCCAAGCGATTGACCAAAATCAACTGACTGCCAAGGATAGCGCTTGGCGTTAGTGCATAACCAAATATCGCCTGAGATCAGATCATGTTCTTGGGCAAGCGTATGCAACAAAGTGGATTTGCCAGAACCTGAAGGACCTACAATCAAGCAAGGTGTATCAGAGCTGATCTTGGCATGATGAATGTGAGCGCTGATGATGGCTTTTGGCGCTCTCACAACGGCATGATCAAGCTGCAAAGTCAAATTGTCATGCTGATTGACAATTTGATCAAGATTGACTTTAGGGGTATCACTTTGGCTACCAAGCATCTCGTTCAGCCGCTGCTTAGCGACCTGACTGCGCCCCAAAGCCAATGGCTCAGCAATTAAGTTTTGGATAAATTCACCCAGCCCCATCAAACCTAAAAATACCGCCAGCGCCACTGCCGAACTTATCATCGGATAATCATTCAATGTCTGAACGCTAAAAGCAATGATGTCAGCCTGTCCAAAAAACTCGCCCATCCCCCAAAGCATCAACACCGCTGCCAGTGCCAGCGCCACTTGCACTCCCAAGATACCGATTCGGCGCAGACGATGTGATGACAAGGTAATTTTGGTCTGCTGAGCATCCAAATCGCTCAGCTGGTGTATGTGCGTCTCCCAGCGATGCCAAATCAGCAAAGATGTCAGCGCAGGCAAGGTGTCTAGCAGCTTGGATTTACGAGTTTCAAGTAGCGCGCTCTCGCGATGCGCCAAATCAATGCCGCGATATACCACCAAAACAGCAATTAATATCGCCAAGCCAATCGGCACCAGCCCAAACCATGCTCTAGGCAACAGTAGCATCGTCACGCCAGCCACCAAAAGCGCCGCACCGATTGCCATCATCCAAGGCGATATAAAGCGTAAAACAAATTCATCCAAAACATCAATGTCTTTGACAAGGCGATGCATTTTTTGGCTGCTGGATTGCCCTTGAAGATTGCGAGCTTTATAATCTAAATTTGCCCAAGCACCAAAAAATCTAACGCGCAAATCCTTTAAAAGCCCAAAGACAGCATGATGCGATACCATCAAATCACCATAGCGAGATAAGGTGCGCGCAATGGCAAAGGTACGAATGATGGCTGCCGGCATCATATAATTAAACGTATGAGTGCCTACTGCAACTAAGCCTGCCACAGCTGACATGGTCACAAACCATCCTGAAACCATCGATAAGCCCAAGACCGACCAAACAGTCACAAGTCCTAAGAGCCAAGCCAAGATCCATACCCAAATTTGGGTACTGATGAGTTCATGAAGCCTAAATGGTTTATTTGGTTTCATCATAAGCTCCCAAATGATGGACATCATCAAAGGTGATATCAGCGCTCTGATCATGAGTGATCCAGATGACCGTCCGCTCCGCTGATAAGCGTTTTAATAAATCTTTTATCACCAAGGCAGTCTCGCTATCTAGATGCTCCGTCGGCTCATCAAGCAGCCATACTTTGGCATCTTGAAGTAGAAGCTGCGCAATGGCAAGTCGATGCGCCTGCCCACCTGACAAGCCACCGCCCCGCTCACCAAGTATGGTATCCATCTGCTCGGGCAAATCTCGGATCAAAGACCACAAACCAACCGCATCCAATACATTAACCAGCTCATCATCAGTCGCATCAGATTTCGCTAATATCAAATTATCGCGAATACTGATGGGTAACAGCGCTGGCATTTGTGCCAAATAACCAAATTGCCGTCTAAGATACGCCATATCTAGCGTATCATAGCGATACCGCCCCTGATCATCATATACCTCGACCACGCCAGTATATTGCCCAAATCCCAATAATATCTGTAGAAGCGTCGATTTACCAGCGCCACTTTCTCCTTTCAATAATGTTGATTTGCCTGCTTCAAACTGAAGTGTCGTCGGAGCCAATCTCACTCGCCCATCATCACCAAAGGCAGCCACTTGCCTGAAACAAAATCCCACTTGTCCTACCAAATCCACCTGGCGAAGCTCGGTTTTGCTATTTTTAAAATCAAGTATGCCCACCATCTCCTTGGCGGCGCCGACCGCTTGACCCTTGACATGATACTCAGCGCCCAAGCGGCGAAGCGGCGCATAAAACTCAGGCACCAATAATAAAATCATCAAAGCTGAACTGTAAGTGGTCATGACAACACCAGATTGCCAAGGTAAAATTCCAATCAATCCAAAACCCAAATAAACCGCCACAAGCGCAATGGATAGAGCTGATAAAAACTCAAGCACCGCACTATTCAAAAACGCAATGCGTAGCACCGCCATGGTTTTTTTGCGGTAATTGTCGCTACTGATATCAATATCTGCCACAGCGATATCAACCGCGCCCAGACGCGATAATGTATTCACACCGCGTATCCAATCAAAAAATCGCCCACCAAGCTGTGCCATCGCATCCATCTGTTCACGACTTTTACGAGCTGTTGCCACACCAATCATTGCCATAAAAATTGGCACCAGTGGCGCCGTCGCCAATAAAATGACTGCCGACATTTTGCTAAAAAAGCTGACACAAATTGCCAATAAGATGGGGGTGCTCACCGCGGTACGCTTTTGAATCTCAAAACGGGCATAACCGATCAGGTGCTCAGGCTCATCAATGATCTTACTTGCCAATGCACCATCAGAGCCAAAAAATCGTCTGGCAGGGCCCATTTCACCCAACTTCATTAATAACCGCTGACGCACCTCACTGGCAGCCTGCACGCCGATGCGCGTTAGCAACACATCTTTGGCATAACCAATCAATGCGCGCAGCACCATCACCGCAAATAAAGCCGCCAAATACACCCCCAAAGCCTCAATCGCCATCGCTTGATGCTGGGATAATGTCGGAATGAATGGCAAAAGCCAACCATCAAAAATCATCACCAAAATCCACGCCTGCACCATAAATAATAGCAAGCTGACCACATCACAAAGCCACGCCAAAGTCAGCTGCTTTTTTGCAGGGCGAAAAACAGACTTTAAAAACTGATTAGCGGCGATATCGGCTTGTGAACGCCGTGGCTTTTTTGGTTTTTTAAGATGGGCTTGTGTGGTGGTCATGATGATGGCATATGATGATGGATAAATGGGCTATTATCGCCAAATTACAGCTTTTTTTCAACCAAAAACACCGCCAAATCACTGGCGGTGTCTGAGCATCCAAGGCTTATTTGGGTGCGACCATCTGCTCTGGACGCACAAGCTCATCAAATTCCGCTTCGGTCAATAAGTTAAGCTCGGCGGCAGTCTGTTTTAGAGACTGATTGTTTTTGAAAGCGGTTTTGGCGACTTTGGCGGCATTTTCATAGCCGATATGACGATTAAGCGCCGTAACCAACATCAAAGAATGATGTAAATAATGGTCAATTTTTTCACGGATTGGCTCAATCCCTACCGCGCAATGCTCATTAAAGCTATTCATGGCGTCCGTTAATAGGCGAATTGACTGTAATAAATTATATCCGATCACAGGCATATAAACGTTTAATTCAAAATTCCCAGAAGCGCCCGCCATTGAGATGGTCGTGTCATTGCCAAAGACTTGGGTGACGACCATCGTCATCGCCTCGCACTGGGTTGGATTGACTTTACCAGGCATGATGGATGAGCCAGGCTCATTTTCAGGAATGCTCAGCTCGCCCAGACCGCAGCGTGGACCTGATGCCAGCCAGCGGACATCATTGGCAATTTTATTCAGACTTGCTGCCAAAGTTTTTAGCGCCCCTGAAGCAAACACTTCAGCATCGCGCGCTGCCAAAGCCTCAAATTTATTAGGGGCTGTGATAAAGTCAAGACTGGTCAGTTCTGCCAAAGTTTTGGCTACTTTTACGGCATAATCAGGATGGCTGTTCAGCCCTGTCCCTACCGCTGTGCCGCCTAGTGGCAACTGACAAAGACCATTCAATGCCGCCTCGATACGCACCAAAGCATAATCCAGCTGCATGACATAGCCGCTGAACTCTTGACCCAAAGTCAGCGGGGTGGCATCTTGCAAATGCGTACGCCCAATCTTAATGATATCATCAAAATCAGCTGATTTTTGTGCCAGTGTTTGACGCAAATTTTTGATCGCTGGCACAAGCTTCTGATTCATCTGTAGAGCAGCAGCCACTCGAATGGCGGTCGGAAAGCTGTCGTTGGTTGATTGGGCATGATTGACATGATCGTTAGGATGGATGGGCTGGTAGCTACCCTTGGGATTACCAGCAATTTCATTAGCGCGATTGGCGATGACTTCATTCATGTTCATATTAGACTGGGTGCCTGAGCCAGTTTGCCACACCACAAGCGGAAATTGATCATTAAGCTTGCCTGCCAAAACCTCATCACACGCCTGTACAATCAGCTGCGATTGCTCATCAGTGATGCGACCGAGTTCAGCATTGGTGATGGCGGCTGCTTTTTTAACCGTAGCCATCGCATGGATCAAAGGCTCAGGCAGTCTTTCACCGCCAATACGAAAATTTTGGCGGCTGCGTTCAGTTTGGGCGCCCCAATAAGCCTCAGCAGGTACGGCAATTTCCCCCATGGTATCTTTTTCGATACGTGTTGTCATAATTTACTCCATTGATTTTTTGATAAAAGCAGCTTAAGATGGATCTGTGTGCTCATCTTCGCTACTTTACTAAATGAAATGATGATCAGGTTTAGCATACCATCAGTTCCTTTTTGATTCAATAGCAAATAATAATCATTACTAAATATAAACACGATGACCAAGACCGATTGCCACGCTGATTTTTCCCCCATGGATTTGCGCAAACGCATGCGCGCTCAAAGACGATCGCTTAGCCAATCCAAGCGCTGCCAATCCGCTTTCTTGGCCGCCAGATTCTTATATAAACTGATCCCGCTCTTACCAAAGAATGCTAACATTGGGGTTTATTTGGATGGGTTTGGCGAGCTGCCAACCTTTGTCATTACCAAGTTTTGCCAAAAGCTTGGTTATCAGGCTTATCTACCCATCACCACACCAAATAAACCCCTAAAATTCGCCCCAATCATGGGGTCGATCAGTAAAACACCCTTAAAAAAGCATCGCTTGGGCATGTACGAACCTGTGTCAAGACTGACACTGTCCGCCAATCATATGGATGCCATCATCTGTCCTTTGGTGGCGGTTGATCTTGAGGGTGTGCGCCTTGGGATGGGCGGTGGCTACTACGACCGCACATTTGCCAAGACCAAAAACTGCCTAAAAATCGCTTGGTGTTATGAGTTTCAAGTTGTCGATCAGTTGCCCAAGCAGCCTTGGGATATGTCGGTAGATCTTATCATCACCGATCAAAGGCTGATACGGCTATAATAATAAATCATCATAATTTACCGCAAACAACCAAAATAAAAAGAGGTAAATACACCGTATTTAACCTCTTAATGAATCCAAAATCTATCAGCTGTAATGCGCCGGTTCTTCGTCATACACATGCGCGTGCCAAAAATTACTTTGTCGCTGCACCACGCTTGCGATGGCAGCATGGATCATCGCTTGTCCAACCACCCTAGCGTCCGCGCCAAGCATGTCTTTGACTTGATCTGAAAAAGCAATGCTTACCAAAGGCTCATCATTACCTACTTCACGCAAGATCATAGCCCCTGAAGGCTCTTCTATAAACTCAAGCAAAGTTTCTTGGACAAACTCTTCTTTGGACTTTCTTGATTTTGATTTGGTGGCGCGCTGCGACTGTTCGGCACTCTCATTGGCATCCAAGCCTTCTTCATCCTGCTGCTGACGCTTACGCCACTTCACGGGCTCACCATCAGATTCCTGCGCCTGTGATCGCTGACCACGCGCAAGCTTTGATAATTTGGATAAATCCACGCCCAGTGTCTGCTCTACCTGCCGTGCAAGCTCTTCGACGGTGGCAGGATCCATAAACTGAGAAATGGCTGAAGCCAGCGCATCAATCAGCGTCTCATCACCGCGCCCATTGACTTCTTGAAAAAACAGCTCATGCAAAATCGCTAACGTTTCTTCTTCGTCAGAGGCATGGAATATCAAATCATCAACAAACGATAAACATTCTGCAATGCTCATCGTTTGCCAATTTTCAATGGTTTGTGAAATTTGATTTGTCATTATGATTGCCATCTCATCATTATTTTCGTCTATCTTGGTATATGGCATCATTTGAACAGTTTTCAAGTCATCGCCAGTAGCGCAGCTTTGCCAACATAAATAACAGCGCAACAAACATACCTAAATAATAAGCCATGCGCACATCAAAAGTATCATCGCGCCACTTTAGCGGCATCGAGATCAGCGCGGTCAAGGCAGGAATCATCACCAAAGCCACAAGCCAATTTTCAAAAACATGCAGCCACCCTTCCAAGCCGCCATATCGAAGCCCCGATAAACCCACCAGCAAGCAAGCCACGATGAGCAATAAAATCAAGCCTTTGGGAATGTCTTTTGGCGTGATGGCGTCAGGGATCAGCTTAGAGAGCATCAGCTATACACCCCCATGATGGATAACAGCGCCACCGTCGACAGCAGCCAACCAAAAGTCCAAGCATTTCTAGGATGGATATTGGTTTTACCCAGTTTATTAAGCCCAGTCGCGCCAAGCCAAGTTATCAGTGGAATACCGATCACAAATACAGGGACAACGACAGCAGCATGACGCAATACCACAGACAGCTCATCGCCAAACATCAATCGAAATCCATAGCCTGCTAAGCTCAGTATCAAGCTTGCCAAACACAGTCCTATGGTAAAACCCATGGGTACGACGCCAGCAGGTTTTTTATTAGGCTTTGAGGCGTTATGATGCGTAGATGGGGCTTGATGGTGCGGTGTGGTCATGATCGATTCACCTTTGACAGCTCATCACGCATGGAATCAATCACAGCCTTATAATCAGGCTGATTAAAAATCGCCGATCCTGCCACGAACATATCAGCGCCCGCCTCAGCAATGGCGCGAATATTTGCCACATTCACACCGCCGTCAACTTCCAGGCGAATGTCTCGACCGCTATCATCAATCATTTGACGCACCGTTGCCAATTTATCCAGTGTCGCATCAATGAACTTTTGACCGCCAAAACCTGGGTTTACGCTCATCAGCAAAATCTGATCCACTTTATCTAAAGTATGATCCAAATAATATAAAGGCGTCGCAGGGTTAAAAACCAAACCACATTTGGCGCCGCCATCTTTGATCAGCTGAAGACTTCTGTCTATGTGCTCGCTGGCTTCGGGGTGAAAGGTGATAATGTCAGCGCCTGCCTTCAAAAACTGCTCAATCATGCCATCAACTGGCTTGACCATCAAATGCACGTCAATGGGCGCACGGATGCCATAGTCCTTCAATGCTTGACAAATCATCGAACCAAAAGTCAAATTCGGCACATAGTGGTTGTCCATCACATCAAAATGCACAACATCCGCACCAGCTTCAAGAACCTGTTTAACATCCTCTCCAAGCCGTGCAAAATCAGCAGACAAAATTGATGGGGCAATCAAAAAAGGCTGGGTCATAATCACTCTCGATAATTTAATGGTATGGCGTATCATACCAAAAATCGGATTTTTGTGCCAATGTTTGATACCATTGACACGATTTGACCCATATTTAACTTTGTTAAAAGCGCTTAAGGTCAGTTTATTCGCTGTCGCCTGCCATCATCATGATCTGTTCGCTGATGGCAACGGTGTTAAAGCCTGCATCCACAAACAAAATCTCACCAGTAATGCCACTTGCCCAAGGTGATAGCAAAAACAGTGCAGCGTTACCCACCTCTTCTTGGCTGACATTGCGCTGAAGTGGGGCGATTTTTTCGCTGACATCAAGCATACGGCGGAAAGACTTGATCCCACTGGCGGCAAGCGTTCGGATAGGGCCTGCGCTGATGGCATTAACACGGATGCCCTCTGCACCCAGTGATGATGCCAAATAGCGTACCGAAGCTTCCAAGCTTGCTTTGGCCATGCCCATCACATTATAATTTGGTAATACAGAAATACTGCCTTCATAAGTCAAAGTTAACAAAGAGCCTTGGCGCGCAGCAAGCAATTCACGCCCTGCTTTGGCAAGTGCCACAAAACTGTAGCTTGAAATATCATGGGCGATTTGGCTACCCTCACGAGTTGTCGCATTTGTAAAATCGCCGTCAAGCTGATCAGCCGGCGCAAAGCCGATGGCATGCACGATGCCATTGATCCCTTTATCGTCACCTGCCCCCCAATGCTTGGCGACTTCATCAAAACAGGCTTGAATCGACTCATCTGAACCAACATCACACTCAATCACCGCCACCGCGCCAAACGCTTCTGCCGCCATATCCACACGCTTTTTGATCTTGTCATTAGGATAGGTCAAAATCAGCTCCGCCCCCTCACGATGCAGACTCTCAGCGATCGCCCAAGCAATTGATAATTTACTGGCAATGCCAGTCACCACAAAACGCTGACCTTTTAGTAGCATGACTTTATCCTTTTGATAGAAATTTTTGCCATTATAGCATGGAATTTTAGAATGTGGGATAAAATTAGTACAAATGTAAACTTAATATCAATCACCAAATCGTCTAAATCATTAGTAAATACCCAAAAAGTGATGAAAAAATAAGTTTTTTGTTAAATCAATCGTCATTTTATGGTAAGCTATGCATTTTTTTAATAGACGCTTAAAATCATGTCAAATTCTGATACCGTGAACTTCATCCACGATTACGAAACCCTGTCTAAGCATTATGCCCAAATCATCTCCTCAGCAGGAGAAGATTTGACCCGTGATGGGCTGATTGACACGCCGATGCGTGCTGCCAAGGCGTTTGGTTATCTGACTCGTGGCTATCATCAGGACTTGGCAACTGTGGCTAATAACGCTGTCTTTGATTCTGACAACCCTGAACTGGTTTTGGTACAAAATATCGAATTTTATTCGCTGTGCGAACATCATCTGCTGCCTTTTTATGGCGTTGCCCATGTGGGCTATCTGCCAGATGGCAAGGTATTGGGACTCTCCAAAGTAGCGCGCATCGTTGATATGTATGCTCGTCGCCTACAAATTCAAGAAAACTTGACCAAGCAAGTCGCCAGTGCCATTGAGGAGCTGACAGGTTGCCGTGGCGTGGCAGTCATCATGGATGCCAGTCATATGTGTATGATGATGCGTGGTGTCGGCAAGCAGCAGTCCACCACACGCACCACCAGTATGTTGGGCGAATTTACCTCCAATCATGATGCCCGCCGTGAATTTTTGGATGCCATCCCTCGCCGAGCGCCCGCTTTTGGTTAAATTTGGTTGAAGCTTGAGCCTTAGGCTTGACCAAACAAACCAGCGATCCAAACCTTCTCACCTAAATCCTCTGAAGAGAAGGTTTTTTATTTGATTAATTTTGATAAATCACTTCTTTTTTGGGATAAATTTGCTATGATAAAGCAAATTGACAGCCTTTTTTGATTCATGATTCATTATTTTCGCTCTGTGTTTATTATCGGCATCCCTAGTGTCATGCTAACACTCCTTGTTGGCTGCAAAAGTTTGCCCGAGACGCCCCACTTGCCAAAAAGCTTAGCATTAACCAAACAGGTCCAAGAGCGTCATCAAATGGTCAAAGATGGCGGCAGCTCAGGCGGGCTTATCTCAGCCATCAACGCCCAAAGCCACAACCACCCCCATCAATCAGGATACTATCCGATTGCAACAGGGGCTAACGCTTTTGCGGCGCGCAGCACCCTGACAGACATGGCAAACCAATCCATCGATATTCAATACTACATTTGGCACAACGATGAAGCCGGTCAGCTGATGCTCAAAGATCTGTGGGAAGCTGCCGATCGCGGCGTGATTGTCCGATTGCTGCTTGATGATTTTAATAGCTCACCTGAACTTGATCAGCTACTTCTACGCATTTCAGAGCATCCAAATATTGCCGTCAGATTAATCAATCCAATGAATTATCGCGGTGTTCGCAGCTTAAACTATGTGTTACATCCTGTACGCAGCAATCGACGGATGCACAATAAAAGCATGACATTTGATAATAAAATCAGCGTCATAGGCGGTCGCAATATTGGTAATGAATACCTAAATAATGCACCGGTCAATAATTTTGCTGATTTGGATGTGATGTTGGTCGGTCATGTCGTCGGTAAAATCACGGAAAGCTTTGAGACATATTGGGCGTCATCATTATCCTTTGATATCGAAACGCTCGTCAAGCATGACAACAAAGACGACGCTAACGGCATCAAACCTGTGGTATTTGATGAGCTTGAAAAAATCAAAGACAGTTCAGATGCCGAGCGAGAGCTGCGCACTTATCGTCAAGCCATGCAAAATTCGACCATCGGACAAGACTTGCTGACTCGTCAAGTGCCATTTTTTTGGACGCAGATTGATTTGATGGTAGACAATGTCGTCAAACTAAACGGTCGCTCAGAGCCTAATGATTTTTTGGTGTCGCAGCTGCAAGCGCGATTGGGTCAGCCAAGTAAAAAACTTAGCATCATTTCATCTTATTTTGTCCCCACTAAGGACGGTGTAGAGACTCTGACCGCACTTGCCAAAATGGGGGTCGAGGTGAATATTTTGACCAATTCATTTGATGCCACCGATGTCGGTATTGTGCATGCAGGCTATGCGCACTGGCGAAAACAGCTACTGGCGGCAGGCGTGCGACTTTTTGAAATCAAGTCTAGCGCCCAAAGCGTCCAAGCCAATGAAAATCGTTTTTGGCGTACACGCCAGCACAGTACCACCAGCCTACATGCCAAAGCCTTTGCGGTGGATGATGATCAGGTATTCATTGGCTCATATAATGTCGATCCACGCTCAGCTAATATCAATACCGAGCTTGGCGTACTTATTAAAGATGGCAAATTGGCAGATCAGCTGCACAACGCCCTAAGCAATAGCGAAGCCATTAGCCATCAAGCCTACGAACTAAAACTTGACTCCCAAGGCAATATCAATTGGCACACCACCGAAAATGGCAAGCCAGTCATTTTAGAGAGTGAGCCGCACATGGATCATAAAGATCGCATTATCATCTGGTTGGCTGGATTGATGCCGATAGATTGGCTACTTTAATCTGACTTATCAAGTAACGACCTTTATTACAGAATGTGTTAAAATACCTTATTTAAATGGATGTTTGGTTCTAAATTGTATAAATAACACTGGTGTTTTGTAGGTTTTATTTGTAAAATACCCTTGAGCACTGAACGCTTTATGGACGCTCAGCGTGTCTACTTTTGCTATTTTTGATGCCGCCGGTGACGCTTAAAGCATCAGATTTGCAAGGTATTATTTATACTTTGTGCTGTCAAACGTGCTGTTTGATCAGTATTTAGCGAGAAGAATATCATGCCAGCCAGCCAACTACTCAGTCAGCGCCATTTCAGTGCCATTATCATTGCAAGTCTCATCGCCGGTGTGGCTTTTTTTGACTTTGCGATTTTTTTATACTTATCTGACTTATTGCTAAACATTTTTTTTGGCGATACAGAGCACACATGGCTTTCTCGTCTTCAGCTATTTGGGCTATTTGCGGCAGGCTATATTGCCAGACCCTTAGGTGGACTGCTGATTGGGCGCTATGGCGACACCAAAGGTCGCAAGCCTGCACTGTTTATCAGCATACTGGGTGTGGCGGTATTTACTTTATTAATTGGGCTATTGCCACAGTATAGCCAAATTGGCTTAATCGCGCCTGTTCTCTTTATTATCGCCCGAGTGATCCAAAGTCTTGCCATTGGTGGCATCATGCCAAGCGTTTGGGTGTATGTCACCGAACATCTGCCAACGCGCTTTATGGGCGCAGGTTGCGGTACGGTCTTATCAGGCTGCACACTGTCTTTGATTGCTTTGATTGTATTAATTAACTGGCTAGATGGCGCATTGACTTTGGGACAGATGATGAGCTTTGGTTGGCGCATTCCATTTATTTGTGGTGGTCTATTAAGCTTGGTATTGATCTTGGCGTCATACAGATATCTGCAAGAGACGCCCATTTTCTTAGCGGCGCAATCTCAAACGCCATCAAATCATGAGAACGACTCAATGCTCAGTACCGTGGGTCTGTCCACCTTGACTGACTCACAAATACAGCAGATTAACGATCTGCCTACAACTGAATTTGAGCTTTCTCAAGATACGACGCTGCCGCATGACAACGCAAATTCAAACTCAATGACGCCGCCACCCAAAATCAGCGGAATAGATCAGCGCGCAGTCGCACCAGTGATGCGCTTTGCCTCAAAATTGACCAGCTTTGCCAAATCATCGGTGTCATTTTTTCAAATTATTTGCAATAAAAATATGCTCGTCAGCATTGTGACTGCCGTGATTTTGGTCAGTATTGTGGTAAGCTTATTAATCTTTACCCCAATTTTATTGACGGATTTGGTTGATGACAGCTTCCGAGTTTCTGAAACTGTTTTGTGGTTTGGTAATTTGCTTGCGATTTTATTTATGGCAATTGGCTGCCTGATATTCGGTGTCTTGGTGGATAGGCTCAATCCTGGGATTGTACTGACTTTTGGTAGCTTATTTTTAGCAATGCAAGCGGCTTTGTTTTTCAATCATCTGCGTGATGGCGGTGACTATGCTTTGATATTCTTTGCCCTGTTTGGGTTTGCTTCAGGCATCATTGGCGCTATTCCTTCGATTGTTGTGCGCTTATTTTCTGTTAAGATTCGCTTAACAATTGTCGGTGTCATCCATAATGTTGTTATCGCACTTGTCGGTGGTTTGTTGCCTTTTGTTCTGAATTCAGCCTCAGTTTATGCAGCTTTTGCCCCCGTGATTTTTATCGTCTCACTATCACTGCTGATGATGTTCATGAGTTTTTATATCTACTACATTCCTCGCACCGACTTTGATATGAGTCGCTAAAAAAAACACCGCATGGCTCAGACCATGCGGTGTTTTTATGAATGATCATTAAAAGTTAACAGTTTCCACACCTTGGTCACTGGCTTTTAGCATCAGATGCGCCGACTGCGCTGCAAATACGCCATGACAGACCACGCCTACAATATTATTTAAGACAGCCTCCATCTTAGCCGCATCGGTGATGTCAAGGTCATATGTATCTAAGATGACATTGCCATAATCAGTTACAAATCCTTCGCGATACACAGGATCGCCGCCCATCGCCACCAACTCACGCGCTACATAAGAGCGCGCCTGAGGTAAAACTTCGATCGCAACAGGAAATCTGCCCAGTTTATCGACGATTTTTGAGTCATCTACCATACAAATAAAGCGCTTTGAAGCAGCCGCGACGATTTTTTCGCGCGTCAGTGCGCCGCCGCCACCCTTGATCATATTGCCCTGTGCGTCAATCTCATCAGCGCCATCAATGTACAGATCCAAAACCCCCACTTGATTCAAATCATAAATCTCGATACCCAAAGCTTTTAATTTATCTTCGGTGACTTGAGAGCTGGTCACTGCACCTTTGATGCGCACTTGCGGTAGCAGCTCGATCAAGCAATTGACTGTACTGCCTGTACCCACGCCCAAAATCATACCATCTTCGATATGGCTTAATGCAGCTTTGGCAGCGGCTTGTTTTTGAGCAAGTTTTGGATCGGTTGCGGTCATCGTATTTCCCCAATAAAAATTTACTTAATTTTACGCCAAAGTCGCCAAAAACTAAACCACTTTTTACCAATCCAAGCATTTTCACCGATTCTCAACCGCCCATTTTATACCCAAAATCACATTAACATGGGGATTAATCAAAATACGGTGGATAATCGCCAAAATGATTGACGAAAATGTTACAATGCCGGTTTATTTTTGCTTTGATAAATTTGGGGGATTGGATGCAAGGCATCATCACACTATTGCTGATTCTAAGCCCAATGTTTGTTGGGTTTGCACTGCCCACATCACAAAAAAGGGTCGCTGCCAGCGAGCGGGCGCTCAATTATTTGGTATATTTGATTTTGATTGTGATTGGTATTGAGCTAGGATTGGTGGAAGACTTAGCACAAAAAGTTGGTGATATTGCCAAATATCTGAGTACATTGGTCGTGCTAACGATCGGGGCTGGGCTGATCAGTCTTGGCATATTTGATAAATATTCGCTAAAAAATCAGCCTAAAAATCAGGCATCTTTAACCAACAAACCAAAAATCAGCCTAAGGGGCAGTTTGGTGCAGCTGATCTGCCTAGCGATCGGGTTCGTCGTTGCCAAGTTTTTGCCAGCCCAGTTGATACCACCTGATAAGACTACGACCGTGCTGTTAATGGCGTTATTATTTTTGGTGGGTGTCAGCCTAAAAGGCTCAGGCATTACCTTAAAGCAGGCTTTGGTGAATAAACAGGGCTTAAAAATAAGCGCCATATTTATGCTATGCACGACCTTATCAGGGGCAGTGTTTGCACTGCTATTTGATGAAGTCACGCTCATGCAGGGTTTGGCTTTGGCGTCTGGGTATGGCTGGTACTCACTTTCAGGCACGATTATGACAGATGCTTATGGGGCGGTATGGGGCAGCGTCGCCCTGCTCAATGATCTGGCTCGCGAAGTGATAGCCTTGATTTTTATTCCGTGGGTCATGCGCTACTCTACTTCCGCAGGCGTCGGCTTAGGCGGTGTGACCAGTCTTGATTTTACATTGCCGACCATCTTGCAGGCAGGTGGTACCCACATCATGCCCATGGTCATCAGTTTTGGATTTATTACTAATATCGTCTCGCCTGTGCTGATGGTGCTATTTAGCTCATTTGGGTAACCTGTCAGGTACACCAAGCCCAGCCGCTTAGCGATTGGCTCGCTCGATCAGCAGGCGCATCACCGATGGCGACTTGGAAATTGCCTTGACAATCTCACTGCGCGCATAGCGTATCATAGGAATGTCGCTAAGCGCCGACGCATAAGCAAAATTAATCATAGAAAAGCTGTGCATCATCACCGAATTATGCCCTTTGACCGCACGTTCATAATCACCCAATAAACGTGCGCTTAAGGGTAAATTTTTGGTGCGGTACTCATCTATCAATGTAATCAGCGCCTTCACATCGGATAAGCCCAAATTCAGCCCCTGCCCTGCTAATGGATGCACCCCATGCGCGGCATCGCCCATCAGCGCTATCAAGCCCTTATGATAGCGTTTGGCACTTTGCGCAGACAGTGGAAAACTAGCAACCGACTGCACCTCATGAATATCCCCAAGCACATAACCACTTGCTAACGCCAGCCTATCTATGAGACTCTTAGGATTTTGATGGTAGTCGCTCAAATATGCCTCTGCGATCTGCTCAGGCAAGGTCCATACGATCGACTGCCACCGCCCTTGATCCTGTTGATTGAGATCAGCGATGGGCAATAGTGCCAAAGTGCCTGTTGGTAGCATCACTTGACGCGCTGTATTATCATGCGGCTGATCGGTTCGGATAGCGCAGCAGATGGCTTTTTGGTGGTAATCAAGCTTATCAATCCCAATCCCCATTTCTCGGCGCACCAAAGACGCGCGACCGTCTGCCCCGAGCAGCAGCTTGGCTTTTACCATTTTAGCTTGATTATCGGCTTGATAACGTATGCACACACCGTCAGACATCTCATCAAAAGCCATGCCATGAGCCGCCAAGCTAATCTCGTATTTTAAAGTTAAATTGTCACACGCTTGGGCGCGGCGCCACAGTGCCTCATCCAACACCGAAGGCTCAACCATGGAGCCAAGCATGATATTTTCAAAAGCTCGTTCATCTTCAAAAATCAGCTCACCAAAATCATCTCGCGCCCACACGCGCATTTGGTCATAGTCAGCACGTCTGGTGATGCCATCCCATACATCGGCACTTTTGAATAAATCTATACTGCTACGATTGAGCGCGTATACTCTAGCATCTCGCTGAGCCAGCCTAAGATCAAAAGACGCCTGGCTAGGGGCAGGCTTATTATCCAAAATAATGACCTGATAGCCTCTTTGGGCAAGTAAGATGGCACAGAGCATGCCCACAGTGCCAGCACCAATAATAGCAACATCATAATGCTTGGCTTGGGAGTTTGGATCAGTCACTGAAATTGGCAGCTCGCCTGATGGATGATTTTGAACAGTCATAATAATAAGATGCGGTAAAATATGTATCATTTTACCGCATCTATGCTTATTTTTCAGGGAAAATTTGGTGCTGATAGGCTTGTCGTACAATTAACCCATAAAGAAACAAGCCCCAAGGGTTCCACCTGCCTTGGGACTTGTTTCAACTTGATTGATATCCGTCAGCTGACGGACTGGCATTAGCAGCGATAATACAAATCAAACTCAAGTGGATGTACCGCTTCGTTCATTTTGTGCACTTCTTGCATTTTTAGGTCGATATAAGCATCGATCATATCTTTACTAAACACATCACCTTTTAATAAGAAAGCATGATCTTCTTTTAGGGCTTTTAAGGCAGCTTCTAGATTCTCTGCCACAGTTGGGATCAATGCCTCTTCTTCTGGTGGTAAATCATACAGGTTCTTATCCGCTGCCTCACCTGGATCAACTTTATTTTCAATGCCATCAATCCCTGCCATCAGTAGGGCAGCAAAGCACAGATATGGGTTAGCTGCTGGATCTGGGAAACGCGCTTCGATACGCACCGCTTTTGGACTAGACACATGCGGAATACGAATAGACGCTGAGCGGTTCGATGCTGAATATGCTAATTTAATCGGCGCTTCAAAATGTGGTACCAAGCGCTTATAGCTATTGACTGTTGGGTTGGTGATCGCGTTTAGCGCACGTGCATGTTTGATGATACCGCCAATGAAGTGTAGCGCGGTCGTCGATAGACCAGCGTACTCATCACCAGAAAAAGTATTGACGCCATCTTTTGAGATCGACATGTGGACATGCATCCCAGAGCCGTTATCACCAACGATTGGTTTTGGCATAAAGGTTGCGGATTTACCAAATTGATTGGCAACATTTTGCACCACATATTTAAATTGCTGTACTTCGTCTGCTTTTTTGACCAAAGTATTAAAAGACACGCCAATTTCAAGCTGACATGAAGCCACTTCATGATGATGCACTTCCACACGACCTTCACCCATGATGTCTTCGATGCGCTCGCACATGACGGCGCGCATGTCATGATAATGGTCAATCGGTGCACTCACAGCATAGCCACCTTTCACCGCTGGACGATGACCATTATTGCCCCATTGGTACTCTTTGATTGATGACCAAGATGCCGCTTCAGAAGTGATGGTGTTGCGAGCGCCTGATGGGTCAATATCCCATTTAACATCATCAAACACAAAAAATTCAGGCTCAGGACCAAAAAATGCAGTATCACCGATGCCTGTTGATTTTAAATAAGTTTCCGCGCGGCGTGCGATTGAGCGTGGGTCTTTTTCATAACCTTGTAAGGTTGCAGGCTCGATCACATCACAAGTCACGACCACTGTTGGCGCTTCATAAAATGGATCTAAATACGCTGTCTCAGAATCAGGAAGCAAAATCATATCCGATGACTCGATGCCCTTCCAGCCTGCCACCGATGAGCCGTCAAACATTTTACCATCTTCTAGCGTGTCTTCATCCACGGTAGACGCTGGAAAAGTCAAATGCAGCTCCTTGCCATGCGTGTCAGTAAAACGAAAATCAACCCACTTAGCACCCGATGATTCGATCAGATCAAATAACTTGTTTGACATAATACACTCCTGCTTTTTTATGAAATTTTCAGTTAAGCTCACCGACTTTACGCGCTGTCAGTGATTGGCTTGTCAGTTATCATACGCTTTTTTTGGGTAAAGGTAAAGACAAAAACCCAGCAAAAATCATATTATAAATATAAATAATAAATATAAAAATATTTATTATTTATAAAAATAAATAATAAATATTTTACTATTATAAAATATAAACATATGATTTTATTATATTTATATTTTATCATATTTTTATGAAATTTTTATAATATTAATTAAATTAAATATATATTTTTATTATTAATTAATTTATAAATATTTATGATAATATAATCTGTTTTTATTATTATATATTGATAATATCTTATCTGTTTAATGAGCATAAAAAAATCGCGCTCCAAAAGCGCGATCATGACCCAAATTTCGCCAAATCAGTCAGGCAAATTCATCTTGGTCGTATCAGGATTGAGACCAAAATAAAAAACAACGGTCGCCACCAAACTATTCACCCCAATAAATGCCCAATCAATCCCTTCATGATGCAGCACAAATCTCCCCAAAAGCGCCGACACGCCAAGCATCACAATAAAGCACCCCACCAAATAGCCAATGATGGTCGGATGTTTGACAGAAGTGATCTCGCCAGCTTGACGCTTAGGATGTAATAGCTTTAGATTGATAAAAAAGCCAATGGTATAAACGATCGCACCCATCAACAGATAGCCCAAAAATCCCATGCCGATTTTCCTTATACTCAAATAAGTGGTTATTTATTTTGATGAAACTCTGATGTTAAGCTGATGCGCTTATCATCGCATGCCACTTGATAAATGGTGTTAACCGCCCCCATCAATGACACAGCGTAGTGACTGTCAAGCATCGGATTGGTATTGGCGCTGGTCTCATGCAGCTTGGCAATCGCCAAGACTTCATCTGGTCTTGCGATGATCTCGCCTGCCACATCGCTCATAGACAGATTGATAGAATTGGTAGAAAAATATTTCCAACCATCTGATTTGGCAAGCACAGTCAGAGGCTCAGGCTCATCCCAAACTTGGGCTTTGCTTTCATCTTCTTTCATCTGCATCACATATTTGCCATCTTTTAAGCTGATCTGAATACTGGCAGGCGTGTCCTTGTCAATGGTGTAACAGCCCACATAAGTCGTCTGCTGAATGTCAGCTTCAGGGGCACTGACCGAAGCTTGTTCAGTCGGTTTATCACCACACGCAGTCACCATCATCGCTGCACTCAATGCACTTGCAAAAACTAAAAATTTCATCAACTTTCCAAGACAGTCATATATTTACGCTATTGTACTTTGAAATCTTGATTTTGACTAGGTTTAAAATACTGGAAAACCACGATAAAGTTCAGTAAAATAAGCTTTTATTTTTATTAAGTTTATCATAATGAATGCAGCCAAGCCCTATCGTCTTTCTGTCGTCATGATCGTCAAAAATGAAGCTCATAATTTGGCATTATCGTTGCCAAGCGTGGCTGAATTTGCTGATGAAATCATCATCTTAGACAGTGGCAGCACCGATAACAGCCGTGATATCGCCGAAAGCTTTGGGGCAGAATGGTTTGTGAATACCGACTGGCAAGGCTTTGGTAAACAAAGACAGCTTGCCCAAAGCCATGCCACAGGCGAGTGGATTTTAGCCCTTGATGCTGATGAAGTGGTCACGCCCACGCTCAAAAACAGCATCTTACAAGCCATTAAAAATCCCCCTGCCAATACAGTCTATGGCATCAAACGGCTTGATTTTGTGTTTGGACATCAAATTGACAATGCTTTGTGGGGCGTGAAAGCCCATTGGCGACTTTATCCCAAACACTTTGGTTATGACAATAATTTGGTGCACGAGTCCGTTGTTTTGACTGGGGCAAACACCGCAAAACTGGACGGATTTTTAGAACACCACACCGCACCCACGCCAAAATTTTGGTTAGAAAAACGTCTAGACTATGCCAAAGCATGGGCAGATGACCGCCACACCCAAGGCAAAACAGGCAAATTTTACAAAGTCGTACTTAATCCTTTGTGGGCATTTGTCAAGCAATATGTGATTGATGGACGATTTTTGCAGGGGCGTTATGGACTGATTTATTCTTTATTATTTAGCCAGTACACATTTAATAAATACGCCTGTCTTTATGATTTAAGCCACAATCAAGCCAAGCAGGCATTTTTAAATTCTGTGGCGATGACAAAAAACTTACAGCCCATTGACCTTTCACAAAAAAAATCGACACTCTCGCTGGTGATGATTTGTAAAAACGAAAGCAAACATCTCAAAGCATGTCTAGATACGGTGCATGATATCGTTGATGAAATCATCATCTTAGACAGTGGCAGCTCCGATAACACTCGCCAAATCGCCGAAAGCTTTGGGGCAAAATGGTATGTCAATACCGATTGGCAAGGCTTTGGTAAACAAAGACAGCTTGCCCAAAGCCATGCCACAGGCGACTATGTGCTGGTGCTTGATGCCGACGAACGACTTGACCAGACGCTGCGCGAGTCTATCGCCAAGGTACTCAGCCTGCCTGTACAAACCGATAAAGTATTTAGTGTGGCTCGGGTCAATACGTTTTGCGGGGTGGAAGTTCAGCCACGCCGTTGGTATACCGATAAATTGGCTCGCTTATATGCCCGTAAGTTTGAGTACAGCGACCTAAACGTACACGAATCCTTAGACCAACAAGGTGTGCCAAGCCAAGTTTTAGATGGCTACTTACCCCACATCACCAATGATGATTTACATCATTTTTTGGTAAAGAACATTCGTTATAGCCATGATTGGGCGCAAGAAAAACACGCCAAAGGCAAGCAAGTGAGCCTATTTGGGATAATCGGTCGCTCGCTGGTGTCATTTTTGCGTGAATACGTGCTTAGAGCTGATTTTAGTGGTGGTGCATACGGCTATATCTTAGCGGCGGCATCCATGGGCTACACCTTAGATAAATACATCATGCTTTGGCAGATGAATCAGGAGAATTGATGAAAACTTACGTCATCAGCCTAAGCCACGCCAAAGAACGCCGAGACCATATTCAGGCAGAATTTGGTAAACAAGGCATCGAATTTGAGTTTTTTGATGCGGTGACGCCTGCGGATACGCTTGCGGTTTGCCAACAGCTTGGTTTATCTTTACATTATAATAACACCTTGTCAGATGGTGAAAAAGCGTGCTTATTAAGTCATGCACTTCTTTGGCAGAAAATGATTGATGAGAATTTGGATTATCTAGCAGTATTTGAAGATGATGTATGCTTGGGTCGCGAGGCAAATTTGGTCTTAACATCATCGCCTTTTATATCCGATTTTGATGTGATTAAGCTTGAAACATATCTAGAGCTTACTCATACCAGATCGACCAATTATCAATTGGGGGGGGTAGAATGCTACATTTATTAAAGACGCTACACACTGGTACAGCAGGTTACCTACTCTCAAATTCTGGTGCACGCTTTTTTTGACCCATCTTCGCTCTCTGTCAAGCCAAGACTATTATGCTGTAGATCATGTAATGTTTGATGCCAATTTAAAAAGTATAAAAGCATATCAGCTTGTACCTGCTTTGTGTGTACAAGCTGACCGTCTAAATCCCACAAAACTTGCAAGCGTGATCAAGCAAGGGCGCGATGAAATCGCCCCAAAGAAGAAAAAGCATAGAACAGCCACTCGTTATATTAATAAGTTATATCGCAGCATCGGCAAGCGTACATTTTTTAAGACCGTATCTTTTGAGTGACCGTATCTATGAAAACCTATATCATCAGCCTAAGCCACGCCAAAGAAAGACGAGACCATATTCAGGCAGAATTTGGTAAACAAGGCATCGAATTTGAGTTTTTTGATGCGGTGACGCCTGCAGATATTGCCAAGTACTCCCACAAGCTTTCAATGCCAATCATCAATAATCAAAGACTCACCGACGGCGAAAAAGCCTGCTTTTTAAGCCATGCAGCTCTTTGGCAGCAAATGATTGATGAAAATTTAGATTATATGGCAATTTTTGAAGATGACGTATTTTTGGGTGATGATGCAGCTCGTTTCATCAAAGATGATTGGCTGGATTTTGAATTTGATATTATCAAACTTGAAACTTGGCATGAATTGGTTCATATTGGTAACAGCATCCATCACTATGGCGAAAGAACGCTTAACCCCCTAAAAAGCACCCACGTCGGCGCCGCTGGCTATATTCTCAGTCGGTCAGGCGCCCAGCAGCTGCTACAATTTATTAAAAGCATTGATGAATATGAGTGTTATGCCATTGACCATGTTATGTTTGGTGCTTATCTGTCTAAGGGTAAGGTGCTGCAGTTATGCCCTGCGCTGTGTCAGCAACCAGACAGTCAGGCACAAAATTTAGCCAGTCAGCTGGAGCAAGATAGAAAAAATCATAAGTCTGTTTATCATGCCAAAGACTCATTGCCTACCAAACTAAATAAAACCGCCAAACGATTTTATAGAAGTTTTGGAAAACGCTTTTTTTATATCACTGTCCCATTTCGCTGATTTAGATGACAGTCATCAAATTTATTCGTCTGACATTTTTTGACGGGCTTTGATGTTTGGTTTTGAAACGGGTCGTGATGGATTTAGACTCTCGCCTGCAAGCACACGCTCATAGCAGTCCAGATAAGCCTTAGACATCGCCATATGGCTAAAATGAGACTTGGCATGCTCATGACATGCTCTTCGGTCAAATCGTGCCACATCCTTAACAGCTTCGGTCAAAACGGCATAGCTATCTGATAATACCCCGACTTCTTGGCTGACGATGTCAGGCATCGCCCCAAATGGCGTGGCAAACACCGGACAGCCCAAATATAAACTTTCAATCACTGCAAGCCCGAAAGGCTCGTGCCATAAGACAGGAAAAATCAAGCCTTTAGAGTTGGCGATTAGGTCGTTTTTTTGTTGACCGCCCACCATGCCATGAAAATTCAGCTTATTTGATAAATAAAAGTAAGGATTACGGCGGATATTAAACCGATGACCCCCCAGCACCTGCAGCGGCATACCCGCTCCTTTGGCAATTCGTACTGTGCCTTGCAAGTTTTTGATGCGCCATGATGCTTTTGCCAAGAAATGCATATAATGCTTCGGCGACGTCAAGTTTGGCTCGCCATAATCTGGCCAAAATAATCCATTGTGCACATAGCATGTGGCGGTATTATTATCGGCATGTTTTTTTGACAGATAAATGGTGTTGATATTAAACTGTCTTGGCGTTTCGCTGTTGCTGTGCTCGGTACACACATAAGGGGTCTTGATATCCCCATCATAAGGGAAATGAAAATGAATGATATCTGCCCAGCCTTGTATTTGAGTCTCTAAAGGCTGTGCGTCATCATAAAGCAGTCCATCCGGATGATTGCCATTGTGTTTGGTTAAAAATTTGACGTCATGTCCAAGCGCTTTTTGCCCTTGATATAACGCCCATAAGACACGTTCGGTGCCGCCATAGTCATTGGGCGGTATGGGCAGCTGAGTGAGTAGCACGTGTAATATTTTCATAGTTATTCATCTAACTCAAAGTCATAAGGTAAATTTTTTGTGACCGCAGGCTCGTTGGCATGTAGCGATTCACCATCTAACACTTTTTCATAATAGTTTAAATATTCTTGACTCATGCGCAAGTGATTGAACGTCTCTTTGGCATATTCATGGCAAGTTTTTCGATTGTATTGATCAATATTGGCGATTGCCTCAATCAACACCGACTTTTTATTTGTGCTAACGCCAACTTCAGGAATGATCAGCTCTGGCACCGAACCACAGTGGCTGCCAACCACAGGACATCCCAGATATAAGCTTTCAATCATTGCAAGCCCAAAGGCTTCATAATTAAGCACAGGAAAAAGCAATGCACTGGAATTTTTGATCACTTGATTTTTCTTCTCGCCGCCCAGCATGCCATGAAAAGTAATTTCATTACCCCAATAAAAATATGGCTGATATCTGCCGTGAGTCGCCCATTTTAAGGAATAGCGCTTACTGCCTATTACATGCAGCTGCTTATTAGAACGGTGAGCTATCTCAACACTGTCTTTGAGGTTTTTGTCTTTATATTTAGCATTTGCCAAAAAATGCACATAATTTTGAGGCTTGCCTAGGTTGGGCTCTCCATAGTCTGGCCAGTATAGTCCATTGTACACATACGCCTGACCACCGCTACGCTCAGCGTGTAATTTGCCCAAAAAAATGGTATTCTTTGGAAATGTAGCAGGCGTGACTTGTTGATTGTGAGTGGTGCAAACAAAGGGCGTGGCGATCTCACCGCGATACAGAAAGTGAAAATGAATGATATCTGCCCAACCTTCTACCTGCTCTTCAAGGCTAAGCTTTGGATCAAAAACCAAGGCATCTGGGTGATTGTTGGCGTATTTCGTCAGAAATTTGACCTCATGCCCCAATGCTTTTTGACCCAAATACAAAGCCCACACGACACGCTCAGTGCCGCCATACTTAGTCGGTGGGATGGGCATACGAGTAAGTAGCACATGAAGAATTTTCATAATATTTCTTGACAGGGTGAATAAATTGTAACCAATATTAGCATATTTATGTATAAAAGACTATGATGAAATCTTAGCCGACCGCCTTTGATAGCTTGGCTTGATTTGTCTGTTTATAAAGGTATATCATAGCAATTAAATCAAACTTAAATTAAGGAGCTGTACTAGATTAGCCTAAATCCCACACCATCTTCTCAATACTTTAAGCTGATTAGAGGGTGTACCATAGTTAAAACGACACTCACATTCTTTGATAAAAAGATGAAAGTGTTTCTTGTCAATGCCATTGTACTTTCTTAAAACACGCTTGGCTTGCGACCAAAAGTTTTCAATGCCATTGATGTGATTATGGTCTTTTGCAAATTCTTTGGAATGGTTAATTCTAAAATGCTTAAAATCAGAAACATCAAGAGCATTGTAGCTTTTATAGCAATCTGTATAAACAACACTGTCAGGCTTGATTTTGCTTGTGATGATAGGCATTGGTGTGTTAGTCTTGGTGTCTTTAACCACAACCACAAAGACTTTACCGTTGCGTTTTAAAAGACCGAAGACAGCTGTTTGACCACCAGCTCTGCGACCACGCTTGCCTTTGCCAATGCCACCAAAATAGCTTTCATCAAGCTCTATTTCGCCATCAAACAATTCTTTAGCCTTAAGATCAAGATGGTATTCTATCACAAGTCTGATTTTGTGATAGAATAAAGCTGCTGCATTATGCTGAATACCAAGCAAATCAGCTGCCGAACGAGCAGTCACTTCAAGTACAAAAAAGATTCAAGCAGTCTTTTTTGTACTTTTTTACTGAGTTTACAATGGGTTATCTTCATAAAACTAGTATAACATGAGAGTTATTCTAATACAGCCCCATGATTTTGGTTATATTTGCTGTGATAATTGGGATAGTTTTTTAACTGCTTTTGATTTGGATTTTCAAAAGATAGGTAAACGCTATACGGTTGATATTGAAGGTAATAACAACCGATTTAGACACAGGTTTCGGCGAGTTTTTAGGAAAACTTGCTGTTTTTTCAAAGAAGTTGTCTAACCATTTTAAAGCGTTTGATTTATTGTTTCACTATATCAATTATGGCTGGGTCTAGTGAGCATACTTTTTGAACCATAGCCTAAAAATAATGTTTTAAAAAATAGAGCTTTAGCTCTCATGGCTTGTGCCCCTGTTGCTCGGTATATCCTAGAAGTTTGCAACCATATCCAATTCTTGATTCTTGAACTTTTATCCAATATATCTATTCCACCAGATTGGGTTTGCTCTTCTTTAATAAGCTTTCCTGTGTATTTACGATTTTCACTATCCGTCATTTGGTTGGAAAACCATCTAAATAAATTTGCATCGAATAGATACTTTTCATGAATTGGCTGTAGCAAAGTTTGCTCATCACGTAATTGTTTAATATCCCATTTCATGGCATTTGGACGATTATTATACAAAATTACCGTATATCTGCTAGGCGATCAGCTGTTGGTGCAAATTTTATTCACCATCAATATTTATCGCTCAAATCACCGTGAGCGCCTCATCCAATCTGGTGGTAAATCGCTGACTCATCATTGTGCGGCTCATCTGCCAGTCATCAGACAGGGTTTCGGTCGCAAGTTTGAGTGTGCCTTTGCCGTAAGTGTGGTTGATGCAGTCTAGCACTTGCATCAGTTGGGGGTTATGGTCATCTGATGCACCAAACAGATCAAACTGATGGCGGCTGATCGACTCAATGCCACCAAGCTCAATGCCACATTTTTTATATCCAAATCCTGGCTGATAAATCTGTTTGAGTAGATGCTGCGCCAGTTTGTTAAGCACCAAATCATCACAGCTGCCCTGTGAGAGGGTCACACATTTAAAGCCGTTATAGTGACGGTTTTGATCAAAGGGGCTGGTTTTAATGAATACACCAAGTAGATGGGCTTTGGTGTTTTGCTCACGCAGCTTTTTGGCGCCAGCACTGATATGATGGCTGATGGCGGCTTGCAAGGGCATCAAATCCGTGATGGTTTTGGCAAAGCTTCGGCTTCTGATGATGTGCTTTTTGGCTTCTTCAATCTCAAGAGCTGCACAAGGTTTGCCATTGATTTCTTGCCATGTTCTTTGAGTGACAACATTAAAATGATGTTTGAGTGTCTGCAGGTCAAGATTGGCAAAGTCTAACGCCGTGATCACTCCTAAGGCTTGTAATTTTTTGGCGGTTTGCTGACCAATGCCCCATATTTGGGCAACTGGCTCACTGGCTAACGCCCTGGTTTGAACCTCCTTTGACCAATCCGTCCAAACCACCACTCCAGCAAATTGCGCATGTTTTTTGGCCAAATGATTACAAAACTTTGCCAATGTTTTGGTTGGTGCGATGCCAACACAGGTTGGAATACCTACCCATTGCCAAACCCTATTTTTAATCTCTTTGCCCAAAGTGTGTAACTTGGCTTGGCTGATGCCTGTTAAATCAGCAAAACATTCATCAATGGAGTAAATCTCAGTGGCAGGCACCAAGCTTTTGATGGTTGTCATCATGCGCTTTGAGATGTCGCCATACAGCTCATAATTACTTGAAAAGGCGATCACTTGACCTGTATGAACCAACTCTTTGATTTGAAAATATGGCACACCCATCTTAATGCCAAGGGCTTTGGCTTCTGCGGTGCGTGCCACCACACAGCCGTCGTTATTAGATAACACCACAACAGCTTTGTTTTTAAGCATGGGATTGAATGCACGCTCACAAGAGCAATAAAAGCTATTGCCATCAATCAACGCATACATCAGTGCTTGACTCTCATGTCTTTTAAAACATGCATCACCACACCTACAATGGCAAGCTCATCGCCCTCGCCAAAGGTGTAATTTGGATAGTTTGCTTGGCTGCTGCTATTTTCTGAATGCAGCTCCACACCACCTTGCTTTAAAAAATGTAATCGCTTGATGGTATATTGGGCACCTAAGTCTGCCATGACGATATCACGGTGACTGGGGGTCACACTGCGATCAATCACCAACAGATCGCCTTTGGCAATGCCAGCATCAAGCATGGAGTCGCCACCACAGCGCACGATAATGGTTGCTGAACGATTGCGTACTAAGTACTCATTAAGATCAATATAATCTTCAGCATAGCCTTCAGCCGGTGACGCAAAACCTGCCGGAATGCGCTCTAAGGCAAGGGGTATTTGGATCACATCTGCCTTAGGATCGATATGCTGAGCATCAAAAGGCATACAAGCAAGGGTTTTGATGACGCCATTCAACGGTTTTTGGTGGGTTTTTATGAGCGTATCGACAATCGGTATCAGTCCTTTAGGCACACGCTTGACCACGGTTTCGCCCATTGGGTGTGGTTTGCGCCCACTGTTTGGACGCTTGCCGCCATAATTACTCATGTCGCCATCCTGAAAAAGTAACATTTTCAAGATTTTACTGTATTTAATAGGCTTTGTAAAGTCTTCTTTATAAAAATACCGCTTGCATCTTTACAAACGGTATTTGTTTTAACTAAAGCCATTAATGATGGCTCTTAAAGTGACCTTACTGGGAATTGTTTAATAAAATCAGCACGTATCTCATGATACACATCGTCATAGCTGCCAGCGCTGAATGCTTGAGCATTGTCGCTCTCCACCCATGCCATCACCCATCTCCAAACTGCCAAATAGTTATAATAGCAAGGACTTACGTTTAAAAAGTAACATAATCCATACCCTTCTTGAATGTTTAAATCGACAATCAATTCTTTGGTCAGTCTATTTGCCAGTTGCATATCACTCATTGAAGATAAGTCTTGGCTATCACAAGCGAATACTGTTTGCATTTTGTTTTCCTTAAAAGTGAGTTTGATGATCATATTCAGATTGGGTGTTAAAAAGCATGGCCTCAAAAGCACTGCCATCACGGCGGGTGGCGTTCGGTACATAACGGCTATATACTTTAAATAGCATCATGGTATTAACATGACCCATTTGCCGTGCAATCCATTCAGGTGCTTCTCCTGCTGATAGCCACAATGTCACAGCCGTATGCCTGGTTTGATAGGCGCTTCTTGGCTTTAATCCAAGATTTTTTAGGGTTGGGTGCCAAATACGACGATTGACATTGTGATAGTCAAGCGGCTCTCCTGTGTGCGAACAAAAGACAAATTTGGATTTACCATAGCTCACCTGATACTGTGCTTTTAGAGCTTCATAGACAAAGGGTGACATGACAATCTCTCGATTGGATTCTATTGTCTTAGGCTCACTCATCACACCATTAACTAAGGCTTGTCTGATACGGATTTCTTTGCGTTCAAAATCCACATGCTCCCAAGTTAATCCATCAATTTCGCTGGTGCGCATACCTGTAAAGAATCGGACGATATAGTAGTTTTTATAATCATCTCGCACACCATGGATGAATTGCCACACTTCATCAATGCTAAACGGCTCAATCTGTGATTTTGGCGTCTTTAATTGCTTAATATCTTCACAAGGATTGTCAAAGTTATAGCGTTTTGACGCTTCTTTTAGTATCATAGTCAATGTGGTCATAATCGCGTTGATTCTGGCTGCAGACAGGGTGTTCTTGGTATTGTTGTAGGTCACTTTGGCGAGGGAACTACGAAATGCCAAGACATCCGACTTTTCAATCATAAATAAAGCCCGATTTGCAAACTTAGGCAATAAATACTTGTTTAAGATAATCGTAATTTTCTCCTGATAAGTTTGACGCCATTCAATCTGCCTTTCTTCAAACCAAGGTTCTACAAACTCTTTAAATAACGGCGTCTCACTTTGTAAGCTCAATCGTCGGTCATTGAGTGCATTAAAATAGGCAGCTTTATCACTCTTTGGGAAATACTGCTCATAACGAAAACTGCCCAATAAAATCTCCGCTTCCATCTTCTCAAGCACCTTAGCAAGCTTTTTACGATTTGCTGGTGTGTCAGTCAGATTGGTTGTTTCTCGGCAGCGTTTGCCCAGATATCGAAAATCAACAAAAAGCAAACTACTGCCTTTTCTGGTTCTGATTGATGCCATATACAGCCTCCTTTTTTTACTGTAGTGCCATACCATTAATACTACCCATAATGCTGGTACGCATATCTTTTTCAATTTGTTCCCAAATATACAAGATCTTGCGACCACCAAATGGTCTGAAGTAATGAATGCCTTCAATCAATACAGAATCCTTCAACTGATTGCGAATAGTACGCTCATCATATTTAATCATCTGCGAAAGCTCTTGAGTGGTGAGGTAGGTTTGTGTCATAATGATTACCTTTATCATGTGATTTAGTTCAACTATCATTAGCTATTTGCATCATAACAGATAGCATCTCTGTATAAGGTTGTATTTTTTACCATTTAGATGGTAATTTTTACCTTATGTGCGTAATATACATGATAATTACCACAAAGTAAATCTTTTTTACCATAAAAAAGGTAATTTTATGATTATTAATCGTTTTCCAGTAATTTTGGCAGAAAAAAGACTTCGAGTGGCTGATGTTGTCAGGGCGACTGGGATGAGCAAGACGACGTTGCATAAGTTATATAACGACGACTCATCACGTATCGATTTTGAGACGCTTGATAAACTATGTCGCTTTTTGGAAGTGCAGGTTGGGGATTTGCTTGAATACAAGCCTGATGATTTGTCGCAATCAAAATAGGTTTAGGTCAAAGCCTGGCTTATAATCAATCGATGTGTATTTTGACTTAATAATGCAGCTTGCTGCTTAAAATTGAGTTGGGGTAATTTTTCCAATATTTTAACTTATTGAAAGAGAGTCAATGGGCACATTATAGGCACAATTTGGGCACACAGAAATTTGCATGTGCCCAACTTATTAAAAGTGATCACACAACAATAAAGATAAGCAGCCACACAAACCCTTGATTTTAAACAACAAAAAATCCCAAATCTTTCGATTTGAGCTTTTTAAAATTTGGAGCGGGAAACGAGATTCGAACTCGCGACCCCAACCTTGGCAAGGTTGTGCTCTACCAACTGAGCTATTCCCGCTTTGTGTGGCATATTATATCGCAATTTTATTGGGTGTCAAGCATTTTCAGCATTTTTTATGCATTTAATTTGAGCACTTTGACATTATTATACCCTTGAGATAGCAGCTGCCCTGCCTGCAACCGACTCATCACGCCTTGTTGGCAATACAAAAGATAAGTTTTGGTGTCATCAAGTTTGGCAAACTGCAAGCCCAGCTTATAAAATGGCAAACAAATCACTGGCGCATTGACAGTGAGCGGTGCATCACAAGCCTCATCAGGCGCGCGGATATCTAGCACCACCTCGCCTGACCGAACATGATCAACCACTTTGGGCATGATTGGCGCATCACTCATATCCAAGCGGCGAATGTCAAGAACCTGCGCACTTTGGATGGCGTGATTTAAAATTTCAAAATCAAACCGTGATTCTTGCTCCAAAATCTTAAATTCAGAAGCTTTAGCGGTCGGTGACTTTGAGATGACACCACAGTATTCAGGCATGGATTTGGCGATATCAAAGGTGCCAATTTTTTCTGCGGTTTTTATAATGGCTTCTTTATCTTCGGTAATTAATGGACGCAAAATCAGCGCAGATGACGCTTGATCAATCAAGCGCAGATTGGTCAGTGTTTGGCTCGCCACCTGACCCAATGCCTCGCCTGTGACCAGTGCTTGGATTTTCATTTGCTTGGCAATCTGACTGGCGGCTTTGACCATCATACGCTTTAAAATGACCCCCATCTGACCATCATCAACAGTCTTTAGGATCTCAGCTACAACAGGCTCAAAATTCACCGTCACAAAATTCACCTTGTGCGACAGCGAATATCGAGACCACAGATGATACGCCATTTGTTTGACGCCCAGTTCATGCCCTTGCCCGCCCAAATTAAAAAAACAATAATGGACGCGGCTACCACGGCGCATGAACATATAGCTTGAGACACCCGAATCAAAGCCACCTGAAATCAGCGACAAGACATCTTCTTGGGTGCCCATCGGAAATCCGCCAAGACCTTCAAAGCGCCCTTTGACCAAAAACACTTTGTCATTTTCAATCTCAATGGCGACGGTAACCTCAGGATTTTTAAGCTTGACATAAGCACTATCTATACGCTGATTTAAGCCGCCGCCGATATAGCTCGCCGCCTGCATCGAGTCAAATTCGGTCTTGCCGCGCCGCTTCACGCGCACACAAAAGGACTTATCGATCAGTTTATCTTTATAATCTAAATAAACATATTCAAAAATATCATGCAAATCTTGGTACTTTTTTTCATCAACTTCCAAAAAATGATGAATGCCTGAAATGCACTGAAGCGCCTCACGAATCTGCAGATGCTTATCTTGATTTGTCTTGACTTCAATAAAATCCCAATGGCGAGTCACCACCACTTTTTCATCGAAGTGGCGCAGCGCTGATTTGATGTTATAAAATAAAATTTTGACAAAACGCTTGCGAACCGAGTCGCTTTTCATGATGATTTCAGGAAAAAGCTTGATGATAAATTTCATAACGATGCTGACTGATAAAAATCGGCTATTTTACACCATTTTTATCATTTATGATATTTACAAAAACGCAAAAAAAATCACACCCTATGCAGAGCGTGATTTTATCAATCAAGCAATTATTCGCGTTCAATCGCCAAAGCAAGCCCCATACCGCCGCCCACGCATAAAGTAGCAACGCCCTTAGATTTGTTACTTGCGATCATCTCATGAATCAAAGTCACCAAAATACGGCAGCCTGAAGCGCCAATCGGATGACCGATGGCGATGGCGCCGCCATTGACGTTGACGCGCTCGTTTGGCAGCTCAAGCTGGCATGATACGCCAAGCGCCTGTGCAGCAAAGGCTTCATTGGCTTCGTATAAGTCAACATCATCAACCGTCCAGCCGGCTTTATCCAGCGTTTTTTGGACAGCTGACACCGGACCTAGACCCATGACTTCAGGCTCAATACCAGTGGCTGCATACGAGACGACCTTGGCAAGTATCGGCAAACCAAGCTCCTTGGCTCGGCTTTGTTTCATGAGCATGACCGCCGCCGCGCCATCATTAATGCCCGAAGCGCTGCCAGCCGTCACCGTGCCATCTTTTTTAAAGGCGGTGCGCAGCTTAGCAAGTCCCTCCAAAGTGGTATTAGGCTTGATGTACTCATCTTGATCTACGATAATCGGGTCGCCTTTACGCTGTGGGACACTCACGGCAGTGATTTGACTGTCAAATTTACCGGCGGCTTGAGCGGCGGCGGCTTTTTGCTGAGATGCCAACGCAAATTCATCTTGAGCATCACGAGTGATCTGTAGCCGTTCAGCGATATTTTCAGCGGTAATGCCCATGTGATAGCCATGATACACATCGGTCAAGCCATCAGCAATCATGCTGTCAGTGAGCGAGCCATTACCCATCTTGATGCCATCTCTTAAATGCACAAAATGTGGGCTTTGGCTCATCGACTCTTGACCACCAGCGATCACAATATCAGCATCGCCGCACAAAATCGCCTGCACGCCCATCTGCACCGCCTTAAGTCCAGAACCGCACACAACATTCACTGTTGTTGCTGGGATTTGTACTGGCAACTGGGCAAACATCGCTGCTTGGCGTGCTGGGTTTTGACCCACGCCTGTGGTGAGCACATTTCCCATGATCACTTCACTCACCGCCTCAGGTGACACACCTGTTTCAGCTAATAAATCACTGATCACAGCCGCCCCAAGCTTAGGCGCAGGCAAGCTTGATAACGACCCCAAAAAAGACCCCACTGCCGTACGCTTGGCAGCCACAATCACGACCGAATCTGTCATAATTATCCCCTTATCATTTCATGTATTATGATATAAATTTTATCAATCACTGAGCGATCGTCACACCAGTTTTGCTCTGTAATTCATCAAAGCTGACACCATCTGCCAGCTCAACCAATTTAAGACCACTGTCAGTGACATCCAAGACCGCCAAATCTGTGATGATGCGATGCACTACCTTTTGACCAGTTAATGGTAAATCGCAAGCCGGCTTGATCTTAAATGACCCATCTTTGGCGGTATGCTCCATCAGCACAATGACACGCTGCACGCCAGCGACCAAATCCATGGCGCCGCCCATGCCCTTGACCATCTTACCAGGGATCATCCAGTTTGCCAAATCGCCCTGCTCGCTGACTTCCATCGCCCCTAGGATTGCCAAGTTCACCTTACCACCACGAATCATCGCAAACGACTGCGAGCTGCCAAAAAAACTTGCGCCAGTCTGTGCGGTGACGGTCTGCTTACCTGCGTTAATCAAGTCGGCATCGATTTCGTCTTCGGTAGGAAAGGCGCCGATGCCAAGCAAACCATTTTCAGATTGTAGCATCACATTGACGCCCTCTGGGATATAATTGGCAACCAAAGTCGGCAGCCCAATGCCAAGATTGACATAAAAACCATCTTGCAGCTCTTGGGCAGCTCGCTGCGCCATTTGTTCACGATTCCACGCCATGACTATTCTCCTTTATGATAATACTATAATTTATGCGCTGCGAGTGGTGCGCTGCTCAATGCGTTTTTCTGGATTGGCATTGACAATGATGCGATGTACATAAATCCCAGGCAAGTGTACCCTGTCTGGATCAATCTCACCGACTTCTACCAACTCTTCGACTTCTACCACAGTGATTTTGCCTGCAGTGGCGATATCAGGATTGAAATTACGTGCGGTTTTTCGAAATACCAAATTGCCCGCTTTGTCCGCTTTCCATGCCTTGACCAGTGCCACATCAGCGACCAGTGAGCGCTCCATGACATAGTCTTCACCATCAAACTGTCTAACTTCCTTGCCTTCAGCGACTTGTGTGCCTACACCCGTTTTGGTGAAAAACGCAGGAATGCCCGCCCCGCCTGCGCGCAGCTTTTCTGCCAAAGTGCCTTGCGGCGTCAGCTCAACCTCCAGCTCGCCTGATAAAAATTGCCGCTCAAACTCTTTATTTTCACCCACATAAGAGGCGATCATTTTTTTGACTTGACGAGTTTGTAATAATAATCCCAATCCAAAATCATCGACGCCAGCATTATTGCTAATACAGGTCAAACCCTTGACGCCTGTGTCGCGCAGTGCCACAATCAGCTGCTCTGGAATGCCGCATAAGCCAAACCCGCCGACAGCGATTGTTTGATCGTCCTTAACAATATCTGCCAACGCTGAGGTGGCGTCTTGATATACTTTATTGCTCATCATTTACTCCCTAAAATAAAGCCAGAATTGACCCAATTAATTAACAGTTACATTATCCAAAAATAATAAATAATCCACAAATCAAAATGCCCGAATAACCCAGCGCCATCAAGCAATAGCCCATGATCGCACGCGCATCAAGACCGACAATGCCAAGCAATGGCAGCGCCCAAAATGGCTGGATCATGTTCGTCCAAGCATCTCCCCAAGCGATCGCCATCGCTGTCGTCACTGGCGACACCCCAAGCTCAGCGCCAGCTGGTAGCATGATCGGACCTTGAACCGCCCACTGTCCGCCACCTGATGGTACAAAGACATTGACCAATCCTGCACTCAAAAATGCCAAAATCGGAAAAGTGGTTTCATTAGACATCGCCACAAAGGCATTACTGATCTGCCCTGCCAGCGAGCTGCCGCCCTCGCTTGCCCCCATCATCAAACCCATGATGCCGCCATAAAATGGGAATAACAAGACAATCCCAGCGATGCCGCGGGCGCTGTCTTCGATGGCACGGCTGTAGCGCTCAGGCGTCCCATGCGCAAATAGCCCTGCAAACAAAAACAGTCCAATGACAATATTTAGCGCCAAATTAAATCCATTGGCGGCAAAATGTCCAAATAAATATACCGCTGCAATGCCCACGATGATGAGCGCAATGAACCGATTATCATCAAGTTTTTGGGCGGGTGTATCACGCAAAGGCATCTCAGGCGCTGGCTCTTGGAGCTTGGCAGGATCTGCGATGATGGGCGTTTTTGGCAGCATCAGCATATTAATGATGGGCAAGCCAATAAATAGCCCCGCTACGATGGCAAGGTTTAATGGTGAAAACAATGTTTGGCTGACTGGAATAGCAGCAGTGATGGTCTCACCAGACAGTCTGACCAAGTCAGCACCTTCCGTCGCCAACGCCAGCGGAATCGACCCTGATAAGCCACCATGCCAAATCAAAAATCCTGAATAAGCAGACGCCACCAGCAGCGGATAATCCACACCTTTGACTTGGCGTGCCAAAGATTTGGCAAACACCGCGCCAACAATCAGCCCAAAGCCCCAATTTATCCAGCAGCCCATCAGCGCCACCACCGTCACTGTGATGATGGCTTGCTTGGGGCTTTTGACTTTGGCAGCGATGTCATCTAGCAGCCGACCAATCACAGGCGCCTTGGCAAGCACATGCCCTGTCACCAAAATCAGCGCCATTTGCATTGAAAATCCGAGCAATGACCAAAGCCCATCACCCCAAAACTTGGCAGCTTCAAATACGGTTTGGTTGGTAAAAATCAGCGCGGCGACATAGACCGCCAAGGTAAGTATGATACAAAAGACAAATGGCGATGGCAGATAGCTTTTCACCATTTTAACTGATAGGTCAGTGAGTATGCGAAACATGATCAGATCCTTTGATAATAGCCAATAAATCTTACAACCCTTGGATTTATTCGCCTAACAGCAATTAATGAACGCTGATGTCTAAAATTCAAACCTAACTGTATCGCAATTCACATCCTTTGACAAGTGTGCACTTAAAAAAATTTCGCACAAAATTTGTCAAGTCATCCATTAATACCATCTAAGATCAGTTTGTGTTAAGCTAAAGATCAGGATTTTTAAATCAAACCGTGTCAACAAGGAAAGATGATGACAAGCGTCTATGACTTTAGCGCAACTGATCTGACAGGTCAGCAAGTGAATTTGAGTCGTTTTAAGGGCAAGGTTTTATTGATTGTCAATACGGCAAGCCAGTGCGGATTTACCCCTCAGTTTGCAGCTCTACAGGCGCTGCACGATCGCTATCACGCCCAAGGGCTTGTCATTATTGGCTTTGCTTGCAATCAGTTTGGTAATCAAGAACCCAACACTGGTGCGGCGATTGGCGAGTTTTGTCAGCGGCATTATGGCGCTCAGTTTTTGATGATGGATCAAATCAAAGTCAATGGTGACAATGCCCATCCGTTATTTCAGTGGCTAAAATCTCAACAAGGCGGTGTGTTTGGTGATGCCATCAAATGGAATTTTACCAAATTTCTCATTGGGCGAGATGGTCAAGTCATCAAGCGCTATGCACCCATTACCAAACCTGAAAGCTTGACCGCCGACATCGAAAAAGCGCTAAAAATATGACCAAATGATGAAAAAAATAACTCATTAAATATCAATCACTTATAAACTTTATCCAAAATATCAGGTAATTTCACCCAAAAAGCATTTGACACTGCTGTGAAATTCTATATAATACGCACCACAACGAACGAACACAGTGAGACATCACTCACTAAGTCGTTTAAGAACTTAAAATGTTGATACCTTGACACCGTATCGAATCTTTTTCTTAAACACAGTAAACTGTTTAAAGAAAAAACACATTTTAGGGTGGTTAGCTCAGTTGGTAGAGCATCTGCCTTACAAGCAGAGGGTCAGCGGTTCGATCCCGTTACCACCCACCATATTGCAGCGGTAGTTCAGTTGGTTAGAATACCGGCCTGTCACGCCGGGGGTCGCGGGTTCGAGCCCCGTCCGCTGCGCCATTTTTAGTGTAGCTTTTATAAGCTTTTCACTTTCTCCCCAAGTCTCCCCTGGCTTGGGGATTTTTTCTTTGGTTATTGTACCCATTTTACATGACGATTGTATGACTGCCGTTCATGTTTACTATCACCCCACTGGGGCAAATATGCTAAAATATAATCTATTATCAGCCATTTAACTTTGCCAGTATCATCCGAGCCAACTATGTCAAGCCCAATTGTATTTGATCCAAAAACCAAAAGCCAAGATGCGCAAGCCAATCAGCCTGCCTATCATCATAAAGCCAACCATAACCAAAACCGCAGCATTGAGCAGGCGGCAGAAGCTGGCTTGAGCCATCAAGGTGAAGCACCCAAAATCGGCTTTGTGTCTTTGGGATGCCCAAAGGCACTGGTTGATAGCGAGCGCATCATCACTGAGCTGTCTCGCGAAGGCTATCAGGTCGCCAAGGATTATGCCGGTGCTGATTTGGTGGTAGTTAATACGTGCGGCTTTATTGAATCAGCGGTGCAAGAATCACTAGATGCCATTGGTGAGGCAATCAACCAAAATGGCAAGGTGATCGTGACCGGCTGCTTGGGTAAAGATGCTGACAAAATCCGCACCATGCATCCTGCTGTTCTGGCGGTCACAGGCGCCCACGCTTATGAAGAGGTGGTCTCGGCGGTCAATCATCATGTGCCAAAGCCAGTAAAACCCAAGCACTACGATCCAAAGATCGACCTGATCAATGAAGCTGGCATCAAGCTGACACCCAAGCACTACGCTTATTTAAAAATCTCTGAAGGCTGTAATCATCGCTGTACTTTTTGTATCATTCCATCACTGCGCGGCGATTTGGTCAGTCGCCCGATAGACAGTGTCATGAAAGAAGCTGCCGCGCTCAAAAAATCTGGCGTCAAAGAGCTTTTGGTCATCTCTCAAGACACCTCCGCTTATGGTGTGGATTTAAAATATAAAACCTCGTTTTGGGAAGGTCAGCCGCTTAAGTCAAAATTCTACGACATGTGTCAGGCGATGGCAAAGCTTGGGATCTGGGTGCGGCTGCATTATGTGTATCCATACCCACATGTGGATGCCGTGGTCCAAATCATGGCAGACAGCATGGCGGCTTTTGGTGGCACGGGGGGCTTACTGCCTTATCTTGACATTCCTTTTCAGCACGCAAGCCCCAGCGTCCTAAAGGCTATGAAACGCCCTGCCATGAGCGAGAACACCCTTGAGCGCATCCAAGCATGGCGCGCCATTTGCCCAGATATCGTGATTCGCTCAACTTTCGTGGTCGGCTTTCCTGGCGAAACCGATGAAGATTTTGAATATCTGCTTGATTGGCTTACCAAGGCTCGCTTAGATCGTGTGGGCTGCTTTACTTATTCAGAAGTCGAAGGCGCGGTCGCCAATGATCTGCCCAATCCTGTGCCCGAAGAGATCAAGCACGCACGCTATGAGCGCCTGATGGCACTTCAGCAAAAGATCAGTGCAGAAAAACTTGCTGAAAAAGTGGGTAAAACGTTGGTCGTGTTGGTGGATGAGATCGACACCGAAGAAAATATCGCCATCTGCCGAAGCTATGCTGATGCGCCCGAAATTGACGGTCATGTGTATGTGGATAATATCGATGCCACAGTCAAGGCAGGAGATATGCTCAGCGTGGTGATTGATGAAGCAAGCGAATACGACTTGTTTGCAAGCTTTGGGTCGGCATAAGCACACAAACACCCAAAATCTATCGGGTATCAGCCCATTTATGCTTATGAGACATCAAGTCTAGCAGTGTCGATAATGTGCTTGCCAGACTTGATCGCCGGTCTTCCCTGCCCTCTTTATCGATACGCTTGATCCACACCCATATCGATCGCCGCAAACAATCGATCAATCTCATCAAAGGTCGTATAATGCAGGCAGCCCATTCTAAGCACTGATCCTGTTGGGCTTAGCGCTTCTGCTAAGGCTTGAGCATAAAAATTACCATAGCCAAGCGCGATATTTTGCTTGCCCAAAAATCGACTGAGCGCTGTACCACTTTGAATACTGCCATCTTTGATGATATTGAACGCAAAAGTCGGCGTTCGCCCTTCTGCGCTTGGCTTACCATACAGCTTCAAAAATGGGCGCTGACCAAATTTATCCAAAATATATTGGCTTTGCTGCTGCTCATAGGCGCTCACCAAGTCATAACTGTTTGCTTTGCTGTCGGGGGTGAGCTCATCCGCTCCCGATAAGCTCGCCCAGTAGCGCATCATGGCGATAAAGCCCGCCTGCGACTCAAAAGACTGCGTGCCTTGTTCGTATGACATCGGCGGCTTATTGGTGGCAGGCGCCACTTTATAAGGGGTTAATGCTTGTAAAATCTCACGGCGCGCAAACATCATGCCCAAATGCGGACCCCCAATTTTATAAGCCGATGCAAATAATAAATCAGCCCCCAGTGCTTTGACATCAATGGGCATGTGCACCGCCGCATGGACAGCATCGATACTAAGCCAAGCACCTACCGACTGGACGGTTTTTGATAGCTGCTTGATATCAATGATCGTACCAATCAAATTAGACGCCAAGCCAACCGCCACCAGACGAGTGCGCTCATCAATCATGGACTCAGCCGCCTGATAATCGATATCATCGTGATTGGCGTTCAACGGGATCATCCGAACTTCAACACCACGCTCCATCGCTGCCAGCTGCCATGCAGAGACTTGAGAGTAGTGATCTAAGCTGCTGACAACGACATTATCACCCGCCTGCCAAGTGGCAGCAACCACACGAGATATCATGAACATCAAACTGGTTGCATTTTGCCCAAACACGATCTCATCAGCATCGGCACCCAGCCAAATCGCCGCCTGCGTTCTTGCTTGTTGATTCATCGACATCGTCTGCACGCCGGCATGATGATAGCTACCCATATTACTATTACCATGCCTAAGATAATCCATCATCGCTTGAGTGACGCAGTCAGGCACCTGAGAGCCGCCAGGTCCATCAAAATAGATGGGCAAATCCCCATTTTCGTTGGCATAATTGAATGCCGCAAACTGACGGCGAATGTCAGACAATCGATCTTGAAGCATAACTTTTCCCTAAGACAACATATAAGATAAGACAACAGAACGCTGTATAAACCAGTCCAGTGATCAATCAGATGAAAGATTTGGATTATTCGCTGTTAACACAAGCAAATCCCAATAACCAACCTGATCTTGATCGCCCACAGTCACAGCAGACGCGCTGTGCCACAGCGTACGATCATTGACGATGCAATATTCGCCAGCCTTAGGCGTTAAGGTGCTGACAGGCTTTGGCGACTGTTTATCACGCCAAATCATCAGCTCACCGCCTGATTGATTGTATCTTTGAATGGTGAAAACGCCCACATAGTCAAAGCCATCTTGATGAATACCTTCAGGCGCTGACTCGGCAGGAGCGCTGTCTTGTTTGGCGATGATGCGCATTTGATGAATTTCAATTTGGCACACACTGGGCAACTCACACGCATCAACAAAACTTTGGCAAATCTGTGCCATGCCTTCACTGTGCAGCGCTTGATCGCTCAAATTGTCATAGATGCGCACCACATCCCCTTGAAATTCATTAATATCACCTGATTGTATGAAGGCTTCGGTGGGCAGCACAGAAACCCTACCATGATCAAAGCTGATTTTGGAGTATCGACGCAGGCGATATTCGCCATCTTTATAGCGGCTGGGTGTTAATTCGTCAAAAGATGGGCGAAGGCTGATCACAGAGTCAGGCTGTAGTGCGCCAAGATGCATCAGCAGGGTTTGAGTTGGCATGATAAACTTCCTTGATTTGCCTAGTGGGAATGCTCAAGCAAAGATTATCACAACTTTATTTTATCTTCAACCAAAAAATAAGTTATCAATTCAGCGGCTGTCGCTCTTAAAAATATTTGTGATTTTTTAGACTTATCAAAGCCTTAAAAATTTGCTAAAATTTATCTTTTTAACTTTCTTTGATTATGTGATTGGATCCGTCAGAGATTTGGAAATGATCCAAACCTTTTGATAACATCATTTCACTTTATATTTTTGATTATTTTAGCAAAGGTGCATTATGGCAGGTCACAGTAAATGGGCAAATATCAAACATCGCAAGGCTAAGCAAGACGCGGCAAAAGGCAAAATCTTCACCAAGATCATCCGTGAGATTGTCTCTGCTGCCAAGTCAGGTGACCCAGATCCTGCCAACAACCCCCGCCTAAGAGCCGTACTTGAAAAAGCCAATGCCGCCAACATGACAAAAGATGTCATCAAACGCGCCATCGAACGCGGTGCAGGTGGCGGCGATAATGACAACATGGAAGAAATCACTTACGAAGGCTATGGCGTCGGCGGCGTGGCAGTCATCGTCGAGACCATGACCGATAATGTCAATCGTACTGTTGGCGAAGTGCGTCATGCGTTTAGTAAAAATGGCGGCAATCTTGGCACGAGTGGGTCAGTGGCATATTTATTTAGTAAGCGCGGCGAAATTGTGTTTCATGATTTAAGCTTAGAAGACAGCGTGATGGAAGCAGCGTTAGAAGCTGGCGCTGACGATATCGAAAATGATGGCGAAAGCTTATTGGTCATCACATCACCAGCAGAATTTGGTGCGGTCGTCGATGCACTGACAGCTGCTGGACTCACCCCTGACAGCATGGAAGTGACCATGTCGCCTTCCACCACAGCCGATATTGATAACATTGACGATGCCCAAAAAGTACTTAAAATGATCGATATGCTAGAAGATTTGGACGATGTCCAAGAAGTCTATACTAATGTTAATTTTAGTGATGATGTCATGGCACAGCTTAATGCTTGATGATCGACAAGATTGGCTTAGCCAATCTTGTTTTTTATTATCAAAGTCATGAGTGATTCACCATAAGTCTAAGCCTAACTGTATTAATTTTGTAGAATAACAAGGAAATTGTATGCTCACCCCTTATGTTCGCGCCATCTTGCAAGCCACCGTTTATGATGTTGCCATCCGCACACCACTTGAGCCTGCCGCCAAGCTTTCTACAAGATTTGATAACAACATTCGCCTAAAGCGCGAAGATCTTCAGCCTGTGTTTAGCTTTAAATTGCGCGGCGCATATAATAAAATCAGCCAGTTATCCGACGCCCAAAAACAAAAAGGCATCATCTGTGCATCGGCAGGCAACCATGCCCAAGGTGTGGCGTATTCTGCCAGCCGCTTAGGCATTGACAATTTGATCGTCATGCCAACTACGACACCTGACATCAAAGTCCAAGCGGTCAAATCCTTTGGCGGTACGGTTCATCTGCATGGCGACAGTTTTGATGAAGCCAACCGCTTTGCGATGCACAAAGCCGAAACTGACGGCATGACTTATATCGCGCCTTATGATGATGAGCTGGTGATTGCAGGACAAGGGACAATTGGGCTTGAGCTGACACAGCAGTGGCGTGAGATAGATTATGTGTTTGTGGCGTGCGGTGGTGGCGGACTGGTCGCAGGCATTGCCGCTTATCTTGGCGATGTCGCACCACACATCAAAGTTATCGCCGTTGAGCCTGAAGGTGCCGCTTGTCTAAAAGCCGCCCTAGCTGCAGGCGAGCGAGTACGCTTGCCACAAGTCTCACTATTTGCCGATGGTGTAGCGGTCGCACAGATTGGCGAGAAGCCTTTTGAAGTCGCCAAACTGTCAAAATCCGATGGCTCAGGTGCGGTGATTGAGCCTGAAGTGGTGACTTGTACTAACGATGAAATTTGCGCTGCCATCAAAGATATCTTTGAAGAAAATCGCTCCATCGTTGAGACGGCGGGCGCATTGTCTGTGGCAGGCATGAAAAAATTCATCCAAACCAACGGCATCACCGACAAAAACTGCGTCGCCATCATCTCAGGCGCAAATATGAACTTCGATCGCTTGCGCTATATCGCCGAGCGCACCGAAATTGGTGAACAAAAAGAAGCGATTTTTGCGGTGGCTGTGCCTGAACGCACTGGGGCATTTTTGGATTTTTGTCGCACACTCCAAGGGCGTAACATCACCGAGTTTAATTATCGTGTCGATGCTTCTCATCCAGAAGCTGCGGCACATGTGTTTGTGGGCGTGGGGCTCAAAGAAGGTCAAAAAGAGCGCGCCACCATCATGGACTTATTAAGCGATGCCGATTACGATGCTCACGACTTGACTGATGATGAGGCTGCCAAAACCCACATTCGCTATCTCATCGGTGGTCATGCGCGCATCGAAGACGAGCAGCTGTTCCGCGTGATTTTCCCTGAGCGTCCGGGTGCGCTGTTAAACTTTTTGGAAAAACTGGGACAAGATTTTAACATCACTTTATTCCACTATCGCAATCATGGCGCTGCCGAAGGTCGTATCATGGTGGGTTTACAAGCCTCTAAGGGTAGCAGTCGTCAAATTTTGGATGCGCTCACCGACATCGGCTACGAGTGTCAAAGCCTGACGGACAATGTGGGCTATCGGCTGTTTTTGAAGTGATATTATGAATATTATTAATGCAATCTTTAATGTCGTAACAGGTTTTTCTAGCGAACTTAATCGCAGTTCGCATGGGCTAAATCGTGCCAATCAAATGGGCGGGGCATTGGAAGAATGGGTGAAAGATATTTTTGCCAATACCGCACATATAGACAATGAGCAAGAAAGGCTATTTCGCTTATCTCAGGTATTTAGCTATTTGGGCAACCAAAATAACCCACCCGACATCATCCTAAGAAGTGGCGATGCCATCGAAGTGAAAAAGGTTACTAGCAAGGATGCTACTTTAGCCTTAAACAGCTCTTATCCAAAAAATAAGCTCTTTGCTAATTCACCGCTAATCACCCAAGCATGTCGCCAATGCGAAGAAAATTGGACACAAAAAGACATTTTATATATTGTTGGTGTAGTTCCAAAAAGCCAAACTCTACACAGCTTATTCATGGTGTACGGTGAAGACTATTGTGCAGACCCCAGTACTTACGAAAGAATACGCCAAGCAATATCCACAGGTATTCAAACCATACCTGATATTGAATTTACATCAACTAATGAACTAGCAAAGGTCAAAAAAGTTGATCCCTTGGGGATTACCGATTTGCGTGTCCGTGGTATGTGGTCTATTACTAGCCCCTTTAAGGTTTTTGATTATATTTACCAAAGAGATTTTACCAAATCTTTTAATTTTGCCTGTATTATTAATCAAGAAAAATATCAGTCATTTAATAATACTTTTTTAATTGAAAATTTAATTAGTCATGTTGATGGGTTTAACATTCAAGATGTTTACATTAAAAATCCCAACAATCCAGCCCAATTAAAATTAGCCAAGTTAATTAGTTTTAAAGTATGAAAATTATTAGTTTATTTAGCGGTTGCGGTGGTCTTGATTTGGGATTTGAAAAGGCAGGATTTGAAATATCTGTTGCTAACGAATATGACAAAAGCATTTGGGCAACCTTTAAAGCCAATCACCCCAATACCAAGCTTATTGAAAGCGATATTCGCAATATACCAGAAGAAGATTTCCCAAATGATATTGATGGAATTATCGGTGGACCGCCTTGTCAATCTTGGTCAGAAGCTGGTGCTTTGCGTGGCATTAATGATGCTCGTGGCCAGTTATTTTATGACTATATCCGTATTTTAAAAAACAAACAGCCAAAATTCTTTTTGGCAGAGAATGTTAGTGGTATGCTTGCCAACAGACACTCGGACGCTGTTCAAAATATCTTAAAAATGTTTGATGAATGCGGTTATAATGTAACTGTTAATATGGTAAATGCTAAAAACTATGGCGTTGCACAAGAAAGAAAGCGTGTTTTTTATATTGGTTTTCGCAAAGACCTTAATATAGACTTTCAATTTCCTGTTGGTTCAACAATAGAAGATGACAAAAAAATCACACTAAAAGACATTATTTGGGATTTGCAAGACACTGCTATTCCAGCACTTGACAAAAACCAAAAAAATCCAAATGCTATTAATAATAATGAGTATTTTATTGGTAGTTTCTCACCTATTTACATGAGCCGAAATCGTGTCAAAGCATGGCATGAACAAGGCTTTACGGTGCAGGCATCAGGTCGTCAATGCCAACTGCACCCACAAGCACCAAAAATGGAAAAGTACGGCACAAATGATTGCCGTTTTGTTGTTGGCAAGGAACATTTATACCGAAGAATGACCGTCAGAGAAGTTGCTAGAGTGCAAGGTTTTCCAGATGATTTTAAATTTATTTATCAAAATGTCAATGATGGATATAAAATGATTGGAAATGCTGTGCCAGTTAATTTAGCTTACGAAATTGCAATTGCGATTAAAGATCAATTATCAAACCCATGAATTATACCACCCTACCCCAGTGGTCATTTGGCGACACTCCCCAGATGGCGGATGCGCTATTAAAGCTTGTGTTGGATGGCAAAAAAACCGCTACTTGTACGGCTTTAGATTGGCACTTAGCAGAGCCACTACCGCCTGTGGGCAGCCTACAAGTCATCACCGATGGGCAAAATATGCCTGCTTGCATTATCCAAAATACCGCGCAGTTTATCATTCGCTTTAACGAAGTGGATGAAGCTCTTGCCCAAAAAGAAGGCGAAGGTGATTTATCGTTGGCGTATTGGCGAGCAGAGCATCAACGATTTTTTGAGCGATTTGGTATCTTTGATGATACAATGTGGCTAATTTTTGAAGAATTTACTGTGATTGAGATTTTATGACTTGGTCGCCAAGCTCATCATTTTAAGCTGTCAGTGAAGCTGATTATATAGAGTAAACAGGAGTAAGTTGGCGGTATGACAGCTGCAGCATTAACGATTTAAACTCAGACGCTCAACGTCCATCAATCCCACCCATCAAGGCAAAGGCTGCGCAAACAAGCTTTGCCCAAAAGTTGGGTGTATAAAACTTCAAAAGAATCCATGCAAACGACAGGCTTAAAACATCGCTATAAATTGGTAATATACCCATGACAGAACACGGTTTAACTCGAGTGCGCGCCGATAAATGGCTGTGGGCGGCACGATTTTTCCGTACTCGTAGCCTTGCCAAAGAAGCCATCGAATCTGGCAAAGTGCATATGAACGGTGCCAAAATCAAAGTCAGCAAAGAGCTGCAAGTCGGCGATACGCTCACCGTTCGCCAAGGACATGCCACACGCCTTGAAGAAAAAACAATCATCGTCAAGGCATTGTCCGAAAATCGCGGTAATGCCACCCTTGCAGCGACCCTGTATGAAGAAACTGACGAAAGTAAAACTCAGCGTGCTTTTATGGCTGAACAACGAAAGCTAATGAATTTGGCGCGTCCAGACAGCCGACCTGACAAAAAGCAGCGCCGAGAATTAAATAAATTCAAACATCATTGGTAATGACTATGACCACACCACGATCGATTCTTTTTGTTTGTTTGGGTAATATCTGCCGAAGCCCATCCGCTGAAGCTGTGATGCGCACCAAACTGACTCAGCTTGTCCCTGATATCCATTTGGATTCAGCAGGGACGGCGGGCTATCACATCGGCAATCCCCCCGATCCACGCGCCATTGTCATTGGTCAGTCGCTTGGTTTTGAGTTGGACAAACTGCGCGCACGCCAAGTTTCTTGGGAAGATTTTTATGAGTTTGAGCTGATCTTTGCGATGGATGAGACCAATTTATCAGACTTACAAACCCTTCAAAAAACTGCCATCATGCATGCTGATGGTCGAGCGGTGGCACAGCTTGATTTATTTGATCCTACCGGTCAGTCGGTCGCCGACCCTTATTATGGCGATGAGCAAGACTTTAAGCAAATGTACGCCCATCTTCAGCGCATTGCCGATCAGCATATCGCTAAATGGCAGCTTGATTGATCACGCTTCGCCTGCGACTGATTGACTTGCCAAGCCTGCTACCGCTATAATGCAATCCATTTCCCACCATTCGACACATGACATGCTTGATACTTACCAAAATTATGACCTGTCTTCGATGAATACCATGGCGCTGTCTTCTGTTGCAGATTCAGCGGTGGTGATTCACGATAAAGCCGCGTTACCAACACTTAAGCTGGATCAGACTTGGTTTGTGCTATCAGGTGGCAGTAATGTTTTGTTGCCAAGCAGGCTTCATGCTACCGTGGTTTTGCCTCGTATGATGGGCAAGCGTGTACTGTTTGAAGATGACAAAGAAATCATCTTAGAGGTGCAAGCAGGTGAAAATTTTCATGATTTGGTGACCGACTGTGTTCATAAAGGCTGGTACGGGCTTGAAAATCTAGCCCTAATTCCAGGGCTTGTCGGCGCCGCCCCTGTCCAGAATATCGGCGCTTATGGTGTGCAGCTTGAAGATGCCTTGGTGGGTGTGCAGGCATATGAGTGGGCAACCAAGCGATTTAAACAGCTGCCCAAGCAAGACTGCGCTTTTAGCTATCGCCACAGCATTTTTAAAGATGAACCAAATCGCTACTTAATTTGTGCGGTGACACTTCGATTACACAAAGACCCAACACGCATTCTAAGTAGCTATGGCGATCTGCATACATATGCAAAACAGCTGGCAAATAATGAGGGCCGGACTGCCATCACCACCACAGATGTATATCATGCGGTCATCGCCATCCGTCAAAGCAAACTGCCCGACCCAAAAGTTTTGGCCAACTGCGGCTCTTTTTTTCAAAATCCGATCATCTCGGTAGAGCATTATCAAAGACTGTGTATGGATTATCCAACTTTACCCTGTTATCCTGTCACGAATGCTTCGGTTAAAGTGCCTGCAGGATGGCTGATTGACCAAGCCGGGCTCAAAGGTCAAGGCGTGCCACCAATATTAACCCACACCAAACAAGCGCTTGTTTTGACCAATCATGCACCGCTGAGTGCCACCCAAGAGGACATCAAAGCTGCAGCCGATGTCATTATCGCTGCGGTTTATCAAAAATTTGGCATCACCTTAGTGCGTGAACCTGTCTGGATCAATGCTGATGGCAGCTACAATTAACAGACCAAAAAAGCCGGCTTCCGCCTTACGGCGCATGGCATCAAAAGTCTTAAAAGTCATTGCACTGGGTGGCGCTGTGATTATTATCGGTGCAGCGAGCGCTTTGACGCCTATGTTTGCTAATGTTGGCGGCGGTCTGCTCAATCTGTATTCTGCCCTCACCCTACCTGCCGTCCAAGATGAAGCCAAAAGCATCGTCGTGCTCGGTGGTGGATTGACCAAAAACCCAACTGGCGCAATCAGTCTAAACCACTTCACCCAAAGCCGTGCAGATGCCACCATTCGCCTACATGAGACGCATCCTTTGAGCATTATTACCAGTGGGGCTGAATCGCCATGGCTGCGCGACTATTTGATTGAGCACATCGGCAAGGCTAAGGCAGTGATCATTAACGAAAACGCCAGTATGAATACTTGCGAAAATGCCGTTTTTACCGCCAAATTACTCAGCTATCACGAGCTACCAACGACAGTGTATTTGGTGACAGATCGCTATCATATGGCTCGAGCGCGTCGCCAATTTGCCAAAGCGGGCATCGCTACCATACCTGCACCTGCACCTCTTGCCATCAGTACCAGTTGGCAAAATCCTAAAGACAATTTGATCCATACGCGCCGCACCATCTATGAACTGGCAGCGCTGGCGCGAGACATTGCCATTCCCCAAACCAATTGTCGCACCACCGATGAGATCAGCATCGAAGAGATCAGCACCCCTCGCCGTCAGCCCAAATTATTTTTATAACCGCTTTTTTATAACCGCTTGGATTAATTTGTCATAAAAATCTTAGCATGATGACAGCCTACAATTCGCGATCAGTGCTCAAATATGACAAAATTGTGCCAATTTTTATAAAAAATCCTTGCATTTGTAAAAAATTCGTCTATAATACGACGCATTGGAAGCTTGGCAGAGCGGTTGAATGCACCGGTCTTGAAAACCGGCGTGGGTTCATAGCCCACCGAGAGTTCGAATCTCTCAGCTTCCGCCATATTTTTTTATTGACACACCGCTTACGGAAGCTTGGCAGAGCGGTTGAATGCACCGGTCTTGAAAACCGGCGTGGGTTCATAGCCCACCGAGAGTTCGAATCTCTCAGCTTCCGCCATTATTCAAATCGCCTTATCTTATAGATAAGGCGATTTTTATTTTTGAGAGTATTTAGGCTCACTTAGATGAATTAAAATACCAAAGATGCCGTGGCATTATTTGCCAATTAATCAAGATTTTTTATAGAAAATTTGCTAAAATTATCGGTTTATTTGATCAGAATTTTCCACTTTTATAATTTATCCATAGGCAATCGATGAACATTCAAGCAATTTTAAACACTAAAATTAAAGAGGCGATGATCGCAGCCGGCGCAGGCAGCGAGGTTGAGGCATTGGTGCGTCAATCCAATAAAGCACAATTTGGGGACTATCAAGCCAATGGCATCATGGGTGCTGCCAAAAAACTGGGTATGAATCCGCGAGAATTTGCCCAAAAGGTGCTTGATCATTTAAGCATTGACGATATCGCCGATAAGCTTGAGATTGCAGGTCCTGGATTTATTAATATTTTCTTAAAAAATGAGTGGATATCTGCCCATGCCAATCAAGCCAACATCAGCAGCGCTTTGGGTGTAACTGCTGCCCAAACTGACACTGTGGTGGTTGATTATTCTTCTCCAAATGTCGCCAAAGAGATGCATGTCGGTCATCTGCGCTCAACCATCATCGGTGACAGCGTCGTGCGTACGCTTGAGTTTTTGGGTAATACCGTCATCCGCGCCAACCATGTGGGCGACTGGGGCACGCAGTTTGGTATGCTGATTGCTTATCTTGAAAAGGTAGAAAATGATGATGCCAAGGATTTGGATTTATCTGATTTAGAGGCGTTTTATCGCGCGGCAAAACAAGCCTATGACAGCGATGAAGCCTTTGCTGAAAAGTCGCGTCATTATGTGGTCAAGCTCCAAAGCGGTGATGAGTATTGCTTGGCAATGTGGCGAAAGCTTGTGGACATCACCATGGCGCAATGTCAGCGCACCTATGACCGCCTGAATGTCACCTTAACGCGTGACGATACCATGGGTGAAAGCCTATATAATCCAATGCTTCCCAAGATCGTTCAAGCACTCAAAGACAAAGGCTTGGCGGTCGAAGATGACGGCGCCGTGGTGGTCTTTTTGGATGAATTTAAAAATAAAGAAGGCGATCCGATGGGCGTCATCATCCAAAAAAAGGATGGTGGCTATCTTTACACGACCACCGACATCGCCGCGGCAACTTACCGCTATCAGACGCTTCACGCCGACCGCGTGATCTTGTTCACCGATGCGCGCCAAACCCTGCACGCTCAGCAAGCATGGCTGATCACACGTAAAGCGGGATTTGTGCCTGATGAATTTATCATGGAGCATTTTACCTTTGGTATGATGCTTGGTAAAGATGGCAAACCTTTCAAAACACGCACAGGCGGCACAGTGAAGCTTGCCGATCTGCTTGATGAGGCGATCGAGCGCGCGACCGCTTTAATTGACCAAAAAAATCCCGATCTTAGCGCCGAAGAAAAGCAGGCTGTGGTCGAGGCAGTTGCTATTGGTGCGGTCAAATATTCTGACCTTTCCAAAAATCGTAACACTGACTATGTGTTTGATTGGGATAATATGTTGTCATTTGAGGGCAATACCGCACCTTATATGCAATATGCCCATACGCGCGTTCGCTCGATTTTTGCGCGTGCAGGGCTTGATATGGCAGCCATCAGTGGTGAGATCGTAATCAGCGAAGATAAAGAGCGAGCCTTGGCGGTCAAGCTGCTTCAATTTGAAGAAGTGCTGTTATTGGTTGCCAAAGACGGTCTGCCACATCTATTGTGCCAATACCTGTTTGAATTGGCGGGCATTTTCTCAAGTTTTTATGAAGCCTGCCCAATCCTAAGTGTTGATGATGAGATCAAGGCTTCTCGCCTGCTGCTTGCTGCGCTTACCGCCAAAACCTTAAAACAAGGTCTTGATTTGCTTGGCATTAAGACCGTAGAAAAAATGTAAAGCGCGTTTTCATCCCCTGATATCTTCAGGGGGTGATTTTTAGCACAAGCCATCTTAGCATTCATGATTGCCTGCTGCCTTTACTGTTTTGGCGATATTTTGTGCTACAATATTGATCAATCGGTTGACATCCAAGGTGTGATATGTATAGCGTTCATCATGAGCCGCATTTTAGTAATCGCAACAATTGGCTGCGCGCAACTGTGCTTGGCGCCAATGATGGCTTGATCAGCACCGCAAGCTTATTGATGGGCGTGGCAGCAGCAGGAACACAAACCCAAACTTTGATTCTGACTGGCATGGCATCGCTCATCGCTGGCGCCATCAGTATGGCGGCGGGTGAATATGTATCGGTTTCCTCACAGTCGGATACCGAGCAAGCAGACCTACTCAAAGAGCAGCATGAACTTACCCATAATCCCGAAAGAGAGCTTATGGAGCTCACCGAGATTTATAAGCGGCGCGGTCTTGATGCCAAGCTTGCTAAGAAAGTTGCGATCGCCTTGACGGAGCATAACGCACTTGAGGCGCACGCTCGTGATGAAATTGGGCTCAATGACGAGACCGCAGCCAATCCGCTCCAAGCAGCCATCGCATCTGGCTTATCTTTTATCGCTGGGGCGATATTACCTGTCTTGTGCGTGTATCTTGCCTCGCATGAGGTGCTGATCGGTGCCTTATGGGCGACGACGCTGATTGGACTGGCAGCACTGGGATATTTATCAGCACGCCTCGGCGGTGCCAAACCCTTGCCTGCTGTCATTCGCATTATCATCTGGGGCGTGATAGCCTTGGCAGCCACTCAGCTTATCGGTCAGCTTTTTGATGTGACTATGGCTTGATGAGCCTATAAATTTGACATGAGCTAACATTGATCAGCATCGGTCATGATGTTTATGTTTAATGTATCTGCGTTAGCAAAATCGTGATTGATTTAAAATTTACTACGCTTAGCATCCTTAAACCAATCAAAGCCAAGCATCGCCATCATCATAGGAATCATAAAATACAGCACCTGAAATTTACCCAAGCCGATTAGTGATAAAACTGGCGCAGGACAAATACCCACCAAGCCCCAACCGACGCCAAATATGGCAGCGCCAACAATAAGCGCTTTATCAATGTGTGCGGCGGTAGGTAAATCAAACTTAGCATCATGATATGTCCGTGAATGATGCACGGCAAGCTGAAAAGGAATGATGGCAACACCAATCGCCCCCAGCATGACCAATGCCAAGCTTGGATCCCACTCACCAAAAATATCCAAAAAACCAATCACTTTGGCAGGATTTGCCATACCTGACAACAACAGCCCTGCCCCAAATACCATCCCAAAAATCAGCGCACAGATATTTTTTATTTTAGTCGTCATATCAGCCTCGTAAATATCGCATCACAGCAACCGTTATAATCCCCGTCAGCAAAAAAGTCGCAGTCGCAGCCATAGAGCGGCGCGACAGCCGAGCCATGCCACAGATACCATGCCCGCTCGTACAGCCTGAGCCTAATCGTGTGCCAATTCCAACGAATATACCTGCAACGCCCAGCAGCCAAGCAGGCGCAGTCAGCCTAATCTCACCCAAATCCACCAAACCAAACGCTCGAGCCATCAGGGCAGCCAAAGCAATACCGATCAAGAAGAGCAAAGTAGGAGAGGCTTTGGTTTTAGGTAAAGTCGCCATCATGCCACTGATGCCCACGATTCTACCTGTGCTATAAAGATAACCTACGGAGGCAATGCCGATCAACACACCGCCCATCAGCGCCGATACGTAATCATTCATACAATGCTCACTGTTTTATAATTTATATTATTATAATATATATTTTTATATATTAATAGAAATTTTTTGCTGATTATGCTAGGATGGGCAAGATTTTTTATGGAAAAAAATATGAAAGAGAGGCTGCTTTGAGCGACATAAATTTTACACAGCTGCCTAAGGCTGTTTCTGTACTAAAGCTGCTTGCCAACCCCGATAGATTAAAGATCGTTTGTGTGCTTGAAAGGCAGGCTTTGAATGTCGGTGAGATCGCGGCGCTGACCAATATCTTGCAGCCCACCTTATCGCAGCAACTGGGTATTTTGCGTCAAAGCGGGCTACTTAGCACCAAAAAACAAGGCAAATTTGTCTATTATCAGCTTGCAGATGATAAAGTCATGCACCTTATCGGTTCTTTGCATGAGCTATATTGTCAGCCTTAATACCATCAAATAAAATCAACGATAGCGTTATGAATTGATCATCTTATCTGATTGATTTAGTTGATTGTTTAAATATTTTGAATTGTCTTAGTTATGAATAACTCCCAAGCTTTTATCAAGGGCTGCCAATCGGGACTGCCTGTTGCTTTAGGCTACATTCCGGTGGCGATTGCTTTTGGTATGGCGACAACGGCTGCCGGCTTCCCAACTTGGATCATCATTGCGATGAGTGTCTTCATTTATGCCGGTGCCAGTCAGTTTTTATTATTCGCCTCGATCATGAGCGGCGCAAGCGTGCTTGCCGTGGTAGGCTTATGTGCTTTACTTGACAGTCGTCACCTGCTGTACGCGCCCTTGATGAAGCGTCATCTTAGATCAAGTGATGGCATGATTTGGATTGCTCCGCTAATCACAGACGAAGTCTTTGCCACCGCCATGGCAAAATTAAAAGGTATTGACAATCAAAAGCCTTGGCTGATTGGACTGGCTGTCGTATCGTGGGTGTCTTGGTGGGGCGGTACCATCATCGGTGTTTTTGGCGGCAAATTATTGGCAGACTATCCGGTGATGAGTGCCACGATGAATTTTGCTTTTGTGGCGTTATTTGTTTCATTATCCACACACGCCTATGTCAGCGAACCTAGATTTCGCCCTGCTTTGATCATTGCAGCAGTCATTGCAGCGCTGTGTGTGTCTGCTGATCATAGCGAAATTGCACTGCTTGTGGCAGGATTTGGTGGCGTTCTAGCGCATTTTTTATTAGTTAAATTATTGAATTATTAAGTCAAACTATGCTCAATGAATCTGGGTTTTATACGCTGCTGATAGCGGTTGTCTGTATGGCGATCTTGACCGCCCTTTCACGATCTTTACCATTTTTACTGCCTGATGATTCCGCCATCATTCGCTTTTTTACGGCTGAGAACTCGCCTTTTGCCCCCTTGGGCGGCGCAATTATTATTGGCATGACTGTGGTACTTGCCATGCCATTTTTTACAGAGTCTGCGGATAATAGCCCACTCATCGCCAGTATTTTGGGTATCGTAGTGACCATGATTGCTACCATCAAAGGCATCAATACTGGCATGAGCGTCATCATCGGCATGGCGGGATTTTTGGTGGGTGTGGGTATCGAAAAGTGGCTATTTTAATGATAAAAGTTTTAAAGATAAAAGCCACTTGTTACCAAACATCAATACAACCCAATCAAGCCAAGAGCGCAAGTATTTACCAATAGTTTTCTACCGCAATATTGCCGACACCACGGCGATTCATGCTAAGCCCTTGTGCTTTGAGCGCTTCTTTGGTGTCTTCAACCATTTGTGGATTACCGCACAGCATGACATGCGCTTGGTTGTCGAGCGAAACACTGGCTGCCTTGGCAAGCTCACCATTATGAATTAAGCTAGGAATACGCTCAGACAAGCAGCCAGCGATTTTTTCACGCGTCACGATGGATATATAGTGAAAACGAGCAGGATCATCGACCAATCCCCCAAAGCTTGCTTCTAATGATCGGATTTTGTCTTGATACGCCAATTCGCTTTGGGTACGCGCACTGTACACCAGCACAATGTCATCATAATGCTCCCAAGCATACAAATCTTGTAAAATGGATAAAAATGGTGCAAGCCCCGTTCCAGTTGCTAACAGCCACAATGTTTTTGGGGTCGGTTCTTGATAGCGCGATAGCGTCAAAAATCCAAATGGCGTGGTGTTCAGATATAGTTGATCACCTGCTTGCAAATATTGAAGCTGCGAAGTAAACTCCCCATCCGGCACCACCACCGAAAAAAATTCAAGTGACTCATCATAAGGAGACGATACCACGGAATATGCACGAAAAATCGGGGTCAGCTCCTCAGATTTGGGCTGATCTTGATAATAAATCAGCTCATCTGCACGCAGCCCCAACCGTACAAATTGCCCTGCCTCAAACCGAAAACCCTCAGGTCTGGTCGTCGTAAAACTAAACAAATTGGGCGACCAAACTGTCTTTGATAGCACCGTCAATGCCACTGCTTTGTCATCACTCATAAGTGTCTCTTTATAGTTTTAATCTTAATGACCAATGTCATCTTCATCACAGACATCAGCCGTTTCATCGTGTATTTTGACCGATAATTCAGCTTTAGTCAAATCATCACGCCCCCATCAGACGCCAAAAACCACCTTAAAATCACCGCTTGAAAAATTGATCAACATCCCCATATAGATCAGCAGTATAGATTTTTATCACAACTGTTAAAGGAAATTGTATGGCTTTTAAAGACATGACAGGGCAAAAAGTCCCAAACGCTGTATTTCGTACGCGCCAAGGTGATCAGTGGGTGAATGTTAGCACTGATGAGCTTTTTGGTGGCAAGAAAGTAGTGGTTTTTTCATTGCCGGGTGCGTTTACGCCGACATGCTCATCGACGCATCTACCGCGCTATAATGAATTGGCAGGTGAATTCAAAAAATTGGGCGTTGATGATATTTTATGTGTCTCGGTGAATGACACCTTTGTGATGAATGCTTGGGCAGCTGACCAAGAAAGCGATAAAATTACTTTGATCCCAGATGGGAATGGTGAATTTACCGAGGGTATGGGTCGCTTGGTAGGCAAAGAGGATTTGGGCTTTGGTAAGCGTTCATGGCGTTATTCAATGCTAGTTGATGATGGCGTGATTGTCAAAATCTTTGATGAGCCAGAAAAAGACGGTGACCCATTTGAAGTTTCTGATGCCGATACCATGATTAAATTCTTAAATCCTGACTGGGAAGACAAGCCTTCAGTGACCATCATCACCAAGCCAGGCTGTGCTTTTTGTGCCAAAGCTAAAGAAGCTCTGAAGTCTCGTGGCGTCGCTTATGAAGAAGTGGTACTTGGCCGAGATGCTAGTATGACAAGTGTTCGCGCCATTACTGGTCGTGAGACCGTTCCGCAAGTCTTTATCGGAGGCAAACACATCGGCGGTTCTGAAGAGCTTGAAACTTATTTGGCAAGTGATGACTGCGCCGTTTAATTTTCTGACGATACGATAAAAAGAGCTTACAACTAAGCTCTTTTTTTTATTTGATCTTTAACTGCCAGTGATATGATTAAGACTGATACACCCCTATAAATAAGCACCCATTTGGGCGCTTATTTATCTTTATGATACTCAGATCACTTATAGCATCACAGCTCTGGCAGCCATTTGCATCATCGCTTCGGGTAGCACACCAAAGACAACGATCAGTGCAGTGATAATCATCACCATCACTCCACCTGCCTTTATACCCCAATGCTGATGCGCATCGAACTCAAGGTTGGCTTTAGGTTTTTGGTACAAATTGACCAAAACGCGCAAATAATAATATAGGCCAATGGCGCTACCCAAAATAATCATGCCGGCTGCCCAAAAGCGTACGCCTTGTACAGCTGCAAAGAACATGGTAAATTTGGTAATAAATCCTGCCGTCAGCGGAATACCTGCCAAAGACAGCAGCATCACAGTCAATACCGCCGTTAGCACAGGACGGCGCCAAAATAATCCTTGATAAAAACGCAGATCGTCAGCTTCGCCACTGATAGAAGTGCGTCCGCGCTCACGGTATGGGCTTGACATAAGAGTGATTACCCCAAACGCCCCAATCGATGTCAGCGCATAAACCGCCATGTACATACTCACCAAAGGCAAGCTGCCCGCACCGATCGATAAAAGTGCAATCAAAGCATAGCCAATGTGCGCAATCGAAGAATATGCAAGCATACGCTTGATGTTATTTTGACGAATTGCCAGCAAGTTACCCAACAAAATGGACAAAACAATGACAACAACCAAAATCATATCAAAAGCTGGCATGGCGGTGGACATACTACCCACAAAGAATCTGAGTGCAAGCGCCATCATAGCTACTTTACTTACACTTGCTAAAAAAGCAGCAATCGGTGCTGGCGCGCCTTCATAGACATCTGATACCCATGAATGAAATGGCGCTGCTGATAATTTAAATGCCACAGCTGCCAACATCATCACCGCCCCAACCACACTCAAGCTAGACAAATTGCCAACCAAAAGATTTCTTGCCAAATCTTTGAAGAATAAAGCACCTGTATCAGCAAAGATCAGCGCCATTCCCATGAGTAACGTCGCGGAAGCTGTGGCGGACATGATCAGATATTTTAAACCTGACTCAAGCGATCTAGAGCGCAAGAAAGTATATGCTAACATGCCATACATCGGCACAGACAGTAGCTCAAGCGACATAAAAAACGCCGCCAAATGCTCTGCGCCTGTCATCAGCATCGCCCCTAAGGTAGAGATCAGCATGAGCAAATACAGCTCATCTTTATGATCTTTTAATGTCTCAAAATAGCCATAGGCCAATGTACAACAAGCCAGCGCTGCGATCAAAATCACGCCCATATTAAAAATCGCAAAGCCATCAAAGACAAACAGCCCACCAAAAGATGCACCTGCAGGTACCAAGCCTAACGCTTGAGCGACAACTGCCAGCAAGGCAATGTTCAGACCTGAGACGCTGAGCGTTGCTGTCCAAAAATGAGAGCGCTTGACAGCAATGGCAATCATCACAATGAGTGCAGTGAGCGCCACCACCACAGCAGGCAGTATCGATAAAATAGATTCAAAAATCATAGGATTCATGATTATTCTCCCTGCTTGGTTTGGTGATCGTGGTGGTGCTCATGATCTGCGTGATCATGATCGTGATGATGGTCAGACCCTTCATGATGATGCAGACCAGCGTCATACCCTTGGCCATGCAGCTCATGGTGATGGGCGTGCATATAATCGCCCATATTCCCTTCAATTAGGCGAATGCCATGCCTAGGCTCAGTCACCATGGTCACATCATGGGCATAAGCACTTGCGATCCACTGCATCGATCCTTCAGATTTATCCATGACAGGCTGAGGATACAAGCCAAGCCACACCAATCCAATCGCCAAAGAAAGCAGCAGCGCCAATTCACGCTTGCCCAAATCTTTTAGCGTGCCATGATTTTGTTTCACCAATTCAAGCGTGGTATTTTGACCGAATAATGCACGATAAATCATAATCAAAGAATACAAACCTGCCATCACAAGGCTTGCTGTGGCAAGCGTAACAAAGATCGGATGTTTGGCAAAAGAACCAATCAAAATCAAAATCTCACCGATAAAGTTACCCGTACCAGGTATGCCTAACAATGCCGCGCTAAAGAACATGAGCAGCGGTGCAATATAGCGAAATTGACCCCACATACCGCCCATCAAAGTCATGTCACGCGTATGCAGGCGCTCGTATAATTGACCCGCCATGATGAATAGCGCCGCACTTGAAAGACCATGCGCAATCATCTGCACCATGAGTCCCTGTAACGAAATCAGACTGCCATCATAGATTGCCAAAACGACAAAGCCCATGTGCGATACGCTGGTATAAGCCAATAGACGCTTAATATCCGTCTGCGCAAACGCCAAAAATGCGCCATAAAATACACCGACCATACCCAAAGTGATCGCCACCGGCGCAAATTCTGCCGAAGCATTTGGGAACAGTGGAATCACAAAGCGCAACAAGCCAAACGCCGCAGTCTTAATCAAAATCCCAGCCAAGTCTACCGAGCCTGCCGTGGGCGCCTGGGCGTGCGCATCTGGCAGCCAGCCATGCAAAGGGAAGACTGGCAGCTTAACAGCGAAACCAATAAAGAAGCAAAGCATGATGATGTATTCCCAACCACCCAGATCTACACCCAAGAGGTCATGATAATCAAAACTTAGCACCCCAGTATGGCTAAAATGAATGATGACCAGCAATAAAATGCCAATCAGCATAATCAAGCCTGAGGCTTGTGTATAAATGAAGAATTTGGTAGCTGCATATTCTTTGGTCTTACCACCTGTAGCATTATGCCCCCACAGCGCGATCAAAAAGTAGATCGGCAGCAGCATCAATTCCCAAAAGAAGAAAAATAAAAACAAATCAATGGCTAAAAATACGCCAATCACGCCGCCTAGTGACCACAGCAAATTAAGATGAAAAAATCCGACGCGGCGCTGAATTTCACCCCACGAACAGCCCACCGCCATGATACCTAAAAACGCCGTCAGAGCAATCATCAGCAAAGACAAGCCATCCATAGCCAAATGAAATTTAATGCCAAAACTTGGAATCCATGGCAGGATAAACTGCGCCGCCCAAGGTAAGGTCTCGCCACTGACAGGCGCATCTGTCACCAGTAGCGTATTAAAATTTCCTTGCTGCCACAGCACCAAAGTCAATGCAAAAGTAATGATCATGCCGATCAGCGCAATCCAGCGCGGCAATCGATCACTGACTTTTTCAATTAACCAGCATAATAAGCCTGCAATAAATGGAATTGCGATCAATGCTGGCAGTATCCAGTTTTGTTCTAATGCCATGTTACACCACCACCATCAATGCTAAGATTAAAATAACCGCCAGACCTGCACCAAAGCCGATGGCATGAGTGCGCAAAAGCCCAGTTTGAGTTTTTGTTGTTAATTTATTACCCAATGATGCGCCCAGAGGTAAGATATTAATCAGGCGATCAATCGGATCGGATTTCAAGATCTTGGCAATGCCTAAAAATGGCTTAACAAAAACAATGTCATACAAAGCATCAAAACCCAAACCATGATAACACCAATGATACAGCGCACCGCCTAGACGAGTTTGTTTGAAACTGTTAAGCAGTCTGCCTTGATTAAGCGCATATAACACCACGCCTAGCGCCAAACCTGCCGCCATAAATGCCATTGCGATATATTCAGCGGTATGTTTGGCATCTGCATTACCTGCTTGCTCAAGCAGCTGACCTGCGCCCAGCGGCAGCACATCATTCAATGGCGGCATGATCATCGCGCCGATACCTGTTGAGAGCACCAATAATACAGATAAAGGTAGCCAATAGGAGATGCCTGAGAGTTTTTCAGCATGGGTTTTTTCTTCACCAAAAAAGGTGATCCATATCAAGCGGAAAGTATAAACAGAAGTCAAAAACGCGCCAAAGACACCTGCCCAAAATAAGGTCTGATAGCCACTGGCATAAGCTTCCCAAAGAATCGCTTCTTTAGAATAAAAGCCGACAGTCACCCAAGGCAGTGCTACCAGTGCGCCACCACCGACGACAAAGCAGGCAAACACCAAAGGAATTTTCTTTGCCAGTCCGCCCATCTTAAAGATGTTTTGCTCGTGATGTACTGATAAAATCACCGCGCCAGAGGCCAAGAACAGCAGCGCCTTAAAAAACGCATGCGTCATCAGATGGAAAATGGCAGCTTGCCATGCACCAACGCCCAAAGCAATAAACATATATCCCAGCTGACTCATAGTTGAATAAGCCAAAATACGCTTGATGTCTGTTTGTGCTAACGCACAAAATCCAGCCACCAGCATTGAGATAGCACCAACGCCGCCCACCCAGTACAGTAAAATTTCAGGTGTTAAGATAAACACAGGATGCATGCGAGCGATCAAATACACCCCTGCTGTTACCATAGTCGCAGCGTGAATGAGCGCAGATACAGGCGTAGGACCTGCCATCGCATCAGCAAGCCAAGTGTGTAATGGGATTTGAGCTGATTTACCCCAAGCACCACCAACAAGCATCATCGCAGCCAGCACCAAGTTTGGGTTATTGACACCAAACATCTCTGGGGCACGCGTGATGATTTCGCTGATCGTTAGCGTGCCAAATTCACGGAATAATATAAACAGACCAATCGCCAAGAAGACATCACCAACGCGCGTCACTGTAAATGCTTTAATGGCGGCACGTCCATTGGCACGCTCATGAAAATAAAATCCAATCAAAAGATACGAACAAATACCTACGCCTTCCCAGCCAAGATAAAGTAGCAATAAATTATCCGCCTGTATCAGCAATAACATACTTGCAACGAATAAATTCAGATAACTAAAAAATCTGGCAAATCCTGCCTCGCCGTCCATGTACCAAGAAGCGAACAGATGAATCAAAAAGCCAACGCCAGTGATGATGCCTGTCATCGTTAGAGTCAAGCCATCAAACGACAAACCAAACGCCGGCGCAAATTCACCCACTTTTAGCCATGTCCACAAAGGAATATTAACCACCTGTCCTGAATAGTTTTGTAAATAATCCACAGATGCTATGGCGGCTGCAATGGCTGATAGCAGCATCGAGCCGACACCCACGATGGTCGCCGCCAGTTGAGAAAGGCGATCGCGCAAGCTAGCTAAAATTAAAAATCCAATGAGTGGGCAAATAAAAGTCCACATCAGCATACTCATATCTTACCCCTTTAACTTATTGGCTTGATTGACATCGAGATTTCTAAAGCGGTGATAGAATTGGAGCAAAATCGCCAGTCCAATCGCCGCCTCAGCTGCCGCCAGTGTCAGCACAAAAATAAACATGATTTGACCATCAGCACTGCCCCACATATTGCCGCCGACTACAAATGCTAAGGCGGCAGAGTTCATCATAATCTCAAGACTCATCAACATAAATAAAATGTTGCGACGAGCCATCACACCCGCCAAACCGATGGCAAAAAGTAATGCCGATAAAATCAGCGCATGTGAAGCAGGGATGCCCAAGCCTGCCAATGCCACGCCCGCTTGAGCGCTTGCTTCATTAACTGCTGCTATGGTCATCAAAAACCCCCTTTGCGCTTTGTATGGTCTGTAAATACGGGACCATCTGGCTGATGATTGGCTGCATGAGCACCATCTTCTGACTCTTGGTAGTGGCTAAAATTCTCATCATCAAGCGCTTTTTTGCCCAAATGATATGCCGCAACCAACGCTCCAAGCAATAAAAATGCTGCTACTTCCACCAATAACACATATTGGGTAAATAAGCTGATACCAACCTGCTTGGGGTCAATGGTATTGCCGGACAACGACACTGCTGCAGTTGGAGAGCTCAAAATAAATGCCGTCAGCACCCCACCAATAATCAGTGTCAAGCACACAGGCGTCGCCCAAGCGCTTGAGCTAAGCCAAGTTTTTTCTTCGCTCATGTCCGTGCCCAGATTAAGCATCATGATCACAAAGACAAACAGCACCAAAATCGCGCCAGCATAAACAATGACTTCAAGAACGCCTGCAAAAGGCGCACCCAAAATAAAGAAAATTCCTGCCACCGCTAAAAGCGATACAATCATCGATAAAATGGCATGGACAGGATTGGCGTGTGTCACCACCCTAAAACTGGCAAATACAGCCACTGCTGCCAGCGCATAAAAGCCAACCACATTGGCATCGCTGAGCCATTGTAATAATACATTCATCATGGTAATAAACTCCGCACATCAACCGGTGCCGCTTCATTTTGATGCGACCCTTTGGGTTGATTTTCGGTCGCCATCCCTGTTACTCGATAATAGTTATAATCAGGATATTTGCCGGGACCTGAGATCAGTAAATGCTCTTTTTCATACACCAGATTTTGGCGGTTATACTCACCAAGCTCAAAATCAGGTGTCAGCTGAATGGCGGTTGTCGGGCAAGCTTCTTCACACATGCCACAAAACACGCAGCGGCTAAAATTAATTCGGAAAAATTCAGGATACCAGCGTCCATCTTCGCGCTCTGCTTTTTGTAAACTGATACAGCCTACCGGGCAGGCAACTGCGCATAAGTTACAAGCAACACAGCGCTCATCACCATCAGGATCACGCGTCAAGATAATCCGTCCACGAAAACGCGGCGGTACTGGTACCGGCTGTTCAGGGTATAAAATCGTGTCGCGTGGTCTGAGCGCATGGGTATTGACCATCCACATTGAACGGACGATACTAGCGATGCCAACTGCCGTATTTTTTAGAGTTGAAAGCATGATATCACATCCTTATTGTACGGAAAGTATGACGGCAGCCGTCACAAGCAAATTCACCAATGTTACCGGCAGACAGACTTTCCAGCCAAAATTCATCACCTGATCATAGCGTGGACGCATCAAAGAACCACGAGCCAAAACAAACAAGGTCATAAAAAATAATGTCTTGACCATAAACCAAATCACCGGTGGAATAAAAGGTATCTCAAGCCCAAAAGGCGCAAGCCAACCCCCAAAGAACAAGCAAGTCATGAGTGCTGAAATGACGACCACATTAACATACTCGCCAATAAAGAACATGCCAAACTTCATGCCAGAATATTCCACATGATAACCTTCGGCAAGTTCTTGCTCTGCTTCTGGCTGATCAAAAGGATGGCGATGCGTCACTGCAACCCCTGCAACCACAAAGGTCAAAAAACCAAAAAACTGAGGGATCACATTCCAAACCACGGTTTGGGCTTCGACAATCTCACGCAGGTTAAATGACCCTGCCATTGCCACCACGCCCATTAAGGATAGTCCAAGAAAAACTTCATAACTGATGGTTTGGGCAGACGATCGAAGACCGCCAAGCAACGAAAATTTATTGGCAGAAGCCCATCCGCCAAACATCACTGCATACACCGCCAAGCCTGCCATGGCAAAGAAAAATAAAATACCAATATTCCAATCTGCCGCCCCTAAGGTTGGGGATAATGGAATGATGGCGAAACTTGCCAAAGCAGTAAACATGGCAATGGCAGGTGCCAATGTAAAGATCTTTTTATCGGCAAACTCAGGCGTCCAATCCTCTTTAAAGAAAATTTTTAACATATCCGCTACCAGCTGCAGCGACCCTTGCCAGCCGACACGGTTTGGACCATAGCGATCTTGCCAAAGCGCAAGCATACGGCGCTCATAGACGATCATTAAAGCAGCAACCATCACCAAGCCAAGAAAAATGACCAGTGCCTGCACCACCAAAAATACCAATGACCAAACATCAAAGCTCATCGTATTGGTTAAAAATGAGGGCATCTCTGGGATAATACGAATCGTCATCACACGCTCTCCATGACTGGGGTGACGCGCACCGGTGTTTCACTCGCCTTAAATAAAGGACTACGATATGTCTTTGAAAGATTTTTTAGGCTTGACACATAGCTTGGCTCAAAAATCTCTGCCACTGAGTCTGCTCGCTTAATTTTTGTTGGCACTCTAGGGCTCAGCGGCACGACGCCTGCACCATAGCCAATACATCCATCAGGAATGTATTCACTGATAATAACAGGTAGGACAATTTCCCCATAGACCGAATCGATCGCCAACAAATCCCCTGCGCGAACCTGCCAAAGATCAGCGTCTTCTTTATTAACATACCAACCAGTCGGTTTTATTTGATTGGCGACAATTAGGCTACGGCTTGTCATCGCACTGGCACTAAATAGATTATGAATTGGAACAAGTCGCACCACGCCGTTAAAGACACTGGTATTTGGGACATCTTGGATCATTGAGCGCGACGAAGTATAGCTTTGGGTGGTTTTGGGCAAATGATCAAATAAGCGCACGCCCACATCACCACCTTTGAGCTTTCCGCCCACTTTATCTTGATATTTATTCCATGCCTGCGGCGAGTTCCAGCCTGCTGCCCAAGCAAATGGAATGCTGGCAGGATTGGTTTGAGTGCCAACATATCCTTCCATCGAAAATGTCAAAGCGGTATCGAGATCTTTTGGCTGCATCGGCTCATGAACCGATAAAGGTGCGCGCAGTGCTGTACGACCAGAGTAGCGACGCGGCTCACGCGCGATCTTCAGACCCGTAATGCGATAGTCCGCTGCTGGTGCAGCCTCTTGAATCAGCGCCAAATCATCGTGATGTGCCACGATATCAGCAATCACTTCGTCCAAATGTGCCGCACTGGCAGTCTTACCAGACTCATAAGCCAGCGCATACAGCCATCTCCAGCCTTCTTTGATGTCACTGGTCGGCTCATAATATTTTTTATCATAAACTTGGAAGAAGCGCTGTGCTCGACCTTCTGCCGAGATCAAAGTACCATCTGCTTCTGCAAAGCTGGCAGAAGATAGCACCATGGCAGCTTGGTCATGCCATGGATAGCTTTGATGATCTAAAGCGATCACCGTTTTATCTGCGATTTTCTCCAGTACATTAATGCCAACGCTTTGGCTTAGATCGTTCTCAAGCACGATTAGCACATCAAAATCTTCTGCCAAAACCTCTTCGATTGATCTACCGCCAAGCAGCGACAAGCCGACACTATTAGCGGCAGGCAATGCCAAATAAATCGCTGCAATCGGTGTAAAATGCTCATCAAGCGCCTTAGGCTGCGGCTGGCTGATTTGTGCTTGCTCGACCTTATCGGTTTGAGTGTCAGGATGTTCAGGCTTCGCTGCCAGCTGCGGGTCGTGACTTGGCATATCTGCTGCATGAGCTTGCTCATATGCCGCCAATTCATCAGCGTTAGTTTTTTTGATGGCGCGGCGTTTATTGCTTAAAGCTTGAGAAACAAAGCCGGCAGCATCAATGACTTGCGGTGATTGTAATGAAACACCAGAGATGATCAGCGGCTGATTGGCAGAGACCAAATCCACAGCGATTTGATAAGCAAGCTCAAGCATCTGAGCGTCAGCGGCGATTTGGGGCTTTTGAAGATTATCCAAATGCACATCAAAGCTTTCGATGATTTCACCCACCAAATAGCCCAATCTTGCCACATCTTCGATGGTTGCCACGACAGAGACTTTGGCGATATCGTCCAGTTTGGTATCGACCACATCCACCACATAGATGGGGCTATACTCAGTTTGCCCGATACGCTTAACTGGTTCGGCAAGCCAATGATCTGTGCGCAAGGCAGTTGCCATGGCTTTGGCTTGATTTTTTGCTGCTTGGCGTACGGACAATGCCACACGGGCTGACGTTTGAGTGATGTCTTCACCCAAAATTAATACCGCATCCGCCTGCTCAATTTGAGCCACAGAAGGATTATAAATATCTTGGTTACGCAAAAGCTGAACCGCCTGATCCGTCAAAGACTGCATCGCCATCGTCTGACCGGTGCTATATCGCGCATCACCCACCAGTTTTTTGAGTGCAAAATTATTTTCAAGGCTGGTGTGGATACTGCCGATACCGATGACTTTTTTGTCTTGAATGATTTCAAGGACACGATCAAGTGCCGCATCGGCGCTCAGCTCAACTCTCCCTGACGGAGTGTTTTGATAAGGGCGGATAGGTCGATCTGCTCGGTTGACATAGCCATAGCCAAAGCGTCCGCGATCGCATAAAAAGTAACCATTCACGTCATGATTATAGCGGTTCTCGATACGACGAAGCTCGCCGTAGCGCTCGCCTGCTGAGATGTTACAGCCGGTGGAGCAGCCATGACAGACACTGGGCGCGTACTGCATATCCCACTTGCGATTATAGCGATCAGAATGGGTCTTATCGGTGAATACACCTGTTGGGCAAACTTCAGTTAAGTTACCGCTAAACTCACTTTCAAATTGACCGTCTGCTTCACGACCAAAATAGACGCGATTATTTGACGCATACACGCCCATATCTTCACCGCCGGCATAGTCTTTATAAAAACGTACGCAGCGATAGCAGGCGATACAGCGGTTCATTTCATGATTGATAAACGGGCCTAAATCTTGGTTATGATGCGTTCGCTTGGTGAAGCGATAGCGGCGCTCACGATGCCCTGACATATAGGTCATGTCTTGCAAGTGGCAATGACCCCCTTCTTCACAAGTTGGGCAATCGTGGGGGTGGTTGGTCATCAAATATTCAACAATGCGCTTACGAAACCCTTTGGCTTCTTCATCATTGACAGAGATGTACATATCATTGGTGGGCGCAACCATGCAGCTCATCACCAATCGTCCACGCCCTGCTTCATAGTCTTCAGCACTGTTGTATTGCTTGACTGCACACTGACGGCACGATCCCACAGAACCCAAAGCAGGATGATAACAAAAATAAGGAATATCAATGCCAAGCGACAAACAAGCTTGTAATAGGTTATCGGCGCTATCAACCTCGACCGTCTTACCATCAATATGAATGACTGCCATCACTCGCTCCCCACTGCATCCACCGAGATTTCGGCTGAATTAATCTTATTGTCAAATTCATGACGGAAATATTTTAATGCACTCATCAAAGGCTCCATCGCCCCTGGCGCGTGCGCACAAAATGTCTTACCAATCCACAAATCGCGCGTCAGCTCAGACAGTTTATCGATATCTTCAGGTCTGCCTTCGCCTTTATCGATAGCATCTAGCATCTTCACGCCCCAAGGTAAGCCATCACGGCATGGCGTACACCAGCCGCAGCTTTCACGCTGAAAGAACTGTTGCAGATTTTTTGATAAACTCACCATATCCTGGGTTTCGTCCACCACCATCATCAAGCAAGTACCAAGGCGCGAGCCTGCTTTCATGATCGGTTCAAAATCCATCACCAAATCCAAATGCTCATCGCTTGCGGTCAAAAAGTCCGTACTGGCGCCACCTGGTAGCCATGCTTTAAGCTTCAGCCCCTCTTGCATACCGCCTGCCAATTCGATCAGCTCTCTTGCGGTGTAGCCAAAAGGCACTTCCCAAAGCCCTGCATCTTTGACTCGTCCTGAGACGCCCATGATTTTGGTGCCCGGAGTGTCAGACTTGCCTTTGGCTTTTGGTAGATTCAAATACCAATCCACGCCATTGATCATAATCGCTGACATATTATTGAGCGTCTCAACATTATTGACGACTGTGGGTCTGCCCCACGCTCCCGAGACTTGGGGAAATGGCGGCTTGGTGCGCGGGTTGGCACGGCGACCTTCTAGGCAGTTGATGAGCGCTGTCTCTTCACCGCAAATATATCGCCCCGCCCCTGTATGCACATGCAGCTCAAAATTAAACTGGCTGCCTAAAATGCCCTCACCCATCAAGCCATGCTCATGCAGCTCTTTGATTGCTGCTTCAAGTCGCTTGGCTGCCAAGATGTATTCACCACGAATAAAGATATAACCCACCGACGCACCGATGGCATAGGCACTGATCAGCATCCCCTCGATCAGCTGAAATGGCAAGCGCTCCATCAATAGGCGGTCTTTGAATGTGCCAGGTTCCATCTCGTCAGCATTACAAATCAAATAACGCACGCCTCCATCTGGTGGCGTCATAAACGTCCATTTCAAGCCTGCGTTAAATCCTGCCCCGCCGCGGCCACGCACATTGGCATTTTTGATCATCTCGCCCACTTCTTTGGGGGTTTTGCTTAGGGCAATTTTTAGACCATCAAAACCTTTTAATGCCAAATAATCAGCCAACTTTAAGACAGCATTTTGATGAAATAAACGCCAAGTCAAGGGATGAGTCTCACAAGTCGGCTCTTGACCTTCTGCCAAGCCCACGCCATAGATCGGTATGCGCTGACGATTGAGCTGACTTGGGGCAAGCCCTTCTTTGCGCGCCTGTATCTGTTCTGCCACGCTCATCATGTTGGTTGTCATAGATATTGCTCCAATAACAATGGCACATCCTGTGGTGTGACCGACCCATAAGTATCTTCATCAATCAAAATACTGGTGCCTTTATCGCAATTACCCAAGCAGCAAATCGGCAGCAAGGTAAATCTGCCATCAGGGGTTGTCTGCCCAAAGTCAATGCCCAAGGTGCGTTTAAATTCGTCCGACAAAGCCTCATAACCCGTCAAATAACACGCAATCGAATCACAAATCAAAATCACATGGCGACCCACTGGGCTGCGATAGATGCGGTTAAAAAATGTCGCCACGCCCTCCACATCCGTCACAGCGATAGACAGCATATTGGCGATGGCGGCGACTTGGGCGTCATCGACCCAGCCGTTACGCTTTTGGACTAGCTTTAGCGCATCGAGCACCGCTGCACGTGGCTGTGGATAATGATGAATGTACTCATCAATTCCTGCAATTTCTTCCGCCGTTAAGATGGCATTGACATCTACTTTGGGGGTTTTATCGGTTACAATTTTCATCTACAGCACCATTGTTTGCTTATCGCCTAAATTTTTAAATTTTATACATCAAAACTTGATTTTGATAACCACAGTCAAACTGACCAACTAATTTGCCAACAAAACAACTGTCTTATATACACCAAACACCGCCACGCATAGTAATATCAGCCCTGATACTCTTCCCACCCAAGCAATAAAGGTCGGATTTTTATCTTAGCAAATATCACACCATATAATGACAAAATACCATAATCTAATATTACCCATGTTAAAGTTAATATCATCATGGCAAGGCTGATATTTTCACTGATGCCAAAAAATAATGGGAAAAACGCCATAAAAAATAGCACGTCTTTGGGATTGCTTATTCCTACCAAAAACCCTTGTTTAAAATAAACCGCTAACAGCTTTTTATTGGTCTGTGCTTTATCCAATGATAAGGATGTGGCATAAAAACTGTCTTTAATCACTTGTAAGGCAAAATACGGCAAATACAAAGCACCAAACAAACCAAACCATGTCAACATCGTTTCACTAACAACCAACACTCCATACAAGACCAAAAACGATATGGCAATAAGCACCAAAGATGCCGCATTTGTCCCTGCAATCGTCAAAACGCCCGCCAAAAATCCTTGTTTTGAGCTGTTGTTTGCCACCATGACAGTTACAGGACCTGGCGTGGATAAAAATAGCACCACTGAACTTATAAAGCCAAGCAGTACAACAACATCAATCACGTCTACCTATCACAATCTGCCATGACAATATCAATACTCGCCAAATAAATAATCGCATCGGACACTAGCGAACCATTGATAACGCTAGGCATCTGCTGCAAATGAGCAAAAGTCGGCGTACGGATACGTGTACGATAGCTCATGGTTGAGTTATCGGACGTGACATAGTAGCTGTTTAGCCCTTTGACGCCTTCTACCATACACGCCGACTCACCAGCAGGCATCACGGGACCCCATGATACGGACACAAAGTGGTTGATAAGCGTTTCGATGTCTTGTAGTGTGCGGTCTTTTGGTGGTGGTACTGCCAAGGGATGCTCTGCTTTGTACGCTCCGCTTGGCATATTATTTAGACACTGCTCAATGATACGCAAGCTTTGGCGAATCTCTTCTATCTTCACCAAACATCTATCATAAGCATCACCGTTATAGAACACCGGAATCTCAAAGTCAAAGTTTTCATAGCCCAAATATGGACGAGCCTTACGTAAATCAAAGTCAATGCCAGTAGCTCGCAGACCCGCCCCAGTAACTCCCCACGCCAAAGCCTGTTTGGCATCATATTGGGCGACCGCTTGCGTGCGTCCTTTTAAGACGGTGTTGGTCATCGTGGCTTTATAGTATTCATCAATGCGTTTTGGCATCCAGTCCAAAAACTCACGCACCAAACGCTCCCAACCATTGGGCAAATCATGTGCCGTCCCACCAATTCTAAACCACGCTGGGTGCATACGATAGCCCGTAACCGCTTCAATGACATCATACGCCTTTTGACGGTCGGCAAACATATAAAACACTGGCGTCATACCGCCTGCGTCTTGGATGAACGTTCCCCAATAAAGCAAGTTATTGGTAATCCTAAAAAACTCACTCATCATGATACGAATGACATTCGCTCGCTCAGGAGTGGTAATGCCTGCCAATTTTTCCACCGCCATGATGTAGGGCAGCTCATTCATCACGCCGCCCAAATAGTCAATGCGGTCGGTATAAGGAATGAACGAATGCCACGTCTGACGCTCCGCCATTTTTTCCGCCCCACGGTGGTGGTAGCCAATATCAGGAATGCAGTCAATGATTTCTTCGCCGTCTAACTGCAACACCAAACGAAACGCCCCGTGTGCGGACGGGTGGTTAGGTCCGATGTTTAGGAACATAAAGTCTTCATCACGCCCAGAGCGTTTCATGCCCCACTCTTCGGGCACAAAGCGTAAGTTTTCTTGTTCAAATTGCTGTTTGGCGGTGTTCAAAAAATACGGCGTAAATTCAGTGGCGCGTGCGTGGTATTCTTTACGCAAAGGATGCCCTTCCCAGTATTTAGGCAATAAAATGCGTGTCAAATGCGGGTGTCCGTCAAACACCACCCCAAACATGTCCCACACTTCTCGCTCATACCAGTTGGCATTGGGATAAATTTTGGTCGCACTTGGAATATACTCACCTTCTTTTAAGGCGACTTTGACACGAATGTCAGAGTTTCGCTCCAAGCTCATCAGATGATAAAAGACGGTAAAATCACTGTCAGGCAAACCATGGCGGTGCTGACGCAAACGCTCATCCATAGCGGATAAATCCACCAACATCACAAAAGGCTTGGGCAGCGTGCGCAGCGTTAATAGCACATCCAAAACCACACTCGGTTCAACCCAAATGGTGGGAATGCCGTCCGCCGTAGCCTGTGTGATATAAGCGTGGTTTTTTGCGGTCAATTCTTCCAACACGCCAAAATCGTGAGTGTGATTTATGCTCATTCGTATTTACCAATTTTTTAAAAGTATAAAAATTTACGCGTTTTTGAAATTTTTATTTACTCAGCCATAGATAAGTGATGACGTTAATTAAAGCCGCTTAAAACGCATCATCTTGGCTACGCAGATTCACCGTAGCGATGCGGTCAGCCATTTTACGGTCTCGTTCAGGTGTCATCACAGGCTGGATGATGCCTTGTTCATCCAGATGAATGCCCAGCGGGCGGCGTTCATGCGTGATAGAATCTTGGAGCAGCATCAATGCCTGAATGACCGCTTCAGGGCGCGGCGGACAGCCGGGGATATAAACGTCCACAGGCAAAATCTTATCCACGCCCTGCACCACCGAATAAATGTCATACATACCGCCTGAGTTGGCACACGCCCCCATGGAGATGACCCATTTGGGTTCTAGCATTTGCTCATAAAGTCTGAGAATAACAGGTGCCATCTTAACAAAACACGTTCCCGCCACAATCATCACATCCGCTTGACGCGGTGATGCACGAATCACTTCCGCACCAAAACGCGATAAATCATGCACACCCGTCAAGGTTGTGGCATATTCTACATAACAGCAGCTGGTACCAAAGTTAAACGGCCATAAGGAGTTTTTGCGCCCCCAATTAGCCGCGGCATGCGTCAAATCAGACAGCTTCGCCATAAAGACATTTTTATCCACTTCAGCTTGCGTGATGTCATCGATGATCTCACGGCTTTGTTGTGGATATTGCTCAGTATTTTGATTTGGCTTGGTGAGAGTGTATTTCATAGTCTTAATCTTGCTGGTTAACAAACTGGCATTATTTTAGCATTTGGTTTTTTGGATTCAGCCAAATGACCATTTATCATAAAGGTGATGGCAAGCATGGCAGATAGCCAATCAATATTGTACCCTGTTATTGTCATCAGCGCTTCCTTATCAGTCAAAAATCATCCATGCCAATAACACTGTCAATAAATTGACAGTGTTATTATGAGTTAAAATCTTGGGTGGTGACGCGACCTGTGGTGTTGATATGGTCGATATTTGCCATATGTGCTTTGTTTTTTTCAATGTCATTAGAAACATTGATGCGTCCTGAAGATTGGGCAGGGACTTTGCCAGTAGGATCGGTATGCAGCTCATCGATACCATTAAAAGCTGTAATGGCAGCCAAATCAAAGTTATCAGGACGGCTTAGGATGCGTGGTTTTTTCTGACGCTTATCGGCAGGTGCCCAATTCATCGCGCCCAAACGCAGCTCATAGATCAGACCGACAAACAGAATGGCAATGAAGATTGCCGCCGCGGTAAATCCATACCAATTCACTTCGCGCACACTGACTGCATAAGCATATAAGAACAATGCTTCTAAATCAAAAATGACAAAGAAAATGGCGACCAAATAGAATTTAGCAGATAAACGAATGCGCGCCGAACCAGCAGACACCACCCCTGCTTCAAAGGTTTCTTGCTTTTGAGACCCTGATGAACGCCCGCCAAGGAGACGTGGCACTACCAACATAAAAACAACCAGCCCTACGGCGGCTAGCAAAAATGCAATCGCTGACCAATTGGCTAACATAATCACCTCTATGTGATCTCAATTTTGTAAAATGGCGGTATTATAACACACTTTACAAAATTACATCATTTTAGCAATGAATTTATCCCAAGAAATTATTTCAAATTATTATGGTATGATTTTTTTAGCAAATACTATGTAAAAAAGTCATCCAAACATTCTAAAGTAGCATGGTTGGGCTAAACCACCTGCGCGTCAAAACCCGCCTCTTCGATCGCCTCAATGATCGCTTCGGCATCACAGGCTGACTCATCATATACCACCACTGCCAAGCCATCTTCAAGGCTAACAGAGATCGCCTCCACGCCAGCCACCGCTTGCAAAGCTTTTTGGACGCTGCTGACACAGCCGCTACAAGTCATACCCTCGATCTGGATCTCATTTTTTTTCATAGCGCATCCTTATCCTGTACTAAAAAGTCATCAAAGTATAACACAGTTGTCATATCAGCCTTAAGCAAAATAAAAACCCAAGCGTCTATTTTTTCGCTTGAGTTTAAAAATTTTAGTCTTATAAAATTCAGTCAGCATCATGTAGCCAATTTTGCAGGGCTTTTAATTCGGTCGTTTGAGTGATGATAATATCTTCTGCCAAGGCGGCGACTTCTGCATCCAGCCCCATCTCGAGCGCTTGCTCAGCCATATGAATGGCTTGCAGCTGATGCATCTGCATCAGATGAATAAACACTTTATCCGCCGTTTGGGAGTTGGCGGCTGTTATCAGCGTTTGGGTATCATAAGATTCATAGCCATTAAAAGCCAAATGTGGTGACTGCTCAGTCCGCTCATGCGTCAGGGCATCATTGGCGAGCCACTGTCTCATCCATGCCATTTGTGCTTGTTGTATGTCTATGCTACGCTGAGCGATATTTAGTGCTTGCTTATCCGACCCAAATTTAAGCTGAACATACGCCATCATGACGGCAGCTTGCTGATGATTGAGCATGGTGCTGACAAACTGATGGTTAATGTCAGTACTAAGGCTTTGGTTTTGGATAGTCTGCCCCAACTCTTGGATGATTTGAGCATAGCTTTGGTGGTAGTCATCGCTAAATTTGTTGGGGCGTGACTGCTTGATGGTACCAGATGGCTCATCAGTTTGGCTACAGCCAGTGAGACCGCCTGCCATCACAGAGCCAATGAATAGATACTTTACAGCTTTGATCACAGTTTGCTTACATTTTGATCGCTGATTGATCATAGTGATACACCCCACCGCCGATCTAGGATCGCTATGAGCATCAGACGCATCATAAGCGCCTGATGCTCATAGTCATACAGATTACTGGCTGATGACATCGACACCGTTTGGCGGTGTAAAATTAAACTGCGCTGCCGCCAATTTTTTATTCAAAGAAATGTTGCTAAAGCGAATGGTGGTGGTCTGACCGATAGCATCATGAAGCACCATCATCACAGGACGACCACCATTAAAGCTCAAAGACAAGCTTTTGAAATTGGCGCTACTTGATTTGGGCGTCAATACGAAGTAATTTTTATTGGCATTAGGCTGGCTGACATTAAAGTTTTGGCTAATTTGGCTAGGATCGCCTGACAGCAGCAGCGCTGGAGTCTCGCCCACTTGATTGCTGACCGACTGGCGGGTGGCTTGCTGCAAATCTTTATCATAAATCCACATGGTGCTGCCATTAGCCACAATCAGCTGCTCGGCTGGTGATTTGGTTTCCCAGCGGAACTGATTTTGGCGCTGAACACTCATAGAGCCTGTAAAATTGGTGGTCTTGTTGCCTGCTTTTGTGGTTTGGCTAAAATTCGCTGTCATTGAGCGAATGCCCACAAGCTGATTATTTAAATTTTTGGCAGCGGTTTGCTGAGAAGCTGCCGCAGCGTGAGCGGTGGTTGCCAGTGCCATAGGCACTGTGGCAGCCGTCACCGTTGCCGCTGCTATAAGTGCTTTGATCGCCATAGCTTTGATGGTTGAAGTCGTCATAATTTTCCCTCATAAATTAAATGACAAAAAACGCGTCATTGATCTAAAATTTAAGTTGCTCATGAATGTTTGATGCATTTTGCCAAATTACCGTGTTGCAATCTACATAAAAAATGCAAAGGAACGCACCTGATTGTTACTGCCCACTTGAAAATTGGCAGATTTGAGCACAAAAGTTGCCCAAAATCATGAAGAATGCTGTATTTGTAACAAATCATGACATTCTGATGGCATCATTTTGACAAAATTGATTTAAATTACTCAAAATTCATGCAAAAATTTTGTCATTTTAAGCAAAAGCCTGCCAAAATTTGTGATTTTGACAGGCTAAAATATCAAACTGGCTTATGGCAAAAGACGCTGAATTTGCCAAGACTCACCGTGTTTGGTGTATGTCATGCGGTCGTGCATACGCCCAAGACGCCCTTGCCAAAATTCAGCGCGATCAACGATCAGCTCATACCCACCCCAAAAGCTTGGGTGCGGTACAGATTCGCCAAAACGCTGATCAAGTTCTACAAACTTATCTTCCATGGTTTGGCGGCTATCCACCACGCCACTTTGGGGCTGACTCACCCAAGCACCCAACTGGCTTTCGCGTGGGCGCTTGGCAAAATAAGCCGCAGATTTTTCGCTAGAAATCTTTTTCATTTGACCGCCTAAACGGACTTGGCGCTCAAGCCCTTGCCAAAAAAACAGCACTTCAGCATTGGGATTATCGGCAAGATCTTGACCCTTGGCACTGTCATAATTGGTATAAAACACCACGCCTTGATCAGTCAGCTCACGCATCAGCACAATACGAACACTTGGGCGACCATCCGCGCCGCATGTTGCCAAACTCATCGCATAAGGTTCGGGCAGCTTGGCATCGACCGCTTCATCAAACCACGCTCGAAACAAATCAAATGGATCATTTGGCAGCCCTGCATCAGCCAAACTATGTTTTTCGTAGGATTGTCTATGATCTGTCAAATCCACAATCGGTCTCCTAAGATATAATAAAGTGACACATCGTCACGATTTCATCAGTTATTAAGTCAGTACGCGCTTGACTTCTGCGGCTAATTTTTCTGCTAAGGTTTGGCAGCTACTTTCGTCTTGGTGCTCAACCATCACACGGATGACAGGCTCGGTGCCTGACTTGCGGATCAGCAAGCGCCCTTGACCCAAAAGTGATTTTTCTGCTTCATCGAAGATGGCTTTGAGTTCTTCATTGGCATAAGGGTCGCTCATTTGAGATAGGCGCACATTGATCAGCTTTTGGGGAAATGGCGTGTACCCTTGGATCAATTCGCTGAGCGCCTTGCCTGTTTCTGCCATGCAGCTGAGCACCTGTAAGCCTGCCACAATCGCATCCCCTGTACGGCTTTTATCCAAACATAAAATATGCCCCGATGGCTCACCGCCGATGGACCAGCCGCGCTCTTCTAAGTCTTGCATGACATAGCGATCGCCCACTTTGGCACGATGAAAATCTATCCCCTGATCAGCCAAAGCCAGCTCAAGCGCCACATTACTCATCAAAGTGCCAACCACGCCTGCAGGCTTAAGATGCTTGGCAAGTATATATAAGATCCCGTCCCCATCCACGATATTACCTTGCTCATCGGTCATGATAATGCGATCGCCATCGCCATCCAATGCAATGCCCACATCTGCGCCATGCTCACGCACCGCCGCTTGAATGACTTCAGGATGCGTCGAGCCACAATGATCATTGATATTGACGCCATCAGGGGTATTATGAATGGCGATGACTTGTGCGCCAAGCTCTTTGAGTACTCGAGGTGCTGCGCTGTAGCCTGCGCCATTAGCACAATCGACGACGATTTTTAGATGGGATAAATTAAAATGATAAGGGAAACTGCCTTTACAGTATTCGATATATCTGCCTTTGGCATCGGCGACACGGTGATTTTTGCCGATGGCGTCTGATTTAATGCCTGCCAAGCGCGCCATGCGAGCATCCGTATCACCGACCAAGTTATCAAGTTCGGCATTGATGGCATTTTGCATATCGTCAGAGATTTTTTTGCCTTCATGACTGAAGAATTTCACACCATTATCTTGGTACGGATTATGCGACGCTGAGATCACCACGCCCATGTCGGCATGGAAGCTTTTGACCAAATGCGCAATCGCAGGCGTGGGCAATGGTCCAAGCATATAAACATCAACGCCCGCCGCATTAAAGCCCGCCTGCAGTGCCGCTTCGATGACATAGCCTGACAGACGCGTATCCTTGCCGATCAATACGCTTGGGCGCTTATTTGGTGATTTTTCAACCAAAACTCGCCCCGCACCAAAACCCAAGCGCAGCAAAAAATCCGGGGTAATTGGAAAAACTCCAAACTCCCCTCGAATACCATCTGTACCAAAATAGCTCATCATCAATCCTTATCACAATGTATTATAGCGCCGATGCCGCTTACCTAACGCAGTCTTGACGCCCCTTGTCTTTATGATGACTATAGCCATCATCCATAAAATTATAGCACATTCAAAAAGAAAATGAATGATGACAACTGGGTGAATTTGTCGTCTATTTGACAAATAAGATCACAAAACAAGCGCTAGCAAATTGACCCAAAGTCATGTATGCTTTATAAATTGAATATTGAGTCATTTTTTGATAACTGTTTTAGGATAATGATATGACAATCGCCAATATTAATCAGCTAGATCAATTGCCCAAATCTATAAAAACTGGCAAACCTGTCCTACATTTTGTGCATGCCAACGGTGTCCCTACGCCGACTTATCAGCCGATGCTTGATAAACTTGCCGAACACTTTACCATCGTGTCAATCGATAAACTAGGCACACATCCCAGCTATCCAGTCGATAATCACTGGCAAAGCCTGACGCGCCAAGTGGGTGATAGCATCGATGATGCCTGCCGCGAGCATGGCGTGCCGACATTGGTGGCGGTTGGGCACTCGGTGGGTGCGATGACGACCATGCAGACATTACTTGCCAATCCCAAGCCGATCAGTCAAGCGATTTTATTAGATCCATCTTTGATCACCACGCGTAATGCGCTGTCTTATCATCTTGCCAAATTGATTGATCGGCAAATTGGGCGCATCCCCAAATTTCGCCATCGGCTGATTGATAGATTATCGCCTGCCCATAAATCTAAACGCCGTAAAGATACCTATGACAGCCGAGAAGATGCGTATCAATCTTTACGACAAAAAGCACTGTTTGCCCCTTTTGATGAGCGCAGTTTTAATAATTACATTCAATACGGCTTTGAGCCGACCGCTGATGGTAAATACACGCTAAGCATTCCAAAGTCTGTGGAAGTGTCGATTTTTCGTACCATTCCTTCATTGTATTGGCTAAAATCGATCTCGGCGACCAAGCCGATGACTTTGATTGCAGGTCAAGACAGCCATTTCACCAAAATCGGCTCATACCAAGATGCTTATAAAAAGTTTGACATTCCTGTGTGCTATGTCGCAGGTTCGCACATGTTTCCACTTGAGCATCCCGAGCAAACTGCCGAAGATATCCTAAACACCATCATCGATCAGCTGTAAATCATGCCCAACTCTCAGCCGCTGCCAAGATATACGCCAATCACAGCCATCTTTTTGATCGTTGCTGTGGTTGGCAGTATTTTTGTTTTTCAAAATGGGTGGTATTTTTTACTCAAAATGATTGCCGATTCGTCGGTGGCGTCTTTTACCGCTGACAATACCTTGACCATCATGTCACTGGTGCTGACAGCGGTGTCGTTGGCATGGCTGATTTTGATTTGGCAATACTTGCGCATCAGGCAATTGACCAATGACCAAACTCAAGCTGTCAAATTTTGGCGGCATTATTTTGGCTTTGAGCCGATGCGTCTCAGGTCATTTTTGGGGGCGCTTGCAGTACTCTTGGCAAGCATCGCGTTATCAAGCTGGGTGGTTGCACAGCTGAGCGATTGGCTCAAGCCTGCTCCATCAATGGACGCAGCACAGCTGGTGGATCAAAGCACGCCGATGTGGCTATTTGCGCTGCTTGTGCTCATCTGCGCACCTGTCTATGAAGAGCTCATTTGCCGCGGTCTATTTTGGCGCTTGGGCGAAGATATGTTTAGCCCCTTTTTCACGCATCCGCAATCCATTCAAATCGCCATCAGTCTGTTATCCAGTGGCATTTTTGCGATATTACATTTTCAATATAACTATATCGATCTGATCATGATGGTGGCAATTTCGCTGGCGTTATGCTACGCACGCATCCGCACTCAGTCAGTTTTTGCCCCCATGTTACTGCACAGCGTCAATAACAGCTTGGTGCTGCTGTTGATGATTTTTACTTAGCGGATTTTTGATAGTGTCAGTTATAAACACATTATTGATCATTTTGGGACAAAACTCGCTCACCTGCCTGATAAATCTCATCAAGCGTGAGCGAAGATTTACCGCTTAAGTCCTGACGCCAGCGCCGCGCGCCGCTCAATCCTTGAAATAATCCCAAATAATGACGCGTCACTGTCGCAAGATTTGCACCTTCATCAGCGCGCTGCTTGAGATATACCATAAGATTTTCAAAAACCTGACGGCGACTTGGCGGCTGACTGCCCCACAGGTGATGACATTCTGCCATCAGATACGGATTATGATAAAACGCGCGCCCCACCATCACACCATCAACCTGCGTCAAATGCTCGCGAATGGCAGCCAAATGATCAATACCGCCATTAATCTCAATGGTCAGCTCAGGAAATTCTTGCTTGAGCCGATACACGTCCTCGTATCTCAGCGGTGGGATTTCACGGTTTTGTTTGGGAGAAAGTCCTTGTAGCCAAGCGATGCGCGCATGAGCAATAAAATGAGTGCAACCTGCTTCAGCCACGGTCTCTACAAAATCGCGCATAAACTCATAACTGTCAAAATGATCGATGCCGATACGATGTTTGGCAGTGACAGGCTTATCCGTGTGATTTTTCATGGCGCACACCATGTCAGCTACTGTCTGCGGCTCTGCCATCAGGCAGGCGCCAATTTTATTATGCTGAACCCTATCCGAAGGGCAGCCGACATTGATATTATATTCATCATAAGCGCCGATTTGCTCAGCGACAGCCACCGCTTTTGCCATCTCGTCAGGGTTTGAGCCGCCCAGCTGTAGGACAACAGGGTTTTCACTGCCGTGGCATCTGAGCACATGAGCGGCATCGCCTTTCAAGATCGCGCTTGTACTGATCATTTCGGTGTACAGATATATATAAGGATTAAAAAGCCTGGCAAACGCTCTAAAATCCATCGTGGTGTAATCAATCATCGGCGCAAGGCTGATGCGTTTATTGGTCATCATAAGCTAAATTACTGGATAATGGTTTTGTATTGATTGACCAAATTCACAAAATTAGCGCTTGTGATTTGACCAATCTCTTCGGCAGGTTTTTGATAAACTTTGGATAAGGCTTCAGCCACATAAGGCACAAAAGTTGGCTCATTATCTCGTCCACGCTTCGGTACAGGTGCCAAATATGGGCTGTCCGTCTCAATCAGGACCCTATCTAAAGGCAGCTTAGCGGCGACATCTCTGAGTGCTTGTGATTTATTAAAACTGACAATCCCAGACAACGAAATATACAGCCCCATGTCCAAGGCGCGCTTAGCAAAGGCATAATCTTCGGTAAAGCAGTGGATAATCCCATGCTCGCAGCGCTCAGCTGCTAGTACATCAAGTGTATCATCATAGGCACTGCGCGTGTGCACGATGATGGGTTTTTTGGCGATTTTACCGGCGTGGATATGCGCAGCGAAACTGTGTTTTTGGGCAGATTGTTTATCGCTATCCCAATAATAATCAAGCCCCGTCTCGCCAAATGCCCAAACTTTTTCATTATCAAGCGACAGCAGCGCATCAGGAGTGATGCCGGCCAGCATACCTTCATCTTGACAAGGATGAATCCCCACACTCATGCCAATATCAGGCGTCATCTGAGCCGATGAGCGATCCACCCAAGCGCGGATGTCATCGTATTCAGACAGCTGACACATGATCGCCATCGTACGACTGACCCCCGCATCATACATGGCTTTGAGCAGATTGTCGGGCTCATGAGCATGTTTATCAAGCTTAAGATAAGTTAAGTGCGCGTGGCTGTCTGTGTACATGGATGTCTCTTAAATTTTAAATAACTTTTATAATTTGGCAGATTAAAAAAAAGCAGTTAAATCACTATACGATTTGGATAATTACGATAATAGAGCGGCTATTATAGCACAATTATCAAGTACATCATTTTGACAATATTAAATCGATAATTATTCGCGATGTTATCTGCAAAATCGTTTAAGAGGTATAAATAACTATTGCAATATAGTTGACAGCTAGCGAACGTTGATTTAAAATTTTTTTGAGTTTAAATCTATAAACCCCGTTAAGCTACTATATTAATAGATAGATTAATTTTTATTTTTTTAAACTAATTTATAAGGAAGTTAAAGAGGAACAGGTATGTCACTAACAAATCCCATTTTTACTAATCATGAACACTCTATATCTATTAAAAAAGATCATGATTTTTTTTGTAATATTCGCCACACCATCCATAAAAATCCTGAGTTAGGATTTGAAGAAAAGCAAACATCAGATCTGATTGCTGATCTGCTAACCCAGTGGGGCTACGCTGTACATCGTGGTCTTGCCAAAACTGGTATTGTAGCCACGTTAAAAAATGGGGATAGTAATAAAGCAATTGGTTTACGTGCAGACATGGATGCACTCCCTATTCAAGAAAACACCAATAAAACCTATCAAAGTCAAGTGGCAGGAAAATTCCATGGCTGCGGTCATGATGGACATAGTACCATTTTATTAGCCTGCGCCAAACAACTTGCTAAAACCAAAAATTTTAATGGCACAGTTCATCTAATTTTTCAACCTGCTGAAGAGTTCTTGTATGGCGGAAAAGTCATGTTAGAGGACGGATTGTTTGATAGATTCCCCTGCGATGTAATTTTTTCAATGCATAATATGCCACGTTTAAAAACAGGTGAATTTTATTTTAAGCCAGGACCGATGATGGCATCTTCTGATACTTTACACATTCATATTAAAGGCACTGGTAGTCATGGTGCAGTGCCCGAGCATGGGATTGATGCAACAGTAATAGCATGCTATCTTGTCGTAGCCCTACAAAGCATCGTATCTCGCAATGTTGGTCCGCTTGAGCAAGCCGTAATCACCGTAGGACAGTTAAGTTCCGGTAATGCTCCAAATGTTGTCAACGATAGTGCGTTGTTAAAATTAAGCGTCCGTACTTTAGATACTAATGTTAGAAAAAGGGTGTTAGAGCGAATTGATGAAGTAACCAACTATCAAGCAAAAAGTTTTGGTGCCACCGCTCACATTGAGCATATTAATAATTGCCCGCCCCTGATAAATGGTAAAGATGCAACCGAATTTGCAATAAAAGTCGCACAGGGTCTGGTTGGAGCAGATAAAGTCCATACAGATATTTTACCTCTGATGGGTAGCGAAGATTTTGCTTTTATGCTAGAAGCAAATCTTAATGGAAGCTATTGCCTTATTGGCAACGGCGGAGGGCCAGATGCATACATGGTGCATAATCCTGCATACGATTTCAATGATGATATCATTGCTCCAGCAGGTGCTTATTTTTGTAATTTAGTAGAAAATTACTTGAAATAATTATAAAAAGGGATTTTATGGCAACAAATACTTCAACATTTCATGGCAACGACAAGTTGTTGGCCGGCATGGTACTTGGCGTATTAACATTTTGGTTGTTTTATCAGTCAATGTTTAATGTTGTACCTTCTATCCAGCAAGATTTAAACATGAGTGACACTTCTCTCAATGCAGTGATCAGCTTAGGTTCCTTGTTTTCTGGCTGTTTTATTATTCTAATGGGAAGTTTGGCTGATCGTTTTGGTAGAATGCGTTTAACTTATATTGGTTTCGCATTAAACATCATGGCCTGTTTGGTGTTATATTTTAGTACAAACGTATTCAACTTTGGGATTGGACGAGTTTTGCAAGGTTTATCTTCTGCATGCATTATGCCAGCTACTTTATCCATTATTAAAAATTATTACCAGGGCTCTGAAAGGCAGCGCGCGTTTAGTTTTTGGTCTATTGGTTCATTTGGTGGTTCTGGTTTATCTTCTTTTGTGGGTGGCGCTATTGCTACAAGCATGGGCTGGAAAAGTATATTTTTATTATCTATTCTAATTTCAGTGATAGGCGTGTTATTGATTAAAGGTACTCCGGAGAGTAAATCCAACGATGTCAATACTACGCGCTATGACTATGTAGGCTTGTTCAGTTGCGTATTGGGGCTATTGGCTTTAAACTTACTCATTACCAAAGGATTTAAATTAGGCTTAACACACAGCTTTAGTATATTGATGCTAATTACAACATTAATTATGGGTGTGATATTTTTCCGTACAGAAATGCGATTAAAACATCAAGCCTTTTTGGATTTTTCTTTATTTAAAAGTCGAGGCTATAGTGGCGCCTGTTTGTCAAACTTTTTCTTAAACTGCACGGCAGGTACAATCATTATTGTCAATACTTATTTACAAAAAGGTCATGGACTTAGCTCATTTCAAGCAGGGGTAAAATCCTTAGGTTTCGTTACCATGGTCATTATCATGATTCGTGTTAGTGAAAAATTACTTCAAAAATTGGGTTATAAAACACCAATGTGGCTTGGCACTTCAATGGCAGCACTCGGTGCTCTAGGGCTATCCATGACCTTTTTGTCTCACGAAACTTATATGTGGTGGGTATTCGTTTCATTTGCAGTGCTTGGCTTTGGCCTAGGCTGTTATTCAACGCCTGCAGCTGATTGTGCAATGGTGAATGTGCCTCTAAATAAAGCAGGTATTGCCGCCGGCGTCTTTAAGATGGCGAGCGCCCTTGGTGCATCTTTCGGCATCGCAACTGGTGCCACTATTTTTAGTATGTTTAGAGATGTTGATGTCCATTTAGCGGCACAATACGCCCTTTATACAATGTTTTTATTTGGATTTTTAGCAACTTTAGCCGTTCTAATAGTAATTCCAAGGGCTTCTAAGAGTGGATATTGCGCAGTTTAAGCTTTTATTCACTCATAACAATACATAAAAAACAGGACATAATGATATGTCCTGTTGAATAGCGGGAAGGGCTGATATCAATCTTGAATGGTCCATTGGTTTGATCTAAATGCCCAACCCCATGATTCTTAAGTAAATATAAAGCCATCGTTACAGTCTAACCAATAGAGTATCACATATAATTAAGGTACTTATTCTTAAATAAATTATAATTCGATTTGTTCATTTAAAAACCTGTCTTGTTCTTGTTGTTTTTGGTGATGGTGATGGCTTGCGATGGCATGGCATGCTCAATGTGATAATCCTCCAAGAATTTTAGAACTTCCAAAATCAGCAAGGTTTGCTTGGCATAAAAATCCTGCGCACCATCAGCATCGATATAAGCACGCATCTCAATCACATAGCAGTCTTGGCGCAGCTCTTTGATCCAAACTTGATTCCATTCATAATTCGTCAATCGATGCGCTGCCAAAAACGCTTGCAAATCAGTCACCGCACGCTCAATTTCCGCCAGGCTCGCTGTGCGCTTGATAAATAAATTATGCAAAAAATAAAACATATCCCTTGCGGTAAAGTTCTCAATTTGTAATGATGAAAACTCGCCATTTGGTACGGTAACCACGGTACGATTAAGCGTGCGAATACGCGTTGAGCGGATGCCAATGTCAATCACCGTGCCTTCATAGGTGCCAAATTTACAATAATCACCCACATGGACAGGACGGTCAGCGACCACGACGACCGAGCCTATGAGATTTTCGATGGTTTTTTGGGCGCCAAATGCAAGTGCCAAACCACCGACACCTAAGGCTGCGATCCCTGTGGTCAAATCAAATCCAAGATTTCCAAAAATCAAAATGATCGCCAAGATCACCATAAAGGCTTTGGCAACTTTTCTAAGTAGATTTAAAATCGAAACTTGTTCGGGACGCCCGCGCTTGAGTGAATTGGCTTCGGCACGGCGAAATACACTGTCAAGCAAGCGTAGCATCAGCCAAGCCGTTGCGCCCCAAGCCACAATATCCTTGATGCGACCAAATGAGCTGCGCAGTGTCAAAGGCACGCCCACGCGCACCATCACCTCAGGCAAGATCATCGCCAAAAATACCAAAGACAGCGGCATGATCACACTAGGCGTAATCCGAAATCGCTTTTTACGGATGGTGGTGTACAGCCACTTACTCACCCAATACAGCATCCACACCACCAAATTGATCGCCAAATATAGCCCGATCACCAAGATGCCAAGAGACACCAATTCAAGCCAATGCTTGGTTTGGCTATGCGTGCCTGGCTGTGATAATTTGAGCCGCTCTGATAGGGTTTGGGCGTGGATGGTCTTTTCGGGTAATGCCGCCAAAGTCTGCGATGACACTTGCCAAAACACCATGCCATCCTCGCTTACACGCCGATTGAGCAAAATATCGATGTTGTCGTTCATCAGCCGAAGCTCGCCAACTTTATCAATATCGCTTGGCAGATTATCAGACAGATCGCCCTCGCTGACGCCACTAATTTGCAGGTCTTGATACAGCTTACCCCCTGCATCCAGTGCGATCACCAAATGCTCAACAACTTCACGGTTGGGCGTTTTGGTGCTTGCTAAATATCGTCCGTCCAAATAGTTGGCGGCAAGCTCGTAGTCTTCTGACGCGATCGCGCGCAAAAGCCCTTGCACCGTGCCGCGTGGCGTCTCACGCCCGAAGCTGTCAACGGAAATCTCAGCGGGTTTTTCTTGAGTGTTTGATAATAGCTTGGCGGTAGTGGCATGACTTGGCATGACCGTCATGACCAATGACAGCATCACACCAATGATCATCAAGGATAATTTATCAACCATTTTATCAGCCATTGTCGCAGCGCCATTCACCATTGTGGAGTCTTATCAAATATGATTTAGAGGGTATTATAATCTGAAGGATGATTAGAAAAAAGTATGGTTTGGGTAACTGCCTTACCCAAACCATGATTAAATGAATGTTATAATTTAATTAAAATTTTAATTTGATGCTTATTTCGCATCTTTAACAGCATTATAGCTATCGATAAGCGGTGAATACTCGGTGCTGATTTCATAGAATAGCTGTGTGTAGCCTTCCATGTCTTCGCGCCAGTCACGGCGTAGCTCATTTGCCATCGCAAACCAAGTCAGTAGCTGCGCGCCTTCTTGCTGCATGCGTAGCCAAGCGGCATTGCGGCTGATGTCATTAAATGTACCTGAAGCATCGGTGATTACAAATACTTCATAACCTTGCTTAAGCGCAGATAATACTGGGAATGCAACGCACACTTCGGTCACGATACCTGCAATAACTAGCTGCTTACGACCAGTTTTTTTAATGGCTTTAACAAAGTCTTCGTTATCCCAAGCATTAATCTGACCAGGGCGTGCGATATAATCAGCATCTTTGAACATTTCTTTAAGCTCTGGGAACAAGGGACCGTTTGGACCTTCTTCAAAGCTTGTGGTCATAATGGCTGGTAAATTGAAATATTTGGTGATTTTAGCCAAAGCAAGTACGTTATTTTTAAATTCGTTGGCTGGCATATCACGGCATAGAGTCTGCAGACCAGTTTGATGGTCAACAAATAAAACGACTGCGTCATCTACCGAAAGGCGATTATATAGATTGTCATCCGTTTTTAGGTCTGGTTTTTTAGATTTAAACATAACATTATCCTTTGATGAGTTATCGTAATGAGTTCAATTTCCCCAGTATCAATGCGCTCATTGAATGAATTTACTGTTTAGCATTTTTAGACTGATCCAAGTCCATGAATAGCGATCTAAAAGTGATTAACAGTTGATACTGGGTTTAGGATAACACCGTTCTTGGGATTCACTTTATTAGTTTGGTGAACTTTTAGTAAGCGCTTTGTAATTTTTGTATGCGCGATCTTTATGAGCGTTGGGCTTTGTATGCCCTTTAAGAATTTGGTAATAATTGAGAGTTTATTGATTAGTTAATATTAATACTTTATGAATAAAAGGACACCAAATGGCGTCCTTAAACTCAACACTGGCTGACCATCAAGTCATCAAGATAGATAGTCTTTGTCGCGCGCTTTGAATGCCAAATACAGTACTGGCAAAATGAACGGTCCAATAGACCAAAAATCAATCGCCAAATATAAAAGCGTACCAATCAGCGCACCAAACGCAAAGGTAAACACCACCGCCGCGCTGTATTTTAGGCTTTCCATATTACACTGCGTGCGGTTAAAAATGTAATCTGACAAATCAATCCCAAGCTGTGTGGTGTTACCTGTCATCAATAATGTTGGGCGCACTTTACCCATGATGGTTTTGCCCGCGGTATTACGAATCGCAAACGCCATCAAACCTAAAAATCCTGTAATACCTACTTCCCACGCACCGCGCACTTCAAACGGACCTAAGATCAGCGCCGCCGCCATAAATGCGCTCAAAAACAGCACTTCGGCAAATAAAAGCTCGCTTAAGATGGGCTTATCCGCTGGTCTGACAGCGATATAGCGCTTGGTGAGCACCACAGTCAAGATAAATACTGGCAAAGCACCAAGCTTAATCCACAAGTCATCGCCACTTTTGACAATGCCTGCACCTGCCATCACCAAGTTTCCTGTAACGTGGTTGGTAAAAAAGCCAAGCAGCGCAATAAAACCAATGGTATCAATCGCACCACCAACCAAGGTCAATAAAATCGACGCTTCATAGCGCTTCCAAAACCCTCCACTTGGCTTTACAATTTTTTTACTTTCGTCTTTACTGTCTTCGACGTTTTGACTCATGTTATCCCCCTATAAATTCAACCAATGCTTCAGCAAATGCATCCAAAAACTCTTTGGTTCTGTCGCTTGTCACCTGCCCTTCTTCGATACTTTCGGTGGCACGGCTAAGATACACTTCAGGCGTGATCATGACTTTGGCGGACAGTGACTGCATCACTTTTCGCACATCGATGCCACACTCTCTACCACCATAAGTGCCTGGTACTGCTGTCACCACAGCGACTTTTTTGGCAGCCCAGACGCTTTGACCATGTGGGCGTGAAGCGATATCGATGACATTTTTAAGTGCCGCAGGCAAAGTGCGATTATGCTCTGGCGTGACAATCAAAATGGCATCAGATGCTTGGATCTGCTGACGCACTCTATCATAGCTTTCGATGGATTGTTGATCATAATCTTGGTTATACAGCGGCAGATCATGAATGACGATCTCCTCAACAGTGACATGATCGGGCAGCTGCTGACTGATATAATTGGCAAAAATTCGATTGATTGAATTTTCGCGCAGGCTACCAATAATCACCGAAAGCTTCACTGGTTTTATCATAAGATCTCCAAAATTTTTATCAAATAAAATCAAAAACCTTATTCTAACATGCTTTTGAAGCGATATTTGATACAAAATGCAACAAGAGATATAACAAAAAGCACAGCTTACAGATGCTTTAGCGCCACCAAGAATCAAAAAATTATGCCATCAAAACCCAAAAAAATAAAAAGGCTTGCTTATCAATCCTGTGCCACGCACATTCAACCAATAAGCAAACCTTTGACACAGTTCATCCAGTTAGGCTGATCACGCCAATCCAATCATAAGATGGCGTGATGCATACCAAGATTAAACTCTGTTATGATGCTGTAGACGAGTACCATCTTTGCCTTCATCAAATGAAAACGCTCCAGGACCGTGCGCAAAGATCATCAAAAAGCCACCTGCCATCGCAATATTTTTCATGAAGTCATTTTGTTGCTCAGGATCGCCAAATGGGTGGAAGATTAGCGCCGATAGGATGCTAAAGCCTGCGAATAATAACGCAACCCAGCGTGCCTTAAAGCCCACCAAAATCGCGATACCGCCCAATACTTCCAAAATGATCACCAGTGGCAACATGATGCCTGGCACGCCCATCATCTCCATGTAGCCTTGAGTGGCTTCATAGCCGCTAATTTTGCCGATACCTGAGTAGATAAAGATGGCAACCAACAATAGACGACCGATCGGTGCGCTGAAGTTTTGTACTTGATTCATAATGAATTCCTTAAAAAGTTTTATATAATGATTGAATGTTGTGGGGCGTATTTTAATTGTTGATTAAAGCTGTGTAAACCCCCATATTTGCAAATTATAGTTGTTAATTTTAGAACAATAAAATTTAGCACAGTTTTTTTTGGATCAATTAAGCATCAAAAATCGGGTATCAACATGGGTCAATTAGAAGATATGGCGCTGTTTGTGCGCATCGTCGAAGCAGGCAGCATTACCAAGGCTTCAGAGCAGCTTAATATGGCAAAATCAGCACTCAGTCGGCGGCTCAAGGACTTAGAAAGCCGCCTGAATGTTCAGCTCATCAGCCGTAATACGCGCAGCTCGGCGCTGACGGATCAAGGTCGGCATTATTATGATCAAGCACGCAATATTTTGGGCGATGTAGAAATTTTAAATGAGCAAATCAGCGGCATCAAAGCCCGCATCGAAGGTACGCTCAGAATCACCACGCCATTATCATTTGGCTTGATGCATCTGAGCGATATCATTGATAATTATGCCAAACGCCACCCCTATTTAGATTTTGAGCTGGATTTTTCGGATCGTCATGTGGATTTGGTCGAAGAAGGCTATGAGCTGGCGATTCGTATTGGTGAGCTTAAAAACTCAAGTTATCAAGCCAGACGCTTGACTAAGATCCGCTATGCCCTGTGTGCAAGTCCCGCCTATATCCAAGAGCATGGCATGCCCAAAACCATTGATGAGCTTGGTCAGCATGAGTTTTTGCAATATGGCTTGGGCAAACAAAGCAGCTTACAGCTGATGGATCGGCATGGGCACAGTCATCACATTGATTTTAGCTCAAAAATTAAAGCAAATAATGGTGATTTTTTGGTCAAGATGGCGTGTAAGGGTTATGGCATTGCTTTTTTGCCGACCTTTTTGACCTATCAAACCATCGCATCAGGCGCGCTAATCCCTGTGATGACTGACTATGAGCTACCTTCCTTGAACGCCTATGCGGTCTATCCCCAAAATCGACACTTATCGCAGCGCTGCCGCTCGTTTATTGATTTTATCATTGATGAGCTTGGTGATGATCCGTATTGGGATAAGATTGAATAATGATTGTGCTTTAACCATTATATTAGAATTAACAACCAATCAGATGCTCATATATATACATTTTGGCGATTTTCGATAGGAAAGCCAAAGTCTAACAGTGCGGTTGATGCGAAAATCACCATCATCAATCGGCTGATCTTTTAGAGTATCTCCAAGCCAACTTTGGCGCGACAATTTGCTTGCAAGAGAACAAATTAGCAAACGGTGCTTAAAAGATCTGTTGCTACGCATCACTCAAGCTTAAATCAAGATACTTTTTAGTTACTATTGGTTATATTACTTGTTTCGCTAGACAGCTAAAAGCAAATAATGATCATATTGATCAAAACAAGGCGAATAATATCATGAAACTTTTAATATTAATGGCTTTTATTATTTACATTCTTTCTTTTATTACTTATAAAATAAAGAAAGAACTAGACAGAATGAAAGTAGAGCTTAAAAGCACTCAAGCAAAACATAAACGTTGCTAACCAACTGTGATTGCCAGTTGGTTAATGCTTGACATGATATTTGCTGCAAATTAAAAACTTAATAAAAAACCGCCCATTATCCATAATGAGCGATTTTTTATTTCATCTTATTAAACTATCCCAAAAAATAACTCAATAATATTGTTTATATTACTGTAATACCTTGTTGGATATATAAGATTTCATCTCGATTGTTATCATGCGTATAAGTATCGAACTTAACACCAAACTCATCTGTAATCACTACACCTTTACGCCAAGAACCTGATTTTTCAGAATCTTTAAATAATTCTCCACTGCTAGGATTACCCAGTGTGCCATTACGACCCAAGTCAACTGTGTCGCTTTTACCACCTGTAATATATAGCTTATTTAAACTGGTATTGTCTATCAAGTCCTGCAACGTGATTTGTATCTCATTGCCACGATTCCCCAAATCAATGACTGGGTTATAAATCTTGACATCAAAAGCGTCGCGCATCTCTTTGGTGTCGATGACATCTTTAGAACCGATCACGGAATGCGTTTGAGCATTCCAATCATAAAGCTCGGCACTGTCTTGCCAGGTAGTTTTAAGGATCGCTTGATAAGCACCAGCATTAACTCCTGCACCCAAAGTTAGATTGTCCAAATTCCAACCCATAACATCAATCTCTTCGCCCACATTACCTTTGAAAGTATAGGATAGGAGTCCATCGGATAATACAACGCCTTTATTGATTATTTTATCAAAGGACAATTTCATATTAGCCAGTTGCTCGCTACCGTCTCGATCATTTGATTGCACACTAAATGACAACTGAATGGCATTGGATTTTTGAGTCTTATTGTCAATATAACCAATGTTGGTATATTGATGCGCAGTATAGTATCCGTCATTTGTTGCTCCCTCAGCTTGTTTGAATTTAGGATTAATAAAGTGGTTGTCACTGAATAAGTCGACAGCATTCTTATATAAATCAAAATTCTCAGTACTGATTTTCTTAAAAGTCCTGCCATTATCTAATGACATCTCAACAACTTGAGCACCAACTTGACCTGTTCCGTTTCCGTTAGTTCGATTATATACAAACATCTCTACAGTATAATAACCAGATTCTTGAACTAAGTAGCCATTCGACTGAGTACCATTCCACGCCTCTTTGTCTTGCACTACAACCTTACCCCCCAAATTAATTTGGAAATGATCATCAGCAAAATATCTAAACACTACTGTTTGACCTTCTTTAAGGTAAACTAAACCAGAGGTCTTTTGACCCTGACCTGATTCAACACCCGCTGAATTAATAGAATGTTTTTTGGCAAGATCGCTTAGGCTGGCATTACCTCCAGTTTTTGTTACTGTAAAATTATTAGCATTAAAATTATAGCCCGATAACTGCGGCTCTACACTCATCACTTGTTCATTTCTGACAGGCGTATCAGATCCTCGCAAGAAAGATTCAATAATGTCTTCAATCTTAGCATGATCTTTGATACCCTGACTTTCTATACGTGTGCCTTTAGGAGTGATTTGATACGCAGTCTGCCACCAACCTGTGCCTTTAGGATTAGCCTGACCTGAGCCATCATTGATTAGCTTTGAGCCTATTGTAAAGCTAGTATTCGCTTCGACTTTTGGGCTGATGTTGATATACATAGTGTTAGCTTTGTCTGCAATATTAGAACCACCATTTGAGGTGATGCCATCATCCATTACTTTAAAGGTAAATGAATCTTTACCCGAAAAGTTTTGACCACTGATATATGTCAATTGTGCTAAATCACTAGAGGCAATGACATCTCCAATACGCACAAGGGTATCAGTATGATTGAATACACCATCGCCATTTTTATCCAAGAATAACTCGCCACTAGTCACCAAAGAATCGATAGTGATACCTGTAAAGTTATTTGGATAAAAATCCATGGGATCAGTCATACCAAGAGTAAAGCTATTACGGCTAAATTGATATGCACTATCCTCTATAGTTTCCACTAATTGATCTTTTCCAACAGGTGCGCTAGACACCATATCATACATGATAGAGGTCTCTATGGGCTGTTTATCAAGCTTAACACCTGTTCGATCGCTAACATCAATGTGCGCCCAAACCTTCAGTACACCACCTTCTTGGTCAGGTAAGGCAACATTGGAAATCACAATTCTCTTAGTTTCAATCTCATCTAAACTCAATTTGCGTGAAACGATATCAGATGAACCAACTTGATAACTAATGCGATCACCAGGGCCCACATCATTGCTCAAATTAATGGTTACGCTTGTCTTGCCTTTTGAAGCTAACCATTCAGGTGAATCCAAGCGTCTATTAGCATTTTTATCTGCATCAATGGTAAGTGATATCACCTTAGGCGTATCAAGCTTACGATCATTATTAATGTCATTGACTTTAGGTATTTCAACCGTATTAATAGCATTAACTTTCTCTTGCAAGCTTTGTTTGGTCTCACCATTACTCTCAGCATTATCGGGTAGCTGCTTAAGCAAAACATTAGCACCATCGGTCGCAGCTTTAATTGCAACATTACGCTTCACTATATATAGGGTCTCATCTTGACTGATAATGCCATCACTCCACATTTTTTCAAAATGTGCTTGAGCACTTTTTTGAGCAGTTTGACCAATTGTAATATATCTCAAAATTTCATCAATTATGGCTTTTTCAAACGTATCGACGATGTCGTTGTCGTTTCGATCGTTG
>NZ_MUXT01000009.1 GCF_002014965.1 Moraxella canis
TATAGGTTTTGAACAATACCGAAATTTACTATGAAAAAAACTCTTTGTGCTGTTACAGCATCTGTTTTGGCGACCACCGCATTTGCCCAAACTTCTGGTCATGGTGCAGGTCAGCTTAATGTTTATGGTAAAGTCACTCAAAATACTTGTCAATTAGCGCCAAGTTCTGCTAATGTTCAAGTTGAATTGGGTAGTACTCCAGTTGACCAATTGGCAAAAGCAGGTAGTGTTTCTGCTCGTCCAGCCAAGCCTTTTACGATCGAATTGATTAATTGTCCAGCAAGTTATGTGGTGGTTGATGGCGAGCAGGCTGGTACTAAGCTGACTCAAGCAGCGGTTAAATTTGCCACTTCTCCTAATGTTACCGAAGATGGCTACTTGAAGAATGTGTCAGCCAGTGCTGCTAAGGCTGAAAATGTTCAAGTGCGTTTATTGAACGCTGATGCAGGTGATGAGGTCATTAATTTAAGAACCAATGCTAATGCACCAAGCAAAAATTTAGCAGATGCCAACGGTAGTATTACTTTTAATCTAAAAGCTCAGTTGGGTTCTAAAGAAGGCAATGCCACCCCAGGTCATTTCCAATCAAGCGTACCATTTGAGATTGTTTATAAATAATAGCAGTATTTTCATCCGTTGATGATGTGATGCATTTGACCAAAACCATCTGATTTCGGATGGTTTTGTTGTCTTTGTGCTAAGTACGAGGAAGATAAAGTGTCAAAATTTTTATTAGGATTGGGTGTTTTTTGTTTAAGTATGGCGGCTCAGGCCAGTATTGTCATTCAAGGCACGCGAGTGGTTTATCCAGGCGATGCCAAAACTGTTGAAGTAGAGCTGTCAAATCCAGATACTCTGCCTGCACTTGCACAATCTTGGATTGAACATAGTGATAAAAATAATCCAGGCAAGATTCCTTTTATTATTACACCGCCGCTAACCCGTATCGAAGCCAATACCGAGCAGAGCTTGCGTGTACGCTACACGGGTGAGGCTCTGCCAAGCAATCAAGAAAGTTTATTTTATTTAAACATTTTAGATGTGCCGCCCAAGCCTAAAAATGCTCAAGACGAACAGAGCTATCTGCAAGTGACAATTTTAAGCCGATTGAAGTTTTTTTATCGTCCAAAAGGTCTGCCGTATTCAATCGATGAGGCATACGATAAAGTGACGTGGCAGCTACAAGGGCAGTCCCTGACACTGCATAATCCCACGCCTTATTACATTACTTACGCGGCTCTTGCAATTAAAGATGCTAACCAAACAGTTGTCCAATCGATCTCAGAGATCGATATGATTGCGCCGTTTTCCACTCAGACGATTGAACTACAACAGCACGCGCCAAATGCTACTAGCGTACAGTGGTATATTATCAATGACTATGGGGCGACTCAGCATGGCACCTCAAAGCTTCAATAATTTTGGCTAAAATATGATGAAATCACTGTTTCAAATAAGTATGGTGATAGGCTTAATCATACTGCCATCTGCGGTATTGGCGGACGGTGAGTTTGAGTTTGATGACGCATTTCTGTATCAAACAGGGCAACATATCAGCACTGAGCAGTTTCGTTTCGGTAATCCCATTGCCGCAGGTCAATATGTCGCTGATGTCTATGTTAATGGCGCTTATCGTGATCAGCTGACACTTCGCTTTGTGGATAGTGATAGCGAGCCCATTCGCGGATTGTGTTGGTCGCAAGAGCTTATGGAGGCGCTTGAGCTAAAAGCTGAAGCCGTAGTTCTGCAGCCAACTGCCAACTGTATATCAGCGCTGGATGCCACGCCAGAGCTTGGTTATCGTTTTGATATCACCACGCATAGACTTAATGTTGATGTACCACAAATCTATATAAATGCACGACCAAAAGGCTATATCCCTCGCTCAAGCTGGCGAGAAGGCGTGACTGCTGCGTTTTTAAAATATAGCCTCCATGGATACCACCAAAAAAATGATAGCAAAAGATCTGATCATCATTTTGCCAGTTTAAATACTGGGGGCAGCTTTGGGCGGTGGTCCCTAAATCAGCTGGGTTCAGCAAGCTTTGGGGAAGATGATCGTTATCAGCATCAGCAGCTGTATGTACAGCGTGATATGGATGATGTCGATGGCAGGCTCAAGATCGGTGATTTTTATACCCAAAGTCCATTGATTGATAACATCTCACTGCGAGGCGTATCACTGCTGTCTGAACCTAGGATGCTACCATATATTCAAAATGGTTACGCCCCTCTTATCCGAGGTCATGCAAGCAGTCCTGCCGTGATAAAAATTTATCAAAATGATTATATTATCCACGAGTTGTCAGTCGCGGCAGGACCGTTTGAGATCAGTGATCTACCTGCACTGTCCTCCACATCAGATACGCTCAGAGTGGTCATCTTGGAAGCAGATGGTGTCGCACGTGAGATGCTTGTACCATTTGCAAGGACAGCACAAATGCTCAGACCTGGACATATGCGCTATCATCTGTCGGCAGGTGCTTATCGCCAAAATCAGCATACTGATGATAACCTGCTGGTACACGGATCGGTACAGTACGGCATGAATAACCATCTGACTGCACAGGCAGGTGCGATCGTTCATCCAGACTATCAGTCAGTCACTGTGGGCGGGGTGACGGGCTTAGCATGGGGAGCGCTGTCTTTTGATATGAATGCTGTCCAAGCTGAGGGCTGGGACAGTGCCAGTAAGCTGCATTTGGGTTATCAGCATTATTTAAAATCTTCAAAAACTTATATTGACGCCGATGCTTATCATTATTTTTCTAAGGCTTATCCAAGTTTGGGCGATGTCATCAATCATACCAATCAGCCAGTTACACAAAACAAACACCTAAAGCAGCAATATCGGCTAAATGTCAGCCAAGATCTGTCTAAAGGGCTTGGCAGTGTGTATGCCTCAGGCACACTCAATCGCTATGATGACAAAAACGAAAGCAGTTATCAATTTGGTTATAGCAATGCTTATAAAAATATCCAGTATCGTCTCGGTGTCGGCAAAAGCTATAATCTGAATACTGATCGCTATGAAAATTCATGGTTTGCACATCTAACGATGCCATTTGATGAATATCTAAAAAATCCGTCCACGATCAGCGCGCAGCATAATCATCGCCAAGGCAGCGATTATTCACAAGTTTCATGGAATAGTGTCTTTGGCGATGCCGATCAACATCACTACTCGGTCGGGGTGGGTAAGCAAGATCATGAGGATGCGAGCGTTTATGCCAGTATTTCTGCAGGACTGCCAACAGCGCGCGTAGGGTTATCGGCATCACATCAAGGTGATAGCAGTCAGTTTAGTTATTCGGCATCAGGGGCGGTGGTGGCTCATGAGCACGGCGTGACTTTGGCTAATAACTTGGGCGAAACCTTTGCGATCATACGCGCCAAAGGGGCGAAAGGCACACCGATTACCGGAGGTAATGGTAACAAAATCGATCGCTTTGGTCATGGTATTGTGCCGACTTTGTCGCCTTATCAAATCAACCGTATCGGCATTGATGTCAATCATCTGCCCGATGATGTGGAGATCGAAGCCACAGCCAAGACACTGATTCCAAGAGCTTATACGGCGCATTTGGTAGAGTTTGCGACAAAGTCTGGTCAATTGGTGCTGTTTGATGTGAATAATTTGGATCTGCCCCCACTTGGCAGTGTCTATGATCAAGCCGGCAATCTGATCGGTCAAGTGGTTCAAGATGGCAGGGTATTGGCGCGCGTTCCAGACAGTCAAGGACAAGTGCGCATATCTTGGCAGTCGGGCGAATGCTTGATTGATTATGACATTCAAGATGAGTCAAGCGAGCTTGTCATCTATCCTGCCCAATGCCAAAATTAAGGAAAACCCATGAAACCAAACATAACATATGGCGTAATATTGGTGGGTATATTGACCAATGCGGCATTTGCCAATCACCAAGATATGCCAAATATTTTACCAGATGCCCATGCGACTTCGGCTGATCAAGTAAATCAGACGCTGGCGTCTGACGATCAGGCTATGGGAGCGGTCTTGGCGGTGTCATCTCAGATCCAAGATTGTCAAGTGTCTGTAGCGACAATCACCTGCACAGAAGAGCTGGTGCTCCAAAAGCCTGCAAATCAGCCTGAGCATTTTTGGATAAAAGCTGCCGACATGCCACCTGCTGGCAATGTCCGCACTGATATTTTTATCAATGATATTTGGGTGCCGACCATCGCTCATGAGTGGCAGCAGCGGTCAGCTTATTCAGTCACCGATATGCTCAGGCTAAAGGTCGTTTATACAGTTGATGCGCCAAAAGCCGGCGATTATCGCATGCCTTCTTGGAAGGTGCTTGATTATGTCTTGGGCTTACCTGACAGTCAGCACTCAATTGGGGTGAAGATGGGATTTTCAAAAGCGACTCAGCCAGTCATATGTACACTTGATAAGCAAAGTCAAAGCGTGACACTTGAGAATGTCGCAAGCAGTCAGCTTCGCCACCAAGGAAACAAGGTCAAGGCAGGCAGTTTTGTGGTGGGGTTGACCTGTAACAGCGATAGCCCTCAGATTGCCATGGCGATGACCGATGTCACACAGCCAAGTAACACCAGTGATTTACTGAGCATAGCCACAGGACGGGCATCAGCCAAAGGCTTGGCTTTACAGCTAAAGCGATCTGATGATCAAAATGTAAGCTTTACACCTCAAGCAGCCAGTTTTGAGATGCCGTCAGCCAATCAGTGGTATCTGCAAGCCAAAAACAGCACCCCAAATCAGCAGTTTGATGTGTATTATGTGAACACTCAAGGTCAGGTGACGGCAGGCAAAGTAGAAGCCAAGGCCACAGTGACTGTCGCATTTCGCTAGTCGTTAACGCATAAAAACCCAAAGCTTAGGATCAATCTAGGCTTTGGGTTTTTATGGATTAAATCACACTGTCAAATAAGCGGTGTTTTGATTTAGTCAGTTTGATTTTTGGTGCTTATTCATGTAATTAGCCACAAAACTACAGCTTGGAATGATTTGCTTGCCTTCAGCTTCGGCATATTCAACAGCGTGCTTGACAAGGGCTGTGCCAACACCACGACCTCCAAGCTGCGGCGGTACAAGCGTGTAGTGATAGTTAAGCGTATTATCATCAATGATGGCATAGCTTAGATAGGCAGTATGACCATCAATGGTAGTCTCAAAACGCTGAGTATCGGGGTTGTGGGTGATGGTGGGATTTGTCATCGCTAATCCTTAGACTGTTGTTTAACCTGTTGTCTTACCATGCTAGCATAAAATCAATATAATTAAAATCATCTTTTAATTCATCAGGCAAAACTATCATCTTTGATCAAATCAATGCCGATGTAAATCCCTTGCCCCACCTGCTAAAGCGTGCGATAATAGACGGTTATATATCTTAATTTGTATAGTTTACCAAATCGTTAATTTTAATTGTTAATCAAAGGCTTAGTATGGCTCAATACATTTACACCATGAACAAGGTGTCAAAAATTGTTCCCCCAAAGCGTGAAATCCTAAAAGACATCAGCTTGTCATTTTTTCCAGGTGCCAAAATCGGTGTCTTGGGTCTAAACGGGGCGGGTAAATCTACCTTGCTACGCATCATGGCAGGCGTGGACACCGAGTTTAATGGCGAAGCCCGAGCGGCAACAGGGATTAAGATTGGCTATCTGCCTCAAGAACCCCAACTTGACCCAAATAAAGACGTGCGTGGCAACGTTGAAGACGGTGTGCGTGAAGCCCTAGATGCCCTTGACCGTTTAAATCAAATCTATGCCGAATATGCCGAGCCTGACGCAGATTTTGATAAATTGGCTGCCGAACAAGGCAAAATGGAAGACATCATCCAGGCGTGGGACGCCCATAACCTAAACACTCAGCTAGAAAAAGCCGCCGATGCCCTGCGTTTGCCGCCGTGGGATGCTGATGTCTCTAAGCTGTCAGGCGGTGAAAAACGCCGTGTCGCTTTGTGCCGTTTGCTACTATCTAAGCCTGATATGCTCTTACTTGATGAGCCGACCAACCATTTGGACGCAGAATCGGTGGCGTGGCTTGAACGCTTCTTAAAAGATTATTCTGGCACGATTGTGGCGATTACGCACGACCGCTATTTCCTTGATAATGTCGCTGAGTGGATTTTGGAGCTTGACCGTGGCTATGGCTACCCCTATCAAGGCAACTACACCGAGTGGCTAGAACAAAAAAATAAACGCCTAGAACAAGAACAAAAACAAGAAGAAGCCTTCGCCAAAGCCCTAAAACAAGAGCTAGAATGGGTGCGTAAAAACCAAAAAGGTCAGCAAGCCAAATCCAAATCTCGCCTAGAACGCTTTGAAGAGATGAACTCACGCGAGTTTCAGCAGCGTAACGAAACGGCGGAGATTTATATTCCGCCGGGACCACGTCTTGGCAATAAAGTCATCGAAGTCAATAATATCTCCAAATCTTTTGACGGACGCTTATTGTATGAAAATCTGTCATTTAGCGTACCGCCAATGGCAATCGTCGGTATTGTTGGTCCAAACGGTGCTGGTAAAACCACGCTGTTTAATATGATTACTGGCAAAGACACGCCTGACACAGGCTCAGTGGAAGTGGGCGAGAGCGTGAAAGTGGCTTATGTTGGTCAGGTCAGAGATGAGCTGGACGACAAAAAGACCGTGTGGGAAGAAGTCTCAGACGGCTTGGATATGATTACGGTGGGTGAGTACACCACGCCAAGCCGTGCTTACATTGGGCGTTTTAATTTTAAAGGTCAAGACCAACAAAAACTCGTGGGCAACTTATCAGGTGGTGAGCGTAACCGCCTGCAACTTGCCAAGACCTTAAAACAGGGGGCGAACGTTATCTTGCTGGATGAGCCGTCCAACGACCTAGATGTCGAGACCTTGCGTGCCTTAGAAGATGCGGTGCAGGTGTTCCCTGGCACAGTCATGGTGGTGTCGCATGACCGCTGGTTCTTGGACCGTATTTGTACGCATATTTTGTCGTTTGAAAATGAAGAACCTGAATTCTTTGACGGCAATTACAGCGAATACGAAAAATGGCGTAAAGAACGCCTAGGTGCAGACGCCACACCCAAGCGGATGAAATATAAGAAGATTGGTGGGTAAATCGCCCAAGCCCCATCTTGATTGCTGATCAAGATGGGGTATTTTTATTAAGGATTATCAAGTGATTATAAAAGATTATACCATGGGTACAGTATTTACCAATCAAGACTTGATGGATACTTTTAAGGTATCTAATTCAGGGGGTATGCGCCGCAGTAAAGCAGCCGCCAGCATAGCCCTTAAAATTGGCATGGATCAACACGCCTTAGGCTGCCGTTTATGCAATGATTATCGCTTGGATAGGTGAGTTATTGTAGTTCATCACTGATCTTACTGTCTTATCATCATCCCACAAATATCCTTTTGGGATGATGAGTTTTGGTTCATTAAGTGGGTGGTTTGTTTGACTTTTTATAAGATAAAGCCTAGCATATCGCGCCATAAAAACAAAAAACGACATCATTTGATGCCGTTTTTTTATGATTTAAGGTTTAAAAACGCGACTCGTCATCTTGAGAATTGGGTAGGATAACTTTGTTGTCGGCTTCATTTTCTGCTTTATCTTGAATGCGCTTAAGTAGGCGAGCTGCCGCTTCACGACCACCCAAGCCAAACGCAAGCGCAAATGCCACCGCCACCGCGCCAAGCGTCAAGCCAAAGGCAAGATTGACAATGCTATCTGCAATGCCCATCGCGCGCAGACCCATCGCCAAAACCAAACCCATGATGAGCACGCGCACGATGTTCGCCAAAAGCCGCGAGCCTTGTTCTGAGCGCTCAACGATGCCCGCGATGAGATTGGCAAGCCAAAACCCGATGACCAAAATTAGGGCTCCAAGTATGATTTGACCACCAAAGGTGATGAACATCGCCACCAAAGTACGAATTTGCTCAAATCCTAAAATATCCGCTGCCGCAGTCACAGCAAACAACATGGCAAAAAACATGATGGTGCAGCCGATGACATCAGACAGCTTTTGATTGCCCAAAATGCTTTGTAGTCCCACGCGGCTAGGCAGCGCATCCAATTGAGTGCTTGCAAGCAACCCTTTGATAATGTTCGTGATCAAGCGAACCACATAATAGGTGATGATCAAAATGGCAGCCGCCGTAAAGATGTTTGGCAGCGCCTCCATGATTTTATTAAGCATATTGGTGGCAGGGCGTGAGATGGCTTCGATCTTTAGCGCATCCAGTGCCGCGATCGTAAAGGGCACAATCACCAATAAAAACGCCAATGAGCCTGCGATGCTTGGCAAATTATTTTGTTCGCTCACGCCGGCTTTTGTCGCCAAAGCTTGGATATTAAAGCCTTGTAAAAGATTGGTGACGATGCTGCGGACGACGCGCGCCACAATCAATCCCACAAAGAACACCAAGCCTGCCATCAAGAAATTTGGAATAAAATCAAAGATCTTATCGACCATATTGGTCAATGGTGTGAACAGGCCAGTGAGCCCAAGCTGACCGAGTACCATGGTCAGCACAATGAGTAAAATAAACCAATAAACCACATCAGCGATGGTGCTGCTCATTGGCTTGACGCCGGCTTCGTGAGACAGTTTTTCGTCCAAATTGGTTTTATTAAGCGCCATTTTGGCAGAGTTTTTTGCGATGGTTGCAACGCCCCAACCGATCACCCCGACGGCAATGGCGGCAAGCAGATTGGGTAAAAATAGCAGCACTTGATTGATCATATTGGCAAAAGGCACCGAGATCGAATTTAGGTTCACTTGATTGAGCGCCCCTGAAATCCCAATGATAAAAACAAACCAAAACACAAGCTTAGATAAGATCTGATCTACCTGATAATGTGTTCCTGTTGAGCGCTGAATGCGCCCATTGATATTAAATTTATTCAAAGCTTTTCGAGTGGCAGCAGCCAACACCAAAGCAGCCACCCAACCAAGTAAAAAAATCAAGATGGCGCCGATGATTGAGCCTGCAGGACCCTGCAGCCCCTGATTAAAAATCATCATTCTATGAAAATCCATGTCATACCCCTAAATAACACCCCGCCGAACCTTTGGGTATAAAAAGCTTGCACTACACCAAAGGCTGGCTTGATCCATGATTAGCAAACATGGCGAATGCCAGATGATTGCCGATAACTGAGTAAGATTGTAACACCAAACCCAAGCATTAAGCAGCTTTGGTAAATGTATTTTGATAATCTTAACAAGAATAATACAAGCTTTTTATGAAAGATTATTTAAAGCATAGTAAATTAGCCTAATTTTTGATATGATTAGCCAACCTTTTTAGTGACAAATTGTGAAATAGAGACAGTTTATGAAAAAACATGCGTTAGTTGCTGCTGTAGCTGCCACCTTGGTTTTGGCAGGTTGTAATAAAGATTCGTCAGCGGCTGAGCCTAAAGCGGGCGAAAAATCAACTGTGGTTACCGATAAAAGCACCGAAATTGAGCAAGTCAGTTATGTGTTTGGTTATGACGCAGGCAAATCTTTAAAAAGAATTGAAGAGCAGCTTGATATTGATGTCTATATGAAAGCCTTTAAAGATGGCTATGCTGGTGCTGAAAGTGCGTTGACCGAAGCGCAAATCCAGACGCTGGGTCAAGCTTATGAAAAGCGTAAGACTGAAGAAGCGATGAAAAAGCAAGAAGAAGCAGCGGCTACCAATAAGGCCGAAGGTGATAAATTCTTAGCCGAAAATGCCAAAAAAGCAGGTGTACAAACCACCGCTTCTGGCCTTCAATATAAGGTGATCACCGAAGGCACAGGCAAATCGCCGACTGCCACCGATGGCGTTTATGCTGCTTATGAAGGCAAGCTGACTGATGGGACGGTCTTTGATTCATCAGAAGGCGAAGCGGTACCATTTATGCTAAACCAAGTCATCAAAGGCTGGACAGAAGGGCTTCAGCTGATGAAAGAAGGTGGCAAATATGAGCTGTATGTGCCCAGTGATTTGGCTTATGGCGAAAATGGCGCAGTGAATGCTGGCATCGGTCCAAACAGTGTCCTGATTTTCACCATTGACCTAAAAAAAGTCGCCGACCAAAAAACCATCGAAGCTGAACAGCGCGCGATGATGGAAGCTCAAATGCGTGCCCTTGAGCAAGCACAAGCTCAGCAATAATTGCCGACACGCCAAAAACCACCCCATTGGGTGGTTTTTTATTGCTAAATTCTCACTAAATCATTGCAACCGAAAAATAAATTCGCTATAGTGAGCAAAATCATTGACAGCCTGTCAATTAACATGGATACATCATGCTCGGCACAACAAACTTATTGACGTATTTTTTGGCGGTGGTCGTGGTGATCATTTTGCCGGGTCCGAACAGTTTGTACTGCCTATCAGTGTCGGGATCGCATGGTCGGGAAGCAGGCTTGCGCGCACTAGCGGGCGTTTTGCTTGGTGATAGCATACTGATCATTGCCACCGTATTTGGTGCAGGTGCACTATTAAAGGCGCATCCGCAAGTGTTTGAGATGCTAAAGCTGATCGGTGGGACTTATTTGGCTTATATTGGGCTTAGGCTATTGATGGGCGCTTATCATACTTTCAAAAATCGCCAAGCCATTCTTGAGGCGACCGTTTCCATCAAGCCGCCCAAGCAACAAAATTATTTTTATCGATCCTTGAGCTTGAGCCTAACCAATCCCAAAGCGATTTTATTTTTTCTGTCGTTTTTTGTGCAGTTTGTTGATCCAAGTTATGACAAGCCTTTATTGAGTTTTTTAGTTTTGGCGGTGATTTTACAACTGGTCAGCTTTAGTTATCTGATGCTGTTGGTTTATACTGGCAAAGCTTTGGCTGAAAAATTTTCAAAACGCCCTGTCTTTAGTAGCTTTGCAATGTTTGGTGCTGCGATGTTATTTATCGGGTTTGGGGTGAATATGTGGACAAGTCAGTTATAACTTTGCCAACCAATTGGCGGCTGATGGATGAGAATGTAGAGGTTTTGATGCGATTTAAACATGTTATGATTTACGCGCTGATGATGAGCGCGGCGCCGATCGCCTTGGCAAATGAGTCAAATACTCAAGCCAATGACACTCCGCTGCAGACCGAAGCGGAGGAACAGACTCCTGATCCAGACCAGGCAGGGTGGGCTGATGAAAATCATCAGAACTTCAAAGACTGGCTACAAGACAGTGCGGATAATATTGATGGTTGGTTTGGTGAAAAAAGATCAAAACAATCTGCCAGAGCCAGTTTACGCGTGATGGTAGATACGACCTGGAATGAGTATGATGGCACCAAAATCAAGCCGCGTGTGCGAGGTCGAATCAAGCTGCCAACCCTTGAGGATCGTTTTAGCGTGGTTTTTGGTGACGATTCATTGGATTATGAAGCGCATGATGGTGCGCTCAATGATGATCGTACGGTCGCGCCAAACGCCAATGATCGCCGATACGATCGCCGCGAAACACGAGAAAGCAACTCCTCTTTGGCGCTGCGGTGGTCAAATTTTCGCCGTGATAATAAGATCGATGCTGATGTTGACCTAGGTGTCAGATCAAACGATGTCTATATCCGCGCCAAAGCCGAAAAAAAATGGCAGCTTGATCATGACATTGAGATGCGTTTTGAGCAGATGTATCGCTACGGCACCCACACTGAACATACCGCCGTCTCAACGCTTGAGTTTACTCAGCCGCAGTCGGAGCGTAGAAATTTGGTCAGTCGCAGTCAGCTGCATTATACCCATAAAGGCGACGAAAATTTATATTGGCACAGCAGTTTGTTTCAGCGCCATTTTATACCTGTCAAACATGGCACAGGCGAGCTGAACTATGGCTTATATGTGGGCGGGGACATTGAAGATAAAAAGGCACACCTGAACACTTATGGACCATATGCCGGCTATCGTCAGCCCGTATGGCGCCCTTGGCTGTTCTTACAAAGTGATGTCAGCTATTATAATAACAAACGTGAAGATCGAGACCATCACGCGTCAGTATTTGGGCGAGTCGAAGTCATTTTTTGATCAAATCTTTGACTGATGGCTTTTGTGATTACCTGAGCCCAAAGATCGTAGGTGATGGCACTGGGATGAAAGCCATCACTGGCAAACAGCTTATCAATGCTGTAGTCATCTAGAGAAAACTCGCCCCGTAGATACATCGCTTTGCCTGTTTGATCGGCTTGGCAGGTGTCAGCAAGCAGCTGATCAAGGTGCGCTGCTTGGGCTTGGATGAAGTGATTTAGCGGTCTTGGTAAAGCAGGCATCAGATGCATGGGCGGCAAACTCAAAAAGATGATTTGCTTGGCGCTAAATTTTCTTACCAAGATCTGAATTATGGCTTCGATATTATCTTGCCATTGCCTATCGGAAGTCTGCTTTAGCACATCATTGACGCCCATGCTGATCACGACTGTCTCTACAGGGCGGGCGCTCAAGGCATAAAGTCTTGCCAAAATTTGATGGCTGGTATGCCCAGAAGTGGCGTGCAGCTGATAATCGATGCGCCCAAATCTGCCGCCCTGTAAATGCTTGGCAAGATGAAAGTTAAGGCGACCTAATACTGCTTGGGCTTGGGTTGTGACGCCTACACCCGCCCCTGCCGAATCGCCAATGACCATCAGGCGTATCGTCGCTAGGTCTTGTCTGCTATCATCGATCACAAAGCTGCCAGTTCTATCACCGCTTGGCTCACCTAAGCTGATGACCGATCTTTTGACTGTGCGTGCTTGATGCAAATATAGGGGAATGAGTAACCAGTCGCGTTTACGAAATTTCATATCAAATCGCCAAATTTTTGCCAAATTCTAAGCGCTCATCTGATCGCTGCGTCAGAGTCTTAATAATTTGCAAATGATGCCATAATGATCTTCAAACATGGTTTGGGCGTCCAGCTGTGATAGCGGCAGCCAAAAAGCAGAATCGGCATCATCACCGCCTTGGACATTAGGCAGCTTGTCTTGGGGCGGCAACTCAAAATAATACGCCATGGTCACCGTCCGAGCGCGCTGGCTGCGTCCAGGTGCATCAAATAAGTGGCTTGCTTTTAGGCTGTTTTTGAGTAATTTGCTATCCAGCTGTGTTTCTTCTTGGACCTCGCGAATGCAGGCGTGATAAAAATCTTCATCGCCATCCACAAAGCCGCCAGGCAGTGCATAGAGCCCACGCCCATAGTCACCCCCTCGCTTGACCAATAAAATATGACCAGATTGCACGATCACGGCATCGCTTGTGATGAGACTTGGGGGATAGGGCGCCTCTTGCCAAGCAGCTTGATATGCTTGAATGTGCTGATATTCGCGTTTAAGATAATGATAGCTATCCGTGCGCTCAAACGCATCTAAAAACTTGCCACTGGCAGCAGTCAGTCTCTCAAACGCGGTGGACTTTTTATCCAAATCATCACCAAAATACGCTTTTCTGATCGGCGTGGCGGACAGCCCTTGAAAATTATCTACCTCAAAGCTGCCATACTGGGGAAAAAGATGCAGATAATACGAGCTTTCGTCTTTGGTGTGCCCGATGATGCCGATGCGTTTTTGGGCGCTGTCGCCTGTCATGCTCGTTATGGCGCGCTGCACACCGATCAGCCATTTATTATCATTATAAGTGGCGTCATTAATGGGGGCGCAGTGTATACGCTCACGCTCAAGTTCGCCAAAACTATTTAAAATCATGGTGCGCCGCTCATCGGCAGTGAACGGATTTTTTGGGGTGCGTGGCGCGTTCGATGAGCCAATCAAAACAATCACCCGATCTGCATGCGCCAGTGCCTGCATCACGACATGATGATGACCTTGATGAAATGGCTGAAACCGCCCAATAAAAACCAAATAATCAAACTGCCGTGATGAGTGCATATTTTTATCCAAAATTTAAAAAAGTTGGGTTGATAAAGTTAGGCTATGTTACCATATAGGATAAAGATTTGCATGATTTGTTGCTTAGGGTTCAAGTGCGCCATCGCTTGATGGGCTTGATTTGGGCTTAAGCCATGTTATTTTGACAGGATAATTAAAAAGAGAATTGCCATGAGCGAAGCTTTAACCAGTAATATTAAGATCACAGAGTCTGCCCAAGATTACCTTGCTGAGCTGCTTGCTAAGCAAGCGGTTGAGGGGATTGGCGTGCGTATTTTTGTGGAACATGCAGGTACGCCGCGTGCCGAGTGCTGCATGAGCTACTGTCAGCCTGACGAAGTTGATGAGGCAGATTTGCACATTGACTATGCCAAATTTACCGCACACATTGATGCTGATAGCATTCCTTATCTGCATGATGCGGTGATTGATTATAATAAAGATCGCTTTGGTGGTCAGCTGACTTTCCGCGCGCCCAACTCAAAAGTGCCACAAGTCGGCGAAAATGCCAGCATCGAAGAGCGCATTAATTATGTGCTGCAATCAGAAATCAACCCAAGTCTTGCAGGTCACGGCGGTTCGGTAGAGCTTTTGGAAGTCATCGAAGATGAAGCGGGTCTGACGGCTGTGCTGAAGTTCGGCGGCGGCTGTCAAGGCTGTTCGGCGGTGGATGTCACCTTGCGTCAAGGGGTAGAGGTGCAGCTAAAGCAGCAAATTCCTGAGCTGACCCAAGTGGTGGATGACACCGACCACAGCGTCTCGGACAACGCATATTATAAATAATTTGAATAAAACGCCCTTTGATGATCGTCAAAGGGGGTTTGTCTTATATGACAGAATCTTTAATGGCTTGATAGTCTTTAACGAGCAGGCGTGGACCAAACTGACTGACAATTGCAGACGCCACCGCGGCAGCTAAGCGGCCGCAGCTTGGCAAGTCCAAACCTTGTGATAAGCCGTATAAAAAAGCACCGGCATAGTTATCACCTGCACCGTTGGTGTCGATGACTTGGCTGACAGCGACACTCTCAATGCTGTGCTCAATGATGCCATTATCACCGCGGCAGGCTATGGTCGTAGGCTTATCGGAATTGGTGATGACCACCAAGTCGCTGTATTTAAGCAGTGCATTGACAGGGTCAGCATCGCCATCTGCCTCGGCAAACAGTGATGCTTCATCAGCATTACAGAACACGGCATCCACGCCTCGGCTTAGCATGGCAGTCAGCCCATCTTTGGCAAATTTAACGACAGCAGGATCAGCAAAGCTCACCGCAATCTTAGCGCCAGCAGCGCGCGCCTGTTTGTGCATCTCGCCAAGTGCTTCGCTGATAGAAGGCGACATGGCTAGATAGCCTTCTAAGTACAGCCACTTTGCACCCATCAGCGTCTGAAAATTAATATTAGTAGCGTCAATCTTGCTGCTTGCCCCTAAGTGGGTCTGCATCGTGCGCTCTCCGTCTGGTGTCACCAGTACGGCGCAGGAGCCCGTCGTACCATTGACTTGTACGGCATAATCAGCATCTGTATCGACGCCAGAGTCTGCCAAATCTCCCAAATAAAAATCCCCCATATCATCACCCCCGACTCGGCAGTGATAATAAGCACGACCACCCAAAGCTGCAAATGCCACCATGCTATTGGCTGCCGAACCGCCGCCAGCTTGTTTGGCAGGTTTTAGATTTTGTTCATCCAGCTTGGCAAACAGCGCATTTTGGGTATCGGTATCTGCCAGTGTCATATTACCGCGGGTTAAACCAGTGGCATCTAAAGCATCATCAGATAGGGTAAACTCAGTATCAACCAAGGCATTGCCGATGGCAACTACATCATACATGGCGCATTCTCTTTGAATTGTGGGGTGGATGGCTGATTGATGCCATCAGCTTAGCATTAATCAATGATTTAATACAAATTAAAATAAGCCATCTGATCGTCACAATCAAACGACTTATTCATGAGATGTCAGGATCAGTCGGCGGCTAATTGAACGACCAATAGATCGCTTTCAACATCAGGCAAGATGCTATCAGCAGTCGCGCCAGCAATCCACGCTGACAGACCTGTACGCTTATGACGACCAATCACCACTAAGTCCACCGCATGCGCTCGGCAATAATCAACAATGCCTTTACGCCCTGAGATGGCGGTCTTGATATTGACATGGTGCGCTTGCAAGTGGTTGCGCGCAAGCACTTCTGCTAGGCGTACACGAGCTTTTTGGCAGCGTTCATCGTCGATTTGTTCGTGTAAGGCTGACGCAGGGATCAGCTCATACCCAAAGCCAAGCATGGTCTCTTCGACGATGTGTAAGACCGAAAGCTGAGCTTGTGGTTCTGACTCCAAAATCCATTTGGCTTTTTGAGCGACCAGGTCGGTGTCGTCTTTTAGGTCGGTCACGAGTAATACATGCTGATACATCACTTTCTCCTTAGTTTGCCAAGCCGTTGGGTTAGTTTTAGTATATCAAAAGCTTGGTGATAAATCATCTTGGATTTGCTAAATTTTACCTTACATGATCATGCTTTTGTCATTGTCATCGCTATGGAGTTTGCCAATCTGTTCGCCATTATCTGAGATGGTCAGCAGATACACATCGCAGTTATTTGGGCGGACAGCCAGCTCATACGCAGCAAAGGCGCGCTTATCATGGACTTTTTGACCATCGGCATGAAGCAGCTGCCAAATGAGCATCCCAATCCACATGCCATGGGTAAAGACCACATAATCGCCATCATCCATTTGGGCAAAAGCTTGTCTGGCGGTCTTGACGCGCGTTACGAATTCATCAAAAGAGTCCGTCTGATCGCTGTCACGATGGGCGTTATCGGTTGCCCAAAATTCATCTGCCATCACACGAATTTCGGCTAAGCACTTTCGCTCAATCCTTTGAAAATCCAGCATATTAAATTCTTGGAGTGCATCAATGAGCTGACTTTCACGCCCAAGCTTGGTCAAATAAGGCTTGGCGGTCTGTGCGGTACGAATATATGGCGACACAAACACCGCTTGTGGATTAGGCAGTATTTTTATGAGCTTTGCGCTGAGTGTTTCGGCTTGTTTGATGCCCAGTTCGGTCAGATTGATGAGATGATTTTGGTTGATGATAATGCCTGCGTTGGATTCGCTTTGGGCATGACGGATAAGAAAAAATCGTTTCATAGAAAGCTAATATGAGCGCTAAAAGTGGCTGTATAAAAATCGCAAAACAGGTGTCTTTGATGGATCAAAGCGCATAAGAGAGCATAATTATGTTAAAATAACACACTTTTTTAGATAAATATATGACTTAATAAACAGTTTAACCAAAATTTTGGACAATTTCATGACGACACTTCATTCAAGTTTTGAGCTGATCGACAAGCGCAGCATTGAGGCGCTTGATATCACCGTTTTGACTTCGCGCCACCGTGCCACTGGTGCCATCCATTATCATTTGGCGTGCGATCATAGCGAAAATGCCCTGATGATTGGCTTTGCGACGCAGCCGATGACATCGCGCGGCGAGGCGCATATCCTAGAGCATGTGGTGCTGTGTGGCTCCGAAAAATACCCCGTGCGCGACCCATTTTTTAGTATGATTAAGCGGTCTTTGAATACTTTTATGAATGCGATGACGGCGAGTGATTGGACGGTTTACCCCTTTGCCAGTCAAAACAAAAAAGACTTTTTTAATTTATTGTCGGTGTATTTGGATGCGGTGTTTTTTCCCAACATTCATCCGCTTGACTTTGCCCAAGAGGGTATTCGCGTTGAGATCAATCAAGACAATCAGCCTGAATACCACGGCATTGTATTTAATGAAATGAAAGGGGCGATGAGTGGCGAGATCGATCAGCTGTATTATGCCTTGGCGCCGCATCTGTTTCCGACGACGACTTATCACTATAATTCGGGCGGCGATCCTGCCAAGATCCCTGATCTGACGCATGAAGATTTGGTGGCGTTTCATCAGGCGCATTATCACCCAAGCAATGCCATCATCATGAGCTTTGGCGATATCGCAGTCGATGACATCCAAGCTAGGATTCATGACGAGGCTTTTTCGCGCTTTGATGATATCCAACGACCAGCAAAAGGTAGAAAATTTTCATCTGTGCTTGAAAAGTCTTTGGATGCACCAATCCAAGTGAATGACACTTACAGTTCAGACAGCGCCGATCAGCAGATGACCCATCATGTACTGGCATGGCTTTTGCCAACGATCACCGATCCGCGCCTGCGCCTGTCGCTGCGCTTAGTGGAGGGGGTGCTGGCTGAACACAGCGGCTCGCCTTTGCGTGCGTATTTAGAAAGCCATCCACTTGCGACCGCACCAAGTCCGCTGCTTGGGCTTGATGACAGTCATTATCAGATGGCGTTTTATGCTGGTGTGCGTGGTTCGGAGCCTGAACATGCCGAAGAATTAGAACAGGGGATTTTGGCGTTATTAAACCAAATTGCCGATCATCCAATTTCCCAAGAAGTCATTGAAACCATTTTACATCAAATCGAAATTGATCAGCGTCATATCGGCGGTGATAGCATGCCGTATGGGCTTACCTTGATGCTTGAGGCGTTTAGTACCGCGATTCATGGCGGAGATCCATTGGATGTGTGGCAGATTGATGAGCACTTAGCATGGCTCAAACAAAAAGCCCAAGAGCCAAATTGGGTACAAAATTTGATTCGTGAATATTTGATTGATAATCCGCATCGCGTCCGCTTGACACTGTCGCCTGATACCCAAAAAGCGGCGCGCCTGATTGCTGATGAGCACGCTGCTTTGGCAGCCTTGGATGCGACGCTCAGCGATGATGATAAACAAGCGCTGATCAAGCAGGCTTTGGCATTGAAAGCCCGCCAAGCGGCACCTGATGATATCAGCGTATTGCCAAAAGTGGGACTTGAAGATGTGCCAAGCCAAGTGGCATTCACTCAAGGCATTAAGACCACGCTGACGGCAGACGATCAAGAATACCCTGTGCATTTGTATCATGCAGGCACCAATGGACTGTATTATTATCAAGTGATCACACCGCTAACCAATGAGGTGACAGATCAGGTGATGAATAATCCACTGTTGCCACTGTACTTGACGCTTTTTTCGGAAGTGGGTACCAAAAAATATGACGCGCGGACTTTTCAAGCGGTGCAAGCGTCGCATTCCTCTGGCGTGACAGCGCGCATCAGTCAGCGCACAGATTTGGCAGATCCTCAGAGACTGAGCAGTTATTTTGTGGTTGCCACGCGCGCATTGAACCGTAAACTTGAAGCCATTGAGCTGGTCAGCGAGGTGCTCAATGACTCAATTTTTAGTGAAACAGATCGCATTCGTGAGATTTTACAGCAAAAGCAAAGCAGCTGGCAGGCTCGGTTGGCTGGAGCGGGGCATGCCTATGCCATGCAGACAGCCTCTCGTCAGATGAGTCGTCAGGCGCGTACCGAATATGCCTACTCTGGCTTGCCTGCATTAGCAGCGCTCAAATCATTTTTGGCATCCGCGCAGTCTCATGAGGCGCTTTGGGACAGTCTATGCCATCGACTCAGTGAGCTGCACCAAGCCTTGATAGGCTTACCAAAGCAGGTGCTACTTGTATGTGAAGAGCAGGCAAGTCAAGAGTTATTAAATGAAATCTCAAAGCACATTAATGCGCCAAAAGGTGATACATCAGATGAGTGGTCGCATGAGCCGCTTGTATTTGATACATTAAATGCTGTGCGTGAAGATGATGCACCAAAAACCGCTTGGCTGATCTCAACCAATGTTTATCATAATGCCGCAGCTTACCAGGCGACCACTTCAGGGCATGAAGATACGCCAGCTTTGATGGTACTTGCGCCATTTTTGCGTCATGGGTATTTGCATAGCGCCATCAGAGAAAAGGGTGGTGCATATGGCGGCGGCGCCAGTTTTGATAGCAATGCTGCGGCGTTTCGTTTTTATAGCTACCGCGATCCACACTGTGCCGAGACTTTTGCACATTTTGACAAAAGCATTGATTGGCTTTTGGAAAATGAGCATGAGACCGAACAGCTACACGAAGCGATTTTGGGGATTATCTCAGGTATGGATAAGCCAGGCTCGCCTGCAGGCGAAGCGGTTAAGTCATGCTTTAGCGAGCTGCATCACCGTGATCAAGCGTGGCAGCAGCAGCTACGCGCCAATATCTTGTCGGTCACCATCGACGATCTAAAGCGTGTGGCGAGAAAATATCTCAAAGATCAGCCATGCTACAAAGCATCGCTTGCACCGATGGAATCTGAGTCTGTACTAAACGAGATGGGTTTTGAGATCAAAAAATTGGGCTAGTATTGAGCTAAGTCCGCCAATGCCTACATACACCAAGTCTAAGTTTGGATTTGATAAACTTGGGCTTGGTGTATTCTTAGTGTGATTACCACCGCATTCCGATACTTTCGGCGCAGGCATAAGCGCTCGCCCATGCCCAAGCAAAATTATAACCGCCCAGCCAGCCTGTCACATCAAGCACCTCGCCAATGAAATACAAATTTGGCTGCAAGCGTGACTCCATCGTCTTGCCTGATACTTCACGCGTATCAACGCCGCCCAAAGTCACTTCTGCCACACGATAGCCCTCGGTACCGCTTGGTTTGAGTGTCCAAGCGTTCAGCTGTGCGCCAATGTGACGGATGATGTCATCTTTTAGATTGGCAAGCTCAGTGTCTTGAGATGCCTGCCACAAAAGTGCCTCAAGTGCTGTGATGAGCTTTTTGGGCAGTAGGGGTGTCAGCGCAGTGCGTATCAGCTGCTTTGGGTGGGCGCGCTTGGCATCCAAAAGATACTGGATCATATCTTGGTGTGGCAAAAGATCGATGGTGATGTGCTCACCTAATTGCCAGTAGTTTGACAGCTGTAGCATGGCAGGACCTGACAAACCGCGATGCGTAAATAACATCGGCAGTGCAAATGATGCCTTGTCATTATAAGCAACCACATCTAGGCTTAGTCCTGCCAGTGACTTGATCATCTCACCTGTTTTATCGGTAAAAGTAAAAGGCACCAATCCTGCACGAGTTGGGATGATTTGATGCCCAAATTGGGTCGCTACTTGATAACCAAAGCCACTGGCTCCAAGTGTCGGAATAGATAAGCCGCCAGTGGCGATCACCAATGAGCTTGCTTGTATGGTGATCGACAAATCATCGCGCTTGTGTTTGGTGCTGACCATAAACCCTGCGTCGTTGGCGCAAATACGCTCAACTGCCGTATCTAGCCGAATCTGCACGCCAGCAGTGCGGCATTCATTGAGCAGCATCGCCAAGATATCTTTGGCGCTATGCTCACAAAACAGCTGACCATACTCGCGCTCTTGATAAGCCACCTGATGGCGATCGACCAATGCGATGAAATCTTCTGGATGATATTTTGATAAGGCAGATTTGACAAAATGCGGATTTTGGCTGATGAAATGACGCGGCTCAACTTGGCGATTGATAAAATTACATCGCCCGCCGCCAGACATGAGAATTTTTTTGCCAGCTTTATTGGCATGATCAATCACGAGCACCGATTTGCCATACGCGGCTGCGTTAAAGGCGCAAAACAGCCCCGAAGCCCCCGCGCCGATGATCAGGGTATCTACACTTATGCTCACAAAAACTCACCGATGGATAAATAAAATAAAAGGCGACTTATGGTAGCATTTTTGGCAGCCAAAAGCACGATTTGAAATCACCGAAATTCAGTAAAATCCATAGCAAATCGCCCAAAAATTCGGTATCATAATACAAATTTATCAAAAACCAAGCTGCATGAGTTCAAATCCACAATCTGAGCAAGTCAAAAAACCCTCAGTATTTAATTTACCTAATAATCTGACCATCGCGCGCATTGTGATGATTCCTTTGTTTGTGGCGATCGCCTATTGGCCGCCAGCGCTTGGCATTGGTATGCCTGCGATTCCTGATAATGCCATCGCGCGCTTGGGGATGATGGATTATAGTGATAGTATGCTTAGGCATTTGATCTTGACGCTGCTGTTTGTTTTGGCGGCGGTGACAGACTGGCTGGATGGTTATTTGGCTCGGCGTATGAATATCACATCGGCATTTGGGCGGTTCTTGGATCCTGTGGCAGACAAGCTGATGGTCGCCGCTGCGCTGATCGTCCTTGTGCAGTGGCATCCAAATATTGTGATGGCAACGAGCGCGATTGTGATTATTTCGCGTGAGATTGCAGTATCGGCGCTGCGTGAGTGGATGGCTGAGCTTGGTGCGCGCACGAGTGTCGCGGTATCCTATGTCGGCAAACTCAAAACCACATTTCAGATGATTGCCATCACTGTGTTTTTGCTCAATTGGCAATCGCTTGAGATGATCGGCTATGTGCTGATGGTCATCGCGGTGATTTTGACGCTTTGGTCAATGATCATTTATCTAAGAGCCGCTTGGCCCTACCTTAAGCAGCCATAAAAAATCCGTCCTAAAAACGGCTTTTTTATGTACCAGCTGAATTATGAGCGACCCAATGCACTGGTGCGGCGCCAAAGATCATGCATCACCCATGCAGGTCCAATCAATAAAAACTGCAAATCTTCAAAAAATGATGGCTTGGCACCTTCAATTTTATGACCAATGAATTGACCAATCCAGGCTACCACAAACACGCCCACCCAAAACCAAAGCCCCAATCCCAAGCCAAGCAGCGCCATCGTCACACCAACACAAATCGCCATAAATCCTGCCATTAGCATAAATAGACCTGCCGACAAGCGCCAATAAAACCACAATACGCCCAAGGCAACCAAAGCAAATAAATAAGGGTGGATCAGAAAAATGAGTGCGACAATGCACAGAAAAATGATCGGCACGCACAGCCAATGAATGCGTTTATTGGTGGGATTTTGGTGACTGATGGCATATTCATCGAGCCAGACATTGAGCGGTTTTTGGCTTGAAAATAGCGACATAACAACTCCTTTTGTTAGCCTTTTTGTTTTGCTCACTATAGCCAAATTTTAAGGTGATTGCAAGCGGGATAACTGCTCAGAGCGGTGCCAGCCATACAGCCCTACAAAGGCATTGATTTGATAGATCACCGTTTGAATGGCAAAAATGGTATTACCTGTCATCAAATTGACAATGAGCCAAACGGCATTCACCAAAATCCACAGCCACCAATTAAACGAGTAGCGTAAAATCATCGCCGTTTGTGCGGTAATGGATAGCACAAACGCCACCACATTAATCCAAAAAAAGTCGATCATGCCAAGAAAACGGCTGCCATCATCCTCAATAACGCCGTAGCCAAGTTCGCTAAGCTTGGTATTGATGGGCGGAAATAGCATAAGTCCTAGGGCAATAAATCCAAGCGTCATGAGCCAAACATATTTGCTGGCTGATTTTGGGATCATATCGCCATCGGCATCGGTATGGCTTGACCAATATTTGACGCCATAGACATGCGTAAAAAAATTAAATAACGGCGCAAGCATCAAACCAACCGCGCCAGACGTCCCTTGAACCACCACTTCGCCTGCCGTTGCGACCATGCCAAGCCCATTGCCAGCGATGTTCTTACGAAAGCTTAGGCTCACCACACAAACTAAGCCGACCACTGAAATGGCAAAATAAAACCAGTCTAAACGCGTTTGATCAGTAGTTGTCCAAAAGCCGATGAACAGTGCAATCAGTCCGCTGACAAACCAAAGTAGCACCCAGCCTGTCGTCCAATCTTTTTCACCAAAACCTGTGATGTTGTCAAGTATTTCAATTTTCATCAGTTGCCTTCCCTGAAATGCGCCCATCATCTGATAAATTGCCCAAAATATGGCGGTCTATCCATGCGACCGCCTGAAGATAGCGCGCATGATAGTCGGCATCATCAATCGTATGATGACTGATGCCATGACGCGCCAAAATATTTAAAAGCTGCTCAGCAAAGGCACTGCGCTTGGCATCATCTCCCAGTCGGCGCATGCCATCAGCGACCCAAGCGACATTATTATCCAAATAAATCGTAAAATCCATGCGCTGACTTTCGATCAGCGACGCCAACAGTGGATGCGTCCGACCTTCATAGGTCTCACAAAACGCCTGCGTCGTCGCAAAATCGGTATCTATCAAGGTGATGGGTGCAGTCGCAGCATGGATGGCGGTATCAATGGCTTTGGCATGGTTGATGGCAATGGGCGCATAGTCGCTGTATTGTAGCGCAAGCTCGCTGCCACCAAGGTGACTGTGAGTGTATAACCGCCCCATTTCAAGCGCCACGCTTGCGCCATAGTGATTGGCAAGCTTATGCACTAAAGTGGTTTTGCCTGAGCTTTCGCCGCCGACGATGCACACGGTTTGGGTATAAAAATATCGGCAAGCAGGTGCCAAGCGATGAAAGTAAGCCAAAGGCTGTTCAAAGATGGCTATGGCATCATCACAAGTTTTGGGCAGGCGGTGTAAAAATGGCGGTGCTTGATCAGGAGAGTTTTTGATGCCAAGCTTGGCTGACTTATAAGGGATATCAAGTGCTTGACAGATGTCCAAAAATGCTTGCTCATCCAAATGATCGTCAAATCGATAATCAAAAGATATTTTGGGTAACCCAAGGCTATCAAAAGTATGAACTTGAACAAATCCAAATGGCTGGCACGCCACTTGCACCCAGCGCACCACATCGGCAAGCGTTGGCGCGCGTCCACTGGGGAGCGGTGAGCGGTTAGGCGAGTGCACGATGATGTGCAGTGTGTTAGACAGCCCTGCAGCGTGATTGATATCAGCCAGCATCCCAAGCGTGAGCGGTGCAAAATCCCCAATTAAAACGGTATGACTTGGCTGCATTGTCTGACATCCTTGTGAATAATTTTTATAAATTGACAAATTTAAAGATTAAAGTTAAAAAAACATTTCAAATAAAATACTTGAGCGCTCTTAGTGTTATCTTATCAATGTCATCTGCTGATTACGATAACGCTGTGTAAAGTTTTTATGGTACTTGGTAACCAAACCCAAAAATCGCTTGAAATCACTGGTAAAAATGACCATTAATTCACTAAGCCAAGGCTGTCGTGATCATACCGCAGCCACAGACGATTAGGAGAATGTATGTCAAAATTAGTCAAATTACACCGCTCAAACAATCACCGTATGATCGCAGGAGTGATGGGCGGTATCGCTGAATATCTGGGATGGTCGCCTAATATGGTGCGCATCGCCTTTGTGATCATCTCAAGCTTATCGGCTGCCGTGCCAGGGATTTTGATTTATTTGGTGCTCTGGCTGATCATGCCAAATGCAACGCCAGCATCGTATGCAAATCATACTGATTATTCAGGGCAGCAGGGCATCAAGCGGCTGTGAGCTGATTTGATAATAAAAGCGATAAAATAAAAATCAAATGTCCATACAAACCAAGATAATAAATAAAGATAACACATCCAATAATCACTAAAATCAGCTGCCCCCACCACCAGCAGTGCCGATCCTTGGGTCGGCGCTGCCTTCAAACTGAGCCAAATGCAAAAATCAATAGAAAAAAAGCCCAGTGTCTAGTAAAATGGTTGTATTTTTATGATGACTTTGGGCAAAATTATGACTTTTCAGCAAATCATTTTAACACTTCAAAATTATTGGGCATCTCGTGGATGCGTTGTTTTGCAGCCTTATGATATGGAAATGGGTGCAGGCACCTTCCATACCGCGACTTTTTTGCGTGCTTTGACACCTGAAAAATGGAACGCCGCTTATGTGCAGCCAAGCCGCCGTCCTACCGATGGGCGCTATGGCGATAACCCAAACCGCCTTCAGCACTATTATCAATTTCAAGTCGTCTTAAAGCCAAACCCTGCCAACATCCAAGAGCTGTATCTTGGATCGCTTGAAGCGCTTGGCATTGATACACTGACGCATGATGTGCGTTTTGTGGAAGATAATTGGGAGTCGCCAACTTTGGGCGCGTGGGGGCTTGGTTGGGAAGTGTGGCTAAACGGCATGGAAGTGACCCAGTTTACCTATTTTCAGCAAGTGGGCGGCATCGAGTGTTTCCCAGTGACAGGCGAGATCACTTATGGGCTTGAGCGCTTGGCGATGTATATCCAAGGCGTCGATAGTGTCTATGATTTGGTGTGGGCGGATGGCGAGTTCGGACGCGTCACTTATGGCGATGTCTTCCACCAAAACGAAGTGGAGCAGTCCACCTATAACTTTGAATATGCCAATGTCGATAAGCTGTTCGAGCTGTTTGATTTTTATGAAAGTGAAGCTGACCGTTTGGTGCTCGTCAATTTGCCTTTACCTGCCTATGAAATGGTGCTAAAAGCCAGTCATACCTTTAACTTGCTCGATGCGCGCGGCGCCATTTCGGTTACCGAACGTCAGCGCTACATTTTGCGTGTGCGGACTTTGGCACGCAAAGTGGCGGTCAGCTATACCCAAGCGCGCGCCAAATTGGGCTTTCCTTTGGCGGATGACGCGCATAAGGCAGAAGCTTTACAAAAATGGCTGCCAAAAGATGAGTAGCGATGTAAGATCGTATGATAAAAAGTGAACTTTCGTTCACTTTTTTATTTTGATTAGACAATTTTTCATTAGTTATTTTAAAGAAACATTTGTTTACTAAAATACTGAATATCTCGTTTTGGAATGTCTTTATTTTGTTATATAGATTGCTTATACTAAAAGAGCAACCTAAGTCGATGAGCGAATCATTATGGGAAAATTAATCCAAGATATCCTAATCGTGATGGACTCATCTGCTCGGAAGCATTTACAAATAAAAGCTGAGTTTCATCGGCGATCAAGCTTATATATTTATTAAGGAAGGTAAACAATGACTGTATCTCAATTTTTCATGCCAAGTACCAATTTGATCGGGCCGGGCGCCTTAGATGAAGGGGTGGATCAAATCGTTCGACTTGGATTTAAAAATGCCTTGATTGTTACCGATGCTGATTTGGCAAAAATGGGCATGGCACAGACATTGGTGGATAAATTAAAACATCAAGGCATTGAAGCGGCTGTCTTTGATGGCGCGCAGCCAAACCCAACCGTTTCGAATGTCAATGATGGTCTTGAGATGCTAAAACAGCATTCAAGCGACTTTGTGATTTCTTTGGGCGGTGGTTCGCCGCATGACTGCGCCAAAGCGATTGCCTTGGTCGCGACTAATGGCGGCAAAATTGAAGACTATGAAGGACTTGACCAGTCTGCCAAACCGACGCTGCCTTTGGTGTCGATCAATACAACAGCAGGCACTGCCTCTGAGATGACCCGCTTTACCATCATTACAGATGAAACTCGCCATGTGAAGATGGCGATTGTGGATAAGCATGTAACGCCTATGCTTTCTATCAACGATTCTGAACTGATGGAAGGCATGCCTGCATCTCTGACTGCAGCCACTGGTATGGATGCTTTGACGCACGCGGTGGAAGCGTATGTATCGACAGCGGCGACACCTTTAACAGATGCCTGCGCCAAGCAAGCCATTGAGCTGATCGCTGAATATCTGCCACAAGCCGTCAAAGAGCCAACCAACAAAAACGCACGCGAAAAGATGGCTTATGCTCAGTTCTTGGCAGGGATGGCATTTAATAATGCATCTCTTGGTTATGTGCACGCGATGGCGCATCAGCTTGGCGGGTTTTATGACTTGCCACACGGCGTTTGTAATGCGCTACTGCTGCCACATGTCGAAGAATTTAACTTAAAAGCTGCCAAAGATCGCCTAGAGCATGTCGGCAAATTGCTTGGTGATAATAACTCTGACCTGCAAGGCAAAGATGTCATCTCGGCGATCAAGACATTGGCGGATATCGTTGGTATTCCTAAGTCGCTTGAAGAGCTTGGCGTCAAACGCGAAGATTTTAGTGTGCTAGCTGACAATGCGCTTAAAGATGTGTGTGGTCTGACCAACCCTGTACAAGCCAATAAAGATGAAATCATCGGCATTTTTGAAGCAGCTTATACCAAGCGCTGATATGTGCTAAATGATTTTTGATAACATCCTAAGGTTCATTTAGGCTCAAGCCGTCCAGATTTTTTGGGCGGCTTGATTTTTTAGCCCTAAAAATGTGTTAAAATGAGTGCAAAATTTTGACCGATTTAGTAATTGATTATTTTAAACTTTGCCACCTTGTGGGGCAAAAAAAGGCTGATTTATGACCACGATTTTGTTTGAACTTGGCACTGAAGAGCTGCCACCAAAAAACCTAAAAACACTGCGCGACGCTCTAAAACATAGCGTCCAAACTTTGCTGAATGATCAAAACATCAGCTTTGATGATATTCGTGCCTTTGCTGCACCGCGCCGCCTGGCACTGACCATTACAGGCGTTGGCGAATTTCAGCCTGACCGCATCGAAACCAAAAAAGGTCCAAGCGTCAAGGCGGCGTTTGATGAATCGGGTCAGTTGACGCGTGCAGGTCAAGGTTTTTTGCAGGGTTTGAATGCCACTGGGCTAAATCTTAGCGCCGAAGATCTGGGGCGTATCGCTGATAAAAAAGGCGAATACATTGCCTATGATTTGACCATCAAAGGCGAAAAAATCACCGATTTAATGCCAACCATCTTACAAAAAGCGCTTGATGATTTGCCGATTGCTAAGCGTATGCGCTCAGGTAATGATCGCCATGAGTTCGTTCGCCCAGTGCAATGGGTGGTGCTGATGTCTGATGCTGCCGTGATTGAGGCCACCATTCAAGGTCATAAAACGGGCAATCAAAGCCGTGGTCATCGCTATCACTCACCTGATTTTTTTGTCATTGATCATGCCGATCATTATGAAAATTTACTAAAAAACCATCACGTGATTGCTGATTTTGATCAGCGTCAAGCCGATATTTTGGCGCAAGTCAAAACATTGGCTGATGAGGTCAATGGTACAGCGATCATCCCTCAAGAGCTGCTGGATGAAGTCACGGCTTTGGTGGACTTGCCAGTTGCGCTAAGAGCAAGCTTTGAGGAACGTTTTTTGGCTGTGCCTCAGGAGGCGCTCATCAGTACCATGCAGGCGGATCAGAAGTATTTTTGCTTGACTGATCAAGCAGGCAAGCTGATGCCGCATTTTATTTTTATCAGCAATATCAACTCTAAAGACCCTGCCGAGGTTATCGCAGGTAATGAAAAAGTCGTGCGTCCACGCCTTTCGGATGCTGAGTTCTTTTTCTTACAAGATCAAAAGCAGCCGCTGTTTGAGCTCAGCAATCACCTAAAAACTCAAGTGTTCCAAGATAAATTGGGTACCTTGTGGGAAAAATCTGAGCGTGTGGCAAATTTAGCTGCTTTCATCGCGAATCAAATGGATGCTGATACTGATGCAGCACACCGAGCTGGACTGTTATCCAAATGCGATTTGGCGAGTACGTTGGTGGGTGAATTCCCAGAGCTACAAGGTGTTGCGGGCACTTATTATGCACGCCTAAATCAGGAGCCTGATGCGGTGGCAGATGCCATCGAAGAGCAGTATCTGCCAAAATTCAGCGGCGATCAGCTGCCTGCAACTGATGTGGGTACAGCGCTTGCGTTGGCGGATCGTTTGGATACCTTGGTGGGGATTTTTGGGATTGGTGAAATTCCAAGTGGTTCAAAAGATCCCTTCAGCTTACGCCGTGCGTCCATTGGTATTTTGCGTATTTTAATTGAAAAGCGCTTGCATCTAAGCTTGCCTGATTTGGTTAAAAAAGCCTTAATGGGCTATGGTGATAAGCTTGAAAATGTCGATGAGACCTTGACAGAAGTCATGGAATTTATCAATGCGCGCTATCGGGCGATGTACAGCGAGCAAGGCGTCGCGGTGGATACGATTCAGGCGGTACAAGCGGTGCAGACGGATGTGCCGATGGACTTTTATGAGCGTATCCAAGCGGTGACGGCGTTTCGAGCACTGCCACAAGCAGGCATCTTGGCAGAAAATAATAAACGTGTGGCAAACATCCTTGCCAAAGCTGACACAGTGCAAGGCGCTGTAGATCCTCAAAATCTGATCGAACCAGCCGAGCAGGCACTGTATGACGCGATCGAATCCGCCAAAGCCAGTGTTCAGCCTTTGAATGATGATGGCGATTATCAAGGGGTTTTGACGACGCTTGTGAGCTTATCGGAGCCTTTGACGCAGTTCTTTGATCATGTCATGGTCAACGCTGATGACGAAACTCTAAAACGTAATCGTTTGACGCTACTAAATCAAGTGCGTGGACTGTTTCTGAGCGTGGCGGATATTGGACTGCTTCAACAATAAAAAACCAATGACAAAAGCTGAATTATTGAGTATAATAATCAGCCTTGGTGACGTGGCTGAGTGGTCGAAAGCGCACGCCTGGAAAGTGTGTATACGTTAATAGCGTATCGAGGGTTCGAATCCCTCCGTCACCGCCAAATTCTAAAAACTTCCATATCGGTCGTTGCTGATATGGAAGTTTTTTATGAATTCTTGATCGTCTTCACTAGATTTATTAAAAGTTATCTTTATATATTTCAATTATTTGGGTGAATTAGTCAAATCAATACAAGGCATTTGCATCGAAGCGCCTGAAATCCCCAAGCATGGCGTCATCACCAAATCTTTAAGCGATTCTAAAAACTCATCTCTTGGCATCAAATCTGCCCCAAGGCGCATCAAATGCGGATTTTCAAGTTGGCAATCTATGAGCTTTATGCCGCATTTATGCGCCCAATGCATCAACGCCCAAAAGGCAATTTTTGAAGCATCAGTACGCCTGTGAAACATACTTTCTCCACAGAAGATCGACCCAAAGCTCACTCCGTATAAGCCCCCAATCAGTTCGCTATCATGCGGCATACCTGCCCAAACTTCTATACTTGCTGCCGCACCGATTTTAAATAACTGTCGATACGCCAAAACCATATTATCATGGATCCAAGTCTTAGAAGTGTCGCGGCGCGGCGCACGACAAGCGCTCATAACAGCATCAAAATCGACATTGGTGGTGATGATCCAAGGCTGCTTCTTGGCGGTGCGTATCAGTGATTTACTGGGATAAAAATCACTCGGCACAATCACGCAGCGCACCTCTGGCGACCACCAGCAGATAGGATCTTCTTCATCAAACCAAGGAAAGGCGCCAGAGCGATAAGCATGTAATAGCGTCGGTACCGTCAGATCGCCCCCTGCACCCAAAAAGCCATCGGTATATGCCCCGCCCGCAGGCGGACTAAAATCATATGGGCAGGTATCAGCCAGTTTGTGGAGGCTGCTAAGCTTGTCTTTTGGTAATAAGCTCATGATTATCTAAGTATGATCACATCGAGAACGGCTATATATTTTAGCAAAATTTTTTGGAAGTAATCTGTATTTTGACTATTAGACAGCTTTCAGTTAGCTGATTTTAAAATTTATGTGAGATAAAATAACAAAATGAAGGTCAATAGAAAAATAATATAAAAATTTAATATTTTTTGTTGCAATTCTGAAAGATTACAGATATATTACATCAATCTTTGAAATCTCGGTCTATACAACTCTTATAGAACCATTTCAAAGATATTTTATTGAACTAAAGTTAAGGATTGCTTGTCAATGAAGTTTTACTACCCTTATTTTGGACTGCTGGCTCTTGGCAGTTCTTTTTTGATACCTCAAGCGCATGCTGCTTGGCTGGACAATAATTTACGTGATGGTCTGCAATTTAGTATTGGCGCGACCATTAGTCCAACTTTGACTCAAAGATCAAGTAAATTTACATATCTGTATGGTGATCCTAGTATTTATGGGCCCAATGGCAGTTTGGAGCAAGTACTTAAAGATCAAGACAAGCGCGAAACAGACGAGCGTATGCGCTTAGATGGTCAAGAAAGTGTTATGGCCTATATTTCGGCGCAGCAGATGCTAACACGAGACATCCGTATTTTTGGATCTGTTGGTCTGTGGGCAAGCCCGAATACAGCATCACGCCGTGGCTATTCCTTTGGTGCGACCATCAATCACAATAAAATCGGCTCCTTGGGCATCAATACAAGTAGTGCTTTTTCTACAAGCCGTATCGCCACTTCTCGCACCTATACAGCCTTGGATACGGCTGGTTCTGCGGTATCAGCAAGTTATACAGCCATTCCAAACTTAACTGTATCAGCTTATCACGCATTCCCAGAATCAGGCGACACCAGATCAGAATATGATGTCGGCTTGCATTCAGGTTACGGTGTGGCTGCTTCCTACAATTTTGATTTTGCGCCAAGACATCAGCTAACTATTGGTGCAGGTCATACTAAAGGTGAGCGTCATGTAGAGGTGATCGGTGATCGTGCTACTGATCCTTGGGGGCGTGTGACTAGTACTGCTAAGGAAAAAGAGGCAACTGCGCTGGGCTTTAGCTATCAATTAAATGATTGGAAGCTATCGGTAGATGGTGGTAAAGCAGAAGAATATTTTAATGGGCATTTTTATAATCGCACCAAAACGGATAACTATGGCGTGCGCATTGATTATGAAGTGACGCCTCGCATATCCACCTATGCTTCTTATGGTAAGAGAAAATCCAAAAAAACACCTACTGAGGGCAATCAATTAAGTTACGAAAACCTCATTAATAATAATTTAGGTGTCAATGAGTCATTGGTATTTGATCAGGTTAAGCAAGATCGCTATACCTTAGGTGCTGAATATGACTTATATCATAATATTACGCTGCAAGGCTCAGTTTCTGGTACTAAAACTAAAAACTATGTCACCGAAGGCGCTTTTAGTAAGCGAGAAGCATTAAACTATCAAGCTGGCGTTAGCTTTAACTTCTGATTGGATATTTAGTAAATTAAGGATTATTGTATGAAATTAAGAGTATTAACATCGACCATGATCATGGTATTGGGTGCAAGTACATTACAGTCGCACGCAGTTTATAATTTGTATAAAAAAGACGGTCTAAGCTTGGATGTTAATGGTGAGATTAATGTTCATTTTAAGAATGACCGAAAACAATACACCTATCAGTACGACCAACCTGGCACTATCGGGGCGCCTCAATACGACTATAGCTTAGGTCAGTGGGTATCACCGCAGATTTTGGTCGGTGCTTATGAAGAGCGCACTGACCGCCGCACGCGTTTGGGGCATGATGATGGCGCTTCTTGGCTTGATATCCGTGGTTCTCAAAAACTACCTCAAGACTGGCGTGTGACAGGCACAGTGGGCTTTGGATATGCAGACAGCGGCACAGGGATGTACCTAAATAGTGCTAATTTGGCGTTTGATAAGCTTAATACAGGGTCAATTTCTTTGGGTCGTCAGTACCTGCATTCAGGTTATGTGACGCGTACAGGTACATTTACAACTTTAGAGACATTTGCGGCAGCATCGATACGTGCAGACTACACCGCCATTCCAAATTTACACCTAAGCGCTTATTACAACACGCCATCAAGTCCAGATGTGCGTAATAATAGCAGCCGAGAAGTTGAGGGTTTTGGTGCGTCTTTGAGCTATCGCTTACCGATGAGTCAAGAGCAAAATCTACGTTTTGCAGCAGGCTATTCAGATTCTCGTGCCAATCCAAATCTATCAACTCGTAGTGGTAACCAAGTGGCGATAGATTCAAAAGGCTATGCTGGATCTGTCGAATATCGACATGCTCAGGTTTTGGCTGCTTTGGATTTGGGCGGTAAAAAAGAAGATTTGAATGGCACCGTCACCGATTCAGCAAAAACTGACTTTTTTGGTGTTAAAGTTGGATATCAATTCACGCCAAGATTTAGCCTAACGGCAGGGCATGGTAAAAAAGACATCACCAGGGATAACAAACAGGGCGTGCAAGTGGTTGCTAATGCAGCGCGTGATGCCACGAATGTCGCTTATGCTTATGAGTCATTTTTATTCCCCAAAACCGAAGAAAAGCGTAGCTATGTTCGAGCGGATTATTATTTACGCGAAAATGTTCGCCTATATGGACGCGTTGACAATATTGAGTTACAGCATCAGTTAGATGGCAAGGATTATGCAAAATTAGAAGACACTGCCTATCGTGCGGGTGTGTCGTTTACCTTCTAATTTGTCGCCGTTTGGTCGTTATTAACAAGCTAGCCAAGCCTGTTTAAGTATGAGCTAGCTTGTTTGACTTTACTCTAGGATGAGTATGGAGAAACTTATGAAATTAAAAAAACTCGTCTTGTTGATTGCCTTGGCTTCGGGTGTATATTCAGCACATGCTATGGCTCAAGACACCAACGCCACTGCAGCAACCAATCAATTAATCTACCCAACAACCCGCGTGCACCAGCAGCAGCAAGACCATTTTTTATATGGTGAATATGGTCGCCCAAGTAATTATGTCAGCGCAAGCGGTGGAGTTTTAGACACTTCAGAGCGTCCGCGCCCTGATGATGGCGTGGATCACTACTTTGATGAAACGGTGGTGGACAAATACCGCTGGCTTGAAGAAATAGATGTCATCAGCCCTGAATACGCCAAAGAAACCAGCGCCGATCGAGATCGTAACTATATTGGGACAAGACTGGAAAATGAAGTGCCTGATGATCAGTTTGATAATCGCACGCTTAAGGCTTTACAAACCGTTGGTGAGAAAACATCCAGCGAAGTTAATGACTGGGTTAATGCTCAAAATGCTGTAACCCAAGCGTATCTGAATAGCATTCCATATTATGACCAAATTCGTCAGAATATCGATGGATTGATGGATTTTGAACATCAAATTCGAAAAAGTAAATTTGATCAATTGGGCGAGCTTTATTTGTATCGCGGCGTAGATGGCTATACACGCTTACGCTATACAGACTTGTCCGGCAATCAGCGCATTATCTTTGATGAAAAAACGCTGTCTGAAGATGGACGAGTGGTCATTGCTGATGGGGATATGCATCCAAGCAAAGACGGGACTTATGTTGCCTTAATTATGCGTGAGGGCGATACTGATACTGATAAATATTATATTCAAGTCTTGGATAGTAGAACCGGTGACATGGTAGGTCAGCGTATCAATCACATCAATGCCTCTTCGATGTCAATTTTTTGGGCTGATGATACCAAGTTTTATTATGCGACTACAAATGGTGGCTGGCCTGAAGTACATCTGCGCGATGTCACACAGCCCCGCTTTAATGACAAGATTGAAGTTGCTCGCAGTCATCTAACCAGCTGGATTGGCGATATTTGGTTGGAGGGTGATGACAATCGCTATATGGTGATTGAGCATACGACACCAGTAGATAATTTTTATATTAAGGATTTGCAAACTGGTCGCTATTATCGTATACACAATCAAAAGCACTACAATAAAAAATACCATAAAGCCGATTCATTTACTGCTGGATTTTTAGCGCGCTATGTGCATTTTGACCCAAAAACTTTGGATGTGATGTTTATATCTGAAGAGAATAATCCAAAGGGTGAAATTTTAAAAATTAATTTAAAAACACCAAATCGTCGCGAAGTAGTGGTGAATGCACCAAGTAGCTATGATGAAATTTTAAGCGCAGTTTGGCACGATGAAGGCGATGGCTATTTTTTAATTAAATATTCAAAAGATGGTACACATCGCCTGGTATTGACGGACGCTCGCGGTAATTTCTTAGAAGATATCAGTCCATCGGATGCTGGCAATGCGGATGACTTGCGTTCGGTTGTCGCAGGTAAAGATACCAGTCATGGTGATAAGGAAGCGCTAGATTCTCTTGAGGTTCAGGATAATTATGTGTCATTCCGCTATTTTAGTACGATTACCCCGCGTACGATTTATAAATACAGTCCGACAAAGCGTGAGTTCATCGACATTCGTCGTAGGGATTTACATCCTTTTGTCAGTGAAAATTACGAAACCAAGAACATTACATATACATCCAAAGATGGTACCAACATCCCAATGGTAATCAGCCATAAAAAAGGATTGGTGCTAGATGGTAAAAACCCAACCGTGTTATATGGTTACGGTGGTTTTGGCGTGCCTTCTGATAATGCGTTTCGCTTTGATCGAGCTGTTTGGCTTGAACACGGCGGTGTCTGGGCGACAGCACATCTGCGCGGCGGTAGTGAGCTTGGCGAAGAGTGGCATCAAGCTGGTAAACGTTTGAATAAAATGAACGTTTTTGATGACTTTGAGGCAGCGGCTGATTACTTGATTGATAAAAACTATACGTCTTCAGACTATCTGGCAATTTCAGGTGCATCGAACGGTGGCTTATTGGTGGGTGCGGCAATGACGCTCAACCCAAATAAGTATCGTGTGGCGCTGCCTGAAGTGGGCGTGTTAGATATGCTGCGACATGCAGATAACTACCATACGCAGTATTGGGTAGCTGAATACGGCACGCCTTTTGATAGCCGAGCCATGTATGATGTGCTAAGAGGTTATTCGCCTTATCACAATGTCAAAGCAGGCGTATGTTATCCATCAACGATCGTCATGACCTCTAAGCGAGATGATCGAGTAACGCCATCGCATTCTTATAAGTTTGCTGCGGCGCTACAAGAACATCAAGCTTGTGATAATCCAACCTTATTACACGCTGCAGAGATTCATGGACATGGCGCACGTATATGGGTAGATCGTAAGGATAATTATCAAATCGTCACCGCTTTTCGTTTGCACGAAATGGGCATCACGGACATACCAACTAACATTTACCGACCAACTCCAGAGGAGCTTAAGGGTGAAAAGTGGTTGGCTGAGGAGGCTCAAGAATCCGCTGAAACTTTAAGAAAGCAGCAGCAATATCGTCAAAACCTAGAAAATCAATAACCATCAAAAAGTCCGCAGTAAGATCGACTGCGGACTTTTTAAATTTAAAATCTCTAAATAAAAGAGATGCTCAATATCACTGAGCAGCTCTTTTATTTGACTAAAGTTAAGATTATTGGTGACGAGTTACTTCACATTACGCTCATAAACAGGCAGTTTTTTGCAAATTTGGGCGACTTTTTCACGCGTTGCTGCCAAGACTGCTTCATCGCCGCGTGCGTCTAAGACATCACAAATCCAGCCTGCCAATTCACGAGACTCCGCCTCACCAAAGCCACGTGTAGTAATCGCAGGTGTACCGATGCGGATACCCGAGGTAACAAATGGTGATTTTGGATCATTTGGTACAGCGTTTTTATTGACGGTAATGTGTGCATCACCCAGCCATTTATCCGCTTCTTTTCCTGTGATCTCTTGCTTGATTAGGCTGATGAGCATCAGATGGTTTTCGGTACCGCCAGAGACGATCTCGTAGCCGCGATCTTGAATGACTGCAGCCATCGCTTTGGCATTGGCGACCACTTGTTTTTGATAGGCTTTGTAGTCATCGCTCATCGCTTCTTTGAAGCACACAGCTTTTGCGGCGATGGCGTGCATGAGCGGACCGCCTTGGTTGCCTGGGAAGACGGCGGATGCCAATTTTTTCTCAATTTCTTCATTGGCTTTTGCCAAGATCAAGCCAGAGCGTGGACCGCGTAATGTTTTATGAGTTGTAGTGGTGGTGACATCGGCGATTTGTACTGGATTTGGATAAACGCCAGCAGCGACCAAGCCAGCAACGTGCGCCATATCCACCATCAGATATGCGCCCACTTCATCAGCGATATCACGGAATTTTTGCCAATCGATGACTTGGCTATATGCCGAAAAGCCGGCAATGATCATTTTGGGCTTATGCTCGCGTGCTAGACGGGCAACTTCTTCATAATCAATCAATCCTGTTTCGGTGTCTAGTCCATATTGAACCGCGTTGTAGTTGCGTCCAGAAAAGTTCACCGAAGCGCCATGAGTGAGGTGACCGCCGTGAGCCAGACTCATGCCAAGTACGGTATCATTTGGCTGAAGCAGTGCCAAGAATACGGCGCTGTTAGCATTTGATCCTGAATGCGGCTGCACATTGGCGTAATCTGCACCAAACAGCTCTTTGGCGCGATCGATAGCGATTTGTTCAATCACATCAACATGCTCACAGCCGCCATAATAGCGCTTGCCTGGATAGCCTTCAGCGTATTTATTGGTCAATGATGAGCCTTGCGCTTCCATCACCGCAGGCGAGCAGTAGTTTTCAGAGGCGATCAGTTCGATGTGATCTTCTTGGCGCTGAGTCTCTGCGTCAATCTGTGCTGCCAAATCTGGATCGTATTGATGTAGTGAAATTTCTTTAAACATAAATTTTCCTTGTTTGATAGGAGAACAAAAAGCCAAGATTAGTTTAGCATATTTACCCAATCTTCACTAGGGCAAAGCTTGCTTTTTCGCCGATAAAACCAAAGCCAAACTGTGTCATTTTAATCACACCAGCCACGCCATCATTGATCCAAAGAGGCTTCAAAAGCTGCCAAAAACAGCTCATCAATCAAAATTTTGCGCCCATCGATGTCATAAACCGTTTGCCGACCAATTTGATTATCACACCGATAAAAATGACGCTCAATTGGCAGCTGCCGCCGCTTTTTGAACAACACATAGCCAATGGGTGTCGTGCCCAGTGCTTTTAGACGCATTAACGAACCTGTCAATGCTGCCAAAGGAAAAATACTCTTGGCAAGCACCCAAGCATCTGACCCATCGCCGTATAGCTTGACGCTGCGCACCCAAGCCATTTGTGGGCGATTTGGGGGCAGTCCAAGCTGTAATTTTTGGGCAAAGGTGAGTGGCTGATAGCCTTGATGGAGAATTTCAACTTTCAAGGGCTTACCTGACTGCGCTTCTAATAACGCAGTCAACGACCCTTGCGCGAGTACAAAACTGGCAAGTCTTGGGGAGTGGTGGTCAAATATCTCATCCATTGGCACGAAGTCATCATCTATTGGCGGTACAGGTGTATAATTTTAGCATAAAATCCGCTGATAAAGATAAATTTGGCGACGATGATTGGCTCAATTATAAAGAATATCTTATCATATTGATTAAACAAATTATGATAGACAACTTAAAAAATCTGAGACAAATCAACCTTTAGTGACAGTATGATATTATTTATTTGAAAATTTAATGACAATTTCATAGTCATTTATTTTAAAAATGGTGAACATTGGTCAAGGCTATTGGATTAATTGTGTAAATTTGGGTATTCTGTATGTAACGGTTGGGATGATCGGTAACTTTAGTAGACCCTAAAATCACCCACTCAGCCATGAGGCACTAAGGTGCAATCTTGTTATAAGATATTTATTGAGTTGTCAAATCAAAAGGAGTTAGCAATGACTTATCAATCAGCGCTAGAACATGTTCGTAATGTAAAAGAAAAATTGGGCGGTACTTGGGATGCGATTCGCGCAGAAGATGCGGCTCGTATGATTGTACAAAATCGTTTTAAAACTGGTCTAGACATCGCCAAATATACTGCTGCGATCATGCGTAAAGATATGGCAGAGTACGATGCTGACAACAGCAAATACACTCAGTCACTAGGCTGCTGGCATGGTTTCATTGCTCAACAAAAAATGATCGCCAACAAAAAATACTTTGGCACCACCAACAAGCGCTATATCTACCTATCAGGCTGGATGGTTGCAGCACTTCGTTCAGAATTTGGTCCACTACCTGACCAATCTATGCACGAAAAAACCGCTGTGCCTAAGCTGATCGAAGAGATCTACACTTTCCTTCGTCAAGCAGACGCCAAAGAGCTAAACGATCTGTTCCGTGCGATGCAAAAAGCAGAAGCAGCAGGCGACGATGCCAAGGTCAAAGAAATCGAAGCACAAATCGACAACTTTGAAACTCACGTTGTGCCTATCATCGCTGACATCGACGCAGGTTTTGGTAACGAAGAAGCCACTTACTTACTTACTAAGCAAATGATCGAAGCAGGCGCGTGTGCCATCCAAATCGAAAACCAAGTATCAGACGCTAAGCAGTGTGGTCACCAAGCTGGTAAAGTGACTGTACCACACGAAGATTTCCTAGCCAAAATCAACGCTGTTCGCTATGCATTCCTAGAGCTAGGTGTCGATGATGGTGTGATCGTAGCGCGTACCGACTCTGAGGGTGCTGACCTAACTCAAAAAATCCCAGTATCTCGCGAGCCAGGCGATCTAGCATCTAAGTACATCAGCTACCTAGAAACTACTGAAATTGACATCTCTGAAGCGCAAGAAGACGAAATTTTGATCAAGCGTGATGGTAAGCTACACCGCCCAACTCGTCTGCCATCAGGTCTATATCAGTTCCGCGAAGGCACCCAACATGACCGCGTTGTTCTCGACTGCGTCACTTCACTACAAAATGGCGCAGACATGATCTGGATCGAAACTCCAACGCCAGACGTTCAAGGTATCGCAAGCTTTGTCAATGACATCAAAAAGCAAGTACCAGACGCTAAATTGGTTTACAACAACTCGCCATCATTTAACTGGACAATCAACTTCCGTCAACAAGCGTACGATCGCTGGGCTGCTGAAGGTCGTGATTTGTCAGGCTATGACCGCGCCAAATTGATGGATGCACAGTATGATGATTCTGAATTGGCTCGTGATGCTGATGAAAAAATCCGTACTTTCCAAGCGGACGCTGCGCGCGAAGCAGGTGTTTTCCACCACCTAATCACGCTACCAACCTACCACACAGCAGCACTATCAACGCATGAGCTTGCTAAAGGCTACTTCGGTGATGAAGGTATGCTTGCGTATGTGGCTGGCGTACAGCGTAAAGAAATCCGCGGCGGTATTGCTTGCGTTAAGCACCAAGCGATGGCAGGTTCGGATATCGGTGACGACCACAAAGAAATCTTCTCTGGTGAGAATGCACTAAAAGCAGGTGATGCAAGCAAAAACACCATGAACCAATTCGGTGGCTAATTCCACGATGGTTTACTCATGATGTTTTGACATCTGCAAAGGCGGTGTTTTGATTGGAGAACCCAGTTAAAGCATCGCCTTTTTGATTTTAATTTAGAATATTTTAAGGATAAAAATATGGCTACCACTCGTATTCAAAAGGGCAGTTTGGCAGTAGATGAAATGCTTTTCAACTTTATTGAAAAAGAAGCTCTGCCTTTATCAGGTCTTTCAAGTGATGAATTTTGGTCAGGATTTGAATCTATCATTAAAGATTTGACCCCAAAAAACAAAGCGCTGCTTGAGCGCCGTGATGAGCTGCAAGCTAAGATCGATGATTGGCACGCGAACAATACTTATGAGCTTGAAAGCTATAAACAATTCTTAACCGAAATCGATTATCTTGAGCCTGAAGTGGCAGATTTCACCATCACCACCGAAAATGTCGATGATGAGATCGCAACGATCGCCGGTGCACAGCTGGTGGTGCCTGTGCGTAACGCGCGCTACTGCCTAAACGCTGCCAATGCGCGCTGGGGCTCATTGTATGATGCCTTATATGGCTTTGATGTGATTGCTGAAACGGATGGGGCTGAAAAGGGCAAAGGATACAATCCAGTGCGCGGCGAGAAGGTCATCGCATTTGCCAAGCAGTTTTTGGACAACACTTTCCCATTGGCAGAAGGATCTCATGCCGACGCGACAGCTTATGCGATTATCGATGGTCAATTGGTTGTCAAATTGGGCGATGGCGAGACAACTTTGGCTAAAGCTGAGCAGCTGGCAGGCTTCAATGGCGAGTCGTCAGCACCAAATCAAATTGTCCTAAAAAACAACGGCTTACATGTTATTATTGAAGTCGATGCAGCAAGCTCTATCGGTCAAACCGACAAAGCTGGCGTCAAAGATGTGATCTTGGAAGCAGCGGTAACCACCATTCAAGACCTTGAAGATTCTGTTGCTGCTGTCGATGCGGCAGAAAAAGTTGAGGGCTATCGCAACTGGCTGGGTCTGATGAAAGGTGATTTGACCGAAGTCATGGAAAAAAATGGCAAAACCATTACTCGTCGCCTGAATGAAGACCGCACTTATACTGATCTTGATGGCAATACCCAAACTCTGCATGGTCGCTCGGTGATGCTGCTTCGCAATGTGGGACATTTGATGACCAACCCTGCCATTTTGGTTGATGGCGAAGAAGTGTTCGAAGGCATCATGGATGGCGTCATCACGCCGCTGCTGACGATTGTAGATCTAAAGGGCGAAAATACACTCAGAAACTCTCGCACAGGCTCAATGTATATCGTAAAACCAAAAATGCACGGCTCTGAAGAAGTGGCATTTGCTGTTGAACTATTTGAGCGCAGTGAGCAGCTGCTTGGCTTGCCTGCCAAGAGCTTGAAAGTGGGCATTATGGATGAAGAGCGCCGTACTTCTGCCAACCTAAAAAACTGCATCGAAAAAGCCAAAGATCGCACCATTTTCATCAATACTGGATTTATGGACCGTACGGGTGATGAGATTCACACTGCTATGAAAGCAGGTCCATTTGTCCGTAAGGGTGAGATCAAAGGGCAAACTTGGTTTAATGCGTATGAAGAGCGTAACGTTGCCATCGGTCTTCAATCAGGTCTTAAGGGCCGTGCTCAAATCGGTAAAGGCATGTGGCCAAAGCCTGACGAGTTGGCTGATATGTATAAGTCTAAGATTGAGCATCCAAAAGCAGGTGCAAGCTGTGCTTGGGTACCATCGCCATCAGGCGCGACCATCCATGCGATCCACTATCATCAGTGCAGCGTGGCTGAGCGTCAAGAAGCCTTAGCACAGCAAGCTGCCCCAAGCTTGGATGATTTGCTGACCATTCCTTTGGCAACCGATACCAACTGGAGTGACGAAGAAAAGACTCGCGAACTTGAAAATAACTGCCAAGGCATCTTGGGCTATGTGGTTCGCTGGGTTGATTTAGGCGTAGGCTGCTCAAAAGTGCCGGACATCAATGACGTGGGTCTGATGGAAGACCGTGCGACCTTGCGTATTTCAAGCCAGCATGTTGCTAACTGGCTTGAGCATGGCGTGGTGACCGAAGAGCAAGTCTGGGAAGTCTTAAAGCGCATGGCGAAAGTTGTCGATGAACAAAACGCAGGCGACCCCGCCTATCGCCCAATGGCTGCCGACTTTGATAACAGTATCGCATTCCAAGCGGCTGCCGACTTGATCTTCAAGGGCGCACAGCAGCCTTCAGGCTATACTGAGCCGCTACTTCATGCCGCTCGCCTAAAGCTCAAAGGCTATACTGGCGATTGATGGCTAATCCATTAATCTGATCAAAAACCGCTTTTTACGACTGAGTAAAAAGCGGTTTTGTATTTGTATGGCGTTAAATAGTTACACTCTTAATACAACTTAAGATCATCTGTAAATCGTTAAACAAATGGTAACTTGAAATTATGGATGTCCTTTCCTACAATGAATTAGGCGAATTAATTGACAAGTACACTAGGGGAAGTGATGAATTTTAATCAAAAATTGTTTAAAACCGAAGCATACATTGATGGTCAATGGCTGTCGGCAGATAATAAAAGCGCCATTGAGGTGACGAACCCAGCAACGGGTGAGGTCATCGGCACTGTCCCAAATATGGGCGCCAAAGAAGCGACAAAGGCGATAGAAGCTGCCGAGCGAGCACTGCCGACTTGGCAAGCCAAAAGTGCACAGGAGCGTGCTGACATCATGCGTCGCTGGTTTGATTTGATGATGGAGCATCAAGATGATCTTGCGCTGATTATGACGGCTGAGCAAGGTAAGCCCTTGAAGGAGTCAAGTGGTGAAGTTGCTTATGGCGCGTCTTATATTGAGTGGTTTGCTGAAGAAGGTAAGCGCGTTTATGGTGATACCATTCCTGCCAAATCAGGTTCTGAGCGTGTGCTTGTCATCAAGCAGCCAGTTGGGGTATGTACCGCCATTACGCCATGGAATTTTCCGAATGCCATGATTGCCAGAAAAGTAGCGCCTGCTTTGGCGGCAGGGTGTACTTTTGTGATTCGTCCTGCTTCTTTGACGCCATTTTCGGCGTTGGCGATGGCAGCGCTCGCTGAGGAGGCGGGCATTCCTGCAGGCGTTTTTAATGTGATTACAGGCAAGGCTTCGGATATTGGTGAAGTGCTCACACAGCATGACAGCGTGCGTAAATTTAGCTTCACAGGCTCAACGCCAGTGGGTCGTCAGCTGCTCTCACAGTGTGCCGACACCATCAAAAAAGTGTCTATGGAACTTGGAGGTAATGCGCCTTTCATCGTCTTTGATGATGCTGATCTTGATGCTGCCGTCGAAGGCGCGATCGCGGCTAAGTATCGTAATGCAGGACAAACTTGTGTCTGCGCCAACCGCATCTATGCTCAAGCGGGGATTTATGAGGCATTTGTGGAGAAATTGATCGATAAGACCGCTGAGCTAAAAGTTGGCGATGGCACCAAATCAGGGGTGGATATCGGACCTTTGATCAATCAAGATGCCATCGATAACAGCCTAGAGCTGCTTGAAGATGCCAAAGATAAAGGCGGCGAGATCGTCGGGGGCGGTAAGCTGGAAGATCAAGGCGAGCTGTTCTTCAAACCTGCAGTGATCAAATATGCCAATGATCAGATGCGCGTCGCTCAAGAAGAGATTTTTGCACCGATTGCGCCAGTGTTTCGTTTTGAGGATGAAGAAGAAGTCATCCGCCGTGCCAACGATACCGAATTTGGTTTAGCGTCTTATTTTTATAGTCAAAATCTTAACCGAGTCATCCGTGTCTCTGAGCGCTTGGCGTTCGGTATGGTGGGCGTGAACACTGGACTGGTATCTAATGCAGCCGCTCCTTTTGGCGGTGTTAAGCAGTCAGGGCTTGGGCGTGAAGGCTCAAAATACGGCATTGAAGATTATTTAGAAATCAAATACGTCGCCATCGGTGGTGTTCAGTGATCGCTCAATGCGTTTACCCATTTTAGTTTGATACTCGCTTTACACCAAATAGGATGTTATCCCATTAACAACAATTGATCTTTGGGTCAATTGTTGTTAATTTTTCACATTTATTTGCTAAAATTCTTTGCTATCTTAGATTACGATCAGTATCAAATGACGATGATAAAAAAAGCTTTGCTAACGGCGCTTAGTGCCACCATGCTATTGACAGGGTGTGTGACAACTCAGTTCCCCATCGAAACCGCTCATCAAGCACAAGGGCAATCTGAGCGTATTGAGTACATCGTGCTCCACTATACCGCTGAAGATGATCAAAATTCTTTGGAGGTGTTGACCACTGGTCGAGTCAGCAGCCACTATCTGATTCCGTCTGGGACGGATCCGCGCATTTATCAATTGGTCGAAGATCACAAAAAAGCTTGGCACGCAGGGATGAGCCGCTTTCAAGGTAAGTCTGCGCTCAATGACATCTCCATCGGTATCGAGATCGTCAATGAAGGCGTCTATCAGCAATATTTGGGCTCAAAAAACTATCTGCCGCCTGAGGCTTATGTGCCTTATGAACCACTTCAGATTCAAAAAGTGGCTGAGCTTTTGTCGCACCTCATCAAAAAATACGACATCAAGCCTACCAATATCGTAGGTCATTCAGACATTGCACCTTCTCGAAAAATTGATCCAGGTGCGCAATTTCCTTGGGAGTATCTATATCGTGAGCATGGGATCGGCGCATGGTATGATGAAGATGATAAAGAGCAGCTTTTGATGGAGCTGAATCAAGTGGGAATGGATGCCATATCCATTAGCCAAATCAAACAGGAGCTGGCGCGCTATGGCTATCATATCAATTCAAGCGATGAATGGGATCGGGCAAGCCGAAATGTGATTTATGCGTTTCAGCTGCATTTTCGTCCTGAGCGCTTAACCGGTGAGATGGATGCTGAAAGTTTGGCAATTTTACGCGCGCTCAATAAAAAATATCACCCTGATGCTCTTAAGTTTTAGTCATTTCAGCCTAAACTAACAAAAGCGCCATGAATACACATGGCGCTTTTTGATGCACATACTCTGTGCGTCAGTTGTTGGCTGAATCATCTGCTGATTCGGCAGATGGCGTCTCCGAAGGTTCCACAGGCTTAGATAGCTTGCGCACTTCTACCTTAGTTGGTTTTTTGCTTGGCTTTCTAGGCGCTCTCGTTTTGGTTGGCTTAGGCGCTTTGGCAGACTTGGCTGCCATCAGATTTAAGATGCCGACCTGAGGCTGTAGCTGACCTGCGACATTTTCAATCATGTCTTTGTAGCTATTTGCTTTGGTCTTGCGCTCTGTTTTTTGGTCAGCGGTGATCTCTTTGATTTGGCTGCCTTTTTTGGCTTTGCCATTTTCAAGTTCTTCTTGCTCATGAGTGTCTTCCTCCACTGCTGTGGCGGCGTCATCAGCCGTATCAGGCAGAAGTAGATCTGCAGCCGCCGAGACGACGGTTGAGATATTAGCCATCGTCTCGCTGACGGTGTCACCAATGCTGTCAGAGATTTGTTCTGTAGCAAGCGCAGTGGCATCGATGGCATCATCGATCAGATGTTCAACTGCTTCAACCGCTTCGCTAAGCTGGCTATCATCCGAGTCAGGTTCAGATGCGGTAGCCGGTTTGGATGCCTCATCCGACGCTTTAGTGTCGATGATCACCTGCGCGCTTTGGTTATCTGCACTGCGGTCATCAGCGATATCTTCTAGTCGAGATTCGGCAGTTTGTGCCACTTGGGCGACTGCTTGGGCTGGGGCGATATCGCTGTCCGAGACAGTAGAGGCGGCTTGATCGGCATCTTGTAAAACAGTTTCGATCGCCTGCTCAGTACCAGTGCTGGTCTCTTCGACATACTCAGGATGCTGACCGCGAGGGTCGTTGGCAGCGCGGCGCGTAATTGGGCGCGGCTCGGTCTTAGTTTTACCCTGTGGAGCCGAGGCTTGAGCGGTGGCTTGGGTCAATTTGCCAAACTCATCTTTTGCAGCGGCATCCAGTGGTGAGTAACCAAAGTTAGCAAAATCAAATTGTGAAGGTGCTGACATCTTTGCCACTGCATTCATAAAATCAGTCACAAAATTGCCTGTGGCAGACTCACCTAAGACGCGCAGGATAAGCGCCCCTGCTGTCATCCCATTGAGATTGACAGCCTGAGTCTGCTGAAGGGCGATTTGTACCACTCGAGGGTCATTGGCAGCCTTATTCATCGATTTGGCAATCGCCTGAATTTTTTCAGCCAGTTTCGGCTCAATGCCCTTAGTGGATGAGGCTTTAGTTGGCGTGCCGATCTCGTCTGGCTGTATAGCTGGCTCAGCTTCAGCTGGCTTGGGCTTGACAGGCATGGGCTCTTTTTGCGCTTTGATCGCTTTGTCTGCATCTGCTTGAGGTGCAGCTTTGACATCGTCTTTAACGTCGTCTTTGGTATTCGACGGCTCGTCTTTGGATGGTTTTGCCAACTTGCTGCCATCTAGCGAAAGATGTATGACTTGCGCAGTATTTTCAGCGGCTTTGATGCTGCTCACATGTAGCACCACATCTTCAGGATTGGCTGCTTTTTGGCGTGGCGGCTTATCGGCTTTTTCAGATTTGGGCTTATCGGCACGAACTGGCTTCTCAGCCTTCTGTGTTTTTTCTACTTTTTCTTCGGCTTTATGAAGCGTCTCACCACGCACGATCTCTCCGCGAGACTCACGGCGAGAACCTGCTTCACGCTTTTGATAGTGCTCTTTATCGCGTTCTTTTTTGGTTTTTTTGTCCGCTTTTTCAGGGGTTTGGGCAGCGGTCTCTTCGCCTGATTCCTTCTTGGCATTTCGAGGCTTTTTATGGCGCTTGTCTTCTGCTTGAGGGCGTGCATTTGACTCCGCTGTCGGTGCTGGGATATCTGCCATGCTGCCCGCTGCGCCTAGGCTTACTGCGCCGCCGTTTACCAGTGCTTCGATGGCAGAAGCAGCATCTGCCGTCCCCAAGCTGCCAGCAACTTTGGCTTGTGGCTTTGGTGCGAACAGATTGGACAGCCATGCCACTGCTTGAGGTTTGGCTTTGGCTGCTGGTTTTGGCTCAGCGGCAGGGGCTTTTTGGGTAGGCTTTAGTTCGGATTTCTGCCAGCGGCTTGAGTCTTGTTTTTCGTGCTCTGTTTGCCAGTTGACTTCATAGCCACGATCAATATTTTCTTTTTCTTCGGTGTCCGCGATACGCTCATAGCTTGATGGCGCAAAACCATCTGGATTAAAGTGCAGGCTAAAATTAGGGCTTTCAAGATGCGCGTGCGGCAAAATGGTGATGCGTGCACCGCTGTCTTGCTCAAGATATACCAAGCTTTCACGTTTTTCATTTAATAAAAAAGCAGCGATGTCGGTTGGCACTTCGGCTTGGATTTCGCCCATGCGCTCTTTTAGGGCGATTTGTTCAATTTGACGCATGATGGACAGCGACAAAGAGCGCAAATCACGAATCATGCCATTACCATGACAGCGTGGGCAGATATAACCTGTGGCTTCTTCTAGTGATGGGCGCAGTCGCTGGCGGCTCATCTCCATCAGACCAAATTTGCTGATCTCGGCAAATTGAACACGCGCACGGTCATGGCGCGTCGCTTCGATGAGTCGTTTTTCGACGTCTTTTTGGTGGCGCGGATCATTCATGTCAATAAAGTCAATGACAATCAAGCCGCCCATGTCTCTTAGGCGCAGCTGGCGAGCGATTTCATCGGCAGCTTCTAAATTGGTGTGGTAGGCGGTTTCGGCGACGTCTGAGCCTTTGGTAGATTTTGATGAGTTGATGTCAATGGATACCAAAGCTTCGGTCTGATCGATGACAATTGAGCCACCAGAAGGCAAGCGCACTTCGCGCTGATAAGCAGTTTCGATTTGACGCTCAATGCCAAAACGCGCAAACATCGGCTCATAGTCGGTGTATTTACGCAGTTTGCTCATTTGAGCTGGCATCACGGCTTTGATAAAATTTGCCGCTTCATCATAAGCATTTTCGCTGTCAATCCATACTTCGCCAATGTCATCACGCAGATAATCGCGCACCGCACGTGTGACGACGCCGGCTTCTTGATGCACCAAGCAAGGGCTTGGGCGGTTTTTGTTTTGGTCTTGGATGGATTTCCAAATGTCTAACAGATGATCAAGGTCATTTTGAAGGTCGACAGCACCTTTGCCCAAACCTGCGGTGCGAACGATGACGCTCATGCCTTTTGGTAGGCTAAGACCTGCGATGATTTGCTTCATCTCTTCACGGACTTTACCTGAGATTTGGCGGCTGATACCACCTGCTTTGGCATTATTTGGCATCAAAACCAAATATCTACCCGCCAATGAGATAAACGTGGAGAGCGCCGCGCCTTTGTTACCGCGCTCTTCTTTTTCGACTTGAACGATGACTTCATCGCCTTCTTTGATGAGCTGCTTAATGCTATCTTCGCGCGCATTGCCGTTTAGGTATTCAGGCGCAATTTCTCGAAGCGGTAAAAAGCCTTGGCGCGCTGAGCCATACTCAACAAACGCAGCTTCCAAAGAAGGCTCTACACGGGTAATGTGCCCTTTGTAGATGTTCGCTTTTTTTTGTTCACGAGTACGATTTTCAAGGTCGAAGTCGTACAGATGATTGTCTTTACAGAGTGCAACACGAATCTCTTCGTTATGCGTGGCGTTAATTAATATGCGTTTCATGATGTTCCTTAATGGGCAAAATCGCCCCAGTCAAGCAACATCGGTATTAAGTTTACGAAGATTTATCAATCACATCCAAGCTGTCTTGGGCGTGATGGGTTAAGTTGTCACAAATCTATCCATCTTGGATAAACATTAAAACCGCTTGCACCGATTTTAAAAACTCACTGTTTCTTTGGGCTTTATTGGGGATTACCTTGCAAAAGCAGAGTCTGTCTTGTGCTTTTGAACCAATAGTTCCCAAAATCATACCATGCGCATCAATGGGCGACTGGCAAAATCTTGTACGGTATCAATACCGAAGTTGCATTACAAAAGTTTTATTTAACACAGCCAAACTTTTGTTTAGTGAATGATATTTTGGTGGTTGCAGGTCAAATTTATCAAACAAACAGGCGCTATCATCGGATGTCATCAGGCATGATGAATCAAATGATCGATAAATAAATCTTATCAATGTGATGTACTATCGCATCTCATGACGATGATGGCAACACACACAATGGTGCGTTCGTTCTTACCGTGATTGATGATAAGTGCCGATCAAAGGTTTTATAAATTTGCAGTGATGGGATAAAATTTTTCTATCAAGATAAAAATTATCCTGTCCTAAGTTGCAACATGATAAACTATACCAAAACTTTTGCCAAACGCCTACTAAAAAATGTCAAAACTATGAAAAATTTACAAAAAATGCCGAAAAAACAGTCATCAGCTCGTGATACAAGTCACCACTCTGCCAAAAATGCCAGACCCAACACATCAGGCTCCCACAAGCGTACACCATCGCGCACAACCACCAAGCAAGGCATGACTGATAAAAAACCCGCCAAAAAACCTGCCAAGCAGTCTGCAGATGTCGCCATCACAAATTTTGATCAGGTGAATTTTTTGACCGTCACTGATAATCAAGATGGGCAGCGGGTGGATAATTTTTTGTTAGCCAGACTTAAGGGGCTGCCGCGCTCACATCTGTATAAATTGATCCGTAGCGATGAAATTCGGATCAATGGCAAAAGATGCAAGGCGCATGATAAGCTGTATGCAGGCGATGTGGTGCGCATTGCTCCCGTCCGCTTGAGCGTACGCGAAGCGCCGATCATCAGCGAGCAGCTCGCCAAAGGGCTGCTTGCACGCATCATCTTTGAAGATGATGGCTTGATGGTGCTCAATAAGCCGCACGGCATGGCGGTGCATGGCGGCTCGGGTGAGAGTTTTGGGGTGATTGAAGCGATGCGCATGGCAACGGGCAAAAAATATCTTGAGCTGATTCATCGGATCGATAAAGATACTTCAGGGCTGCTATTAATCGCCAAAAAACGCAGCACTCTAAAGGCGCTCCAAACGCAGTTTCGCACCAAGACCATCCATAAACAGTATCTGTGCTTGGTATCAGGTTATGTCAATGCTAATCAGATGAATATTGACAAGCCTTTGCTTCGCTATACTTTGGCAAATGGTGAGCGCCGCGTCAAAGTCGCCCATCCCAATGAACAAAAAGGTGATGAGCGCGCCAAACCAAGTCTGACCAAAATAAAAACTTTGGCAAAATTTGAACTCAGCGGTCACCCTGTCAGCTTGGTGCTTGCCATGCCTGCCACTGGACGCACGCATCAGATTCGGGTGCATATGGCGCACATCGGGCATGCGCTGCTTGGAGATGATAAATATCAGCAAAACCCATCGGCGCTGGCTGTGGGGCGCCTTTGCTTGCACGCTTGGCAGCTTGAGCTTGAAAAAACCGACGATGCCGACGATCAGCGCCCAAGCCGATACATCGCACCTGTGCCCAGCGATATGACAGATATAATCCCTGAAGATGTCCTAAAACTGATCAAAAGTCAGTAATTTTGGTAGAAAAGCTGGGCAAAATTGATGGATAAAAACGACCATCTGTCGTAAAATAATCCCATTTATTGAACACATTACCCAAGGATTTGCCATGAAACCAGCCGTCTTAGACAACACCCAACGCCATCAACAAATCGCCAGCGCCATCCATGATGCGGTCGCCATCGGTCGCGATGAGATGCTAGGCTCTATCGATTTGGGCTCAAACAGTTTTCATTTGGCAATCGGTCGTTTGGATCATGGTGAAGTGCGTAAAGTTGCCTCCATTTCAGAAAAAGTCCAGCTAGCAGCAGGCTTGGATGATGATAATATGCTGTCTGAAGAAGCGATGCAGCGTGGCTTGGAGTGCTTGAATCGCTTTGCGCAGCATGTGACGGAGATTCATCCCAGCCGTTTGCGCATCGTCGCCACTAACGCCCTTCGTAAAGCGGTGAATGCGGCTGAATTTATTCGCCGTGCCAATGCCATTTTGCCAAAGCCGATTGAAATCATCTCAGGTCGCGAAGAAGCGCGCTTGATTTATTTGGGTGTGTCGCATTCAAACGCCAGTACCGACACGCGCTTGGTCATTGACATTGGTGGCGGCTCGACGGAATTTATTATCGGTCAGGGGTTTGAGCCGATTGAGATGGAATCTTTGCAAATGGGCTGTGTGTCTTATACCAAAAAGTTTTTTGCTGACGGTAAAATCACCGAAGAAGCCTTCGATCAAGCCGCAAAGTACACGCAAGCTGAACTGCTGGCGATCGCCAAACGCTATAAAAAAGTCGGCTGGGATAATGCCATCGGCTCATCAGGCACGATCAAGGCAGCGCGCTTGGTGCTTGCTGAGCTTGGGCTTAGCACTGAGAGCATCACCCTTGATGGGATGCAAAAACTCAAAAAACATCTGATTAAGCTTGGCAGTGTCGATAAGATTGAATTTGAAGGCGTTAAAGCCCATCGCCAAGCCGTTTTCCCAGCAGGCGTGGCGGAGCTGCTTGAGATCATGCAGACTTTGCAGATTGATGAGCTTGGCTATTCAGATGGTGCGCTCAGAGAAGGTGTGATGTACGATATGCTGGGTCGCCTAAACTCTGAGGATGTGCGTGACCGCTCAGTGGCAGCGATGGCGGAGCGATACTCGGTGGATGTTAAGCAAGCAGGACGCGTGATGACGCGCGCCGCCAGATTGTTTAATCATGCTAAAGATGCTTTGGATTTTGATGAAGAAGATGCGGATTTATTGCGCCGAACTGCCAATTTATACGAGATCGGTTTGGCGGTAGGTCATAGCAATTATCAGCGCCACAGTGCTTATTTGCTTGAGTACTCAGACATTGCAGGATTTTCTCAAATTGGGCAAGAGATGATGGCACAAATCGTGCGACACCATCGCCGCAAACTAAAATCGGATGCCCTAGAGACAGTCGAGGAACTTGGCGGTCGCAAATTGGTGTATCTGTGCTTGATTTTAAGATTGGCTGTACAATCTAGCCAAAGCCGCACCACCAAGGCAGCAGCGATTGATTTACATGTGATCACGCCAGATCATTGGCAGGTGACCGTCGGCTTTGGCTTACATGAAGATTTGATCTTAGATCAGCTTGAACAAGATGCGCGCCAATTTGCCAAATGGGGCGTACTTCTAGAAGTGGTTGGCTGTCGTCATTAATGCCACTAAAATGCTGCCAAAAACCTCAAATTTTAGATAAAACAGATGACGAGACCCAAAAAAAGTGCTAAACTTAATATCAGTTTACATTTGTACAATTTATTGAGTGTTCTATGAATCAAGTTTGGGAAAGCGTGCAATTGGCGCGTCATGCAAAGCGTCCATTGTTTTTGGATTATGTGGATTCTTTGTTTGATGAATTTGATGAGCTGCATGGAGATCGCGCTTTTGCGGATGATCGTGCCATTCTGGGCGGTCTGGCTCGGTTCAATGGCGCGCCGGTGCTCGTGGTCGGTCAACATCGTGGGCGCAGCACACGCGAGCGGATCGCACATAATTTTGGCATGGCAAATCCTGAAGGCTACCGCAAAATCATCCGTTTGGTGCAGTTGGCGGAGCGTTTCGGTCTGCCGGTGTTTACTTTTATTGATACCCAAGGGGCCTATCCTGGTATCGGTGCCGAGGAGCGCGGTCAAGCCGAAGCGATCGCTAAAAGTATTGCGGTATTTTCAAGCCTAAAAACGCCTATCATCGCCACGGTGATCGGTGAGGGCGGCTCGGGCGGCGCGCTTGCCATCGGTGTGGCGGATAAAGTGAATATGCTTGAAAATAGCATCTATTCGGTCATCTCCCCAGAAGGGTGCGCGTCTATCTTGTGGAAAACTGCCGAAAAGGCGCCTGATGCTTCAGAAGCGCTCAAGCTAAATGCCGTGAATCTGCATCAGCTTGGCTTGATTGACGAAGTCATTGACGAGGGCGCCGGTGCTCACGAAGCGTCTGAGCCTGTGATGGCAGCGCTCAAAAGCCTGCTGACAGTACAATTGGCAGAATTACAAGCGCTGCCAATTGATGAGCTGCTTGAAAAGCGGTATCAGCGGCTCATGCAGTTTAATTCAAAAGTATCGCTTTGACTTCCTCCCCGCCCTAAAGTGCGGGGATTCCTACAGCTAGACGGTCAAGCCCGACCGCAAGAATGTTCTTAGCGGCATTAATATCTCTATCATGCCATGTGCCACACTTTGCACAAGTCCATTCTCTTATTCGCAAACCTGCTCTACCTTTCGGACTACTGGACATATCGCCACAGCACGAACAAGTTTGGGTAGTGTATCTTTCTGATACGATTACAAAACGGCAACCTGCATGCTTACATTTATAGGTCAGTTGCCGTTTAAGCTCAAACCAACCTGCATCGTAAACCGATTTGGCGAGTTTGCCTTTTTTACTGTTAAATTGAGTGGTTTTCACATCACCGACCACGATTAGGGCGTTATCCTTGACTAATTGGGTGGTGAATTTGTGGATGAGGTCTTGCCGTGTATTTTTGATTTTGGCATGGATAGCCTTGATACGCTGTTTGTTTTTGGCTCTTTGGGCAATGGCTAACTCTTTGGCGTATTTAAGCGTTTGCTTAATATGCAGTTTATCCCCGTTTGAGGTAGTGGCACTGTCTTTTAAGCCAAGATCAATACCAACCGAACCTGTGCCACAAGTTTGTTTTGGATAGTTCTTGACAGTGAGACACGCATACCAGCGGTGACGGCTGTCTTGGACAATTTCGCAAGTGTTGATTTGATATAGTGATAGGTTGTCGCTATCCCATAGGTCAATGACTAGCTTTTGTCCTTTGGCTAGGGATAGTTGCAAGGTGGATTTTAAGCCTTTTTTACCGCTTTGTCGTGTCGCTAGGTGTTTGATGGCGGATTGTTTAAACGGTATCCAGCCAAGCGATTTTCGTTTAGACTTTGGGTTGTTGGTTCGCCAGTTAAGTTTTGCCTTCTTAAACTGCTTGCGACTTTTAGCATGGGTTTCATTGATGGCTTGAATGGTTTGAGAATGTAAGCCTAGTAGCTCACCGCTACCTTTGGTCTAATTTTATGTCAAGTCCTAAAACAGAAATAAGACGGGGTCGTCATGTGGTATTTAATCTTCATGTACATTTGGTCTTTGTGGCTAAATATCGTAGAAAAGTGTTTACCAAAGAGATTTTAGACGATATGCAGGTTATCTTTGAGGAAGTTTGTTCAAAGTTTGAGGCACAATTAGTCGAGTTTGATGGTGAAAACGACCATGTGCATTTATTGGTGGTTTATCCGCCTAAAGTGGCTATTTCTAGTTTGGTGAATAGCTTGAAAGGCGTGTCTAGTCGGCTATTGCGTAAGAAAGAATACCCGTCCATCAAAGGGCAGTTATGGGATGATGCGTTGTGGTCGCCTAGCTATTTTGCAGGTAGTTGTGGTGGTGCTCCAATTGAGATTATCCGCCCGTACATTGAACAGCAAAATACACCTCACTGAATACCATCTTTGTGTAAGCATGGTTATGGGGTTGCCTTATATCCACCGCCTAGAGTCGGTGGTTTTACGGCAACGACAGATAAATTGACAGCGACTATAATAAAGTTGTTATAATCAACATATCAAGAACAAGGGGTAAAAGCTGCTCCTTGTTTTTTATTGGAGTTGGTAAAGTTTATGACTGACGATCTTTTGACACCCTTATCGACAGCTTTTGAAGGGCTGGCATTGCCCGCTCATGCTAAGTTATATCTGGCTTGCAGCGGCGGCAGGGACTCATTGGCTTTGGCTTATGCCTGCTTGATGTTGTATCGGCAAGGTGTGATAAAAACTTTGCCCACACTATTGCATGTGCATCATGGGTGGCAGGCGGCAAATGATACTTGGGCGCAGCTGGTAGAAAGATGGTCGGACGAGCATGGGTTTGAGTGTCAAGTTTTGAAAGTCAATTTACCAAAAAATAGCGAAACACACGCTCGCGAAGCACGCTATCATGCCTTTGGCAAGGTCATGAACCAAGGTGATGTGCTAATGCTTGCACACCATGCACATGATCAAGCCGAAACTGTGCTGATGCGGCTGGTTTCGGGCGCAGGACTCCAAGGGCTATCGGGCATGAAAGCCTGGCAAGCCAAAACTGTGCGCACAGATGAGACGACCAAAACCATCACACTGTGGCGACCATGGCTTACGATATCTAGAGATAAGATCAGTCAATTTGCCAAAGCTCATGCGCTGCCCTATGTGGATGATGTGACTAACACTGATCCTGCCTATGCCCGAGGGCGCATTCGTCAAGATATCTTGCCACATCTTTTGGCACTCAATCCTAAGGCGATTGAGAATATCAGTCGGTCGGCTGATCTGCTATCGACGGCATCTGCCCTGGTGGATCAGCAGATGAAGACTTTGCTGGCATCTTTGGCGCATCCTGCCAGCCAAACGCCTTATCAGCGAGTGCTTGCCATTCAGGATTTTTTCAATTTATCAGAGCCTGAGCAGACACTGGCGCTACACCGCTGGCTTCAAGGTGATGAACCGCTGCCACCAAGTCATCAGCTGAGTCGTCAGGTTATTGAGATGATTTGCCGACAGGATAATGATCATAGCAGTCAGCTACTGTGGCAAGCTGCGCGTTCGGCTTATGTTCTGTGTCGCTATGATGACTGCCTATATCGTTACCGTGCTGATGTGTGGCAGCTATTTGGCACACACATGGCAGAGGCGCTGGCGGATGACCATGGGTGGGTGCTGGCGGATGATGGCAAATGTCAGCTAAGGCTGATGGCAGATATTAGCCACATTCAAAAAATCACCAAAAAAGAGTCGCTCATCATCGGAAAGCACCACTATAAAGGCAAAAAACTGGCTCAAAAACTCAGGCTTCCACCTTGGCTAAGAGCGCATCTGTGGCGAATCACGGTGCATGATCGCCAATATTTGATAGCGCCGATGATGGCGTGGGACTTAAGTAGCGGTCAGCGTTTGGATAACTTTGCACCAATAGGGCGAATGGTGTACAATGCGTTTGATTCCCATTAATCCATCAGATATCCATGCTTGTATGCTAAGAATATCAGTCAAAGACGGCGGAGAAAACAGATGACGGATTTTAGTGCGCTCAATGAAAAAACCATCAGCTTCATTGGCGGTGGTAATATGGCAAGAGCCATCATCGATGGGCTTTTAAAAGCAAAACACGAGCATCATTTAACCCTAAATTTGGGGGTCTCTGACAGCGATCCTTCCAAGCTTGATGAGTTTATTGCCAAAGGATTGAGTGCGGTCAGTCCTGATGACGCCAAGCAAATCATCGAGGGCGCCGATGTTGTGGTATTGGCGGTTAAGCCCCAGGTCATGCGTGATGTGGCTGGTAGCATCGCACCGTATCTGAATGAGCAAATCGTCCTATCCATCGCAGCAGGACTGTCTGTGGATACTTTGTCAGATATGCTTGGCGGCTATCGTAACATTGTGCGCTGTATGCCTAATTTACCTGCCAGCCAAGGCTTTGGAGCATCTGGGCTATACGCCTCAAACCCAAGCGAAGCAGCACGCTTGATGACTCAAAACATCATGCAGGCTTCAGGCATGGTTTCTTGGGTGGAAGATGAGTCACTGCTGCACGCTGTGACCGCAGTGGCAGGCTCAGCGCCAGCTTACTTTTTTTATGTGCTTGAAAATATGATTGCCAAAGCGGTGGAAATGGGACTGTCGCCAGAGGATGCACACGCTTTGGCAGTGCAAAGTATGCGCGGCGCAGCAGCTTTGGCAAAAGACCAAGACCCTGCGACGCTGCGAGAGCAAGTCACCTCCAAAGGCGGCACCACCGCTGCAGCGCTTGATTGCTTATATCGAGACGATGTAGGCGGTGCTTTTGCTCGCGCCATGCAGGCGTGTAGCGATCGCAGCTTTGAGCTGGGTCAGACGCTCAGTCAGAGCTAATTTTTATCCATTATAGATATCATTTATGAATTCATTGTCTTTTGTTTTGACAAACATGCTCATCAACTTTGCTTTGATGCTCTTGTTTGTGCGCTTTATGATTCAGCTGGCACAGATTGATGGCAGTGAGCCTTTGGCGCGTGCAACCTATCGCTTAACTGGCGTGGTTGATATTTTTACTCGTATTTTCCCAAACATGGGTGATGGGCGTATCAGTTTGGCAGCGGTGGTTTTGATGCTGCTGCTATATCTGATTAATATCGCCGCTAATAATGCCATTTTAGGCGTCTCAATGACTGGCATAGAGCTGTTTTTTGTCGGCTCTTTGAGCGCCATTATGAAGTTTTTACAATTGGTGCGTTATACGATGATCGCATCGGCGGTCTGTAGTTTATTGGTCGTTTTTTTAAATATCAATAACAGCATAATGTTCGTGCTGATGCAACTGTCTGAGCCGATCGTGGCGCCATTTCGTCGCTTCGTACCAAATCTTGGTATGATTGATTTATCATTTTTGGCGGCGCTATTTAGTTTGCTTTTGTTAGAAAATTTTATTGGCATCATTGGCAGGCACATTTGGGGCGGCTAAGCCATGATCAATCGGGACAAATATGTGTCCCGATTTTTTTATCCATTGAATTTTCGATCACTTAAATAAAGCGATTTGGAATCAGCTGTGCCTCTGGGTCTGAGTGCGGTCTGTCAGCATGACTCAGTGCCTGATGAATCCACGCATCGGCGGCAGTGATGGCGCTGATGAGATCGTCACCCATTGCCAAGCGTCCAGCGATATGGCTTGCCAGCGAGCAGCCAGAGCCATGAAACTCACCTGCCAATCTTGGCACAATACTGGTATGGGCGATCTGCTCATCAATATATAAAAACTGCTCAATATCACCTGAGTGAAAGTCATGCGAAGTTTTGACAAGCACAGCCTTTGCTCCGCGGCGATTGAGCGATTTGGCGGCGTCGTGTAGATCTTGGCATCCACTTAGGGCACGAATTTCGTGCGTATTTGGCGTAATCAAAGCGGCGTATGGTAAAAGTTTATCAAACGCTTTTGCCAAAGTCTTGGGATCTCCCAAAGCCCCTCCGGCATTTGCCACCAAAACTGGATCAAGCACATAAGGGGTCTCAGTCGCGATCGCGCCACTTTCAAACAAGTGTGCCAATGCGTGAATATTATCCACCGTGCCCATCATGCCAGATTTGATGGCGCGTACCGGCAAATCATCCAAGACTGCCTTGGCTTGAGCGGCGAGCAGCGCGCTATCCACAGCCTCAAACCCAAAAACCTTTTGTGAGCTTTGAACAGTTAAAGCAGTGCAAGCCACAGCGGCATACGCGCCTGAGGCGCCGATTGACTCAATGTCAGCTTGAATGCCAGCACCGCCCGAAGGATCCAACCCTGAAAAACATAACACCGTCGGTCTCATTGAATGGATTTGCATGGCTTATCTCCCAGTATCACAATCATTCATTGAGTATGGTAGCAAATTTTTGATAAATCGGGCGAATTTTCTCAGGCTTTAGCAAAAATCGCAAAATTTTTTCATATTTTTATTAAAACCGCTTGCAATCGTTGGTAATTTTGATATAATTATCGCCCACAACGACAGGCGAAATCATCACAGATGACCAAGTAAATTAGCAATTTACCTAGCCTAAGTTCGGTGAAGTGGGTGAGTGGCTGAAACCAGTTCCCTGCTAAGGAACCATACCTAATTACGGGTATCGAGGGTTCGAATCCCTCCTTCACCGCCATTTATTTTCTTAGTCGGCTTTAAGTTCAATGCTTAGAAAATAAATTAAAAAAGTGCTTGACATACAAAATAATCACTGTATAATAGCCGCCACAACGAATGATGTTACACAATATCTAAGTTGATCCGCACCCGTAGCTCAGTTGGATAGAGCACTTGGCTACGAACTAAGGGGTCGGGAGTTCGAATCTCTCCGGGTGCGCCATATTATGAAAATCACCGAATTTATGATTCGGTGATTTTTTTGTGGGCTATTTGAGTATCTTAGTATGGCATGCAATTTATGCATCCAAATTCAAATCATGATACAATAGCCCAACTTTTCTTTTTGACACACCAGCCATGCCAAACACCTCTCATTCAGCGCCTGCTTCTTCATCACAGATGCCCACCGTCGCCAAGCCTGCGGTGCGCTTGGCTGCGATCGTTTATGATGGCATGTTGATTTTGGCGATGCTGTTTTTGGTGGGTGCGGCACTCGCTGTGTTGGGTACGGTGCTGTTTTTGGATGTGGGCACCACTTCCCAAGAAGCCGAAACATTGCCGATTTGGTATCAAAATGCGGTGATGACACCTGCTTTTGTGCTGACCTTGGTGGGATTTTATGGGATTTTTTGGCGCAAATCAGGTCAGACGCTGGGTATGCAGACATGGCGCCTAAAAACAGTCAATGATCAAGGCGGGCTGCTAACATGGCGCCAAAGCTTTGTGCGTATCATCAGTGCCTGTCTTTTGCCCGCACTATGTGCGGTGATCGGAGCGCTATTACATGGCTCAAAACTTGCCATTTTGGTGGCGGCAGTGCTTGGATTTTTATTTAATTTTTTATTTTGTCTGTTTAATCGCCGTGGACTTGCGGTGCATGATATGCTGTCAAACACCATCACCTTAAAGGTGCCAAAAATTGCCCATGAGTCGCTTTGGCAAACGCTTAAGCGCCGTAAAAATAAGGCGTGATATATATTCACGCCTTATTTGAGCTGATGATTTTGGTTAAATCACTTTAGAAAAACGGTTGGCATGTTTTTTGCCCAAATATTCATCAAATACCATCGCAATACTGCGCCCCAAAATTCGACCCTTGGGCAAGATGGTTATGCCATCATCATCAATCTGAACCAAGCCATCTTTTGCCATATCCTGTAAGCTCATGATTTCATTAGCAAAATACTCTTTTGGGTCAATGCCAAATTTTTGGTGCAAATCTTGAAAACTCATATAATCATGGCACAATAAATTCATGATCACATGGCGGCGTAGTGCGTCTTTGGCATCGCTTTGGATGTGCTTGACGGCAGGCAGTGCGCCCGACCTGATCGCATCTTGATAGTCGGCGAGCGCGGTGGGATTTTGTAAAATATGCTTGCCAATCTGACTGATGGCGCTCACCCCAAACCCCAATAAATCACACTCGCCCAAAATGGCATAACCTTGAAAATTACGGTGCAGCTTACCCTGGCGCTGCGCCACTGCCATCGCATCGTCTGGCTTGGCAAAGTGATCGATGCCGATGTATTGATAGCCTGCCTGACCAAGTGCCGTAATGATATTGCCAAACATGGCTAACTTATCAGCAGGGCTTGGCAAGTCTGCTTCACGGATCCGCTTTTGGGCTAAAAACCGATCGGGCAAATGCGCATAATTGAACACCGACAGGCGATCAGGCGACAATTTGATGATCTCTTGGATGGTCAAATCCATACTCTTAGGTGTCTGATGGGGCAGTCCATAAATCAAATCAATGTTGGTGGACACAAAGCCGAGCGCCTGTGCTTCTTGCATGACACTTTGGATCAGCTCAAGTGGCTGCACACGATTGACGGCGATTTGCACTTTTTGATCCAAATCCTGCACCCCAAAGCTGAGCCGATTAAATCCCAAATCTTTTAGCAATTTTAGGGTCGTTGGTCGCAGCTCGCGCGGATCGATCTCAATAGAAAAATCACCGTCATCAGCAAATATAAATTCTTCCTGTAAAAACTGCCAAAGCGCTGATAGCTCATCGTCGCTCAAAAAGGTCGGCGTACCCCCACCAAGATGCAGCTGCTTGACCACAGACTGACCACGCAGCAAAGATTTTTTGTGGCGAATCTCAGCAAATAAATAGGTCAAATAATCGCCAGCGTCACTGTTTTTTTTGGTGATGATTTTATTGCAGCCGCAGTAGTAGCACAGATGATGACAAAAAGGAATGTGAATGTATAACGACAGCGGCACGCTAGGATCGCGCTTTGCCAAAATGCTGGCTTCAACGCCTGACTCAATCGGCGCAAATTCTAAAGCGGTGGGATAGGAGGTATAGCGCGGACCTTGGCGGTTGTATTTTTGGATCAAAGCTTCGTCATAGCGGATGCCGTCAAAATGCTTGGCGGTACGATGCGCATAAGGGTTTGGCGTGGTCATAATTATCCATGGGATGTTTATAAGAGTAACTCGTATTATAACAAAATCCGCAAAGTTTTTCGGGGATTTTGGTGGAGAGCATCATGGATTGGCAGACTGATTTGTATGAGATGGATGGTGAGCCATTTTGCTTGATCAATAAGGTAGCTGATCAGAACAGATGTGCTGCCATCTTTGCCAATCATATTAAGCCATAACACTCATCGCAAGCCAAGCACTATAGCCAATAAAGCAGCTGATAAACATGAGCCCAACGCCGCGCCCAATTTGACCGTCTCGCTTGAGTGCCAACGCACAAAGCGCAAATAGCAGTAAAGTCACGCCGCTCATTACCACCGCATCACGGCTGAGCATTGCAGGCTCAACCTGCATTGGCATGATGATCGCCGCCACACCAACGACCCCTAGGGTATTAAATAGGTTTGAGCCAAGCACATTACCCAAAGCCATCTCAAACTCTCCGCGTCTGGCTGCGATCACTGATGACACAAGCTCAGGTAAACTGGTGCCAATGGCGACAATGGTCAAGCCGATGATCAAATCAGATAAGCCCCATAGCTTAGCAAGCTCAACTGCACCCCAGACGATGAGCCGTGAGCTGAGCACCAAGACAATCAAGCCAATGATCAGCTTGGCAAGAGATTTTGGGGTGCTGACGGTATTTGGGTCGGGCAGCTCATCTTCGGCAAGTTCATAGGCGTGTTCATCACTGGCAAGAATGGCGCTCTCTGAAGCAGCAGCGGCATGACGCTTAGCATAGATGATTTGCATGGCGATATTGGCTGCCAATATTAACAATAAGACCAGTGCATCAATTCGGCTCAAATGACCATCGATCATCAATCCTAAAGTGATGATGGTGGCGCTAATCAGCCACACAAAGTCTGTTTTAAGCACTTGTTTTTGGATGACGATGGGGGCAATCAAAGCGGTCACGCCCAGCACCAATAAAATATTGGCGATATTTGACCCAAAGGCATTACCCAAAGCAAGACCTGGGCTGCCAGCAAAGGCAGACAATGCCGAAACCACAATCTCGGGCGCTGAAGTACCCACTCCGATGATGAGCGCACCGATGAGCATTTTTGGCATATGATATTTGGTTGCGATAGCGACCGCACCATCAATAAAAACGTCAGCGCTATAAATTAAGATAACCAGTCCTACAATGACCGCTAAGATAGATAACAGCATAATACAATCTTTTGATAAAAACTAAAGTCAGTACAGATCAGTTGGGAAGCTTAAAGCCGTTGATCTGATTGCGCGCACGCTCCAGATCGCCAGACACAATCTCACCAAGTGACGACACAGCGCAATCGATGGCAGCATCAATGCTGATGCGCTCATCGGTAGGGGGTTTACCAAGCACATAGCCGCTCACCTGCGATGAATGAGCAGGGCGACCGATACCGATGCGCAAGCGATGAAACTGAGCGCCAATGTGCGGCACGATGTCTTTTAAGCCATTGTGCCCACCATGACCGCCGCCAGTTTTAAGCTTAATACTGCCTGCAGGGATATCCAGCTCATCATGAGCGATCAAAATGCTGCCTGTATCTATGCCATAAAACTTGGCAAAAGGTACCACGGACTGCCCCGAGCGATTCATAAAGGTTTCGGGTAGTAGCAATCTAACCTCTTGTCCGTGGATTAGTCCTCGTCCGACTCGACCATGAAATTTCTTATCAAAAGCCAAGCTGATGCCAAATTTATCGGCAAGCTGTTCAACAAACCAAAACCCTGCGTTATGCCGAGTGTGTTGATATTGTGCGCCCGGATTGCCAAGTCCGACAATGAGTTTGATGGTCATAGTCAATCGACTCCTGCTTTTTTGATCAATTTGGATGTTCTCATAAATAAAAAACCAGTAAGCAAGTTACTGGTTTTTTGAACGCTTAAGCAATCAGATTACTCTTCGCTTGCTTCTTCTGGAGCCGCTTCTGCTTCGCTTGCTTCTTCTGCTGGTGTTTCGTCAGCAGTTTCAACCACAGCAGGCGCTTGCATGGTTACGATGGTGCGATTTAGGTCAGCTTCATCATGCATCACCAAAGTCACTTCGCTTGGCAGTTTGACATCACTTAGATGGATTGACTCACCGATTGCAAGATTGGCAACATCGATTTCGATGGCTTCTGGCAAGTTGCGTGGCAAGCAGTTGATTTCGATGTCGTTGACTAGCGTGGTTAGGATACCGCCAGCTTTTTTGCCTACTGAAGTTTCTTCGTTAACAACATGTACAGGGACATTGAAGTTCATGGTTTGACCGCGAACGATGCGTTGAAAGTCAACATGTAGCGGGAAGCCTTTTGATGGATGACGCTGAAGCGCTTTGATGATCACTTCGTGCTCAGCACCGTCTAAGTTGATGGCGATAACGCTAGAGAAGAAGGCTTCATTAGACAAGGCTTTAACGATTTCGTTAGTTTTTACACAAATCGCGACAGGCTCATCATTACCACCATAGATGATGGCTGGAACTAGATTTTCTTTACGCAGGCGGCGGCTCGCACCTTTGCCCTGCTGCGCTTCGGCGCGCGCGACACCATTCAGAGTAAATTGGCTCATGAAAGATCCTTTTGGATAAGTAAATATTAGACGAGCTTGCGACCAGCTCGCCGAGAGATGCCCAACTGGGCGTTTGGCATCACTGCTCAGCGATATATCGATGCGCTTGCAGTGAAGTCAAAATTAGCCCAATATTATACCCAAAAATTCCAAATTCACCAAGCTTTTTTAAGGGCTTTTTAAGCATAAATCATAAAATTTTTTGCCAAATTGCTCAGGCGATGGGCATTCATTACCATTTGATGAATAAGTTTGAGTGGTGTTATGAATTTTCAAAGAGTCGGTTGGGCGGTTTAATTAAAATAAAATGAATAAAATATTGATGATAGGTTGCCAAAACATAAGCATTTGTTATTTTTATGTTATAATGTGGATGTACATACACATTGTGTATGCATTTATTGATATTTGGAACACATACATTTTACCAAAGACTGATACCATGCTTTGTGCTGGTTATCAAAAGGAGTTTGACCATGCAATCTGTAGAAACAGGCGTATGGATTTCGCTGGCGATCTATTTTATTTTGATGATTGCTATCGGTATTTATGCTTATTTTAAACAAAGAAATGATATCGAAGGCTATATGCTCGGCGGGCGCAACTTAAGCCCTGCGGTGGCGGCGCTATCGGCTGGGGCATCTGATATGTCGGGCTGGCTTTTGCTGGGTTTGCCGGGATATATGTACGCTTCGGGCGTGGTGAGTATCTGGATTGCGCTGGGCTTGACGATCGGTGCGTGTGCCAACTATCTGATCGTCGCGCCGCGTTTGCGCGTCTATACCGAGCTTGCTGATAATGCGATCACTTTACCGGATTATTTTGCCAATCGTTTTCATGATAAATCGCACCTTTTGCGGATCATGTCGGCAGTTGTGATCATTTTATTTTTTACGGTCTATACGGCGGCAAGCTTGGTGGCTGGCGGTAAGCTGTTTGAAAGCTCACTAAATCTACCATACAGCTTGGGTCTGTGGGTGACGGCGGGCGTGGTTGTGGCGTATACGCTGTTTGGCGGCTTTTTGGCGGTGTCTTTGACCGACTTCGTTCAAGGGGTCATCATGTTGATCGCGATGCTGCTTGTGCCGGTGGTCGCCTTTAGTGAGATTGGCGGTGTGTCTGAGGCGATGACGATCGCAGCACAAGCCAATACCGAGGTCTTCAACTGGATGAATGGCGTCACTGTCATGGGTGTGATCTCCTTGATGGCATGGGGCTTTGGCTATTTTGGGCAGCCGCACATCATCGTGCGTTTTATGGCGATTCGCTCGGTCAAAGATGTGCCTGTGGCGACGGTCATTGGCATGGGCTGGATGATTCTAAGCTTGATCGGTGCTTTGATGGTGGGTCTCGCGGGTATTGCTTATGTCGCGCGTACAGGCATCGAGCTCAAAGACCCTGAAACCATCTTTTTGGTGTTCTCACAAGTGCTGTTCCATCCGCTGATTTCAGGCTTTTTGTTGGCAGCGATTTTGGCGGCGATCATGAGTACCATCTCAAGTCAGCTGCTGGTGGTCTCAAGCTCATTGACACGCGATATCTATAAGCTATTTTTGGACAAAGAAGCTTCAGAGGCGCGCCAAGTCCTTATCGGTCGCATCTCGGTGGTGCTGGTCGCTGTGGTCGCCATCTTGATAGCAGGCGACAGCAACAGCTCAGTGCTAAACTTGGTATCACATGCGTGGGCGGGCTTCGGTGCAGCGTTTGGTCCTTTGGTGATCTTGAGCCTGATGTGGAAGCGTATGAACCGAAATGGCGCTTTGGCAGGCATGATCGTGGGCGCCTTGACGGTGATTATATGGGTGTATGGCGGTTTTGAGATTGGTGGTCAGCCAGCCAATGACGCGATTTACTCCATTTTGCCGGGATTTGCGCTCAGTTTTATTACCACGATTGTGGTCAGCTTGATGACAGCACCGCCACCGCCTTATATTGTCCAAAAGTTTGAGGACATGGAAAAAGGCTTAAAATAACCTGTGTAAGATTTTATTATTAAAAACTGCTTGATAATCAAGCGGTTTTTTATTTTCTCTGAATCGGCTGTTGCACAGACATTGAGATGACAAATGGTTCGTATTATTTTTTATTATGTTAAAATAAATAAAATAAATCATGGTCACAAGTCAGAATAACCACAATCATATTAAGGGTTTGAAAATTTCAAGAGGCTAATGAAACAAATTAATGTATAATTACAAAAATTACACAGTTAAATGTAAATTGTAAGAATGAAAGGGTGGTAAGATTTCTTAAAAGTATTATAATATGCTAAATAATCCCCCTGTTTTTAGCACACCTGACAAATTATCATTTTCTTTTTAGTTTTCAAATTATGACAGCTGCTATTATTGTGTCGCTGTCATAGACTGCATTACAGCCAATCCAGCTGAATTGAATTAGGATATTAAGACTATGAACAAACTCTACCGCGTCATTTATAACCGCTCTACCCAAACTTTCCAAGCTGTCTGCGAATATGCTCGCGCACAAGGCAAAGGCAGTCAAACCGCTGTCGGCAGCGAAGGCTCATCTGATCACATCGAATCAGTGCAGGGTGCGTATGGACTGCTAAAATTCAGCTTAATCATGTCAGGTATCATACTGTCAAGCCATGCTGTGGCGGCTACTGGTAATCAGCATCCCATCACGAATAAAAACGCGAATTACTGTTATTATGATACAAACACCAAATCTGTCGTGTGTGGTGATACTACTACCCAAACTCAAGGTCAAAATACTATCGCCATCGGCACTGGTGCCAAAGCCACTACAGACAATGCCATCGCCATCGGTACTGGTGCTAGCGCCACTTCAACCCATGCCATCGCCATCGGTACTGGTGCTAGCGCCACTTCAACCCATGCCATCGCCATCGGCAATAAAGCCACAACCTCCTATGCTGGCACGGTCGTGATCGGTGATGGGGCTACGGTTAATAGACCAGGACCTGGTCATTGGGCTATGGATAATAGCGTGGTGATTGGTCGCAATGCCACAGTCTTCACCGGAAAGGGTTCTACAGGTAATGGAGCGGATGGCCCTGCGATGGGCGGTGCCACTGCAGTCGGTCATGATGCCGAAACTTCCTACAGCGGTTCGGTGGCGTTGGGTGCTGCCAAAGCCAAAGCGATTAATAGCATCGCCATTGGTGCACAGAGTGGGAGACACCCTACGGAGCCTGGCCATCCATATGGATTTTTTGGAGCTACCACAGAAGCCGATGGGTCTTTGGCACTTGGTAATGGCGCTCATGTCAAAACCAGTGCCAGTATCGGCGCTCAGGCCCTCGGGCGCGGTGCCATCGCTCAAGGTAGGGGTGCCCAAAGCTATGGTCAAAATGCGCAGGTGTACGGCAACTCATCTATCGCCATTGGCGGTGCTAGCGATCCTAGTACTGGGGGAGTTATCCCGCGTGGTGGTGCAGCTCAGGTGGGTGCCGAGAAAAACATGGCTAATAACGCCATCGCCATCGGCATCTCAGAAGTCGGTGGCGGTGCACATTACTCTGTCTCTGTCGGATCGCATAATACCATATCTGGCACCCTCTCCTCTGTCATGGGTAATAATAACCATGTCACTAGTGCGAACACCTATGTCTTAGGTAGTGGCATTAATACAACAGGTACGGGCAATCAACTCACTCGCTTGGGTAATACCGTTGCCAATTCAGTGTATTTGGGTGATGATAGTACTGTTACCGCAGGTCGGGGCAGTGTTAATGACCAAGGTCAAGGCACCTTATTTAATGCCATAAAAGACAGCAATCAAGTCGGAGCCACCACCACGGCAGGTGCAACAGGGGTGGTCAATAATGCCACTGTCAATGGTCAGGTGTATGGCAACTTTGCAGGTGCGACAGCGGTAGGCGGCGTGTCTGTGGGGGCGTCAGGCTCTGAGCGCCGTATTCAAAACGTCGCTGCTGGTGAAATTTCATCAACTTCTACTGATGCCATCAATGGCAGTCAGCTGTATGCAACCAATGCCAAACTGGGCAATGTCGCTAACACTGTGGTGAATAACTTCGGAGGTAATGCTGATTTGAATCCAGATGGCAGTATTGCATACACTAATATCGGCAATACTGGCAAAGACACCATTCACGATGCCATCCAAGCAGCCACTACAGTTGTGAAAGCAGGCACGAATGTTGTTGTTGATAAAGCAACCAACGGTGAGACAGGTCAAACAGAATATACCGTCAATGCATGGGATACGACGGTATCGGCAGCTCCAGACAGTGTTGTAAGGGTGACACCGACCATTGATGATAACAATCGTACTCGTGCGTATGAAGTAACAGTAAATACTGATAGCAATACCATCAAAGTAGAAAATGGTCAGCTAACGGCTAATACCACCTCGCTGAATAATGTGAATGGTGCAGTTGATACACCTGCCAATACTGATGCACTGGCAACCGCAGGTGACATTGCCACAGCGATTAACAAATCAGGCTTTAACATCGTCGGTGCTGGTAATAATGCGGGTGATGCTTTTGCCAACGAGCTGATCAACCCAGGCGATACGGTGACTTTACAAGCAGGTAAAAACCTGACTGTGGCTCAAACCAATGGGCAGTTTGTCTTTGCAACAGCCAATGAGGTTGAGTTTGACCAAGTTGCGGTTGGTCCTTTGGTGATCAATAAAGACACAGGCATCAATGCAGGCAACACAGTCATCTCTAACGTTGCCGCAGGCAAAGAAGGCACAGATGCGGTGAACTTCAGTCAGTTGACCAAAGCACAAAATGCCGCGACCACCAAGGTGGCAGGCGACCAAGGTGTGCGCATTGAAAACACTAAGAATGACGATGGCTCAACCACCTATACCATCGCTGCTAAGACGGATAATGTCACCACCACTGTCAATGAGGCTGGCAACATTGCCGCCATCACCAGCGCCATCACCACCAATGACGATGGTGTGGCAGAAGCCGCAAATGGCGACGCCTTGGTGACTGCACAAACTGTCAGCACTGCCATCAATCAATCTGGCTTTAAGTTGGCAGCTGGGGGTGTTGAGGGCAGTGAGCTGATCCGTGCTGGTGAGACAGCCACCTTCAACGCAGGTGATAACCTGACGGTCAGCCGTGAGGGTGGTACCATCACCTATCAAACCAAAAAAGACGTCACCTTCAATAACGTTCAGCTGGGTGATAACGGTCCTACCATCAGCAGCAATGCCGGCAACCTCACCTTGGCAAACACCGAAGGCACTCCTGTGAAGATCACTGGTCTTGCTGAGGGTACGGATGCCAATGATGCGGTGAACTTCAGTCAGTTGACCAAAGCACAAAATGCCGCGACCACCAAGGTGGCAGGCGACCAAGGTGTGCGCATTGAAAACACTAAGAATGACGATGGCTCAACCACCTATACCATCGCTGCTAAGACGGATAATGTCACCACCACTGTCAATGAGGCTGGCAACATTGCCGCCATCACCAGCGCCATCACCACCAATGACGATGGTGTAGCGAATGCAACCACTCCGGCATCTTTGGCAACCGCAGGTGACATTGCCACAGCGATTAACAAATCAGGCTTTAACATCGTCGGTGCTGGTAATAATGCGGGTGATGCTTTTGCCAACGAGCTGATCAACCCAGGCGATACGGTGACTTTACAAGCAGGTAAAAACCTGACTGTGGCTCAAACCAATGGGCAGTTTGTCTTTGCAACAGCCAATGAGGTTGAGTTTGACCAAGTTGCGGTTGGTCCTTTGGTGATCAATAAAGACACAGGCATCAATGCAGGCAACACAGTCATCTCTAACGTTGCCGCAGGCAAAGAAGGCACAGATGCGGTGAACGTCAGTCAGCTGAGCAAAGCACAAGCTGCGGCGACCACCAAGGTAGAAGCTGGCAGCAATATTGTAGTCAAGACTCACAAGAATGCTGATGGCAGTACAAAATACACAGTTTCAACTGCTGACAATCTTACCGTGGATAGCATTACAGCTGGTGATACTGTCATGAATAAAGACGGCGTCAAAGTGGGTGATAAGGTCGCTTTAACTAATACCGGTCTGAAAGTCGGTGATGTATCAGTGTCTAGCACAGGTATTAATGCTGGCGGCAACAAGGTTACTGGCGTTGCTAAGGGCGATATTACACAAAATAGTACTGATGCGGTTAATGGTAGTCAGCTTTACGCAGTTCAGCAAGTAGCTAATGCTGCCAAAACGGAGATTAAAGCAGGTGAAAACATTACCGTTCATAGCTCAACAGGTCAAAATAATCAAACTATTTATACCGTTAATGCTAAAGATACTTCTGCAAGCGTTACTGCTGGATCGGATGCTGTTACGGTGACCAAGTCTGCTTCTGCTAGAGTTGGTACTGCTGATGTCACTGATTATAAAGTCGACCTATCTCAAGCGACCAAAAACGACATTGCCAAAGGGGTTGAAGCCAAAAATATCGTAGATAATAAAGGCTTAACCTTCAATGGTGATAGTGGTACTACTGGTATTAAGAAGCTTGGTGATAGTGTAGCGATTAAGGGTGATGATAATATTACCACGAAGGCAGATGCTAACGGTCTACAAGTGACATTAAATAAAGAGGTTGCAGTTGATACTGTCACTACCGGCAATACGGTAATCGGTAGCTCTGGTATCACCATTAAATCACCAACCCAAGATAATCCAAACAACACGGTTGCACTGACTCAATCGGGTCTAAACAATGGTGGTCAACGCATCACGAACGTTGCCCCAGGAGTGGATGCAACTGATGCGGTCAATGTCAATCAACTCAATGAAATTAAAAAAATTGTTACAGGTGGTAATGCTGGCACAAACATAACCACTCAGCAAGCTATCACAGGCACTGCACCCCCAGGTATTGTCATTACTACTGTTACAAACCCTGATGGCTCAACCACTACCACCACAGAAACCAACCAAACCGTTGTGGTGTCAACAGATAAAGGGGGTAAAGATTACTATCTCACCACCTATAATGTTGAGGGGCAAAATACCTACGTTACCAATGATGTCATCCAAGCGATTGGTAAGATGAACGAGCAAGGCATTAAGTTCTTCCATACAAATGATGGCGAGGTAAAACCTGCTATTCAAGGAAGTAATAATGTGGATTCTAGTGCATCAGGTAAATTTGCCACAGCGGTGGGCTATCAAACTGTTGCTGATGGCGATAATGCAGTGGCAATGGGTAACACTTATGTGTCTGATAAAAAGATAGAAGGGGCACAAGTTACCAAAATTGTAGATGGTAACGGCAAGAAACGATATGCCCAAGTTACCAAAGCAACGGGTAATAATGCGATCGCCCTTGGAACAGGTTCGCAGGCATTGGCGGAAAACACAATCGCTATTGGTACAGGTAATGTGGTTACTGGTAAAAACTCAGGTGCCATCGGCGATCCAAGTATCGTAACTGGCAATAATAGCTACTCTTTGGGCAACAACAACACCGTTATCGCACATGATGCCTTTGTAGTTGGTAATGAAGTCAAGCAAACTTTGGCAAATTCGGTTGTTTTAGGTAGTCAATCTGCAGCTGTTGAAGTGAATACCGCTACCAAAAAACAAGGCACTTATACTTATGCGGGGATTAACGATGCTAATGTATCAGGTGTTGAAGACGTTGTGGGTGTGGTGAGTGTTGGTGCAGAAGGTCAAACTCGCCAAATTCAAAACGTGGCGGCAGGTGTTGTTTCTGCCAATAGTACAGATGCAATCAATGGCAGTCAGTTATATGACACTCATCAAGCCATCGGTCAGCTTGCCAACCAAACAGTGAGCTTGGGCAATCAGCTAAACAACCGCATTAATGATGTGGCAGATGATGCCAATGCAGGTGTGTCATCAGCGATGGCAATGGCGGCCTTACCACAAGCCTATATCCCAGGTAAGTCGATGCTCACAGGCGGTATCGCAAGTTATAATGGCGAAGGCGCTGTGGCTGTTGGTCTATCTAAGCTGTCTGATAATGGTCGCTGGGTGCTTAAGGTCTCTGGTACTGCCGATACTCAAGGTAATGCTGGTGGCGCAGTGGGCGCAGGCTTCCATTTCTAAGAGCTTATTATGTCAGATCCTGTGTGATACTGGGTCTGACATTTTGTCAAATTTCATTCATTGAGTGATTTAGGATATATTATGAAAAATGTAACTATTGGCGTAGCGGCATTAGCTGTATTAGCACTGACAGGGTGTATGGGTACAAAGCAGGTAAGCCAAAATATCTCAAATCAGGGTACCATCGCAGCCGAAGATATTTATTTTCCAGCGCTTGATAAAGCATGGCAAAAAGATGGTCAGTTTCCCAATCGCGAGAATTTGTCTAAAATTCGTCCAGGTATCGCCAAGGACGAGCTGTATCAGCTCATTGGTCGTCCGCATTTTAGCGAAGCGAACCGTGCTAGAGAATGGGACTATATTTTAAAGTTTTATCAAGCTGATGACAGTGTTAAAGTATGTCAGTATAAAGTTATTTTTGATGAAAGCTTCCGTGGTCAAGAATTTTATTGGCTACCAGCCGACTGTGCTCAATATGCGCGTATGCCGACAGCAGGCGGTACTGTGATTGTTAATCAAACAGCGCCTGGAGCGCCGATCTTTAGTGAGCGGATCAATTTGTCAGCGGATGCGCTATTTAAGTTTGATAAGTATGAGCAAAAAGACATGCTGCCCGCAGGTCGTGCGCGCCTTGATGAGTTGGCAGTTCAGCTGATCGAATGGGAGCAGCGCGGAGATAGCCGCGTACACTTGGTTGGTCATACCGATCGACTGGGGTCTGACGACTATAATATGACATTGTCTCAAAGACGCGCCGAGACTGTGCGCCGTTATTTGATTGAACGTGGTGTTAATGCTGCGACCTTGACGGCTGCGGGAGCGGGTAAGCTTCAGCCATTGTCTGAAGTTCAGTGCAGCAATACTTTACCGCGCCCACAGCTGATTGAGTGCTTGCAGCCCAATCGCCGAGTTGAGGTGAATGTGACTGTTTATGCGCGCACAGCAGAGGGCGCTGAACAAATTCAGTAAACCTAATACACTAATAAAAACAAGGCTTTTGCTAATTAAGCCTTGTTTTTTTATGAATATTCAAGTATAATTTGCGCTGTTTTGTCTGCCTTGACAAGACAGACCATGTCACCAAAGGTGCATGGATTTATTTTTCCGATCTGAGCTGATGCCCGCCCCAAGACAGCGGCGCTATATATCGAATAATACAGCCAGATTGATGCCACCCGTCTTGAATATGGAGTAACCTATGCCTTCAGTAAAGGTAAAAGAGAACGAACCAGTTGATATCGCGATCCGTCGTTTTAAGCGTGCTTGTGAAAAAGCAGGCGTTCTAGCAGACGTCCGTAAAAAAGAATTCTTTGAGAAACCAACTCAAGAGCGTAAGCGTAAAAAAGCAGCTGCTGTTAAACGCTACAAGAAAAAAGTTTATCGTGAGCAAGTGCGTCATCAGCGTAAGTACTAATTATTGTACCGCTTGACCCGTAAGCTATAAAGATTAAAACCCTAGAAAATTCTAGGGTTTTTATTTGAGCGTTAAGCAAATCAAAGTAATTCATCTTAAGTCATATAAAAAAACGCAAAGTGCTGGGCTTTGCGTTTTTATTTATTCAGATTACTTCCGATCAGGTAAACTGATATTCATCTCAAGCACATCTAAGTTATCTTCGTGACGGTGATTGATATTCAGATCATCGATATTGACGCCATTAACATATTTATTAACGACAGCTAAGATTTCACGCTTCATCTGCTCGATGCGATCGGCGGTCAAGCGGTTGTTTAGGCGATCGTGGCTAGCGACAATGACTTTTAGGCGATCTTTGGCGATATCAGCACTGTTTGAGCTGCCTTGATTGCCAAATAGGGTGCTCCAAAATCCTTTTTTCATCATCAACCCCCAAACAATCGTTCAAAGAAGCCTTTTTTCTTCACTTCTAAATGGCGCAGCGGTACATCTTCACCCAAGAAACGAGAAACGATGTCTTCATAGCATTGACCCGCAGCTGAATCAGTAAAATGAATAACTGGCTGACCTTGGTTTGAAGCTTCCAAGACGGCATTGCTTTCTGGAATGATGCCAATGAGTGGCACGCGCAAAATTTCATCGGCGATGGTGTGATAGTCCATCATCTCGCCTTCAGCGGCGCGCTGCGGATTGTAGCGTGTGATCACCAAATGCTCGCGTACGCTGCCACCTTCTTCGACTTTTTTGGTGCGACTTTGAAGAATGCCGATGATACGATCCGAATCTCGCACAGAAGAGACTTCAGGATTTGTGACAATCAAAGCTTCATCAGCATGATACATGGCAAGCTGTGCACCACGCTCAATACCCGCAGGGCTATCACAGATAATGAAATCAAAATTCATGTCATCTGCCAGTTCTTTCATGACTTTAGCGACGCCTTCATCGGTCAGGGCGTCTTTGTCGCGCGTTTGCGATGCAGGCAAAATGTATAGATTTTCAAATTGTTTGTCTTTAACCAAAGCTTGTGCAAGTTTGGCGTTACCACTGATCACATCGACAAAGTCATAAACGATGCGATTTTCACAACCCATGATCAAATCAAGATTACGCAAGCCGACATCAAAATCAATGATCACTGTTTTAAAGCCACGCTTGGCAAGACCTGCGCCAAATGATGCGCTGGTTGTGGTTTTGCCGACACCACCTTTACCTGAAGTTACTACAACAATTTTTGCCACAATGGCACTCCTTAAAATAAGATAAAGCAAATAGCGATGATAAAATCAGCGCACAAAATTTGCCCAAATATAACATATTCTTAGCATAGCATATTTGGAAATGTTCATCAATTCATGAGTGATCATTTAGATAAAATTATCCAAAAAATCCGTATTTATAATTGATTGAGCAGGGTGAATACCAATCCTTTTTCTTCATCATAAGTAACCTGTACCGCCTGATCGATCATCTCGCTTGGGATAGCATCTCTTAGGCAATACGTGCCTGCGACCGACACCAAAGATGGGTTAAATTTTTGGCAAAAAATACGCGCATCTTTATCGCCTGTTGCACCAGCGACAAGCCGACCCAAGCCGCGCCCATAAATGTGTAAGCTATTGTCCGTGATCGCTTCTGCACCGTCATTGACGCCGCCAATCACCGTCAAATCACCGCCTAAGTGTTGTAAGCTTTGACCTGAACGCAGCATGTGCGTATGAATGCCACTGACCAGTGAGCGCTGATTGTCTTGCGCGGTTGAAAGGGTAGATCCTTGCTGAGTGCTTGCAGCGGCAGCTGAGATCGGCTGGTCTGCGCCATGGTCGGGTGCTGATACTGCGCTGCTTTGATCAAGGTCGGTTTTGGGGCTTGATTTGTCTTCGGTATTTGGCAGTCGCTCAATGCGTTTACCATCAGCAGGAAAGATCGCCAAACGCAAATCGCGCGCTTGATCATCCAAAGGACCGCTTACCACACCAATGGGCTGCACATCCATCAGCCAAAGCATGTCAATCAATGCGTCAAGCTCAAGATCTACCGTGCTATCAATCACAATCGGTAAGCCGCTGGCAATGGGATTGTCACTGAGTACTTGCATCAACTCCTTTCGAATCTCAGTCAAATCATCGGTATGGACTTTTAAGCGGCTAAATGTCAGCATCTTGCCAAATAAAGTGACAGCTTGAGTCATAAAATTGCGCCTTGATTGATGGGTGAATTGCTTGCCATTGTAGCACTTTTTGAATGACGAAAAAAGTGCACGAGCTTTAAATGGGCAGCTGCTGCTTATGCTTCCATTGCTGGGTCTTGACCTGATCTTCAAAGGAGTTTAGCACCTCATCGACAATCTCTGCGATCAAGGTTTGGACTTCAGGGCGAGAAGTATCGACTTGAGCCACGCCATGCGCCACCGATGACATCAGATAATCCAAAGTGCGGTCATCAAACAAATGCTGATTGATGGCAGTGGTGACATTCTCACCGATCTGTCTGCCGATAGTGTGGATTTGCGACTCTATCATACCGCCTGCGATGGGGATGAGTTTGAGATATTTACGAAGCTCAGGTGTGTCGTTGAGCGCTTTTTCTACCGCCTGCCCGATATCAATGGCAAGCTTTTCGCCCTGACTTGACAAAAGTGCCGACTGCAGTCTCGGCGTCAGCTCATGACGCAATAAGGTTAATAAGGCAAGCTCAATTTGTGCACGATTGCGCTCAATGGTTTGGTGGACGACTTTACCACCGCCAGAGCCATCGCGAGCGATTTGGGCGCGAAAATTATCAATGGCTGTTAAAATCACTCGATCAGACAGCTCCTCAAGCAAAATATGATAATAAAATTTGGCAGAGCCTACCCAGCGTCTGGGAATTACCTGAATGCCTAATCGATGCAGCCTACGAATGATGACCGCCGCACGCAGCAGCCGCAGCGCACGCAAATCTGGGAATACGCCCAAAACTTCATACCAATGCACAAACGGAAAGAAAAACCAGCGATAATAAGTTTTTTGATAAATTGCAAGTCCCCACCGTATCAGCAAATCGGTTGCCCAAAACAGCGTAAAAAATCCCCCAATGGCTGAGACTGTCAAATGATGATTGGTTTGATAGTCTGCCAAAGATGCTGAAAGATTTAGCCAATTTGCCACGCTTATCGCAAAACCACCCATCAAGATGCTATCAATGCTGATGAGCATCAAGTCAATCAGCAACAGCATCAGCATCACAATATCATAACCAAGCTTAAGGCGGCTTGGCGGTCGATCCTCTTGTTTTTGCGTGCCATAAAATGGGATGACATCTTCTGGCAAGTCCGCTTGTTGTGGGGCGCCAAATGCTTCAAATTCTTTGGGGGTGTTTGGGTGTGGTTTCATGGCTTTACCTAATCAATCGCATGGGCTGGCAGAAGGATGATGGGTGTATTTTATCCAAACTAAAGCCAAAAACCAACCAAAACACACGCCGTTTAAATTTTAATCTAGCATTTAAGTAGCCAATTGCATTTAATTCAAAGCCATAAACTAAGTCCATCAAGATATGTTTTGATGGACTTGGATTTGCGGCTTGATTAAGATTGATGAAATTCCGCCAATCGCTCGGCAATTTTTTGATCTTTGGCTTGCCAAATCTCATCAAGCCACGCATAAAGCGCTTGCTTGACTGATTCATCGGTATCATATTCGCCATTTTTAAGAGCCGAGAGTAGCGCCTCATCTGGGCTGACAAATTCAATATCCACTGACAGCCGAGACAGCTTACCTGACCAAAGATCGCTATATTCGGGTGCGCCGTCAGGATAGACCAAGGTCATGTCCAAAATGCCATCAATCTGACTGCCAAGGCTGGATAATGCCAGTGCAAAGCCGCCCGCTTTGGGCTTTAAAAGATGCTCATAAGGGGAATTTTGCTGGGCGTGCTTAGCGGCGGTGAAACGCGTTCCTTCCAAATAATTGAGCAAGACAAAAGGTTTGTCTTTCAAGGATTGGCAGGCGCGCAAAGCTTCATCCAAATCACGGCGCGCCAAATCAGGATTTTTGGCGATTTGTGCTTTGGTGTGGCGCTTCATCATGGGAAAGTCCAAGAAATAAAAGGTTTGACCCACGATCGGGATATAAATCAGCTCATGCTTGGCAAAAAAACGAGTAATCGGCAGCACGCCTTCGCTGACATATTGGATGATACTGGTATCCACCCATGAGCGATGATTGCAAATCAAGAGATATCTGCCGTTGGGATCAAGATTACTAGGTAAGTGAATGCGCCAATCTTTGGCAGGCAGTACCTTATCAATGAGCAAGTTATTGGTGTGAATCCAATGATTGGCGATCCCAATGACTGTTTTATCCGCAGTTTTTGAGCCAGTCAGCATTTTTGCCAGCCCTGCCCCAAGCACAGGGGCGCCGAGTGCTAAACTGTTAGCGGCGATGGTGCCTGTGCTCGTCACCAATGATAGCTTTTGGGCAAGCTTTGGCTGCTTGGCATGAAGTTTTTCAAAAAAAGGCAGGGTTTTGCGTGACTTTGACATGGTTCACCTAACTCATCGCGATATTTATTACAAAATATGTCATTTTAATTCAAATGACAGAAGTTTTGTACACAGTTGTACATTAATTGGCATAGTTTACCAAAAACTGCTCAAAATAGGCAAAAAATTCGCTCATTTTGATGTTTTATTTGTATTTGACACCAAAAAATGCATTGAGATTGTAACAATTCATATCAAGATGGATAAATATGATAAAAATTGCTCGCTGTTGGCCGCAATTTTGGATCAATTTTAGGGGATTGGCGTGCATTTGCGGTAATTTTAAGTGAATTTAAGCAGGCTTGATCACTATCAAAGCTCAATCAATAATAAAAAGCGCACATCCAGCCTACATTAGTCATACAATCAAGCAAGAAATTAGGTTCATAATGAGCTTAAGCAAGCAAAGCTTATGTGAAAACATATTAATTTTACTTACATGAAACAAGTCTAAGAGTAGGCGCAAGGAGTTCTCAATGAAAATGAAGGCATTAGGTATTACGGTATTGGCATCTAGCATGGCATTGGCAGGCTGTGCGAATACGGGTACTGCAGGCGGTGCTAATGGCACTGGGCCTGGCGGCGTGAATAAAGCCGTGATTGGCGCCGTGGCAGGTGCTCTGGGCGGCGCCGCTATCTCAAAAGCGACAGGCGGTGAAAAAACCGGTCGTGACGCTGCTATCGGTGCAGCGGTCGGTGCAGCGGCAGGTGCCTATATGGAGCGCCAAGCTAAGCAAATTGAGCAGCAAATGGAAGGCACAGGTGTGACTGTTACTCATGACACTAATACTGGTAACATCAATTTGACCATGCCTGGTAACATTACCTTTGCTCATGATGATGCAACGCTTAATGGTGCGTTTTTGGGCAGCTTGAATCAGTTGGCAAACACGATGAAGCAGTACAATCAGACGACCATCGTAGTTGCAGGTCATACTGATTCGACTGGTCAGGCAGCTTATAACCAAGCTTTATCTGAGCGCCGCGCTGCATCTGTGCGTAACTACTTGGTCAGCCAAGGCGTGGCTGCTCATCGTATCCAAACCGTGGGTTATGGTATGCGTCAGCCAGTTGCCTCAAATGCGACTGACGCTGGACGCGCCCAAAACCGCCGTGTTGAATTGACCATTTTAACACCACAAAATATGTAAAATTTTTAGATACTAACAAAACCGCCGAAATATTTTTGGCGGTTTTTTATCGTATATTCACAAAGAGAATGTCTTGATGAATAGAGCCTTTAATTATTGCATTGATGGGTTAGGCATTTCACCTTTTGGGTATTGAGCATTTTTAGCCTGAATTTTTTGCATTTCAACCAAAGCCGCATCTGCTTTAGTCTGCGCATCATAATTAGGACCTTCACCAATGGGATATTGCGTGGTTTCTATCTGAGAGAAGTTACTGTCTTTGTTCATCATCTTATCAGCGGTAGCGGTGACGGCATTGCAGCCCGATAACAAAATCATAGCAGCGATAGAAAGGACAGCGATTTTCATAAAACCTCCATGGCGCTTGTTTGAGTGACTTGAATAATCAACGAAATCTATTTTATTAAAGGTAAATAAAGCTAGATTTGCATTATGATAGAGCAAAAGGGATTGTTGGGGTAGAGTTATTTTGTTATTAAAGTATTTTATTAATTGAATATTTTTTTTATCAGATTTTAAGGAGTTATGATATTATTATCATAATAAATTTGATATCAATAAGTCTGAATGTGTGTTATTGAGATTTTTAAAAAAAATTGGTTTATAAAATTTCATTTCTAAGGGAGGAAGTATGACAGCAAAATCTTTTAAGTCAGCACGATTTATTTTGCCCATGTGCTTGGGTCTTTGGCTAACTGCCTGCGGCAGCGATGATGCACCAAAAACCTCACCACCTGCTGCCAATGATCAAAGCGTATCAACAGCAACATCTGAGACTGATGCTACCCAGTCAGATAGTGCCAATACCATGACAAAAACGGAATCGGATATCCAAAGTGAGACCACCGAGTCAGCATTGCCGACTGATGCGGCTCAAGATAATCCGGTGGTGACAGAGGCGTCTACTGAGGTAGGCAAGGCTCGCTATGAAAAATCTTGCAAGGTGTGCCACGATGCAGGCTTGCTTGATGCGCCTAAATTAACTGCAAAAGCCGAATGGCAAAAGCGTTTAAGTGATAAGGGGCTTGAGACGCTGCAAATCCATTCTGCCAAAGGATTTAATAAAATGCCGGCGCAAGCTGTGGGAGAAGTGACAGAAGCTGAAGTGTATGCGGCGGTCAGATATATCCTTGATCAAGCTCAATAAACGCCAATAAAAAAGCGCATCTATCAATGATGCGCTTTTTAATATGGTCGGAATGATAGGAATAAAACAATTTTTATAACTCATTGAAAATAAATGATTAAAATAAGATACCAAATAGCCGATACCAACAATGATACCAACAAATTAAAAAGTCACCCCTAAAAATCGCCATTTTTTCCCCTTTTTTACCTTTTCTTGATACTGCCCAAAACTTTTAATTTCGCGGTCGTAAAAATTTTTTTAAGGAGGCGGTGCTACAAGGCAATCTTTCTGAACTTTTTACCCACCCCATGCGCTCAGCTCACCACATCCCAAAGTAACCAACCTTATCCCATCATTTGCCTTGCTTAATGATTTGATAAATTGCTTGGCAAGATAAATTATATTCCTGTGATAGCTGATGGATATTACCATCAGTGTAACACTCTCTGATTTGCTTGCTTTGCTTTGTTATGGCTGACTGGTCTGTCTTTGGGATATACCAAAGCAAGCCCCCACAGGTGCGCTTAAATTCACTGATGACGATTAAGGTATATCAAGTTATAGAAAGGTCATAGAAAAGTCATAGGATGGTTATAAGGTTGTTTTATTCTCTTACAATACTGCTCCGAAAAGTCGTAAGCTGTCGTATTTCCTAATTATTATATATGACTGTAGTTGTATATACATATATGTATTTAAATATCAGCAAACAAATCTATACATTATTATATATGACTGTAGTTGTATATACATATATGTATTTAAATATGAGTAAATCTATCTTTTTACCAATCGAAATTTAAAAATAAAATAAAAAACAGTGATTTTGGGGAAAGTGGGAAAGTGGCAGGCGATAAGCTTTGGTATATAAGGCTTTGCAAGTTTTCCCCCTATTGGGAAAGTGGGGGAAAGTGGGGAAAACTGGGGAAAGTATCAAACCATCCCCAATTTGGCGCATCAGCTAAGGCAGTAAGATGGGATTAAAAAACACCGTCTTTGGTTGTCCTTGCACGACGATATAATAATGACTTTCCAAGCTGTCGGTGGCGTTCTCCAAGATTTCCTTTTTCCTTAACTTTTTGGGCGTGATGGCGCTTTGCATATCGGCATAAAGTATGTAGCTCATTTGATGCTTGGGTATATATTTGTCGGCAAACCATTCAAGCACAGTTTGAGCGTCTGACTTTTCATCATCTTTGCCATAGTTTATAAATTCTCTGACGGAGTGCCAAACCAGTTTAAATGCACCGTCCAAGTATTGACTACTTAGCTTGGTAGCACCATCATAAAAGGCAAGCAAGGTAGCAATTCGGCTGGCGTTCTCTGCCATACGGTTTGCCACTTCTTTAGCAGTCTTTAGCTCGCCTAGTATCTTACATTCTATGGATTGCTGAAAATTGGCTAAGTGCTGTTTTGCACCATCAGCAAAGGGCATATTAAACCGCCCCTTGTCATCAGTGGGTAGCTCGCCATCAGTAAACGGATTATGCCCTGTGGGTAATAAATCCTGCATCAAGTAGCTACACCTTGCCCAATAGCCTTTTAATACGCTGTCGGCATATTCATCTTGGCTTAGCCTATCTTTACTGCTCCAATCACGAAAGCCCACTAAGGACGGCTCGGCAGTGAATAAAAAGCGTGCTAATAATCCTTGTTCTGCCATTAAACGATCTTTCAATACTGGTTCAAGGATTACACGCTGACCACTTAGGCAGAATGTCAATCTACAGTCATACGCCACGCCCTTTATGGCGTTTTTGCTATGTATTGAGCGTTTGCGTCTGACCGCTCCGCCACTGTATAGGCTTGTGATATTGCCCATCGCACTGCCTGCGGTATCTGATTTCATGGTATGACCACCAAAAAACTTCGCCGCCTCATCGGTTCGCCATACCAAATTATTAAGCTCTCCCATCACAAACCTATCTAAAGCTGGCTCAATGGTGGCATCATCTAAGATAAAATCAGGATCGTTAGGCTCTGGATTTTCCATTAGCCATGTTGCACGATCTTTGGGCTTGATGCTGGCTAATTCTGCTTGCCATTGGTTTAGCTCGTGGCGATATGCTTTTTGAGCATTTTTTATGTGCTGATCGACGGCATGATATGCCAAATCTTGTAGTTTGGATTTACCGCCTCCGCTTTCGCCTTCGGTTAATAAAAATAAACTACTTGGCTTATAGGTGTTGCCCAATGGTGCATTTACCCTAGATTGTCCGATGGTGGATAATACGCCCAAAACTGCCATACCTGCCCATGATAAAGGCGTTTGAGTGTAATACGCCAACATCTTCACCACATCGCTCAAAGGCTCGCCAAACGCTTCTACAGGATAGGGATTATCATAAGATTTGGCAGGCTCTAGCGGTATGGGCGTTCGCCATTGAATAAGGCTAACGCTCGCCACGCTGAAAAAATCGGCATCAAGTAAGGCGTTAGGCGTTTGGCTTGGTCTGCTGATCGATGCGTAAATATTGGCATTAACTTTATTGGCTAATTGGTCAATCAGATCATCTTTTTTATCTGCTGTACAATACACTTTCATTGGTTGGTAGTGACCAAAGGCGATCGCCAATAAGGGTAATTTGTCGGCAAATTTATCAGGCAAGGCGATGATGCAAGGATTTTCACCCTGCATCAGAATATGGCGATAGATGATCTCGCCATCGTCCACGCCTGCGATAACATGGTAGCTGGTAGCAGAATGTAGATCGCCAATGATGACGGCATGATTATCCCAAGCGCTCAAAGTATGATGATAAGCACGATCATAAATAAACGCATTGGCAAGCCTGCCTTTGGCATCGTGCATCAGCAGGCAGGGCGTTTGGTTGTACAATCTACCGTTTAGCTCGGCATTGATAACACGCCATTTGTCGCCTTTGTAGGTCTCTAGTGGGATGGCATCAGGTGGCAGGCGTGACAAATCATTCAATAGTGCATAAATATCAATTTTCATTCATCACCCCAAGTATCAAGATACCCTTTGAGTCTTAAAATGTCATGGTGCGGATAATCTATTTGTAATTGCTCGGCAAAGACTTGGGCATCTGATTTGTCATCAAACATTCGATAAATGCCTAACGCTTGGCACTCAATCCCATAATTTACTTGTGGGGCGATTTGTTCTTGGCTGTTTAGCTCGTGATATTTTTTCATCTGAACGCCCCTTTTGAATATTCATCATCTAGCACCTTGTAGCCATCATTTAGATATTGGCAAGCAGTTTCTAGCTCTTTCCACATAACAAAAGTTAGCGATCTGATGCGCTCTATTTCTTGGGGATCGGTTTCACGCAAAATGCCAAAGATATTATTTAAATCTTCCATGATGATTTTTGCACCTTCAATGTTGGATAGTGCGCTGATTAATTTATCTTGTTTCATAGCGCACCCCCTGCAATAGCAAGCACAATCACAATGGCAGTACAAATAAAGCCAATGATAGAAAACGCCATGACAACGCCAATGGCAAAAGATTGGGCGGGGGATAATCTGGCAAGGGTAAATAGTAGATGGTTCATGCGTGGGTTTCCTGTTAATTTAGTTGGTATGGTCGCTAGAGTAGGGCGACGGCTCTCAACTACCGTTAACAGACGGCGGAACTTATTTCCCAAAAAGGGTATTGTATTAGGTTCTCTCAAGCCGTCATAACTGGTGATACTGTCCGTATCTTGTAATGACGATATATTTACACCTGTGGGGCTGTTATCGCTAACAGTAGGCGCAAAAATAGCCAAAGGATGACGGCTTGGCTGTACCGCTGTTAATTTAGTAGTGCGGTTATTTTGCCCTAGCCTGCCTATGAGTGCAAGTGATGAAAATTCATGATATTGTCTTTGTTGTTTAATTTTGGTCATGTTATAATGTCCTTGCTAGTAAGTTTTGCCCTGTCATCTGATGATGGGGCATTTTTTATGGCGTATTGGACGATTTGGGCGGAATGTCTTAGCGGTGTTCCCAATCTGTTCCCAATCTGTTCCCAAACCGTTCATACTGATTTAACCCCATTCACGCCCATTTGATCTTTAAGGCTGGTGATGGCGATATAGTCACGATCTAGCCAATATTGAGCGCATCGCTTGCCATTGGGTAGCTCGATCAGTTTGGATTGAATTGGCTTGCCATGCGTGTTTTTAAGCTCGTACACCCTAGCCGCTAACGAAAAACACCCAAACCGCTCTAAAGCCTCAAGTGGTGTTATCGTATTGCCTGCCATCAAATAATCTAGGATTTGTTGGTTTTGGGTCATTGGTTTTGCTCCCATGCGATCGGATCAGCAAGCCAAGCATGAATATCTTGGTTTCGCCAAGCGGTGCAATTTGTACCAAATCTGATAGGTTGGGGAAACTCGCCACTTTTCACTTTTCGCCAAAGGGTAGATTTGCCAAAAGGTAAAAGCGGTAAAATGTCTTTAGCTCGGCTCATGCCTTGAGCAGGTAGTGTAGGTTCTGTCATGGTCTTACTCCCAAGGTGGTTAAAACTCTCCGCTATGCTGTCATGCGGTGCTTGGGTGTATGATAAGAGTTTGATAGCCACCCTAGGTAAGTGGGGTAAGCCAAAAAATACCCCACCTTGGGTAGGTAGGGTATATATAAATCAATTACTTACATAATGACTATTGTTTAATTTCTTTAATGCGTTTTTTGCCAAAATCTTTTAATGGCGTGGCAATTTCTCTAATTCTGCTTTGCATCATCTGATAGCCATCATCATTTTTATGGTAATTGGTGTTCTTGCTAATCCATTGATTGGCTAAGTTGGTATGGCTATCATCTTTTGGCTTGCCATTGGCATAAATATCAAGCCACAATCGCACGGCATGGGCAAGGTCGGGGGCGTGATATTCGTGTGCTGTATCTAACAGTAAATCAAATGCAGGCGTGGCATTGGCTTGTTGGTTGAGTTCGCTCTCAAGTTCTGCAATGCGTGCTTGCAGGCGTGCATTGTCTGCCTGCAGGTCTGCTATCTGCTGTTGGCTGTCATCGTTTGCGGTCGTGGTGTTTTGCTGTCTTTGTAGGTCTAAAATGCGTGTTTGTAAGCCTGCTATTATCTCACCTGCATTCATGGGGCTGTTGCTGTCATTCACGCCTGCCATGCTTGGTGATTGTTCCCCAAATGTCGGTAATTCTGTTTTTTTCAAATAGTCGGTATAGGTTGGGTTGCTTGTTGTATCATGTTCAAGTTCATAAACATTCAATTCACCAGTAAAGCTATCAATGTAGCTTTGTAGCGTGTCCAAAGCGCTTTCAAATATCGTGCGTTCATCGTACACGCCTAGCCCTGTTTTGCTTTTAGGTGTGTAAATCGCTTTTCCATCTCTGCGATAAACGGTTAAATCCTTATAGGTAGTTTGCAAATGTGCAGTCACCGCTTGTATATCGCTATCATGCGATATTGCCAATTCATTCACCCATTGCCAAACTGGTATATATTCACCATCTTTTTGTTTGATTAGTTCATCAAAAAATCCCATCATGCACCTTATTAAATCAGCACCTTTAAAAATAAGATAGCAGGCGTGGCGGTCTAAGGTGCAAAAATAACCGCTGTTCGGTAGCTACTCCTAGCCTGCTAAAACTGTTTTATGGTTTTTATCCATTAATTTAGATAAGCCTTAATCACGCCTGCGCCCAATTCTCCAAGCTCACCCCATACCGCTCAAAATCTTTGGTATTGTTGGTGACTAGGGTTAATTGATGGGCTTTGGCATGGCAAGCGATCAGCGTATCAAAACTGGCTTTATGGTTGGCGGTTTGCATATATTCACCAAAACATACGGCAGCTTTTTCATCAAACGGCAACACCTGAAGTAAGCCACGCAAACGCTCAAACTCTGCTTTAGGCTCATATTTATCCAAGCCCCTTAATAATTCTGCCCATGTGATCGCACTCATACCAACTTCGCCCACATGACAACTGGCAAAACGATCTAGCACGCTTTTTGGCTGGTGTTTTAAAAGATAAATACAAATATTAGTATCAAGCAGATATTTCACCAGTCACGCTCCACATCATCTAACTCCATGCGCTCAAACTCATCACTCATCTTATCGCCCAAGGCTTTAAAAATCTGTGGCACTTCATCTAAGGTGGTGACGGGTCTAATAGTGATCACGCCATTTTCTTTGCTAAGAATTAATGGGGTATTGGCAGGATAGGCAAACTCTTTGGGCAATCTTACCGCTTGAGAATTGCCCGCCATGATCGGCTTGGTGTGTATGGTTGGCATGATGATCCCCTAAGTCATGATTATTTGTAATTACATTATAAGGGCTTTTATCAAGCATAACAAGGTTTATCAAAAGGCTAGATCTGCCCAAGCATTAGATGGCGTTGTCTAATTTAGATTTTGTCGATCTAAAGCGATCTAGTTCATAAATCAGCCTGTCAAAATGTAGCGGTGTAGCGGATTTTAAAAGGTGCTGGGCTAACTTTCCCTTACTTTCCCCTACTTTCCCTTACTTTCCTAGCAGGGGGAAAGCTTGAAAAGCATTGGTATTAAAGGCTTTGCATGGGTTACTTTCCCACTTTCCCCATTTTCTAGGTTTTTATATTTATTTTTATGGCGATATTGCCTTGATCAGTGTTTCGATAGCGCCAATTTCCCCATCTACCAAATCGGCATAATCTTGGATCATTTGCGCACGGTAGGGAATGTGTTTGGCGTGGTCATATGCTTGCGTTGTTGCGTTGCCTTTTTGGTGTGCAAGCTGTAGCTCAATCGCCTCATGTAGATATTGGCGTTCGTGTAGCGTGGTACTTGCCAATCCTCTAAAGCCGTGACCAGTCATTTTACCTTGCCAATTTAGACGCTTTAGCGCACTTGTTAAGACTGCTTCGCTGATCGGTGTTTTTGATACTGGATTGTAAAATACATATTCATCATTTAGCTCCATTGCCTTGATGGTCTGTAAAATCTGTATGACTTGATCGGATAATGGGATAATGTGCGGTTTGCGCATTTTCATCCTCTCGGCAGGCACTCGCCAAAATTTGGCATCCCAATCTATTTCCTGCCATGTCATAAAACGCATTTCTTTTGTGCGAACAAAGGTATAACAGATAAAGCGAAAGGCAAGCTTGGTAAGTGGTGTAATGTTGCTTTGCTCAATGTCGGCAAATAAGGCTTTTAGCTCGCTAAACTCAATGCGTGCAAAATGTTCTTTATGCTGTTTGCCGAGCTGTTTTTCTAATCCTGTATGTGGTGATATGCCTGTAAACTGGCTGTTATGCTGGGCGTGCTGATAGATCGATCCAATTTGGCGTATTGCTCGCCTTGCCATGTCATGACTGCCACGGCTTGCAATATTTTTGGCGATATTGAGAATGTCGGCAGGCGTGACGGCTTTTATATCAATATGTGCGATCTTTGGGGCTATGTCGTTAATATACGATCTATAATCTCTATTGTATGTGCCAATGGTGACGGTGTGCCTGCCTGCATTGGCTGGATTGTTCGGATCTCGTTTAGCGTGATAGTCATTAGCCACATCACCAAATAGCACCGCTGATGGCTTGGTGTGCTTTGGATCAATGCCTTGTTTGATTTTCTCTTTGATGGTTAGGGCGTGCAAGCGTGCCTGTTGTAGGCTGATACTTGGATATGTGCCAATGGTCATGCTTTGCTGTTTACCATGCCATCGGTAGGCAATCACCCAAGACTTAACGCCTGTATGTCTTACCCAAAGTTGTAAGCCGTTTCCATCCGTGTATTTATCTACTTTGCCATGTGTGCATTTGTTAGATGGCTTAAGTTTCTTTATTTGGGTATCGGTAAGCATTTTTTTACCCCTTGTTGGTATCGGTTTTTATGATACCAACAATGATACCAACAAATTAATTGGATTTAAAGGGATTGAGTGCTACCACATAGGACAAGAAAAAAGACTTAAAGCATTGAAAATAAAAGGGTGTCGCACTGAAATGGACACCCTGAAATTAATGTTTGGTCGGAATGATAGGATTTGAACCTACGACCCCTTGCACCCCATGCAAGTGCGCTACCAAGCTGCGCTACATTCCGATGTGCCTATTGTAGCGGATTTTGTCGATTTGGCAAGTGGTTTTTTGAGTTTTAGGGTGGTGGTCTGTATTTAGATGTGGATGGGTTGTGTGCCATCAAATTAAAAGTATGGCTCATTGAAATCATGAATTGATACAAATTAAATTTACATATTTTATACAATAAAAAATAATAATATAAGTTTACTGATGTAATTATTATGATAATATAACATTCAAACAAACCCCGACAAGGTGATCGGACTAAATTAACATGGAGGCAATCATACGTTTCAAGAACATCGTATTGACATTAAGTATTGTTCTATCGTTTTGCAGCATTAGTCATGCTCGAGACTCTGTGTTGGATGAGTCATTGATCGAGGTTTATATTGCGGAGTTTGATATTAGTCGCGAAGAAGCTATTAGAAGATTAGATTTAATTAATCACAGCCAGTCAATTATCGATGAAATGCAAGCTAAATTTGGTGATGATATTGTATCCATTTATTTTGATAATGAAAGTGAGTTTCGGCTGGTGGTGAGAACTACTGCACAAGGTCGAGATTTGAAAGAGATGAGAGCTTTAGCTGGCACCAAAAATGAGTTGCCTGTATTAATCCTAAAGAACAATCCTAGAAATGCTCAAGCAATTACCAATATTATAAAAAATCAAAGTGCTAGGTTGGCCAAAAATATAGAGGGATTTTCTATGATGGGCTATGATCCTGTTAAAGATAGAATCATTATCAGTATTTATGAGCCAAATGTTGATAAGCAAAATATGCTAAAGAACGATCAATCTATTAAAAAAATATCAGGAATTGAGACTGAAATTGAATTTCTATCTCAACCGTTAGAGACTTTGAGTTTAAAAGGCGGGGCTCCAATTAACCAAAGAGTTCAAATCACTCCTAGTATAACGCAATTAAATAATTGCACCTCTGCATTTCCAGCGATTTATAACGGACAAAATGGATTGCTTACAGCTGCTCATTGTGCTGATAAGACATTGCAGGAAAAGACCCCTATAATCTATAAAGGTTATGGGAATGATCCAAGAACTGATATGATCATCGCTTTTTATGATAAGAACGCAACCACTCATGATATTATGTTTATAACTCCCAGAGATTCTACACAAGTCAGCAATCTATACTATGTTGATAGCGTTACACAGGAGCTTGTGAGAGAATATATCAATCCATCAGTTGGCATACCAGCATGCCAACATGGACAGACAACAGGAAAAAGCTGCGGTGTTATTTCACAAACTTACACGCATAATAATGCAAAAAATGCGTGTCCAGCAAGCTTAAAGGGAATGGCGTGTGAGCCTGCTTTTGCCGTAGTAAGAGGATCTAGCTTGCGTATTAAAGATGGTGATAGCGGAGGGGCGGTTTATTCAATTCGAGTTAATAAAAATCACCCTGTAGGGGTAACAAGCTCTGGTGCTGAGACAGAGCTAGGAGGTATTTTAGTATTTTCACCATTACATAACCTAAATTCAACAGGTATTAAATTAAAAACATATTAATTTTTGGTTTTGTAAAGCTAAATCACCAAGTTCAAAACTTGGTGATTTATGTTGAATAAAAGTCACTATATCAACTTTTTCAACAGCTCATTCACCTGAGCAGGATTGGCTTTACCTTTACTTGCCTTCATCACTTGACCGACCAGACCATTGAAGGCTTTTTCTTTGCCGCCTTTGTATTCGTCCACCATGGTTTGGTTATTGGCAAGAACTTCTTTAATGATGGCTTCAATCGCCCCTGTGTCGGTCTCTTGTTTGAGTCCATGTTCGCTAATAATCTCATCGGCGGATTTGTCGCTCTCCCACAATAGCCCAAAGACTTGCTTGGCGATTTTGCCGCTGATGGTGTTGTCATTGATGCGGCTAATCAGTCCTGCCAGACGCTCGGCACTGATGGGGGATTGACTGATAGAAAGCTCGGCTTTATTTAACGCCCCAGACAGCTCACCCATGACCCAGTTGGCTGCGGTTTTGGCATGATTTTGTCCTACGATATCGATGACTTGTAAAAAATAATCCGACAGCTCACGACTGCCATTGAGTACATTGGCATCATAGGTGGATAGACCTAATTCGCTGACAAAACGCTCTTTACGGACACTTGGCAGCTCTGGCATGTCGGCTTTGACTTTTGCTAAGGTGTCATCAGAGATGACCACAGGCAACAAATCAGGGCAGGGAAAATAGCGGTAATCGTTGGCTTCTTCTTTGGTGCGCATGGCACGTGTTTCATCACGCTCAGGGTCGTAAAGCCTTGTGGCTTGGATAACTTTTCCGCCGTCTTCTATCAGGTCAATTTGACGTTCAATCTCGGATTTAATCGCACGCTCAATAAAGCGAAACGAGTTTAGGTTTTTAAGTTCGCAGCGAGTGCCAAAGGGGGTGTTTGGCTTATGCACAGACACGTTGATGTCAGCACGAAACGAGCCTTCCGCCATAATCGCATCACTAATACCAAGCCACGTTACCAGTTCATGAATGGTCTTGACATAAGCGACCGCTTCGGCGACCGACCGCATGTCAGGCTCAGAGACAATCTCAATGAGCGGCGTGCCTGCACGGTTCAAATCCACGCCCGTCATGGCAGGCACAGCGTCATGTACCGACTTGCCAGCGTCTTCTTCTAGGTGGGCTCGTGTGATGCCGATACGCTTGGTGTATTCGTCCTTTTGTCCTGCATTGACCAATATGTCAATATAGCCTTCGCCGACAATGGGGTTTGCCATTTGGCTGATTTGATAGCCTTTGGGCAAGTCGGGATAAAAGTAGTTTTTGCGGTCAAAGGTGTTGTATGTGCCAAGTTTGGCATTGACACCCATACCAAATTTCAAGGCACGCTCAATCACGCCTTCGTTTAAGACAGGCAACGCCCCAGGAAAGCCCAAATCCACAATCGTGGCGGCGGTGTTGGGGGCTGCCCCAAAGGTGGTGGGAGCGTTTGAAAAAATCTTGGAGTTGGTGTTTAATTGGCAATGAATTTCAATGCCGATGACAACTTCATAACCGTCAATAAGGGGAGCTTGGTGGGTCATAATGATTCCTGAATGTCACTGATTATTATTAAGTCTGAGCAATAGAGCATTAGCTGTTGTCTTGATGCACAAAATCCAGCAGCGTTTTGGCGGATAATTTACCAAAGTCGTTGGCTGCCAAGGGGCTGGCTGCGGTGATGAGTTTTTGGTCAATGTGGCAAGTTTTATCGGCAAAGTGATTGACAATGCGGACACCAAGAGCACTAAGCTTGCCAGCATAGTGCCATGGCATTTTGCCTGGTAGATAGCCGATGTGCGGCAACACCTTATCCATGCTGTCAGGAAAAGTGGCAATCTGATAGCCTTGATAAACAAACGGCTGCCTAAATAAATTGGTGGCAAGCAAGGCGGCAGGTCCATGACAAATCGCCAAGGTAAACTTGCCGCTGTCATGAGCGTCAAGCAGCAGTCTTGCCACGTTTGGATTGTCTGGCAGACCGAGCATTGCCCCATGCCCCCCTGGTAAAAACACCGCCACATAATCTGCCAGCGTGGTGATGCTATCTAGCGAGATTGGCGAGCTAAGCTTGGGCTGATAGGCGTCATACAGCTGCATGACCGCCTTATCTTTGTGCGGCATTGCCCAAGTTTCTAGCTTGACTGCCTTGCCTGTGGGCGTGGCGATGTCAAACTCAAATCCGGCTTTTTGTAAGTGCAGCATCGGCACAAACAGCTCAACAGGGTGATTGCCCGTCAAAAACCGTTTGCCATTTTGCATGGTCATCTCGCCGTCTTCGGTGGCGATGATGAGAATCTTTTTATCGCCTTGATAGGGATTGTCATAGACCGTGTGGTCATAATCGGTGGTCTTTGACGTTGCCAAAGCCAGCGACACGGGCGACGGCGAAAACGCACCGCTAGGCGTTAGCGTGGGGGCGATACCAAGTTTGGATTTTAGCATGGGTGGCTCTCTTATGGGGCGTCAGTTTGGGCAAGGGGTGAGCTTGCCTGATGAAACTTAGTATTTGCCTGATAAATATGAGCTGTTTTTAAAAGCTCGCTTTCTGCCCAATGCTTACCAATCAGCTGTAAGCCCACAGGCAAACCCTGTGCCATGCCGACTGGGTGCGACAGTGCCGGCAAGCCTGCTAAGTTGACGCCAATGGTATAGACATCACCCAAATAAATGGTGGCAGGGTCTAGGCTTTCGCCAAGCTTATAGGCAGGCGTGGGGGCGGTGGGACTTGCGATGATGTCGCATTTTTCAAAGGCTTTTTTGAAATCTTCCACAATCAGACGGCGTACCTTTTGGGCTTTGGTATAATAAGCGTCAAAATAGCCTGCTGATAGGGCATAAGTGCCCATGATGATGCGGCGTTGTACTTCTTCGCCAAAGCCTTCGGAGCGGCTGCGTGTGTATAAGTCGTGCAAGTCCTTGGGGCTATCGCAGCGATAGCCAAAGCGTACGCCGTCATAGCGAGATAAATTGGAGCTGGCTTCGGCAGGGGCGAGCAGATAATAAGTGGCAAGCGTGATTGTCGGGTCGGTCAAATCTATCTCCACGATGCTTGCACCAAGCTGTTGATAAGTGGCAAGGGCAGAGCGAATGGATTTTTCAACTTCACTGTCAAGCCCTGTGCCAAAATAGGCTTTGGGTACGCCCAGTTTTTTGCCGGCAAGTGGCTTGTCGCTGGCGATGTCGCATGCCAAAATGTCTGCCACAAGCGTGTCAGTGGGGCGGTTGATAGATGTGGCGTCTTTGTTGTCGTAGCCGCTCATCGGGTCAAGCAAATAAGCACAATCCAAGGCAGATTTACCAAAGGTGCCGGCTTGGTCTAGACTTGACGCATAAGCAATCATGCCATAGCGAGACACTCGCCCATAGGTGGGCTTGATGCCCGTTACCCCACAAAAACTGGCAGGCTGACGGATTGAGCCGCCGGTGTCCGAGCCTGTCGCCACTGGCACAAAGCCTGCCGCCACTGCCGCCGCCGAACCGCCTGACGAACCGCCTGGCACACGCCCTAAGTCCCAAGGGTTATGCACTGCGCCAAAGTGTGAGCTTTCGTTGTCTGAGCCCATGGCAAACTCGTCCATATTAAGCTTACCAAGGCTGACAAATCCGCTGTTTGCGATGTTTTGTACCACGGTAGCATCATAAGGCGAGACAAAGTTATATAGCATTTTTGAGCCAGCGGTGGTCAATACGCCTTTGGTGCATAGGTTATCTTTGTGAGCCATTGGCACGCCCAAAAGCGGTCGGTTGTCGCCGTCTGCTCTTTGCTTGTCTGCAAGTTTGGCTTGGGCTAGGGCATTCTCAAAATCTTTGGTGATAAAGCTGTTGATTTGTCCATCCAAGCTGTCAATGCGATTGATAAAATGCTCGGTCAGCTCTGTGCTCGAAAAAGACTGATTTTTTAGCCCTTGAACCAGTTCATGAACCGATAACTGATGAAATTGTGTCATAAAAACCCTTTAATTAACTCATATTTAACAATAAAAACTAAATCGTCCATTCGTCGGTGATGATTGCCACCAAATAAGGGAGACCTTGATAGGTTTCAAAAACCAGTCGCACACACCGCCAATCCATGCCAGCGTAGGTCTCGCTGCCAGCAGAATAAAATTCCACAAATTCATGCTCAGGATAGACGTCTGCCAAGTTGTTTAGGCTGTTGCCCGTGCCATAAAATTCGTTTACGCCAACCTTTTCAAAACGTGTATCACGCACCACCCAGTTTGCCAGATAAGTTGGCAAACTTACGATATATAAGTCGCCTGTGCCGTCCTTTTCACCCCAAGTGAATTTGATTTTGGATTGGTTTAAATATTTGTCAAACTCAGCCTGACTAAATACCTTGTCTTTGTCAGGATTGACATAGGCATACATGCTAAATCGCACGCCCTTGGTGGGGTGGATGTGGGGCGTGATTTTGTCGTATTGCTGATATTGTAGTGCGTATTTGACAGCAAAAGCAGAATCAACAAAAGCAGGCAGATGCCCTGTTTGAATTGAAGATTTGGCAGGCGCCCCAAAGGCAGTGTTGCCGATCATCAAGCCAAAGCTAAGCAATACACTGATGGCGACAGATCTAAGTAGAACCATGATTACTCAATCACTTGAGGCACCAAATACAGCCCATCTTGGGCTTTGGGGGCGATTGCTTGATAAGCTTCTCGGTCAATGTCAGGATTTGGTACATCAGCACGCAAATCGGTGCAGGCTTCGTGAATATTCGCCAAAGGCTTGATGTGGTCGGTATTCACGCTGTCTAAGACGTCCATCATGGCTAGGATTTTATCCAAATTGCCTGCATAGCTTTGTGCGGTTTGTTCATCAAGCGCAAGCCGTGATAAATTTGCACAGCCTAAAATATCTTCGGTGGTGATTGACATGAATACTCCTAAAAATCACACAAATTCGCCCAAAATGATCAGCCAAAATCAAGCAAGTAAGCCACGCATTGATGGCTTGATGGCAGCTTATTTACCATCGTAGATGCCGCCAAAAGCTGATCACGCAGATTGAGTCTGATGTGTCTTATAAAATTAACTGCATAAAGCCTAATAAAATAGCCTAATTGTACCATAGCTTGACACAGGCACAAAACAAACTTTCAAGTCTTCATGGTTTTTGCTCTTAAATATCTATCGGCGACTCTAAAACAGCGCAGCGAGCCATTTGACCAAGTAAGCCAAAAAGCGGATAATGCTTTTGTTATATGCTATCTTGAACTGATTATGAATGATTTGCAAACCCTGCCCATTGTACTGGCATCCACATCACCAAGACGCCAAGAGCTGCTTTTGGCAGCGGGCGTTGAATTTATGATGCGCTCAGTTGAGATTGATGAGTCTTGGCAAATCAAAGAGACGCCAACAGACTATATCAATCGTATGGTGCTGACTAAGGCGCAGCAAGCAAGCCTGTATGGCGATTTGCCGAATAAGTGTCTTTTGATCACCGCAGATACCATTGGCGTGATTGGTGATATGGTGCTGACCAAGCCTAAAGATCGGGCAGATGCTTATCGTATGTGGCAGATGCTTTCAGAGACATCGCATGAGATTTGGACGGCGGTGTGTGTCAGCGTCATTGAGGCAGGTCAACTGATTGATCAGGCAGTGATTTGTGAGTGCACCAAAGTCACCTTTGTTAAGCTGACTCAAGCGATGATGGCGGATTATTGGGCGACTGGTGAGCCGCAGGATAAGGCAGGTGCTTATGCCATTCAAGGGGGCGCGATGGCTTGGGTGCTGTCGATTGATGGCAGTTATACCAATGTTGTCGGGCTGCCATTGGCACAGACGCTTGCTTTGATTGATCAGATGCTAGCCAAGCAGTAAACTAGCTTGCCATTTTATTAATTTATAACTCTATTTACTGCCAAGTCCAATTCAATGGATTGATATCAGAGTTGACTAAACCAAAAAGCTCATCCAAGGGGCGTTAAACTTGCACATTGAGTGAATATCGCTTACCATAAGCATAAGATAAAAATTGCTAAAATTATAAATAAAGAGTAAATAATGTCAGAAGAATTATTAATTAATTATACGCCCATGGAGTCGCGCGTGGCGGTGCTGACCGATGGCGTTACCAGTGAGATTTTAATTGAACGCCATCAAAAACTTGGTTTGGTGGGCAATATTTATTTGGGTACTGTGGTGCGGGTTTTGCCGGGCATGCAGGCGGCATTTGTGGATATCGGACAAGCCAGAACCGCATTTTTACATGCCAATGATATGCAAAAACCCAAGCGCAGCAGTGATGGCTTGGACGAAGTGCCACCAGCGCCGATTACGCAGCTTCGGATAGCGCATCACAGCACAGTTTCTCAAGATGAGCGCACCGAGCAACAAGGGCATAGCTCTGCCATCGATATCCAGACCCCTGCTTTACCCAAAAAAGCTGAGCCGCCAAAATCTGAATTGATCCAATACCGTCTTAGAGAAGGCGATAGAATTTTGGTGCAGGTCATCAAAGATGAACTGGGTACAAAAGGCGCGCGTCTGACGACCAACATCTCTTTGCCCTCGCGTTACTTGGTGTATTTGCCCACAAGTGATGAGTATGTGGGGGTGTCCATACGCATCGAAGAAAGCGAAGAGCGGACGCGATTAAAGGATATCTTGACCCAGCTCATGCAAGACGCCAACTTAAAAGGCGGACTCATCGCACGCACTGCCGCTGAGAAGATGAGCGAGCCTAAGCTTGAAGAAGACATTTATTATTTATTGCAGCTTTGGCAAACCATCATCGCCCGTCAAGCCGCAGCACGCCTGCATTCAAATAAACGCAGCGAGCTGATTTACCAAGAGCTATCACTACCGCTTCGCTGTATCCGTGATTTGGTTAATGAAAAAACAACCAAAGTACTCATTGATAATGAGATGGTGTATCACGAAGTGGCGCATTTTGCCCAAGAATTCGTCCCTTTCATTGCGCCGATGGTGGCGCATTATGCAGGCGAGATTCCCTTATTTGATCTATATCGCGTCGAAGAAGATCTGCAAAATGCCCTAAAACGCCGTGTGGATCTTAAATCAGGCGGCTATTTGATCATTGATCAGACAGAAGCCATGACTACTATTGATGTCAATACAGGCTCTTATGTTGGCGCGCGCTGCTTAGAAGATACGGTGTATAAGACCAATCTTGAAGCCACTCACGCCATCGCACGCCAAATTCGCCTGCGAAACCTTGGCGGTATCATCATTCTTGACTTCATCGATATGTCCGAAGAAGAGCACAGAGCCGATGTGCTGACAAGCTTACAAGAGCAGCTGACCCACGACTATGCCAAAACCAATATCACCCAAGTCAGCGAGCTTGGCTTGGTGGAGATGACGCGTAAGCGCACCAGGGAGTCACTGCCGCAGCAGCTGTGTGAGCCTTGTCCTGTTTGTGATGGCAAGGGCTATATTAAGACCGCAGAAACAGTGTGTTTTGAAATTTTTCGTGAAATCATGCGCTATGGACGCACTTTTAATGCGCCCAAACAATTCACCGTCATCGCCCATGCAAGCGTCATCGATATGATGCTATCTAGCGAAGCGGGCACAGTAGCCGATTTAGAATATTTGATAGGCAAACCGATTCGTTTTGAGATTGAAAGTTTTTTTACGCCTGAGCAGTACAACATTGCGCTAGACTAAAATTGGTCATTAATTTTGTGAGTTGATTTTTGGACTGCTAGAGACTCATTTATCAATCCAAAATTTAAGAAATAATTAGCAAAAAATCTAATAAACGCCTTGCATTCACGAATTTTTCGTGTATAATATGCAAATCATTTGAACTGCGTTGCACTTTTTGTAAAGAATGCAAAAAGTTTACTTCAACAATGAACCTTGTTCAACACAAAGGAAGTACTAAGACAACGCCACAGCCGAAGCATCGTTTTTGGCACTATTGAACAAACGCCCCTGCTACCTTGCCTTTTGCATATGGTGGGCAGGGATAGGATTATTTTGCTTTTCATAATTTGAAAGTGAATTTTAACGGTTTAACTGACATCGTTTGATGGAAGTTTATAAAGCACTTAATTAGGAGCTTGTTGGCATGGCTAACCAGAGAATCCGTATCCGACTAAAATCGTTCGACCATCGTCTGATTGACCAGTCGGCACAAGAGATTGTCGATACTGCAAAGCGTACAGGTGCACAAGTTTGCGGTCCTGTACCGTTGCCGACTCGTATTGAGCGGTTCAACGTATTGACATCACCACACGTCAACAAAGACGCTCGTGACCAGTACGAAATTCGCACCCATAAGCGCATGATCGACATCGTGCAACCAACAGACAAAACTGTTGATGCATTGATGAAGCTAGATCTGGCAGCTGGTGTTGATGTTCAGATCGCTTTGGGCTAATGAACATAAGTCTGGTTTGAACTATTAAACTATTAATATAAAGAGGTCTAAAATGGCGATTGGTTTAGTCGGTAAAAAATGCGGCATGACCCGAGTCTTCACTGAAGCAGGCGTTTCTATCCCTGTAACAGTGGTTGAGGTTGATGCCAACCGCATCTCGCAAATCAAAACAGTAGACACCGATGGCTATAACGCAATCCAAATCACTACAGGTGAGCGTCGTGACAGCCGCGTGACTGCTGCTCAAAAAGGACACTTCGCAAAAGCTGGCGTTGCTGCTGGTCGTGGTGTTTGGGAATTCCGTGCAGAAGAAAGCGATCTTGAAGGTCGTGAAATCGGCGGTAATATCCTAGCTGATATCTTTGAAGTTGGTCAGTTGGTAGATGTCACTGGTCAAAGCAAGGGTAAAGGTTTCCAAGGTGGTGTGAAGCGTCACAACTTCCGCACTCAAGACGCAACTCACGGTAACTCTGTTTCTCACCGTGTATTGGGTTCTACAGGTCAAAACCAAACCCCAGGTCGCGTATTCAAAGGCAAAAAAATGCCAGGTCAAATGGGTAACAAACGAGTTACTGTTCAAGGCTTGGAAATTGTTTCTGTTGACGCCGAAAAAGGTGTACTAGTCATCAAAGGTGCTGTTCCAGGTGCTAATGGTGGTGACGTTATCGTACGTCCGTCAGTCAAAGCCTAGTAAAGGGGATTAACGTGAATTTAAAAACTGTTACAGGTGCAGCGGTTGAACTATCAGAGATCACTTTTGGTCGTGAGTTCAACGAAGCCTTGGTACACCAAGTCGTAACTGCTTACCTAGCTGGTGCTCGTCAAGGCAGCCGCGCTCAAAAGACGCGTGCCGAGGTTTCTGGCGGTGGCAAAAAACCATGGCGTCAAAAAGGCACTGGTCGTGCACGTGCAGGCTCTATCCGTAGCCCTATCTGGGTTGGTGGTGGTCGTGCATTTGCTGCTAAGCCACAAGATTGGTCTCAAAAAGTAAACCGCAAGATGTATCGCGGCGCAATGCAATGCATTTTGGCGGAATTGGTTCGTCAAGAGCGTTTGGTTTTGGTTGATGACATCGCTGTATCAGCACCAAAAACTAAAGAGCTTATCGCTAAGCTGGCAGAACTGAATGCACCACGTGCATTGATCGTAACTCATGAAGTTGACGAAAACTTGTACTTGGCTGCACGCAATATCCCATATGTAAATGTATTGGGTACTCGTGAAGTTGATCCAGTAAGCTTGGTTTCTTTTGACAAAGTTATCATGACTGTTGAAGCAGCCAAACAATTTGAGGAGACACTTGCATGAGCAACGCAAGACTATATCAGGTACTAAAAGCGCCTGTATTTTCAGAAAAATCTCAGCGTCTGGGCGACACTCTTGGTGTGCAAGTTTTCAAAGTTGATAGCACTGCAACCAAGCGCGAAATCAAACAAGCAGTTGAGCTAATGTTTGAAGGTGTTGAAGTTGTCAAAGTCAATACACTGAACACCAAAGGCAAAACTAAGCGTTTTGGCCGTGTTGTTGGTAAGCGTTCTGATGTGAAAAAAGCGTATGTAACCTTAAAAGCTGGTTCAGACGTACAAATCGGTGCTGGTGAAGAAGCCACTGGCGAAACAGCGACTAACGAATAAGGAATAAAAAATGCCTATCGTAAAAGCAAAACCTACATCACCAGGTCGCCGCTTTGTTGAAAAAGTAGTGCATCCACACCTTTATAAAGGTCGTCCATATGCACCGCTTGTCGAATCAAAAGCTAAAACTGGTGGTCGTAACAATAATGGTCGTATTACCACTCGCCACATCGGTGGTGGTCATAAGCAGCATTATCGTCTGATTGACTTTAAGCGTAATAAAGATGGTATCCCAGCTGTAGTTGAGCGTATTGAATACGATCCAAACCGTACTGCACACATTGCTCTACTTAAGTATGCTGATGGTGAGCGTCGCTACATCATCGCACCAAAAAAATTGAGCGTTGGCGATCAAGTACAATCAGGTGAAGCAGCTCCAATCCGTCCAGGTAACTGCTTGCCACTTAAAAATATCCCTGTTGGTACAGTGATTCATAACATTGAACTTAAAATCGGTAAGGGCGCTCAAATTGCTCGTTCTGCTGGTGCAGCGGTTCAATTATTGGGGCGTGATGGCGCATATGTTATCGTACGTTTGCGTTCAGGTGAAACTCGTCGTATCCATGCGAATTGCCGTGCGGTTATTGGTGAAGTTTCTAACACTGAAAACAACCTAAAATCACTGGGTAAAGCAGGTGCAGCACGCTGGCGTGGTGTTCGTCCTACCGTTCGTGGTACAGCGATGAACCCGATTGACCACCCACACGGTGGTGGTGAAGGCCGTAACTTCGGTAAGCACCCAACCAGCCCATGGGGTCAGAAAGCGAAGGGTCTTAAGACTCGTTCTAACAAGCGTACTGACAGTATGATCATCCGTCGCCGTCGTGCCAAGAAATAAAGGAAAAGTTTCATGCCTCGTTCATTGAAAAAAGGTCCATTTATCGATGCGCATTTGTTTGCCAAGGTTGAAAATGCTCTAGAAAGCAATAACCGCAAACCGATCAAAACTTGGTCACGTCGCTCGATGATTCTACCTCAAATGGTAGGTCTAACCATCTCAGTTCATAACGGTCGCACTCATGTGCCAGTTATCGTTAACGAACAAATGGTTGGTCATAAACTAGGTGAATTCGCCCCGACCCGTTCTTATCGTGGTCACGGCGTTGATAAGAAATCTAAGAGATAAGGTGCTACCATGGAAGTAACTGCAAAATTACGTGGTGCCGCCATTTCGGCACAGAAAGTAAGATTGGTTGCGGACGAAGTTCGTGGTAAGCCAATTGAGCGCGCTTTAGACATTTTAACTTTTAGCAACAAAAAAGGTGCTAAATTAGTTAAGAAATGCCTAGATTCAGCAATTGCTAATGCTGAGCATAACAATGGTTTGGACATCGATAAACTACGTGTTACAACTATTTATGTTGATGAAGGTATCACTTTGAAGCGTATTATGCCCCGTGCCAAGGGTCGTGCTGATCGTATCAGCAAGCGCACTTGTCATATCACTGTTAAAGTAGGGGAATAATCATGGGTCAAAAAGTACATCCAATTGGTATCCGTCTAGGCGTCATCAAAAAGCACAATGCTAACTGGTATGCAAGTCCAAAGCAGTATTCAGAATACTTGCTTAACGACTTCCAAGTTCGTGCTTTTCTACGTAAAAAACTAGAAGGTGCAATGGTAAGTCATATCAACATCGAGCGTCCGACTGGTGCTGCAAAAATCACCATTCACAGTGCACGCCCTGGTGTTATCATTGGCAAAAAAGGCGAAGACATCGAAAGCCTACAAAAAGAACTGACTAAGCTAATGGGCGTTCCTGCTCAAGTTAACATCCAAGAGATTACTTCTCCAGATTTGGATGCTCGCTTGGTTGCTGAAGGTATCGCAAGCCAGCTTGAGCGCCGTGTGATGTTCCGCCGTGCGATGAAGCGCGCTGTTCAAAACAGCATGCGTTCAGGTGCACAAGGTATTAAAGTTGAGCTTTCTGGTCGTTTAGGCGGTGCTGAGATTGCTCGTACAGAGTGGTACCGTGAAGGTCGTGTACCTTTGCATACCTTACGTGCTGACATTGATTATGCATCAGTTCGTGCAGAAACCACTTATGGTACAATCGGTGTTAAAGTTTGGATTTTCCGTGGTGAAATCCTAGATGGTATGAATAGTGCTTACAACCCAGTTGTTGAAGACAAAGCACGCGCACCAAAACGCCGTGGCCGTTCTAATCGCCGCAACACAGACAGAGGTTAAGCTATGTTACAACCAAAACGTACCAAGTTTCGCAAAATGCACAAAGGGCGTAACACTGGACTTGCCCAGCGTGGTAACACAGTTGCTTTTGGTGAAATTGGTCTAAAATCTATCGGTCGTGGTCGTATGACTGCACGCCAAATTGAAGCTGCGCGTCGTACAATCACTCGTCGCATTAAGCGTGGTGGTAAAATCTGGATCCGTGTATTCCCAGACAAACCAATTACCGAAAAACCATTGGAAGTTCGTATGGGTAAAGGTAAAGGTCCTGTAGAGTACTGGGTGGCAGAAATCAAACCAGGCAAAATGCTTTATGAAATCCAAGGTGTTAGTGAAGAGCTAGCCCGTGAAGCACTTACGCTAGCGGCTGCTAAGCTTCCATTCAAGACTACCATTGTTAAACGGACGGTAATGTAATGAAAACCAACGAATTACGCGAAAAATCTGTAGATGAGTTGGCTCAATTGCTTGACGAAAAGCAACTTGATGCGTTCCGTCTGCGTATGGCTAAAGCCACGGGTCAGTTAGCTAATACTCACGAAATCAAAAACAATCGTCGTACGATTGCTAAGATTTTGACTTTGATTAATGAAAAACAAAGAGGTGATGCATGAGCGATAACACCCAAACCCAAGAAGTTGGCGTTGTAACTGGTAAAGTCGTCAGCAACAAGATGGATAAATCTATCGTTGTGTTGGTCGAGCGCCAAATCCGTCACCCAATGTATGGCAAGCAAGTTCGTCGCTCTACTAAAATTAAAGCGCATGACGAAAACAACGTTTGCCAAGAAGGTGATATCGTACGCATCAAAGAAACTCGTCCATTTTCAAAGACCAAAACTTGGGCTTTGGTGGATGTAGTTGAAACTGCTGTAAAAATTTAAGACATTTGCATTAAAAGTCATTTGAGAGTATAATATATGTCTTTTTAGATGTATATCCGCTACTTTTGCGGCAAATGACTTTTATTGCTTTATTTATTATTGGAGTAATGCGATGATTCAGACTGAAACAATGCTGGAAGTTGCAGATAACAGTGGTGCAAGACGCGTTCAGTGCATTAAAGTACTGGGTGGCTCACATCGTCGTTATGCATCTGTTGGCGACATCATCAAAGTAACAGTAAAAGAAGCCATTCCTCGCGGCCGTGTTAAAAAAGGCGACGTGATGAATGCAGTAGTTGTACGTACCAAAAAAGGCGTTCGTCGCCCAGATGGTTCAGTGCTACGTTTTGACGACAATGCTGCGGTATTGTTGAATAATAACAAAGCACCAATCGCAACACGTATTTTTGGACCTGTTACTCGTGAACTGCGTGGTGAACAATTCATGAAGATTGTTTCACTTGCACCAGAAGTACTGTAATTGTTTAGAGGCTTATTATGGCAAAGTTACGTAAAGGCGACACCGTGGTTGTGATTGCTGGCAAAGATAAAGGCAAGCAAGGCACAATTTTGGCGGTGAAAGCAGACCGTGTAAAAGTTGAAGGCATTAACATTGTAACTAAACACCAAAAACCTAATCAAATGTTAGGCAAAGAAGGTGGTATCGTTAAGCAAGAAGCTTTTCTACATATTTCAAATGTTGCGATTTATAACGCAAACACCCAAAAAGCAGATCGTATTGCTTACCAAGTGAACGCAGAAGGCAAAAAAGAGCGCATCTATCGTTCAACTGGTGAAGTAGTGGCGACTGCATAAGAGACTAAGGGTAAATAGTAATGGCAAGATTAAAATCATTATACAATGACAAGCTAAAGCAGCAAATCAAAGAAGAGCTAGGCTTAGAGAATGTCATGCAAGTGCCAAAGATCACTAAAATCACGCTAAATATGGGCGTAGGTGGTGCGGCACAGGATAAAAAATTACTTGAAGGTGCTTTGGCAGATATGACCGCAATCGCTGGTCAAAAACCTGTGGTTACCAAAGCGCGTAAATCAGTTGCAGGCTTCAAGATTCGTGAAGAGTGGCCGATTGGCTGTAAAGTCACACTACGTGGCGAGCAAATGTACGAATTCCTAGATCGCTTAGTTGCCATTGCAATTCCGCGTATCCGTGACTTCCGTGGTTTTTCAGCAAAAGCATTTGATGGTCGTGGTAACTATTCATTAGGCATCAAAGAGCAGATCGTTTTCCCTGAAGTAGACTTTGATAAAATCGATCGTATTCGCGGTTTGGACGTGACTATCACAACCACTGCAGCAAATGATGATCAAGGTCGTGCATTGCTAAAAGCATTTGGCTTCCCATTCAGATAAGGTAAAACGTTATGGCTAAAAAAAGCATGATTAATCGCGAACTTAAACGCGAAAAAACTGTTGCTAAGTATGCTGAAAAGCGTGCTCAGCTAAAAGCTATCATTAGCGATACCAATGCTAGCGAAGAAGAGCGCTTAGATGCAATGTTAGCATTGCAAGCGCTACCACGTAACGCATCTCCAGTGCGTCTACGTAACCGTTGTGGCGTCACTGGTCGTCCTCACGGTTATTTCCGTAAATTTGGTCTTTCACGCAACATGTTGCGTTTACATGTAATGCAAGGCGATGTGCCTGGCGTTCGCAAAGCTAGCTGGTAATAAGGAGTTACGCTATGAGTATGCAAGATCCAGTTGCCGACATGCTAACTCGCATTCGCAACGCACAAGCAAGAAACAAACCATCTGTACAGATGCCAGCTTCTAAATTACGTAAATCAATTGCTGATTTATTAGTGGCCGAAGGCTATCTTACTTCTGCTGAAGTAAGCGAAGCTGAAAATGGCAAAAAAGTCCTGGATATTGAATTAAAATATTATCAAGGCAAAGGTGTTATTGAGCAGCTAAAGCGCTATAGCCGCCCAGGTTTGCGTCAATATCGCGGTAAAGATGAACTGCCAAGCGTTCAAAAAGGCCTTGGTGTTGCCATCATCTCAACCAGTCGTGGAATCATGAGTGATCGTGCGGCACGTGAAGCTGGTATTGGTGGTGAAGTAATCGCATTGGTTGCATAAGCAACTTAAAGCAATTACTTACAAAAATCTAGAAAATTTAGGTTTACACCTAAATGTAGATATGTTAAACTAGCGGGCTTTAATGCCTGTTAGTTTTTTTATGGCTACCATTAATCTTATGGTGGTTTAGTTTTCATTTGAAGGAAATTCCTATGTCTCGTGTGGCTAAAGCCCCAGTAGCGCTACCAAATGGTACCAGCGTTACTTTGAACGATCGGCAGGTTGAAGTCAAAGGTAAGAATGGCACTTTATCTTTGAGCCTGCATGAATTGGTCGAGCTAAAACAAGAAGATGGTGTTGTTACACTATCTCCAGTTGCAGACACTAAAGAAGCGTGGATGCATACTGGTACAGTACGTGCTCTATTGAACAATATGGTTAAAGGCGTGAGCGAAGGTTTTGAGCGTCGCTTACAGCTGATTGGTGTTGGTTATCGTGCACAAGTTGCGGGTAACAAAGTAAACCTAAGTTTAGGTTTTTCTCACCCAATCGAATACACGCTACCTGAAGGTGTAACTGCTGAAAGCCCAAGCCAAACTGAAATTGTGCTGAAGTCAAGTGATAAACAAAAGCTTGGTCAAGCAGCTGCTAAAATTCGTAGCTTCCGTCCACCAGAGCCTTATAAAGGTAAGGGTGTTCGTTATAGCGATGAAGTTGTTCTTCGTAAAGAAGCTAAGAAAAAATAAGGTGAGCCATAATGTTCGATAAAAAATCAGCTCGTCTTCGTCGAGCGAAAAAAACTCGTGCACATATCCGTCATTTGGGCGTTGACCGTTTGACAGTAACCCGCACTCCTCGTCATATTTATGCACAAATCATCTCGCCAACTGGTGGTGTGGTTGTTGCTCAGGCATCTACTTTGGATGCAACTTTGCGCACAGGTGCAACAGGTAATGTGGAAGCAGCTAAAGCTGTAGGCGCTTTGATTGCAGAGCGTGCAAAAGCTGCTGGTATCACCAAAGTTGCATTCGATCGTAGTGGTTTTAAATATCATGGCCGCGTAAAAGCACTTGCTGATGCTGCTCGCGAAAACGGATTGGAGTTCTAATCATGGCAAAAGTTGAACAAACTGACGGTTTGGTAGAAAAATTAGTTGCCGTTGACCGTGTAGCAAAAGTTGTTAAAGGTGGTCGAATTTTTTCTTTCACCGCATTGACTGTTGTTGGTGATGGTAACGGCCGTGTTGGTTTTGGACGTGGTAAGGCTCGTGAAGTGCCTGCAGCCATCCAAAAAGCCCTAGAAGCAGCTAAACGTAATATGATTACTGTAGATTTAGCTGGTCACACACTGCAGCACCCAATCAATGCTCGTCACGGCGCATCAAAAGTTTACATGCAGCCAGCTTCTGAAGGTACAGGCGTTATTGCTGGTGGTGCAATGCGTGCCGTACTTGAAGTTGCAGGTGTACAAAACGTATTGGCAAAATGCTATGGTTCAACCAATGCAGCCAACGTTGTACAAGCAACTTTTAAAGGTTTACGTGATATGACATCGCCAGAGCAAGTTGCTGCAAAACGTGGCAAATCTGTCGAAGAAATTTTGGGCTAAGAAATAGGTGAGTTACGATGAAAAAAATGAAAGTTACTCAAGTAAAGTCGAGTGCCCATCGTTTAGCAAGTCATAAAGCTTGTTTGAAAGGTTTGGGACTTCGTCGCATCGGTCATACTGTTGAAGTTGAGGACACTCCATCAACTCGTGGTATGGTAAATCGTGTGATCTACATGGTTAAAGTGGAGGAAGCGTAATGGGTCTTAAACTGAATGAATTATCACCAGCGCTAGGTGCTAAGAAAAAAGCATTCCGTCGTGGTCGTGGTATCGGCTCAGGCTTGGGCAAAACTGGTGGTCGTGGTATTAAAGGTCAAACATCGCGTTCAGGCTCAAGCATTCCTGCAGGTTTTGAAGGCGGTCAAATGCCTATTTATCGTCGTTTGCCTAAATTTGGTTTTACTTCGAAGATGGCTATGACTACTGCTGAAGTTCGTCTATCTGAACTGAATAAGATTGATGGCGATGTTGTGAGTCTAGATACTCTAAAAGCTGCGAACATCATTCGTGGTGACATGAAACGTGCACGCATTATTTTGTCTGGCGAAGTGAGCCGTGCATTGACCTTTAAAGGCGTAAAAGTTACAAAAGGTGCAAAACAAGCGATCGAAGCTGCCGGTGGTAGCGTCGAGGAGTAATCTATGTCAAGGCAGTCAGCATCTCGTTCTAGCATTCCATTAAACCCTTTTACTTTCATAAGAAAGTATGATGAGTTATGGACGCGCATGCTCTTTTTATTCGGGGCGCTGATTGTTTATCGACTTGGTTCGCATATACCTGTTCCCGGCATGAACCCTGTTAGCTTGGCTAACTTTTTCCAGAGCAATAGCAATACCTTTTTAGGTATGTTTAATATGTTTTCTGGAGGGTCATTGGAGCGTATGTCTATTATGGCATTAGGCATTATGCCTTATATTTCTGCTTCGATTGTTGTGCAGATGATGTCTGCCATCGTACCTTCTCTTGAAGCCTTAAAAAAAGAAGGTGAGTCTGGACGCAGAACGTTAAATAAATATACGCGCCAAGGAACTTTAGCGCTTGCCTTTGTGCAAGCGGTTGGTATGTCTACTGGTTTAATCGCAGGTGGGTTGACACTGACAACCGGTTTGAGTTTTTATATTCCGGCAGTGACTTCTTTGGTGGCAGGCTCAATGTTCCTGATGTGGCTTGGTGAGCAAATTACTGAGCGAGGTGTGGGCAATGGTATTTCTATGCTTATTTTAGCAAGTATCATAGCTAGCGCACCAGGTATGATTTCACAGGCTTTCAGTCAAAATTTAAACTTGATTGTTATGCTTTTGTTTGCCGTATTAGGTATTGCAGTGACAGCAGCTATTGTTTTTATTGAGCGTGCACAGCGCCGTGTACCGGTGAATTATGCTCAAAAACAGCAGTTGGGGCGTAAAATTTACGCACAGCAGCAGTCGCATTTGCCATTAAAAATTAATATGGCTGGCGTAATTCCAGCAATTTTTGCAAGCTCGCTACTGCTGCTTCCAGCCAGTTTGGGTCAATGGACTACAGTCAGCGAAAACCCAACACTGACCCAAGAGATTATTCAAAATATCACTTTGGTACTTCAGCCTGGACAGCCTTTATACTTGCTACTGTTTGGGGTGATGATCATATTTTTCTGTTATTTCTATACGGCATTGATGTTTAATCCTAAAGAGGTTGCAGAAAATTTGAAGCGAAGCGGTGCTTACATTCCAGGAATTCGACCAGGTCAGCAAACCAAGCGATACTTAGATTTTGTTTTAAACCGCCTGACTTTTATTGGTGCAATGTACATGACAATCATCTGTTTGATGCCGATGATCATCCAGTCTGCATTTAATGTACCTATTCCATTAGGCGGGGCATCTTTATTGATTATGGTAGTTGTTTTGATGGACTTTATTGCTCAATTACAAGCGCATCTAATGACGCATCAATACCATGATCAGACAATCATTAAATCGTCATAATTGTACGATTCTTTAGGAGCGTGACATGAAAGTTCAAGCATCTGTTAAAAAAATCTGTGGCAGCTGTAAAATTGTGCGTCGCAAAGGTAAAGTACTTGTAATTTGCAGTGCAGAGCCACGCCACAAACAACGTCAAGGTTAATTTACAAATTAATACTTGATTTATCATAGCGGATAATGTATTATCCGCTTCTTGCCATGCTATCATTTAGTCAGATAGCGGTTAAACTTAGCAAATACAAATCGTATTTGTGCTAATGGAGAGAAATCAATGGCTCGTATTGCCGGTGTAAATATTCCGGACAACAAACATGCTGTGATTTCGCTAACTTACATTTTTGGTATCGGTCGTACAACTGCTAAGCAAATTCTTGCTGCTGTTGGTATCGATGAAACTACCAAAATTGGTTCGTTAGATGATTCACAACTGGATGCTGTTCGTGCAGAAGTTGCAAACTACACAGTAGAAGGTGATCTTCGTCGTGAAGTTTCAATGAATATCAAACGTTTGGTCGATCTTGGTTGCTATCGCGGTCTTCGTCATCGTCGTGGTCTACCAGTTAATGGTCAACGTACTAAAACAAACGCGCGTACCCGCAAAGGTCCACGCAAAGCAATTAAAAAGTAACTAACTTAGGAAGCTAAAAGATGGCAAAAGACACTCGTAGCCGCAAAAAAGTGGCTCGTCGTTCGGTATCTGAAGGTATCGCCCATATTCATGCGTCTTTTAATAACACCATTGTAACGATTACTGATCGTCAAGGTAATGCATTGGCTTGGGCCACTTCTGGTGGACAAGGCTTCCGCGGTTCACGCAAATCTACACCATTTGCAGCTCAGGTTGCAGCTGAGGTTGCAGGTAAAACTGCTCAAGAAACTTATGGTGTTAAGAATGTTGATGTCTTGGTAAAAGGTCCAGGACCAGGTCGTGAGTCTGCGGTTCGTGCATTAGGTGCATTGGGTTATAAAATTAACAGCATCAGCGATGTCACCCCAATTCCACACAACGGCTGCCGCCCACCTAAGAAGCGCCGCGTTTAAGGAGATAGACTTATGGCCCGTTATATTGGTCCAAAATTAAAACTATCACGTCGTGAAGGTACTGATTTACAACTAAAATCAGGTGTTAAGCCTTTTGATGTGAAGACAAAAAAAGCAGGTCGTGTACCTGGTCAGCATGGCAATAGCCAAAATAAAACTTCTGAATACGCATCGCAGCTTCGTGAAAAGCAAAAAGTTAAGCGCATGTACGGTGTATTAGAGCGTCAATTCTCTAATTATTATAAAGAAGCTGCACGTGAGCGTGGTGCTACAGGTGAAAACTTGTTGGTAACTCTTGAGCGTCGCCTTGATAACGTTGTTTATCGTATGGGCTTTGGTGCAACTCGTGCAGAAGCGCGTCAGTTGGTTAGCCATCGTGCAATCATGCTGAAAAAAGCTGGTCGTGATGAATTTGTTCGTGTGAACATTCCTTCAATCCAAGTTCAAGACGGTGATGTGATTGCTGTACATGAAAAATCAAAAGAACAACTTCGCATCAAGAACGCAGTTGAGCTTGCGACACAACGTGGCATTCCTGCATGGTTAGAAGTTGATCACAGCAAACTACAAGGTACTTTCAAGTCTGCGCCAGAGCGTAGCGATCTACCAGCTGAAATTAACGAAAGCTTGATCGTTGAGCTATATTCTAAATAATCCGAATTAAATCGAGGTGACACTATGACAAATGCAACTGAGTTTCTAACACCGAGCGCGATCAACGTCGATACGGTCAATGAAACGACTGCAAAGGTCACGCTCGAGCCGTTAGAACGCGGTTTTGGGCATACGCTAGGTAATGCTCTGCGCCGCATTCTACTTTCTTCGTTATCAGGTGCTGCAGTTGTAGAAGCTGAGATTGAAGGTGTTGATCATGAGTATTCAACACTAGAAGGCTTACAAGAAGATGTACTCGATCTTCTTTTAAATCTAAAGTCTTTGGCAATCATTCTGCATGACCAAAATGAAGCCTATTTGACTTTGGATAAACAGGGTGCAGGTGTTGTTACTGCTGCCGATCTTGAGTTACCGCACAATGTCGAAATTGCCAATCCTGATTTGGTGCTTGGTACATTGAGTGAGCGTGGTCATCTGAAGATGCGCCTACGTGTGGTGACAGGTCGTGGCTATGAGCCTGCTAATCAACGTCGTGAAGATGCTAATTCTAAAATTATTGGTCGTTTAAAGCTTGACGCAAGCTTTAGCCCAATCATTAGAGTGGCTTACGATGTTGAAAATGCTCGTGTTGAACAGCGTACAGATCTTGATAAATTGATTATCGAGCTTGAGACCAACGGCACGATCGACCCAGAAGAAGCTATTCGCAAAGCTGCAACGATTCTACAACAGCAAATCGCTATTTTTGTAGATCTTGAAGCTGAAGAAGCGCCTGAGCCTATCAAAGAAAAAGAAGAGATTGACCCTGTGCTATTGCGCCCAGTGGATGATCTTGAGTTAACGGTTCGTTCGGCAAATTGCTTGAAAGCTGAAAATATTTATTACATCGGTGATTTGGTACAACGCTCAGAAACTGAGTTGTTGAAAACACCAAATCTTGGTAAGAAATCATTGACTGAGATTAAAGATGTGCTTGCATCTAAAAATCTTGAACTTGGCATGCGTTTAGATAACTGGCCGCCAAGTGATCTACGTGTTGATGATCGTTTTTCTTATCGCAGCCGCTAATTTAAAGGATACTTGACCATGCGACATCGTAAAAGCGGAGTCAAGCTGGGTCGCACCAGCAGCCATCGTAAGGCTATGTTCCAAAACATGACAAACTCATTGTTCGAGCATGAGCTAATTAAAACTACTTTGCCAAAAGCAAAAGAGCTTCGCCGTGTGGCAGAGCCTTTGATTACTTTGGCAAAAGAAGACAGCGTTGCCAATCGCCGTCTAGCGTTCAGCCGTATGCGTAATAAAGATATGGTTGGTAAATTGTTTAACGAGCTTGGCCCTCGCTATCAAACTCGTCCAGGCGGATATCTACGCATTATCAAATGTGGTTTCCGTGATGGCGATAATGCACCAATGGCATATGTAGAGCTTGTAGACCGCCCATAATGGGAATTCTAATTCTTTATCTAAAACCCTGATGACACCATCAGGGTTTTGTTTTTTTTGATGAATTTTATGATTTTATTTTCTTTGACCTGATCATTCTAATCATCTAACAATGAAATGAGTGGCGATGTTTTTATCGGCATCTCTCCTGCGTGTATAAACCCATCTACCAAATTTTCCATCGTCATTTCAAGTTCATAGCTGCTTTCGTATTCCAATTTTTCACCGTTCACATAAATGGGCATGCTGATAAAAGGCGCATTGAGTATTTCTATCAAACCTAAAGTGATTGGCGTGTGAGCGATATTGACGCAAATGGTTTTATCATTTGGATGGGTAAATTTCTTTGGCAACGCTTTGGTTGGACTTAATAAAAAGTGAGCTGTTTTGTCATCAGTGTTTTTTAAAATACGATGAGCAAAATCGCTGACTGTGGCAAAGGTTGATATCTCGCTGATATTGCGGCAAATCAAACAAAATTCAGGTTCATTTTGACTTAGACGGAGTGCTTGAGTAAGAGATTGTTTGGCATCCAGACTGAGCGCCAAGCGGTAGCCAGTCGGGTCAGGATAGACGATTAACTGATCGCTTTTTATTAGATCGGCAGCCTGAGTTAATAAGCGCATTTGGGGATTGTCAGGATGGATGTAGAATTTTTCCATTGGGTTACCTTATCTGATCGAAGTGTGATAGTTTGGATGGCTTAACGCCAAAAAGATCCATAATAAAACTTGAGCATCTGATGGCAGGGTCTGCGGTTTTGATAAATAAAGCTGGGCTTGATCAAGCACATCTTTGGCAAAAGTACTTTTTGAAGTATCAAAATCGGCATTCAAATTGTCTTGTGAGACATAAAAATATCGACCACAAGCCAATGTCAGCAACGCTTCAACGGCTTGAGGCTTGATTTCTACTTGCTCAAACAAAGCTTGCGTATGTTCATTTCTGCCATCAGATTCATACCAATACCCAAAATCATTGAGCTTACGGCGGTTTTTACCGGCGATACACCAATGACTGATCTCATGTAGCGCACTTTGAAAAAAACCATGCGCAAATTCGATGCGGGCAGGGCGCTGATCGTCACTGGGAAAATATTCAGGCTCGCCACTGCCACGTACAAGCGTCGTAGGCATCTGCTCAAGATGGGGGTTGTCAAAGAGCAAGTTAAATAACTCAATCAGCCAGTCTGTCAAAAGCTGTTCATGTGTTGTGTCATCTTTAATGGCTTGCCACTTTTTAGAGAGATTTTGCCATGCTTGAGCACTGAGTTGAGCAGTTGCCTCATTGAGCTTTGAGATGGGATTTTGATGAAAATCTCGCCAAAGCTGCTGAATTTTTTGTGCGTGCTCAGCTGAACTTGCAGTTTGACATCGCTCAAAATCAGGAGAGAGTTGGTTGAAATTTATCATAAATTAGGGGTTTTAAAATTTTGACTATTATAATGTATTTTTCATCAATTCTGAAACTTGGGATTTTTAAAAGTTGCTTTTGTCTGATGGTGATTTATGCGATAATGACAGTGACTTTTCTATGATGTAAGCTAAAATTATGACAACCAACAAATACCCTGAAAATCAAAGCTTGCCTGCAAATATCATGCTAGAAAAATGGGCGGATATCGGATTTGAATGGCAGGGCAATGTATCGACTGCCGAGATGGCGCGCCTGAAGGAGCAAACAGTTGCTGACTCCACCTTGCAGGTTATTTTTCGTTTGGTTAAGCAAGAAGGCATTGTTTGGCTCAATTATCAAGTGACAGGACAGGTTCAGGTTGCTTGTCAAAGATGTTTAGATCCGCTTGATGTCGATGTCTCAGGTGTGCATCACTTGGCGCTTTTGGAATCTGATGAGGCTGTAGGGCGGATCGGCGATGCCGAATATATTTTAATGGAGGAGCTTGGCACAGGAGCGACTCGAAAGCTACCCATTAAAGACATTTTAGAAGATGAGCTGCTGCTTATGTTGCCGCTGTCGCCTAAGCACGATGATTGTGATATGCCCGTTGACATGGCTGACGAAGAAGAGATCGTAAAGGAACAGGAAAATCCTTTTGCAGCACTAGCACAATTAAAAGGAAAACTGTCTTAATGTGAGGTGCTTTTGATAAAATTTGGCAAAAAATGCGGATTTTATCAAAAGAATTGTAAATTTATGCGATTAGGCTTTGAAATTCACAAGTTTTTTGAGTATAATACAGCGTTTATTGTGCACGGGTCTATGATGGACGGCGATTGATGCTAAATCGCATTGACACAAATTGACAAAGACGCACGAACCATTTTTCTTTATGGGCAGTTTTTGCCTGACTGATTATTAGGAGCTATCATGGCAGTTCAACAAAACCGCAAGAGCCGCTCACGCCGTGACATGCGTCGTTCACACGACCATATCGCTATCCCTGAGCTAAGCATCGATTCAACGACTGGTGAAAAACATCTTCGCCACCACGCGACCAAAGACGGTTTTTACCGTGGTCGTCAGCTATTCAAGGTAAGCCAAGATAGCTAAACACTAGTTAATAGTGAAAAAACCAAGCCAAGTTTCCGAATGGGCTTGGTTTTTTGTTGCCAAAAATTTTATTACATTCATTATTTTGGGTAAACAATTGTTTATTTTTATGGTAAAATTGGCAAACTTCACGCCAATCTTTTTGGTATTTCACAGATTTAATGCGGCATCAGTCATGCCGTTAATGCAAAAAACAGGTGAATTATGACAGAAGCCAACACCAGTGTTAAGCGTTTGGCGGTGGTTTTTCCCGGTCAAGGCTCTCAAACTGTCGGTATGATGAATGAGCTTAGCGAAGCTTATGATGTCGTGCGTGCGACATTTGATGAAGCAAGTGATGCGCTAGGCTTTGATCTTTGGGCGATTACTCAGGATGAAGATCGCTTGAATAAGACCGAATATACACAGCCTGCTTTGTTGACTTCCAGCATTGCCATCTGGCGAATCATTCAGCCTATGCTATCGAACAGATCTTTGGAGCCTATGTATTTGGCTGGGCATTCTTTGGGTGAGTACAGTGCATTGGTGGCAGCTGGCGTATTAAGCCTTGCTGATGCAGTCAAATTGGTACACGAGCGCGGCAAATTGATGACAGAAGCTGTTCAGGGCATGGATACTCAAATGGCTGCAGTGCTGGGCTTGGATGATGAGCAGGTCGAAAGCCTTTGTGAAGAGGTGAGCGGTTCGGCGGGTACAGTCAATGCTGCCAATTTTAACAGCCCAGGTCAGGTGGTCGTGGCAGGGACAACCGTTGGGGTGGCTGGCGTTTTATCCGCAGTTGAGGCACTTGGCAAAAAAGCAGTGCCACTAAAAGTTTCAGTGCCTTCGCACTGCGCCTTGATGAATCCTGCCAGCGATGCATTGGCAGCGCTACTCAACCAAACAGAGTTTGGCGAGGCAGATATTCCTGTCATTCAAAATCGCCATGCCAAAATTCATAAAGAAACGTTAGACATTAAATCTGCGTTGATCGAACAGCTGTCCATGCCTGTTCAGTGGTCCAAAACCATGCAAAAATTGGCTGAGCGTGATATTGATTTGATCATTGAGTGCGGTCCTGGTAATGTTCTGTCGAATTTGGCCAAACGACAAAAGACACCGATCACCGCTATGGCAACAGATAAATTGGTGCGCCTTGAAAAACTGGAGAATTTGGCATGAGTAGAAAGATTATATTGGTTACTGGAGCAAGTCGCGGTATTGGCAAGGCGATCGCCAAGCGCTTCGCCAAAGAAGGTCATTTTGTCATTGGTACAGCCACCAGCGAAAAAGGCGCTGAAGCCATCAGTGAGTACTTGAGCGAATCAGGCGGTATTGGGCGCGTGCTCGATGTGTGTAGCAATGAAGATGTTGACAAGCTGTTCGAAGAAATTGATAGCGTCTATGGCGGTATCAATGTACTGGTGAATAACGCTGGCATTACCAAAGATGGCTTGCTGATGCGTATGAAAGATGAAGATTGGGCGAGCGTGATTGACACCAATCTAACTTCTGTTTATCGCATGAGCCGCCGAGCAGTACGCGGTATGATGAAAGCGCGCCAAGGTCGGATTATTAATATTACCTCGGTCGTAGGACAGATGGGTAATGCAGGTCAAACAAACTATGCTGCCACCAAAGCGGGCGTAGAAGGCTTTAGCCGTGCGCTGGCTCGTGAGATCGGCTCTCGTGGCGTGACGGTGAATTGTGTGGCACCAGGATTTGTTGAAACAGACATGACCGAAGAGCTTGATGAGCGTCTCATCAGCTCTATGCTGGATGCGGTTCCGATGGGGCGTATGGCTCAGCCTGAAGAAGTCGCAGCGGCGGTGTCATTCTTAGCCAGTGATGATGCCAGCTATATTACAGGTGCGGTCTTGGCGGTCAATGGTGGCATGTACATGTAGATGCACGGATTCTGTCAGTGAGTAATTCATTGACAGAATGTGCATTTGCCGTTATCATGATAAAAAGTGAACATATGTACCCATAAATGCTTGCACTTTTTCAGCAAATGCATTATGATACTTGTTAAGTTTCATCCCAACCGATGTAGCGCGGTGCTACACAGTTAATCATTATAAAGGAAATCACCATGAGCGATATCGAAGCTAAAGTAAAAGACGCAGTAGCAGAACAGCTTGGTCTAAGCGTTGAAGAAATTAAAAATGAAGCATCTTTTATGGATGACTTGGGCGCCGACTCTTTGGATTTGGTTGAGTTGGTTATGGCATTTGAAAGCAGCTTTGGCATCACCATTCCTGATGAAGATTCAGCCGAGCTGACCACGGTTCAAAAAGCCATCGACTATGTTTCTGCCAAGGTTGCCTAACCAAAGGCACGCTAAGTCTGACAGCAGATGATAGCTTATCTCCGAAGATCACTTCTATTTGAAGTGATCTTTTTTTTCTTAAGAAAATATTTGGTAGGCTAATTCTACACATTGTAACGCTTTTACTGTCAAATCTCACTATGAAGTTTACTTGCTGTGCCTTAAGATAAACTTATGCACAATAATTTGTGCGTAGTGAAAGTCATAAAATTTACAACCAAGGAGAATGTCATGGGTGTTTTTAGTTTTGCAAAAGATATCGGTGATAAATTATTTAATCGCAATAAAAAACAAGAAGTCGATCAGCCGAACGCTGCCCCAGCCGCAGCGCTTGCTGAGCCAACTGCTCAAGAGATTGCCAATTTGCTATTGGCTCGTATCCAAGCCCAAAATGTGAACATCAGTGGCTTAAAAGTCAATTATAATGCCGATACAGATACCGCCACGCTCTCTGGGACTGCCAAGACTCAAGCGGATCGCGAAAGAGCGCGCCTAGCGGTGGGTAACGTGCAGCATGTCGAGACGGTCGTTGATGACATCGAAGTGGAATCAGCTGAACCTGAATCACGGTTTTATACTGTCAAATCAGGTGACAGCTTGTCAAAAATTGCTAAGGAAATGTATGGCAATGCCAATGATTATATGAAGATTTTTGATGCAAATAAACCAATGCTATCACATCCTGATAAGATTTATCCAGGTCAAGTACTTCGCATTCCACAATAACTGATGCTTCATGTGCTATGAATGACGAGCTTTTAATGTAATTTTTAATTAAGTGATGTCTTAAAAGCCCATCGAATAATCGCAAAAATTCCAAGTGTCAAATGGATACTTGGAATTTTTATTGGTATTTGAACAAAGTGTCATAGTCGATATGCTCAAATTTTATCCGTCCTGTCCGCTGAGCTCGCTGATCGCCCAATTAATATGCTCATCAAGCATTCTATCCATACCCAGTCGTGATTTTAGCGCATGAATTATTCTGTCCGATTTTATACCTGTGGCTTGGCAATTCCCCAACGCGATGGCGGTATTTCTTAAAAGATGTAAATACCCTGTGCGGCGCAAGGGAGAACCTTCGGTTTTGGCTAAAAAATCATCTTCGCTCCACGCCCATACTTCGGTGAGTTCAATGTCATCAAGCCCGTGGCGCGGCGCGTAATCACTGACTGTGGAGAGTTTGGCATAGCGATTCCAAGGGCAGATTAACTGACAATCATCACAGCCAAAAATACGATTGCCGATGGCTTTTCTGTATTTGATATCAATACTGCCTTTGTGCTCAATGGTCAGATAAGAGATGCAGGCAGCAGCATCTAAAGTGTATGGCGCAATGATGGCACGCGTTGGGCAAATATCCATGCAGGCTTGGCAGCTGCCGCAGTGTGCCTTGACGGCATGGGTTTCATCATCACCCACAAGATCAAGACTGATGAATAATTCGCCCAAATTAAAAAAAGAGCCCGCTTGGCGATTGATTAATAAAGTGTGCTTGCCCGTCCATCCCAGTCCTGCTGCATCAGCAATAGGGCGCTCAAAGATGGGCGCTGAATCACTGAACGGGCGAAACACGAAAGGCTTATCGGCGCCAATGCTCAGATGTTGCCACTGGGGCAGCTCATTTTCGATGGCTTTGGCAAGTTTTTTGAGCTGCTGGCGCACGGTTTTGTGGTAGTCTCTTCCGCGAGCGTAGCGTGCGATGATGGCATGATTTGGGCGCGTATTATCCATGACGCTGCGAGGCTTGGGTAGATCATGTAGATAATCCATTCGCACTGTGATGATGGTTTTGGCGCCATCAACGAGCAGGGCAGGGTTTGCGCGCTTGTCGTGATTGTCATGCATAAAGTCAAGGGTGCCATTAAGCCCTTGATCTAGCCATGCCTTGAGTGCCTGTGTCTGCTTGGCAAACAAAGGGTGATGAACGCTTAAAAACCCACAGTCGCTAAAGCCAAATTCTGCTGCTTTGGCACAGATCCAATCCTTAACACCGTCTTTGTCGATCGGTTGTACACAAACTGCCGGAATGCGCTTAGTCATGACAATGATCACTGATGGCGGCTTGGATATGGTGAATTTTTTGTTGGATCAGATCGGGGGTGAGCTTGGTTTGTTGACCGCTCTCGCCAAGTTCGTATATCTCGCCCCCTGACTGTAAGGTGCTAAGATTGGTTTTTAGATAATGGCAGGCTTGCGCATTGTGATGATTTTTTGGGGCACTTAAATAATGTACTTTGATGGCTGAAGATGGCTTACCAATGGGCGCTGTCTGACTAAAAACTGGCTCCCCAAATACCCCGACACTTTGAAAAATCATGGCGCTGTGAGCATGGCTGACACAGATGAGCCCCAGACCCAAAGCGGCTTGGCACACGGTAGTTTTAGCTGTTTTTGTTGCTCGATCAGTCACATATACCACCCAAATCATAAACTGGCTGTATTGTATCATTAGGTTGGTGCCAAATTACAGCCATTTCATCGAATTTGGGGCAGATAATATTCAAAGAGCTATAAAATGACAATTATAGCGCCAATGGATTTGATAAAATTTTTTAAAAAGCTCTAAAAACAGGTTGGCAAGGTGAAAGTTTTCAGGTAAGATAAGTGGCATTATTTTGATGGCGCTTATCGGAGATTTTGATCGGTGTCATCTGAAGTCGGCGTAGCTATTTATCAGGTGCTGCGTTTGTGCATTTGGTGCCATTGGATTACCGTTTGATGACGCACGGTTGCACATTGCAATAGGACTTACCGGTCTGCAAGACGCAAGAAATTTCCCTCTGCTGTTTTGGATTTTTCCAAGTCATCTTGTTGTAAGTTCATCTGCGTATGGCAGCCTATTGCCTGATATGAATCAATCACACGCTTTTCGTCTGAATATTGTCACTATGACAAAAGGATGTAACTTATGACGCAAACTACCCAATCCCCGAATATGACGGGACACACTCAAACCAAAGATGCTGCGGCGCACTTTCGCGAACTCCAAGATATCATCGCACGCGGTGAAACAGCCATGATGTCAGGCGCTGAGATGCTTGTTCAAGCATTGATTGACGAAGGTGTGGAGTATATTTTTGGTTATCCAGGCGGTGCGGTACTGCACATTTATGACGCCTTATTTAAGCAAGATAAAATCGAGCATGTACTGGTCAGACATGAGCAAGCTGCAGGGCATATGGCTGATGCATACAGCCGCACAACGGGCAAGACAGGCGTTGTTTTGGCGACCTCAGGTCCAGGTGCCACCAACACTGTGACAGCCATTGCAACTGCTTATATGGACTCGATTCCAATGGTCGTATTGGCAGGTCAGGTGCCATCTAGCTTGATTGGCGATGACGCCTTCCAAGAATGTGATATGGTGGGTATCTCACGTCCGATCGTTAAGCACAGTTTCCAAGTTCGCAATGCCGAAGAGATTCCTGAAATTATCAAAAAAGCGTTTTATATTGCAGGCTCTGGTCGCCCTGGTCCTGTTGTGGTTGATATTCCAAAAGACATGACCAATCCAAGCGATAAATTTGCTTATGTCATGCCGCAGACAGTCAATATCAGATCTTATCAGCCAACCAATAAAGGGCATGGCGGACAAATCAAAAAAGCCATCGAAACGCTACTATCAGCCAAGCGTCCTGTACTTTATTCAGGTGGCGGGGTGGTGCTTGGTAATGCCAGTGAAGAGTTGCGCCAATTAGCCGATTTACTCAAGCTGCCAGTAACAAATACCTTGATGGGGCTGGGTGCTTATCCAGGCTCAGGGGAGCAGTTCATTGGTATGCTTGGTATGCACGGCACATATGAAGCCAATATGACCATGCATCATGCCGATGTGATCTTGGCGGTAGGTGCGCGTTTTGATGACCGCGTTACCAATAATGTCAAAAAATTCTGCCCAAATGCTACGATCATTCACATTGATGTCGATCCAGCCAGCATCTCAAAGACCATCACCGCACACATTCCGATTGTTGGCGATGTGAAGCTGGTGCTCAATGAAATGCTTGCATTGCTATCAGAGACTGATAAGCGCATTGATGAACACGCACTCAATGACTGGTGGCAACAAATCAACGAATGGCGCAAACGCCACGGTTTACGCTATGGCGAAGATGATATGACTGCCGAAACGCACGCGATCAAGCCTCAGCATGTGGTTGAGACGCTGTATAAGCTGACCAATGGCGAAGCAATCATCACCTCCGACGTCGGTCAGCATCAGATGTTTGCCGCGCTGTATTATAAGTATGATGAGCCGCGTCAATGGCTAAACTCAGGTGGCTTGGGCACGATGGGTGTGGGTTTGCCATACGCCATGGCAGCAAAATTAGCCCGCCCTGAAAAGACGGTGGTGTGTATCACTGGTGAAGGTTCAATCCAAATGAACATCCAAGAGCTGTCCACGTGCCTTCAGTATAATTTGCCAGTTAAAATTTTAAATCTCAATAACGCTCAGCTTGGCATGGTTAAACAGTGGCAGGATATGCTTTATGAAGGTCGCCATGCTCAATCATATATGAAATCTTTACCTGATTTTGTCAAATTGGCAGAAAGCTATGGTCATAAGGGCGTAAAAATCACCAACCCAGCCACCATGGAAGCAGAGTTGGCAGCGGCATTGGCATTAGAAGACCAATTGGTATTCATTGATGTCTATGTGGATAAAGGTGAGCATGTTTATCCGATGCAAGTTGCCGGACAATCAATGCGCGATATGTGGTTATCAAAAGGGGAGCGTACCTAATGCCAAATCAAGTACATAAACATCTGATTTCTGTCTTAATGGAAAACGAAGCAGGTTCGCTGTCTCGTGTTGTGGGTTTATTTTCTCAGCGTGGCTATAATATTGATACGCTGAATGTGGCAGCAACAGACGACCCAACGATCTCGCGTCTGACTTTGACGACCACCACCACGAATGACAAAATCGAACAAATCACCAAACAGCTACATAAGCTGATTGAAGTGGTGAAAGTTCAAAATTTGTCTGAGCTTTCAGGCGGAAATCATGTTGAGCGTGAGCTGATGCTCATCAAGGTACGTGCGACAGGCTCGTATCGCGAAGAAGTCAAGCGTAATGCTGATATCTTCCGCGCCCAGATTGTCGATGTCAGCGCCAATTTATACACGATTTTGATCACAGGCGATGCAGGCAAATTAGATGGGTTTATTGATGTGATCGGTCGCGACCGTATTTTGGAAGTGGTACGCTCAGGCGTGATTGGTATTGCGCGTGGTGAGAAGACTTTGGCGGTTTAATCCATTGATACATGACAGGGATTAACATGAAAAAAGAAGCGATTTTATCATTGGTCGGTTTGGCTGGTGCTATAGCATTGTCAAATCATGCTATGGCTATGGCTAGTCAATCATTAGAAGAGGGCACTTGCTATGTCTTTAAGCAGGGTAAACTTGCTTCTAAAGAACAGTGTGAAATCTTCTCTGAGCAAGGCGGTAACTCAAATTTTCCTTCTTATGGCTATGAGAATTATAGCGTCAAAATGCCCAAAGCAGGTGTGTTTCATGTGGTAAATAGTATTAATTGCCATAGCGCCAAGCAGTGTACAAGCAAACACACGTTAAATAAGAAAAAAGCCGTCTCTCAATATCGTAAAAACACCAAAGGCTATCAAGTCGTTTCGGCAAAACAAGCTGAAAATCTGTCTTATGAAGCTCAAGAAAGCTTGTTAAGATGTGATAAAACAACCGATGGTAAACTTGAGCTTTGTACTGCCAACAAAGAAATGGTAGAGTACGGAGCTGAAGCACCAAGATGGGCTGAATGATTAGCCAACAGATTTTAACCCTGCCGATTTTGGCAAATTTTTAAGGAAATGTATATGAGCCTAAATATCTATTATGACAAAGATTGTGATTTGTCAATCATTCAAAGCAAAAAAGTCGCCATCATTGGCTATGGTTCACAAGGTCATGCGCACGCACTTAACCTAAAAGACAGTGGCGTGGATGTTACCGTCGGACTGCGCGAAGGTTCAAGCTCATGGAAGAAAGCTGAAAATTCTGGTCTAAAAGTGGCTGAGACGAGCGAAGCGGTCGCAGGCGCAGATGTGGTCATGATTTTGACGCCAGATGAGTTTCAGCGCGAGCTGTATAAAGAGGTGATTGAGCCGAACATCAAGCAGGGCGCGACTTTGGCATTTGCGCATGGTTTTGCGATTCACTACAACCAAGTTGAGCCACGCGCTGACTTAGATGTCATCATGGTTGCCCCAAAAGCACCAGGCCACACTGTGCGTTCTGAATTTACCAAAGGCGGCGGTATCCCTGATCTGATCGCTGTATGGCGCGACGCATCAGGCAATGCCAAGCAGCTTGCGCTATCTTATGCAGCAGGCGTGGGCGGCGGTCGCTCAGGCATCATCGAAACAACATTCAAAGATGAAACCGAAACCGATCTATTTGGTGAGCAAGCGGTGCTCTGTGGCGGTGCAGTTGAGCTTGTTAAAATGGGCTTTGAGACTTTGGTTGAAGCAGGCTATGCGCCTGAGATGGCATATTTTGAGTGCTTGCATGAGCTGAAGCTGATCGTAGATTTGATGTACGAAGGCGGCATCGCTGACATGAACTACTCAATCAGTAACAACGCTGAATATGGTGAATATGTGACTGGTCCAGAAGTCATCAATGAGCAGTCTCGCGCCGCCATGCGCAATGCTTTGAAGCGCATTCAAGATGGTGAATATGCTAAGATGTTTATCGCTGAGGGGCAAACCAATTATCCATCGATGACCGCTCGCCGCCGTAATAACGCTGCGCATCCGATCGAAACTACTGGCGCAAAATTGCGCGCGATGATGCCTTGGATTGGTGGCAATAAGATCATTGATAAAGAAAAGAACTGATTGATTTGTTTGGATCAATTTGTAAAACAGCTGCCTGATTGGCAGCTGTTTTTTTGAAATTATCATATGAAACCGCTATAATGAATGCTGTTTTAATCGTGATAAGTCTTTTATGCCTGAGTTTTCTTTAGAAGTTGTATTTGTCGCACTCAGTTTAATCATTGCCATTTTTGTGATGATTGAATCGACATTGCTTGAGCGTAACGGCGGTAAACTGCTCCTTAACAATGGTGCATTTATGCTCATCAGCCTATCGACTTCAGCATGGATGGTGGCGGCGTTTTTGGCTTGGTATTTTTTGGATCTTAGGGGTTTAAGCTTGGTGGTGGCGATGGTGTATCCACTGTATGGGTTTTTGGGCTTGGTGTATTCAGCGATGCTGATGCGTGGCATTGAAGTCGATGATCCTGCCGAAGTGGCATTACCCAAAAAATACTTAAGTTTTTGTAAATCCTTTGGTTTGGTCTACAGCGTCTTGTGCTTAGCTGCTTTGCTTGAAAGCATCGGATTGATTCAGCTGTAATCTGATGATAAATATTGCCTGATCAGTCATAAATGAGTGAAAATAATTCACCTTTTTTTATCAATGTTTGTTATAATGATTCCCATGGTATTTATGTACCCAAAGCTGGCTAATATTAGCCGCTTTCCCAACTGCAGATAGACGCAGTGGTATCAAGCATTCTTTAGGCAAGACCAGTAAGTTTCTTATTTGGAAGATTGAATGAAGATGGGGCAACCCGCCTGTTATCCCGATCGTTTTTGTATGTTTTATTGCATGAATAGCATAAGTTGCGTTTTTACGCTTTTCATTCATCCAAATTAGGAAATTGTTATGTCACAGAAAGTTCTTGGCACTGTAAAATGGTTCAACGAATCAAAAGGTTTTGGTTTTATCGCTCAAGATAATGGCGGTCAAGATGTATTTGCCCATTATAGCGCGATCACTGGCTCAGGTTTCAAAACCCTGGCAGAAGGTCAAAAAGTTGCTTTCATCTTAGGCGAAGGCAAAAAAGGCCCACAAGCTGAAGAAATCGAAAAAGTTTAATCGATCGATTTTATCAAAATACCGCTACTCATACAGTTGAGAGCGGTATTTTTTTTATGCTTGTTAGTTTTTGCTATAATAAATCTTGATCAATTGATTTTGGGGATGGGGTATGGCGCAGCTCAATTCATGGCGACACTCTCAAAGACCGTCTCAGTCCTCCTTTGATAGCTTATCGCAAGCACTGGTATCGGCTCAGATGCTTGGTGCCTTTAAGCTCTTTGGTGCGGCTTTGGTGGTGGCATCAGTGGTGTATTTGTTTGGGGCGAATTGGTTATTATTGCCAAATATCATTAAGCTTGCCATGGCGCCAGTGTTGATGCTGCTATTGGCGCTGATCAGCTTGCGCACAAGCGGCTTATGGATGAGTGTGCTGCATACTGCTACAGGCGTGATGAGCGGCTTATCACTTGCTGCAGTGGGTCAAGTCTATCAGACAGGCGCTGACAGCTTTTGGTTATTTGTGATTTGGTCTATCCTACTTGTGCCTTGGCTGTACCGTAAAAACTTGGGCGTCTATTTGCTATTATCAGCCGTATCACAGATAGCACTTTGGTTATATTTTGATCAAAGTAACCATCAAGTTCATACTTTAGCGCTGTCATCGGCAGCACTTTTTATCATTCAATATGTGCTTTTCGGTCGTGATAAGGCGTCATTATGGGTGATGAGCATTGGACTGGTTGGCTTGTCCTTATTTGCTGCACTAAACTTTCATCATCAAGACACATGGGGGCTGCAGCTGCTTTGGCTTTTCATTGCCATGGCGCCTTTGGGTGTGTTCGTGCTCTCAAAGCGGCAGGTGCTATTGATGGCAACTGTTTTGACGGGCGTTACAACCAGCCTGTTTATATTGGTTTTGGCGTATTTTAATGTGCGCAGCTTTTGGGTGTATGCATTGGCTGCACAGCTGTGGTTTGGGCTATGTGCTTGGGGGCTGTATCGCTATGTTGGGACGCATAAGAATAAGTACGCAATGCACATACCACTGCTTGCCATTGGGGGCTGGTTATCGTGTTTGTTTGTCATTTTTGGATTAGTAACTTGGGTTGATGATACCTATGCTCTATGGGGCGCTTTGGCGACCATCGTGGGCTTGGGGGTGTTATGGCGTGGCACGGTGGCTTATTTTCGTCATTTGGGCTACTCGTCCGTGATGATTGGGATGGGTCTGATTGCGCTTGGATTATCTGAATCCTTTGAATTGAGCGCCTTAGGAATATTAAGCTTGGTTTGGCTACCCATCCTAGGCGTGTTGTATCGCTTGCGTGTGCATTGGCTGTATTTGCTGCTGCATATCTTGGGGTGGTATGGCGCACTCATGGGCTATGCGCTGTATCTGGATACGATGAGATCCAGTGATCTATACGGGTCTTGGGGTGTTTGGTCGGCAATGGTGTACGGCTTGGGATTAATGGGATGCGTCTTATTGATGCGTGAAGGCGTGTATTGGCGCACGGTGAGCGGCTTTATCTTGTCGATCGCGGTGGGGTTTGGTGTGATGACCACATTACCCATTGGCATACCACCGTTTTGGTCGGCGCTGGGTCTGTTAGCGATCTTGGGTGCTTTATTGATGCGACTGCCGCCATCACAGAGCCTAAAATTAAGCGTGCTTGGACTTTTGGCTGGCATTGGCTTTGCGCCCATTTTGGCGGTCATCTTGGTGTTTGCTAGTGCGCTTAGCAGGCAAGATCGCTTAATGACGATCTTATCCATCCTTGTGGGGATTGGGCTGTTATGGCTGATGTATTACCAGCTTTCTGTGCCATTTTTGGTGAAATTTATCATCATTTTGAGCAGTGGTCTATTGATGACGATCGTGGCAACTGTGTTAGATGAACGATCACAACATGGTGAGCTTGAACAAGCGGGGGTAAAAGATGCAAAAGCTTAAGTGGATGCCGATCGCCATCGCAGGGCTGACCTTAGTTGTGGTGATGGTGATGGTGCTGGGTTATGAAAAGCGGCTTGATCAGGGGCGGATTATTTATGCTAAGCTTGCACCGCTTGATCCGCGCTCATTGATTCAGGGGGATTATATGAATCTGGCGTATGAGCTGAATGCTAAGGAAGGCGATGCCTATTATGGCGAAAGAAAGCTTGGCTATGCGTCTTTGTCGCCACAAAATGTGATTACAAGTATTCAGTGGACGCCTAGCGCTGATCAAAAAATATGGCTAAAAAATCACTGGGGACGCTGGCAGCTGCCCATTGATAGCTTTATGTTTGCAGAAGGGCTGGCGGAGTGCTATGACAGTGCCCAGTTTGCCAAAATCTCTGTCACAGATGACGGTAAAATGATGCTGATTGATTTGGTGGGCGACTCATTACAGGATTTGGATTGCCAAAGTCAAGCGTCATGGTGGCAGGGCGGATTGGTTAGGGTGCATCCAAATTAACGATTTTTGAGCTTAAGCAGTGATTCTTCATCTAAGCGCCAACGACCTTTTTTCTTACTGCCAGTACGGCTGCTTAGAGTGCTTGCGCCAAATAACTTATGCATCGAGTGTGATGAGTGGGCATGGCAGATCGCACACGCCAGACCATCGGCGGCATCAGCTTGGGGAATGACATCCAAAGATAAGATGCGGCAGACCATGGCGGTTACTTGGTCTTTATCGGCAGCACCATAGCCACAAACGGCTTGCTTAATTTGACGGGCGGTGTATTCGCTGACTTGTAAGTCTTGAGCTGTCAATGCAGCGATGGCGGCGCCGCGAGCTTGTCCAAGCTTGAGGGCGGAGTCGGGATTGGACGCCATAAACACTTGCTCAATGGCAGCCTGAATCGGCTGTTCGCTGTACTTTTGATAATGACCGACAATCCGAGATACCCCAGCAAAAATCTGAGCAATTCTTTCGGTGATCTCGCTGCTATTGGTTCGGATGGTGCCAGCATCCAAAAAAGTCAATTTGTCATTATCTGTACTGATAATGCCGTAGCCAGTCATGCGCGAGCCAGGATCGATGCCAATAATTAAAGTCATAAAATATTACAAAAAGCCAAGTAGATGACAAAAGACGCTTGAAAACTTGCCAAGCGTCCTAATTTATTGGTAGTATAGCGTATTTTATCTATTTATTAAATCTTTTGAAGGAGATGGGCATGGGTGCATTGGTGGGCATTGCCTTGATTTGGTTCATCATTGAAATGCTGATTTGGTATCTTGCCGCTCAGTTTATCAGTGGTTGGTATGTGTTTTTTTGGTTTATCATCGCAGCGATTATTGGAATTTCATTATTAAGAAAAGCTGCAGGCACCCTAAACCCGATGGCACAGCAAATGAAAGCCATGCAAAATGGTGTGATCCCCAACCCTGCCAATCAGCCTGCCGAATCTAAGATCACCAAGTCCATCGCTTTGGGTATTGCAGGGATTTTATTTTTATTGCCAGGTCTTTTGACGGATGTGGTTGCAGCAGTACTGCTTTTGCCAGTTGTTCAAAATAAACTCACCGCCGCCGCCAAAAATTATGCCGCCAAAAATCAGGATAAAATGATGCAAATGATGGCGCGCCAAATGGGCGGTCAAAATCCTTTTGGGGGCATGGGTCAAAATCCATTTGGTCAAGGCGGGATGAAATCAAACCCTTTTGGCAAAAATAGCGGCTTTGGAACCACTGTGGACGGCGAAGCGAAGACAATTAATAAAGATGTCAAACGCATCAATTCTGCTAATGATGAATAAAAAATAGCCCTAAGTGGGCTATTTTATATGGTGCGAATGCGTGCTTGCGCGATGACTTTTTTACTGTGAATTTCAAGATACCAAAGCAGTAACGCTGCCGCCACCCCAAGTGAAATCACCAATGCCGCCCAAAAGCCATGGATTCCCATACCGCCTTGAAACGCCATAAAATAGCCAGGAATCAAGCCGCAGCCCCAAAAAGCAATGATATGAATTACCATCGGAATGGTGGTGACCTTATATCCGCGCAGCGCATAACTTGCCACGCATTGGACTGCATCGACCAGCTGAAAAGCCGCGGCATACAAAATAATACCGCCTGCTAAGGCAATGACTGCCATGTCATCGGTGTACATGCTCGCCAAAGGATAACGAAAAACCACCAAAAAAATCGCCGTGCCTACTGAAGCGACCATGGCAGTGACGATTGAGACGCCTGAAATATAGCGAGCACGGCTAAACTCTTCGCGCCCAAGGCTGTATCCAACGCGCACAGTCGCAGCACTGCCTAGGCTTTGGGGAATCATGAAAATCAAGCTTGTCAGGCTAATGACCACCTGCTGAGCGGCGACATAATCTTCGGTATTGCCATCAAGTTTTGCAACCAAAAACATGATGCAGGTGAATAAACTGACTTCAATAAAAAATGATAAACCAATGGGAATCCCTAAGCGTGTCATCTCAATCAAGGCTTTGGGGTTGGGTAAGCTGAATTTATCCATCAGACCAAAGCGTTTAAGCTGTTTGTCCTTGATGATCAAAATCCATAAAATGAACGCATTAATCCAAAATACAATCGCTGTCGCCAGTCCGCAGCCTGCGCCGCCAAGTGCAGGCATGCCAAACTTACCGTACACAAAAATCCAGTTCAAGGGGATATTGATAAAAAAACACAGCCAACTGACCCACATGATGACTTTTGGCTTATTAAGGCTGGAAGCATAGGCATGCAAAGCACGATGTATCATTGCCGCAGGCATGGCAAGTCCGATGAACCATAAGTAGCGCTCAGTAATGATAAACGTGCTCTCACTGACATCAAGCCACAGCCGAAACGGTGTGATAGCAAGCCACATGAGCACCATCCCAAGTATGCCCATGATCAAACCATACCAAAGCCCTTGCCGTCCCATTTCACCGACTTCATGCGAGCCTTTGGCGCCAAAGAGTTGGGCAATCATGGGGTTAAGTGAAGTCATCACACCCATCAAAGTCACATAAACAGTAATAAACACACTGCTACCAAGCGCCACTGCCGCCAAATCGCCTTTACCGGCGCCGCCTGCCATGACGGTGTCAATAAAACTGGTACCTACCTGTGCCACCTGCGCAAGCAAAATCGGCATCCCGAGGTGTATCAGGGCAGACAGCTCTTTTTTGTAGGTGGTGTACTGAAAACGGTTGATGTCTAATAACATATTGACACATCGATAAAAAATAAAAATATCGTCAGATAAGATGAATGATGCTAACAAATCGTGATGACAAATTGATAACATGCCAAGCAAAGGCAGCGAATCGCTCACGCTTGGCAGGGTATATGGTCAATATTTGTCGTTAAGGCGCTGATTGTGGATCTCAAGGCTTTCTTTATCCACCCGAAGCACAAAGCCAATCATAATCAAAAGCACCACCATAGAAGAGCCACCAAAGCTAAAAAACGGCATGGTTAAACCTTTGGTAGGTGCAAGTCCCATAGTCATACCAGCATTGATGATGACCTGCCCAAATATCACCACCGCAAAACCAAAAACGGTATAACTTAAGCGAAGCTGACGACGTTTTAATGCTCTTAGGCTAATGACCATGATGCTAAGAATGATCAGCGCCTCCAACAACAAAACCACCGCCACGCCCAAAAAGCCCAATTCCTCGCCTGTGATGGCAAGCAAAAAATCAGTGTGCGCCTCGGGTAGGTGTGATAATTTTTGGACGCTGTCCCCATACCCGACACCGCTTAATTGTCCACGACCGTAAGCGATCAAGCTGCGTGCCAGCTGAAAATCCGACCCTTGGATATCATCAAAGGCATCAGTAAAAGACAAAATACGCTCACGGCGATAAGGCTCAAGCCAAGCCGCCACGATGCCCAAAACAATCGCCATGAATAAAATCCAGGCATACTGTAATGCCGGTGCACCGCTCACGAAGATGATCACGATCAAAGTGGCAAATAGCACCAATACAGTACCAAAGTCTGGCTGAAATAGCAGTAATCCACCTACCGGTAAATACCACACCAATAAGCGTACCCCGGTGAAAACATTGTCGCGAATCTCAGCAGATCGGCGCACGACATAATCTGCAGTCACAAACACCATCACAGCTTTGGCAATTTCACCGGCTTGTAGGTTAAACACTCCAAGGTCAAGCCATCGCCGTGATCCATTAATCACTTCACCGAAGAATGCCGTAAGTATTAGCAGTCCCAAAGCTGCCACCCACATCAAAAATACCACATTCATATGCGTTCTGTGATAATAAAATCTCAAAGGAATGCGATAAACAGCCATCGCAAAGATACCGCCGATGACAACATATGCCAACTGATACCAAAAAAATCTCAGCGGTGCAAGATCACGCGCGGCAGAAAAAGGAATGGATGCCGATGCAATCATCAAAAGACTGATACAAATGATTAGGCTCAAACTGGTAAGTAATACCGTTCGTGGATTGAGCCTATCAAAAAAACCAAGAAATTTATCGGAAAATTGAGACATGAGCGCTGCTGTGAGTTGGTTTTGTATAAACTGACTATTATAACGGATTTTTGAATTGAAAATGCAGAAATTTCAAGCGATTTGGTCAAGCTGATCTGTAGTGGCACTCTGTGTGACAAAAGCCATGCCTAAATTAATGCACATAAAAGGCACAGCTTTTGTGTGGATGGATTAAATGGATGCGTGGGGTAAAGCATGAACCATCTCAACGAACTTATCACCGCGCTCATTATAATTTTTAAATTGATCCATACTGGCGCAAGCAGGCGACAAAAGCACAGCCTTGGCACCGCTTTGACTGGCTGCTAATACCGCCCGATCAAGTGTGCCAACATGATGGATTTTGGTCGCAAGATGTGCGTCACCTTTGAGCAGATCTTGCTCGATCACAGGGGCGTCTTGACCGATCAAGTACACGCCATCCACCCACTGTGCGACATATGCTGATAGCTCACTAAAATCTTGACCTTTGCCAAGCCCGCCCAAAATCAGCGCCAGTGACGATGCGCCATAAACAGTGCCCAATCCATCAATCGCTGCCATGGTTGAGCCGATGTTTGTACCTTTGGAATCATTAAAATACGCCTTGCCATCGATATCATCAATATATTCACAGCGGTGCGGTAGACCTTTAAAAGTCTTAAGAGTCTCAAGCATGGCATCCATTGGAAGATTGGCAGCCATGCCCAAAGCAAGCGCAGATAAGGCGTTGAGTAGGTTATGCTTGCCTTTGATTTTTAATTGATCAATGGGCAAAAGCTTATGATCTTGATGATATAGCGCCATGCCATCGCCATCGTCAAACAAATAAAAATCTGCTGCTTGGTTCTTAAGTGAGCTGTCTGTCATGATGATGGTATGATTTGGGGCGCTGTTTTCAAGTGTGCTTATGCATTGCTTTGCCAAATCGGCATCGTCTTGGCAGATGATGGCTGTTTGGCATTGATCAAAGATGCGCAGTTTTTGTGCCAAATAATCTGCCATGCCATCATGTCGATCAAGATGATCGGCTGAGATATTTAAAATGGTTGCTGCTTGGGCGGATAAATTTGAGATATGCTCAAGCTGAAAACTTGACAGCTCAAGCACCACCAAAGCCATGTTTTGGATGTTTAATAACTCAAGCGCAGGCGTGCCAATATTACCACCGACGCCGACGATGACGCCTGCGCGTTTTGCCATCTCGCCGACAAGCGTGGTGACGGTGCTTTTGGCATTTGAGCCTGTGATGGCGATAATTGGGGTGCTTGTGGCTTTGGCTAAATCTTGTGCTTTGAGCGCATCAATGAACAACTGAACATCGCTGACCACAGGGATGCCTTGGGCTTTGGCGGCGGCGATGCTTGGAGTTCTTGGGTCGATGCCAGGACTGATGACGATCTGATCGGCTGAGCTTAATAGCTCACTGTCCAAGCTACCAAAGTGACAATGAACCGCTGTGGGCAGCTGATCTGCCAAGGCAGGGCTGGGATTGCCATCGATGACGCTGACTTGGTGACCGTGATTGATCAAAAAATTCACAGCTGACAGCCCTGAGCTGCCCAAACCGACTACAGCATATTTTTTTGACATAATAGTTTCCCACAATGATAATCACGATCTGTGGACTATTTTAACAGGTATTGACACTAAGTGGTAGCAGGCGGCGTACTGTGATGAACATCCAGATATCGAAGCGGTGAATTTTTACAAAATGATGTTGTGAATTATCGTCTTGCCCTATATAATAATTTTGTCATGATTAATATACATTGCCAACCGCCAAGGAATATTTATGAAACTGATTTCTGCGATTATCAAGCCTTTTAAACTCGATGATGTGCGCGAAGCACTCTCAGAAATCGGCGTCAACGGCATCACCATCACCGAAGTCAAGGGTTTTGGTCGCCAAAAAGGTCATACTGAGATGTATCGTGGGGCGGAATATGTGGTTGATTTTTTACCAAAAATCAAAATAGAGATTGCGTGCAGTGATGAGATGGTCGATGCGATTATTGAGTCAATCATCAAGGTTGCAAATACAGGGAAAATTGGTGACGGTAAGATCTTTGTCAGTCCGCTTGAGCGTGTCATTCGCATCCGAACTGGCGAATATGATGAAAATGCGTTATAAAGTCATCCATCAGAGTTAATGACAGACAAATAATAGACCCAAACAAAAATGGCACTTAAGATGATTAAGTGCCATTTTTGGTGAATAAGCTAAAATCGTTATTGCTTGACGCCTGTTTGGGTGCCAGCGATGCTCTTGATGGTGATGTTATTACCATTCACTGTGATAGTAACATTTCCTTTGATAGGCAGGGTCGGATGAGCGCCTTTACCTTTATACTTGCCACCACCTTGGCTGGAGATGTCGGTCAAAACTGTCGCACCTTCACGCTTTTTGGCTTTGTCAGTCAAGCCTTGTGTCATCACGCCTTGATAGCCGTTGCCAGCTTTACTGATTGTGATGATGGCTTTTTCTTCGCCTTTTTCGCTCATTTTCCACTTACCGACGATGGCATCATTGGCATATGCCGACACAGATAATAAAGCACCTGCGCCTAGGGTAAGTAGTTTGGTAGATAATTTCATATAAGCTCCTTTTATGTATTGATCCGTATTGCAAAACTCCAAAGAATGGTCGATCGACTTTGACTATACAAATTTGAATTGACCACTAATTTGCATTATAGCGAAGCTTAAGACCATTTGTAAACACTTAATGTGAAATTTTTGTCATAAGTTGGCAGAGTGATTATCTGCCGCAATCATTTAAGTGACAATCCCTATGCTAAGCAAAAGGATTATCAACTTGTTCAGGCGGCAGCGTATCATGAGCTTGTATCTGATCTAAGGGCTCGTTTTCAAGTGCTGCCACCAGCCGATTGGCAAAATCTTGTAAAGCGACCGCTTGAGCCAGACCATCTTGGCATTTGGTGATACAAAGCTCGCCAAAGATTTGCACAGCATCAAAGTGATTTTCGATGGTCAAATCTCCAATGGTCAGCACTTGGTCATCATTTTTAAAAGGATGTATCATGGGTATTCCTTGGGGCGTTTGTTTTATTAGGCACGGTTTAGCACTTCAAAGACATAGCGCATGGCGCTGATGGCTAACTCAAACCAACTGCTTGGCTGATCATCAATTACCTTTTGCTCTGATTTTTGATTGTTGCTGGGTTTGGGTAAATCATAGGCGCTCTGGCGAATCTTGGCGGGCAGCGATGGCATGGCGCTGATGCCTGTCAGGCGCGTGAGCTCATCTAGACTGATGATTTGATAATTTTCGGTGTTGTCATTGGAAGAAAAATAGACACCAGCAGCCGATAAGCTTGGAATATATACCGCCTTAAAAAAATGGCTGGGCACCAGTACTCGCCCGCCAATGCGTTCAGAAGTCTTACCCAAAAAAGCAACACCCGTCACGACATACACCTCTCCATGCTTGATTGCCAGTTGGCGAGTCTCTGTTTCGATATGGCGCCACAGATGGCGGTTGTGTTCGCCATTTTGGGGTGCGATATTGGCTAGGCTAAAGCTGTCATATTGTGATTCAGTGGTCGCCATGTCGCCATTTGGGGCGATATGCCCACGATCATAACCTGAGCGTCGATAGTCAGACAGCTCAGCGCGTTCGTCGGCAGGCAGCCTAGGTTCTGCCCGAAAGCTATCAACACGCGCTAAGGTTCTGGCTTGATTGATGCGCGACTTGGTCAGATGAGATGCTGACCATAGCGGCGTGCGTGCGATGCCAGAATGTAGGGTGGCGAATCCTTCAAAGCATAAAGCACGTGCCATGGCGGACAATCGTTCGCCTTGCTTACCGATCAGGGTTGGTGCTTGTCGATTGGCAAACTGATCCTGACAGTCGCTAAAGCTTGTATCAAATGAACGCACGCTGACGATCTTATCGTCATGAGCTTGCTGATTGGGATCTTGATATAAGCGGTCGCTCTCCGTGCTTTTGACGATCGTTTGCTTAATGGTCGTGGTAATGTGATTTGTCAGCTGTTCTGCTGAACTGATGGCGCTGTCGTTGGCATGAGCAGAACTTGTCGCACTGATCATGGTAATCAGTAGCCAGGCTGACAGACGCTTTGGGCGTTTAAAATGGATCATAGCAGTGATGTGTCATGACTTTTGGGTAGATATAGTCATTGTAATTCATTGATAAGGTTTTTATAATGGCGTTTTTAGATTTTAACAGCTTTTTGATATGACAACAACCAAAACCCCAGGCACTTGCGCGGCAGCTCAGATGAGTGAGCAGGGCGTTTATCCATCTGATGAGCAGCAGCATCACTTTGCTAAGCGGCTACTGGCATGGTTTGAGCGGCATGGTCGCCATGGACTGCCTTGGCAATACCATCATCAGTCATCGGCGGATATTTATGCCGTTTGGTTGTCTGAGATCATGCTGCAGCAGACACAAGTGGTTACGGTACTGAAATTTTTTGAGCCGTTTTTGGCGCGCTTTGGGACGGTGCAAGCGCTTGCTGCGGCAGAGTGGCAAGATGTGGCGCCTTTTTGGGCAGGACTTGGCTATTATGCTCGGGCAAGGAACCTGCACGCAGGCGCGCGGCAGGTGGCTGATTTCATTGGGACTCACGGCAGATTTCCTGAAACGGTCGATGAGTGGCAAGCAATCAAAGGGGTGGGGCGATCGACAGCTGGGGCGATCGTTGCGATGGGTGTCAAGAAGTTTGGCGTCATCTGTGATGGTAATGTCAAGCGTGTTTTGACACGCCATCGTGGGATTTTGGGTGATATTACAAAAAGTGCGACTGACAAGCGCCTTTGGGAGATTGCCACTGCTCTCACCCCAAAAGAGCGCAGCGGGCACTATGCCCAAGCGATGATGGATTTGGGTGCAACGATTTGTACGCGCACCCAGCCCAAATGCGATCTGTGCCCTGTGGCGGGCGACTGTATCGCTTATGCGCTGGACGCACAAAGCCAAATGCCTGTCAAGAAAAAAGCACCACCCAAGCCGCATCGGCACAGTATCGCCCTATCCATCACGCATCGCGGACGCACTTTATGGCTGCATCGCCAAAACGGCGGCGGCATCTGGGATGGGCTTTGGAGTCTGCCGATGTTTATGTTGCCTTTGGATGATGATAAACAGCTTAACAACAACACCTTAAGCGACGCCATTGTAAAGGCGTGGCAAAGCGATGATAAGGCGCATGATTTGGCGCACAGCCAGCTCATTGAGATCTTGCCTATGCCCACACAAGGCTCAAAAGTCCATTTGCGCCATACACTCACGCATTTTCATTGGCATCTATATGCAAGGTTGATTGATATTAATGACGGTCAATTTCAGCAGATCGATCAAGCACTTACTGCTGTTGGTATCGACTATCTGTGGACAGATACACCCCATGATTTAGCGCTGCCTGTCGCCATGCAAAAGCTGCTGACGCTCAGTGACGACCCTGCCTAAGCAGCCGATCTAGCCTTGCCATCATAGTCTAGGTATCAAAATTTTCTTTTTTGGAGCCAGTCTGTGATTTGAAGTAGTAAATTGTCACTACCCCAATGTTTAACCTCTGCTCTGGCTTCTTCAAACAGCTCATTGGCGTAATCTTGAGCGCCGTCTACACCCAGTAATTTGACATAAGTGGATTTTTCAAGTTTTTCGTCACTGCCAGATGGCTTGCCCAAAGTTGTGGTATCGGCGGTGACATCCAGCACATCATCTTGCACCTGAAACGCCAGCCCAATCGCGCGAGCATAGCGCTTAAGATGACCTAAAGCTTCGGTTTGTGCGCCTGCACATACAGCGCCCATCATCACCGATGCTTCAATGAGCGCGCCAGTTTTATCACGGTGAATGGCTTCTAGCTCATCTTGGGTGAGCGTTTGGTTTTCGCCTTTGATGTCTAGCATTTGCCCCGATACCATGCGCCGCGCGCGAGTGCTTAAGATTTGAGTGAGTCTGTATGCCACAGCTTCATCAGCGGGCGCCTCTTCATAATATTCAGACAGCACCTCAAAAGCGATGGACTGAAGCGCATCCCCTGCAAGCAGCGCAACATCTTCGCCATACACAATATGACAAGTCGGCTGCCCGCGGCGCAGCGCATCATCATCCATACAAGGCAAATCATCATGAATCAAAGAATAGGTATGAATCAGCTCAACCGCCATCATGGCGCGACATACCATTTGTAATTTTTTGGTCAAATTATTTTTATGATTGTTATGATCGCCTGTTTGAATAAGCATCAAAAAGGTCGATAATACTAAGAGCGGACGCACACGCTTGCCACCATTACTCATCGCATAGCGGCAGGCTGCGTTCAGTGGCTCAGGTAGGCTCGCCTGCGTTAAAATCAAGTCTAATAGCTTGGGCAGGTGTTCGGATTGCCACTGACGCACCTGATCAAGATGCTTGGCATTTTGGACGAAGGCAGTAGTGTGAGGCGTGCTAAAATCGAATATGAAATCGTTAGACATGATAAATTTAGATATTTTATGATAAATGGGCGACCGATAAGTGCTTTATCATACCTTAAATTGTTAAATTTTGGCATGATTTTGGTGGAGAAATTGCCTAAAAAATCTGAAAATTTGATAAAAATTCCCTATTTTTAAGAAAAATCTGTCATTTTAATGAAAAACACTTGACCGCTACCGCTTTTTTTGGTTTAATACGCGCACTTTGGCGTGATAGCTCAGTTGGTAGAGCAACGGATTGAAAATCCGTGTGTCGGCAGTTCGATCCTGCCTCTCGCCACCATCTTTAAAAAAGCCTTTTGAATATTCAAAAGGCTTTTTTTCGTGATCAGATGCGTTAGGGATGATCGGTTTGAGGGTTATTGATAAAATCGGTGACTTGATTGGCTAAAATTCCCCAAAGTTTTTCTTGAGCAGCAAGACTACCCCAGGCATTATGCGGCGTAAACAGTACGCGCGGATGATCGGCGATGTCAAGCAGCGGATCATTGTCGCTAAAGGGTTCAGACTCAAATACATCCGAGGCATAGCCTAAGATCTGATCGTTGCCAAGCGCATGAACGATGTCTGCGCCACACACCACGCCGCCGCGAGCAACATTGATGATCAGTGGTTTTTTGTGCATTTTGGCGAGCGTATCGGCATTGATCAGGTGCTTGGTGTCATCCGTTAAGGGGCAGTGCAAACTGATCACATCACTGCTATTTAGCACAGTTTCAAACTCGGTGTATTCTGCACTGCGTGGCGCTTTGCCTTGATGTTCGGCGTATAAGACCGTCATGCCAAATACTTTTGCCAATTCACCCACGCGTCGCCCAATCGCGCCTGCACCGATAATGCCAAGCGTTCGACCATGTAAATCAAATAGCGGCTCATTTAATAGACAAAACCGTCCATCTGCTTGCCAAGTGCCATCGGTGGCGCGCTGATGATAGTATTTGGCGCCGCGCATGACTGAAAGCATCATCATCAAAGTATGCTCAGGCACGCTATTTACCGAATACCCTGCGACATTTTTAAGCGCGACACCTAAGTCTTGACAGGCTTGTTTATCGACATTATCCATACCAGTGGCGGTCAGTTGGATGAGCTTAAGCTTTGGTAGAGCGTTTAAAATATCGCGCGTCATCATCACTTTATTAGTAATCACAATCTGAGCGTTGCTGCACCGCGCGATGATGATCTCATCATCCTGTGGGGTTTGGTCGTAGATTTGATAGTCTGTCACACCGTCGGGGGTGGGCAGGCGCGCCTGCGCAGAGAATGTACCTGCATCCAAAAAAACAGCTTTCATTGGTCTTGATCCTTTCCATAAATGCGTTCGTTTTTCATTATATCATGAGCCATGACTTTTCAAATCTTGAAAATATTGCCCTGAATAGCCATAAAGAAAATTAATGTAAATTCTACTTATTTTTAGTAAAATAGTAAGTTTGCCAAAAGCAAGCAATTTTGAAAATAACACACGAACTGAGTATTTTATGAGCGATAATTTTGCCATTGGTCAGCGTTACTTATCCGACAGCGAATCAAGCCTAGGGCTTGGCGTGGTGATTGATGTTGATGACCGCTGTGTCCATATCTTATTTCCCCAAAGTGAAGAAACGCGCGTCTATGCCAAGGCGTCTGCGCTGCTGTCACGGGTGGTGTTTTCAGCGGGCGACGACATCACCGATCAAGAGGGTAATTTGTATCAAGTGGCCAGCTGCGAAAATATCGCAGGCGTGATGCGCTATCATTTGACGTGCGGCAAAAGCTTGATGGAGACGCGGCTTGCGGCAAATATCACTTTATCAAAACCGCTTGAGCGTCTGCTGGCGGGACGTATCGAAGGGGCGGATTGGTATGAGCTGCGCCAAGATGCACTGCGCATTCAGGCGATGCTTGCGCGCCATCCGCTGCGTGGGCTGATTGGAGCGCGCGTTGATATCATTGCTCATCAGTTGTACATCGCGCATGAGGTAGGTAAGCGGCTTGCACCCCGCGTACTACTGGCAGATGAGGTGGGGCTGGGTAAGACCATCGAAGCTGGTCTGATCATGCATCAGCAAATCCTGACAGGCAAGGTGAATCGTGTGCTTGTGCTTGTGCCTGACAGCTTGCAATATCAATGGATGATTGAGCTTAAGCGCCGCTTTAATTTAGATTTTGCGCTGTTTGATTTGGTGCGCACCGCTGCCATCAAGGAGCACAATCCCGATCAAAATGTCTTTTTGACCGAGCAATTCATCATCGCAGGTATGGATTTGTTACTTGATCATCGGGATTTGTATGAGCAGGCGTATGCAGCAGGTTTTGATTTATTGGTTGTTGATGAGGCGCATCATCTGCATTGGGACCCTGAACAAGGCGGTAATGATAAGTATGACTTGGTCGCTGATTTTGCTGCCAGTATCGCAGGTGTGCTGCTATTGACCGCGACACCTGAGCAGTTGGGCGTAGAGAGTCATTTTGCGCGTCTGCGCCTGCTTGATCCGCACCGTTTTGATGATTTGGATGATTTTATTGCCGCTCAAGATGCCTTTGAGGATGTAGCGATGGTGGCATCTTTGTTGATTGATGGTCAGGATTTGAGTGCCAAGCAAATCCGTGCAGTGGCAGGACTTTTGGGCTTTGAAGAAGTGGAGTTGGCGGATATTAATGCCAATGAACGCTTGCGCACGCATGTGATTAATGAGCTTTTGGATCGTCATGGCACAGGGCGCATTTTATTCCGTAATACGCGTGATAGCGTCCAAGGGTTTTTTGGGCGTACCAGCATTCCTTATCCACTGCTTTTGCCAACGGCATGGCAAAACACGCACTACACCCAAGGTAAATTGCGTGAGCAGCTGTGGGGTGAGGAGCAATATCCAGATGGTGCATGGCTTGAGCATGATCCCAAAGTTGCTTGGCTAATTGGGCTATTGCGTCAAGAGCTTAAGCACAAAAAAGTGCTGCTCATCGCTCGCAGCGGCGCTACCATCGAAAGCTTAGAGGCGGTGCTTCGGCTGCATGCAGGCATCAAGACTGCGATCTTTACTGAGCAGATGAGCTTGCTTGAGCGCGACCAAGCGGCGGCATATTTTGCGGATGACGCTGGCGCACAGATTTTATTATGTTCTGAGATTGGCTCGGAGGGGCGTAATTTTCAGTTTGCCCAAGACTTGGTATTATTTGATTTGCCTGCCAATCCTGATACGCTTGAGCAGCGCATCGGTCGCCTTGACCGTATCGGTCAAATTGCGCAGATTCAGCTTCATGTGCCTTTCGTGATGGGCACTGCCCAAGAGCGTCTGTATAATTGGTATGATGGTGCGCTTAATATCTTTAATCAAATCAGCCCCACGGCGCAATCCGTTCAAGAGGCTTTTATCGCAGAGCTAAAGCCGCTGCTTGAAGGTGCTGACACGCCCCAAAATCGTGAAAATTTAGCCATGCTCATCGCTCAAGCGTCTGTCTATCGCCAAGAGCTAGAAGAAGCACTACAAGCAGGTCGTGACAGACTGCTTGAGTACAATTCATGCCGCCCGAATGTCGCAGCGCGCATTGAGGTCGCCATGCGTGAGCTTGATGATAACAAATTGCTACCGCTGTTTTTGGATCGCTATTTGACGGCGGTGGGCATGGATTATAGTGTGCAGCGTGATGGTTCATGGATTATCCATCCGATTGATGCCTCTGAAGTTGATGTGGAAGGCATCGAAAGCCTGCCTTTGGATGAAGATGGCATGACTTTGACCTTCAGCCGACAGCAGGCGCTTGCTCGTGAGGACATGCATTATATGACCTATGAGCATCCGCTGATCCAAGCCATCCTTGAGATGATTTTGACAGGTACTTTTGGTAATACGCAAGTTGGACTGCTCAAATCAGCGGCGCTACCAAAAGGGATGCTGATGATCGAAAATCAGTTTCGTATTGAGGCGATCGCCGCCAAGTCGTTGAATTTATCGGCTTATTTGCCCAAGCAAAGCTTGCGCGTATTTTTGAGTGAGCGTGGAGATGATCTAAGTCAAGTCGCCACCAGTGAAAAAATTCTACCGCTCATTGACCGCTTGGATAAAGGGCGGGCTCGCCAAGTTGCCAAGGCGCGTGCAGCCGTCATTGACGCCAGAACCCAAGATGCCAAACGCATTGCAGGTGCGCAGCTTGATCAAATCAGCGCCCAAGCCAAAACTGCTTTTGGCGATTATATGAATAAAGAAATTGGGCGACTGGTTCGCCTGCAGGCGATCAATCCTAATGTCCGCGACGATGAGATTTTAGCACTTGAAAAGCTCAAAGCTCAAGGTTTGCAGGCGCTTGATAATTTATCGCTTGTGCCCGACAGTATTCGAGTGTTGGTGACGGTTGCGCCTGACTGAGTTTGGCGGTATGCATTTTTCTTCCCAAAAGCCGCACTGATCGGCGGCTTTTGGGCTTATTTTTTTATTATTAAGCGCTTATTTTTATGTCATTTGCCAAAGTTTTTACGCGTTCGGTTGTTGGATTACAGGCGCCGCAAGTATTTGTTGAAGTTCATCTCTCCCAAGGGCTGCCAGCCTTAACCATCGTCGGGCTGCCCGAAGCTTCGGTGCGCGAGAGTAAAGATCGGGTGCGATCGGCGCTGATTAATTCAGGATATGAATTTCCCAATCGCCGCTTGACGATCAATCTTGCGCCTGCCGATCTGCCAAAAGATGGGGCGAGACTGGATCTACCGATTGCGATGGGTATTTTGGCGGCCAGTGGTCAGATTGATGATAAGGTCTTGGCAGATTTTGAATTTGTAGGAGAACTTGCGCTCAATGGCGAGCTTAGACCTGTTTCTGGTGCACTTGCTATTGCTCGCGCCATTAAGTCTGCCCGTCATGATGACAAGCCTCGCACGCTGATTATGCCAAGTATGAACGCCTGTGAAGCGGTGAAGGTGGGTGATATGACGGTGCTTGCTGCTGATCATTTGTCAGCGGTTTGTCGTCATTTGGATGTGGTGAGCGGCATCAGCCAAAATCAAGCGGATATCTTGCCGTCAGCGACTTTGCCACATCAGCCCCAAGTGACGCAGTACGCGTATGATTTGGCAGATGTCAAAGGACAGCATCACGCACGCCGAGCGCTTGAGATTGCAGCGGCTGGCGGTCACTCGATACTATTTACAGGGTCACCTGGATCAGGCAAGACTTTGATGGCATCGCGCCTGCCCAGTATTTTGCCGCCCCTGACCGAGGCAGAAGCCTTGGAGGTGGCGAGTATCTACTCGATTGCAGGCGCGGAGTATGCCTTTGGCGAGCGACCTTTTCGTGCCATCCACCACACCATCTCTGCCACCGCTTTGGTTGGCGGCGGCTCAAAACCCAAACCTGGTGAGATAAGCCTAGCTCACAAAGGCGCAATTTTCCTTGATGAGATTCCAGAATTTGATCGTAAAACACTCGAAACCTTGCGCCAGCCCATCGAGTCCAAGCAGATAACCATCTCTCGCGCTAATGCTCAGGTATCATTTCCTGCTGACTTTCAGCTGATCGCTGCCATGAATCCTTGCCCTTGTGGGTATCACGGCGACACTACGAACCGCTGCCGCTGTCGACCTGAGCAAATTAAAAAATATCAAGATAAACTATCAGGACCTCTGCTAGATCGCATCGATTTACACATTACCGTACCTGCATTGCCTATCGAAGATTTACAAAGCGCGCCAAAGGGTGAGTCATCAGATGAGGTCCGTCAAAGAGTCATGGCAGCACGCGATATGGCAGTGACCCGTCAAGGCAAAGCCAATTATGAGCTGACAGCCAGTGAACTTGATCAAGTCGCCATATTGGGTCATCAAGAACAGCAAATGCTCAAGATGGCTCAATCCAAGCTCAACTTATCTGCTCGCAGCTATCACCGCACCTTACGCGTGGCGCGCACCATCGCGGATTTGGCTGCCAGCGAGCACATCAAAACAGCGCATGTGGCAGAAGCTTTAAGCTATCGATGATTGAATTCAAATAATCACGCTGACATGCTGCCTGATAAAATCTCCCAAGCCATAAAGCTTTGGGAGATTTTATCATGTTAACTAATTGAAAGATAAGGATTTTATAATCTTACAGCCAGCTCAAAACCTTCTCGAATGGCTCGCTTGGCATCGAGTCGAGCAGAAGATTTGGCACCACCAATCACCTGATAATCTGCCTTGGGCGTGTCGCCAAGCTTTGGCATCAAGTCATTGACGGACTCTTGACCGACGCACAGCACAACCGTATCGACGCGCAGAAGCTGAGACTTGCCATCAATAGTGACCCACAAGCCTTCGTCGGTGACTTTATCATAATTAGCGCCTGCAATCTGAATAACGCCGGCTTGTTTGATGGCGGCTTTGTGCACCCATCCGGTGGTTTTATTTAGTGTTTTACCCAGCTTACCTTCGCTGCGCTGCAGCAGATATACTTGACGCGCAGGGGTGGCGTAATTGGGCTCAACCAGCGCACCTTTGGGCTGATAATGTGCCTGCTTATCCACGCCCCAATGTGTAAAAAACGCATCGGCATCCATTGCTTTGGGCTTATAAGTTGCATCATTGACGGCATCGGATACACTGCTGCCATGCGTCAAAAATTCAGCCACATCAAAGCCAATACCGCCTGCGCCAAGCACCGCCACACGTTCGCCTGCAACTTTTTGACCGGTCAAAAGCTCGCTATAGCTGATCACTTGTGGCAAATTTGCGCCTTCAAGTGTAGGCAGCATGCGTGGAACCACACCTGTAGCTACAATCACATGGTCTGCCGCTTCTTGATCGAGCATGGCTTTATCTACCACAGTGTTTAGGTGCACGGTGATATTTAGGTGCTTGATTTGTTCGCGGAAATATCGGATCGTCTCAAAGAATTCTTCTTTGCCCGGGATCACTTTAGCCATATTAAACTGACCGCCAATGTGCGCGCGCTGCTCATAGATTGTCACTTCATGCCCACGACTGGCGGCAGTCACAGCCGCTGACAGACCTGCCACCCCTGCACCAACGACGATGATTTTCTTGGGCTTTTGGGTGGGTTTGACGCTGATTTCGCTTTCAAAGCACGCCAAAGGATTGACCAAACAAGAGGCGCGCTGATTGGCAAAGGTGTGATCTAAACACGCTTGATTACAGCCAATACAGGTGTTGATCAGATGCGCTTGATTGCTTGCAGCTTTATTCACCCAGTCGCTGTCCGCCAAAAAAGGACGCGCCATCTGCACCAAATCTGCCTGACCGCTCGATAAAATCTCTTCGGCAGTCTCAGGCATGTTGATGCGATTGGCGGCAATCACTGGGACGCTGACGGCTTGTTTGACGGCGGCGGTGTAGCGCGTAAACGCAGCTCTAGGCACGCTCGTGACGATGGTGGGAATGCGCGCTTCATGCCAGCCGATGCCAGTATTAATTATACTTACGCCTGCCGACTCTAGGGCTTGGGCAAGTGCGATCACATCTTGCATGGTCGCGCCATCTTCGACCAGCTCAATCATCGATAGGCGGAAAGTGATGATAAAATCCACGCCTGCCGCTTCACGCACTGCACGCACCACTTCGACAGCAAATCTCATGCGATTTTCTAAGCTGCCGCCGTACTCATCTTTGCGTTTATTAGTGCGTGCGGATAAAAATTGATTGATCAAATACCCTTCAGAACCCATGATTTCAACGCCATCATAGCCTGCTTTCTTGGCAAGTTTGGCGGTATGGGCATAATCAGCGATGGTTGATCGGATGTTGTTTTGGCTCATTTGCCGCGGCTTAAACGGTGAAATGGGCGATTTGATTGGGCTTGGCGCCACCACAAAAGGATGATATCCATAGCGTCCTGAATGTAGAATTTGTAATAAAATCTTAGCGCCATGCTTATGCACCGCTCGGGTCACGCGCGCATGATGTACCACATCGCCCAAGCGATTGAGCGTGCCGCCCACAGGCGTCAGCCATCCTTCACGGTTGGGCGCGATTCCACCAGTGATGATGAGTCCTACGCCGCCTTTGGCTCGGGCTTCAAAATAAGTAGCCAGCTTGCCATAATTATAAAATCGGTCTTCAAGACCTGTGTGCATCGAACCCATTACAACACGATTTTTGAGTGTGGTAAAGCCCAAATCCAGGGGCTCAAATAAATGTGGATAGTTGCTATCAAGGCTTGATGTTTGGGGATTGGTATCAGGTGCTTTGGTTGGGATGATGTTGGCTAGACGCTGTTTTAAAAATGGTAATGGCATGGCTAATCCCTATCCTGTGGCTTGTCATCACGCTGACGGATGGGCGAGCGATGACTTGCTGAAGCTATAAAAAGTGATGAATAATATCCCCCAAATTTTAGCATATTTTTAAGACAATCAAACAGGATTTTTGGCATTTGACTCATGGGTCATTCGCACCTGCTCGATCCTATGGCGTAAGCGGTGAAATGATTTGCCAAATCATCCAAATCGGAGTAAGCTAATATCAAATTTGGTTAAAATTTTAAGGAAAAATTATGAGCGAGCTGATCACCATTTCAGGTCAAATCACCCCCGATGATGTCAAAGCGCTGGCAGATCAGGGCTATAAAACACTGGTAAACAACCGCCCAGATAACGAAGAACCCAATCAGCCCTTATCAGACGAAATCGCCAAGGCTGCCAAAGAGCATGGCATTGAGTATCGCCAGATTCCATTCTCAGGCGGGATGCTCGAGATGCATCATGTGCAAGAGTTTGCAGATTTTTATAATCAAAGTCAGCGTCCGCTTCACATCTTTTGCCGTACGGGCAACCGCTCAAGTGTGATTTTGCAAGCAGCGCGCGAGCATGATTTGCTTGACTGATCCTGACATCTGATTTTAAGCCCAGTCTGATTGTGCGACTGGGTTTTTCATTGGCGCAGCCATAGCTGATCATACCAAAGATGGCATCCAAATGACTTTTGCGGTAAAATAGCTGGCGAACTCATTAAGATACTAAAGCTGACTATGATGAATAAAAATATCCCGATTTTAGATGATGCCGCCATTGAGAAAATGAAAATTGCCGGCAAACTGGCTGCTGATGTCTTGGTGATGCTAGATGAGCACGTCAAAGTTGGCGTCAGCACTGGCGCTCTTGATGACATCGCGCATCAGTACATTCTTGACCACGGCGCCATCCCTGCACCGCTGAACTATAATGGGTTCCCCAAGTCGATCTGCACCTCAATCAATCATGTGGTCTGCCACGGTATCCCTGATCACGAGCGTTTGTTAAAAGAAGGTGATATCATTAATATTGATATTACGGTCATCAAAGATGGCTACTATGGCGATACTTCTAAGATGTGGATCGTCGGTCAAGGTTCGGTCATGGCTGAGCGCATTTGCCGAGTGGCACAAGACGCGTTGTATGCAGGCATGAAAGTGGTCAAAAATGGCGCGCATTTGGGCGACATCGGCGCTGCCATCCAAGCGGTGGTTGAGCCTGAGCGATTTAGCATTGTGCGCGAGTTTTGTGGTCATGGCATCGGTCAGACTTTCCATGCCGAGCCCCAAGTTCTGCACTATGGTAAAGCAGGTACAGGCGTTGAGCTAAAAACAGGCATGGCATTTACCATTGAACCGATGATCAATCAAGGCGTGTGGCAAACCAAAGTCATGAAAGATGGCTGGACTGCCATCACCAAAGACCGTAAACTGTCCGCCCAATGGGAGCATACCTTAATCGTCACCGATAACGGCTGCATCGTAACGACAGTGCGCCCCGAAGAAGATTTAAGCTTTTTAACAAGCTAATGGCTAATTGACTAATTTATCTGGATCAGGGCAGCTTAGGCTGCCTTGATTTTTCTTGTTGCTGATGATGAATTTGTGCTAGGATGAAGCGTATTTTATATGATGGATTGATCATGCCAAATTCTACCGCCCAAAACTTTTCGCACTTAGCCAAGTCTTGCCATCTTGATATCACGCTGCCCCCGCCCATTCAAGACTCATCGCCAGACAGCGCCGTGATTCACGCTTATCTAAATCAGCTTAATGAAGCCATCGACGCCCAAGTCGTCGCTCATGGCATTGATGCGCCTCATCATATCGCTGATCTGATCAAAGTGCGCACGCTTGCGATCGATATGATCTTGGTGCAGTTGTTTGATTGTTATCAATTTCCCAAGGATTTTGCGTTATTTGCGGTGGGCGGGTATGGTCGCGGCGAGCTTTTGCCGGCTTCGGATGTGGATATCTTGCTGATCGGCGATAAAATCAACCAAGCTGCCAAGCTGATCGAGTCTTTTGTGGCGATGCTTTGGGATATTGGTATTACGCCGGCTTTTTCGGTGCGAAGTGTCGATGAGATGCGCACTGCTGTCAGTGATCAGACCATTGCTTCTGCCATGCTTGAGGCAAGGATTTTGGTGGGTAATGAGGCTTTATCTAAGCTGCCTAGCCAGGTCGTCAAAGCGGTTTGGGATGCCAAATCATTTTATGATGCTAAAATGGCAGAATCCAAAGCCCGCTATTTGGCGCACAATGCCACAGAATATAATCTTGAGCCAAATATCAAAAACGCACCTGGCGGTCTTCGGGATATCCACATCATTGGATGGTTTGGGCGATTTTATTTTGGCAGCTCGGATATCGCATCCCTTGCGACCACTGACTTTATCAACGAAAACGAGTGCGCCATCTTGCAGGCAGGTCAGCACTATTTATGGTGCATTCGCCATCATTTGCATACATTGGCAGGTCGTGGTGAGGATCGGCTGTTATTTGACTACCAAAAAGCGATCGCCGAGCGGTTTGGCTATTATACGCGGACTTCAGATACCACTCACCGAGAGGTGACTCAGGCTCTAGAGGCGATGATGCGTGTGTATTATCAACACGCCATGAAAATTGCGGCTTTTTCAGAAGTGCTGTGCGAATATTTTTATGAAAACTATTTGGCAACCACGGCGCGTCTGATTGATATTGACGAGACATTTTATCTGATGCAGTCTGATTGTGATCATCAGTCAAGACCTGCCAAAATTGCCATTCGCTGCTCAGATGCGTTTTTGGTAGATCCTGCCAATTTATTAAAAATTTTTTTGGTGATGGGTCAAAAGGGCATTCGTCAGATCGCAGCAAGCACGCTTCGGGCGATTTATGCGGCTAGCGATGTGATTGATGAAGACTACCGAAATAACCCCATGCATCGCCAATTATTTTTAGCCAATTTACAAGAATTAAATTACCTATTTCATCGCTTGCGTCTGATGAAGCGCTTTGGGGTGCTTGGGAATTATCTACCTGCTTTTGGCAAAATCATGGGGCTTATGCAGTATGATTTGTTCCATCGCTATACGGTGGATGCGCACACTTTATTATTGGTGCGCATACTGCATCGCTTCGGTGATGATCGCGTTGACAATCAAGATAAATATGGACTGGTGACCGAGGTTTATCAAAGAATTGCGCGTAAAGACATTTTGGTGATCGCTGCGATTTTTCATGATATCGCCAAAGGTCGTGGGGGTGATCATTCTAAGCTTGGGGCGGCTGATGCTTATGAGTTTTGTGTGTCGCATGGCATGAGCGAGACAGACAGCGAGCTTGTGCGATGGTTGGTATTAGAGCACTTGACGATGTCGCTGATTGCCCAAAAACAAGACATCAGCGACCCTGAGGTGATTGCCAAATTTGCTGAATTTACCAGATCCATTACTCGGCTAAATCATTTGTATGTCTTGACTGTGGCGGATATGAATGCGACGAATAGTCAGCTTTGGAATACTTGGCGCGCCACGCTGCTCAAGCAGCTGTATGTCAGCGTCCATCAAGTTCACAGCTTGGGCAGCCACATTGTCGATAAAGACATCGTCATCACCAATCGCAAAAATAAAGCGCAGAATCTCTTGCCTATGGTAGAGAATCATCGACTAAAGGCGCTTTGGGATGGCTTTGGGGAGGAGTATTTTTTAAAACAAAAGCACATGGATATCGCTTGGCAGTCAGCCGAGATCTTAGCGGCAGAACATAAGCTCAAACAAGGCGAGCCAATCATCGCCATCCGAGAGCATGGCGATGTGTCCTTACGAGGGATGCAGCTGCTGATTTGTGCGCCCGATCAGGATAATTTATTTGCCACGACGGTTTGTATTTTGGATCAGTTGGGGCTATCGGTGCTTGATGCGACGATTTTATCGGCAAGTATAGATGGCATCAGTACGGCGGTGGATTCTTATGTGATCATAGATCGATTATTGCCGACGGACAGTAGCATGCCGCTGCTGATGAGTCCTGAGCGTACCAGTCAGATGATATCAGGACTTAAGCAGGGTCTAAAAGCTGGCGGTGTGCATGCGCCTTCGAGAGTCTTTGAGATGGATGGTAAACTTAAACATTTTACCGTGCCCACCCAAGTTCACTTTTCTGAAGCAACATCATTGGCGCACCAAGGGCATCACAAAATGCACCTGATCACCAAAGATCGACCGTCACTCCTTGCCAAAGTCGGTGCGGTATTTAGCGAGCTAAACATCCAAGTGCATGGCGCGCGTATCACGACGCTCGGCGAGCGTGCGGAGGACGTGTTTTATTTGAGTGGATTGCAGGGCGCGTCTTTGGACGATGAGACTTTGGCTCAATTAAAAGATGCCATCATTCAGGCGCTTGGCTAAAGCAAGATGATGCCTTGTATTTTCATATCATCAAACTCAATCATGGTGATGGTAATTTGATGGTTTTTATGCCAAAATAGCTGCTTAAAAATTTGCGCTCAGATTGAGATTATAGTCATGAATATCAAACCTACCATAACCATACTACCGATCATCGCTTTGATGATGGCTGTGCCTACTTTGGCAAATACCATCAGCACGCACAGCTTTGATGACGATGATTTGCCGGCTTGTGCTGCCACGCCGCTGCCAGAAGATGCTGAATTTGCTACCATTGATTCTGATTGTGGCTATTCTGAAGGGCTTGCACCCATCGTCAAGGCGGGTAAATATGGCTATGTCGATTCAATAGGTAAGGTCGTGATTCCTGTGATCTATCAAGAGGCTTATCCTTTTAGTGATGGTTTGGCGCTGTACCGTCACCATGATAAATATGGCTACCTAAATAAATTTGGCAAAGTCGCCATCCACCCGCGGTTTACCGACGCTTGGGGATTTTGGGAAGGGCGTGCTAAGATCGAGCAGGACGGGAAATACGGCTTCATTGATACTTCTGGTAACATCGTGATACGCCCAAAATATGAGGTCGTTGGCGATTGGTTTGAAGAAGGTTTGGTGCTATTTAAACAAAAAGACAAATACGGATTTTTAGACAAATCTGGCAAAGTCGCCATCCGTCCACAGTTTGATTCTGCCAAAGACTTTTCAGAAGGTCTGGCAGCGGTGACGATGAAGTCTGGTCAAACTGATGAATATGGCGAGCCGCTGCATAAGTACGGCTTTATTGATAAGACGGGTAAGGTGGTGATTGATATTAAATACGATTTAGCCTACGATTTTTTGTCAGGTGCCGCTTATGTGGTTGATGGAGATGAGGCGTATTATATTGATAAATCTGGCAATAAAACTGTCATACCACGGTATATTGATCCTAAGATAGACAGCTTTCTTGACAAATAAGTCCTTGTCTGATATAGTGAAGAATCTGGGGGATGTTCTGGCTTCGACGCTGGTAGCGAAACCTAATGATGCATGTCAAGAGCGTGTGACTCTTGTAAATCAACATACATTTAAAATAGTCGCAAACGACGAAACTTACGCACTAGCAGCCTAAGGGCTGTTTGGGACGGCACAGATTGCCTTTGGTCTGGTTGCTCTCCCCGATGCGAACGCACAGAGGCTAGCCAAGATCAGCGTTGCGATGATATTGGCGAATCTTTTAGCAAATCGTCCAATCCATCCTGACTGTCGGTTCGGTGCGGATTAAAGCCATAGACAGAATCTAAGCATGTAGACTCATAGATGTAGTGCTGGCGGACGCGGGTTCAACTCCCGCCATCTCCACCAATCATTAAAAAAATCCTAAGTTAATCAATGACTTAGGATTTTTTATTGCCTAATTTATTCACACACAAGGTGGATGATGGTCATTTTTGAATCTCTATTTGTATCTTTTACGGTTTAAAAAACTAAAGATACAAAATCACCCCAGTTATCGCTGGGGTGATTTTAAGTAATTAAATCAATGAATGATCATTTGTCAATGATGCGTTTGATTTCATTAATATGCTGCTTATTTTTACCAAAGATATGACGCGCTTTTTTGAAGATGCGCAAGGCTTTGGTAAATTTGCTTTCTGTAAATGAGGCTTCGCCATCAGGAATGACGACCAGATTGCCCGACTCATCAATAGTACGGCGCGCGTTATTATCAAAGCCTTGGGTTTCGCCAATCTCGTCAGTATCTTCAGAAACGATACGGACAATCTCTTGTTTTTCACGCAGGGGCGCTGTTTCAAACAGTTTTGCTAAAGGCATGTCCAGCTCTTTGATGGCAGCGCTTTCAATTTGATCCAAGTGATGATACAGCTCAATGAACCAAGGATCGTAGTCTGCAGATTCCAACTGATCAAGCTCGCTACGAATGGGCAGCGGATACGGTAAGCTTTTATAAAATTGCCAAAAATTCACTGTGCTAAGATCGGTCTTTAGGATGTACTCATTATTCTTGGTTTCGGTAATAAAATCATTACTCACCAACTGATCTAAATAAATGCTCCATTTAGGCAGCTCTTTACGACCCAGCATACCACGCAGCTCATTTTCACTCACCACGTCACCATTTTGATAGCGTTTATAAGCCAAGTTCAGCATGTCCAAAATGCTCAGCAGCGGATGGCGGACAGGGACTTCTTTGGTATCAAAAATCGTCAAAGTATAGCTGATTTGCACACCCAAAAGAATGATATTCCAAGAAATATAAATCCATAATAAGAAAATCGGCAGAGCAGCAAAGGCGCCATAAATGGCTTCGTAGCTGGTGAAATTGTTCATTACTGTGCCGAAAATGTGCTTCACACTCTCAAAAAGTACCGCAGTGACAATACCTGCAATCGCAGCATTTTTAAATGGCACTTGAGCTTTGGGAATGAACCAATACAGTAAAATGAATCCAGAAGTCATTAGCGCAACTGAAATCAAATATGCCCAAATGCCCCAATCGATACCATAACCTGCGATTTGACGATTTAAAAAATCCACGCTTTGAATGGCACTAGATGCACCAAATGCCACCCCCAAAATCACAGGACCCAAAGTAATAATTGTCCAATAGCGAATGATGCTAGCAGCACCCCCTGAGCGCTCTTGGACGCGCCAGATTTTATTGAATGCGTGTTCAATGGTATTTAAGGTCATAATGGCGGTAACAAACAAACCTGCCACACCCACAAGCCCCAAATTGCTCGAATTTTCTGCAAAAGACTGAATATAACCTGCCACTTGATCACCAGCGGCAGGAAAAAGATTGTCAGAAATCATTTGCTGAACTTGTCCGCGTAACCCTTCTAAAGCAGGTACGCTTGAAAAAATCACCAAAATAACCGTCAGCATCGGCACAAGTGCAAGCAAGGTGGTATAAGTGAGACTGGCTGCTTTTTGCTGCGTATCGTCGTCAATGAAGTGGCGCACAAGCAAGCGTAAATACATAAACCAAGCGTGGTGCGCAAAAGGAAGTTTGTTTAAAAAATTTGCCATAATATCCAATTAAATGTTTATCACCCAATATCGCACTAGTGTAACAAATATTACGGCATATTACAGGCGAAGTTTTGTACAATTATGTATCAAAGTTTTAGAGTGTGTAAGTAGTTTTCATGGGATCACCAATAAATGTAGATGGATTTTAGGTAGTCAAGTTTGTTTATTTAAGATAAATCTTGTTATAATGCCAAACGATGCCAACTAAGATGATAAATTTATGACCATGCCTTATATACTTGTTTTATATGATACCAATAAACACGCTACCAAGCAGCTGGCTTATTTGATCGCCCAAGGGGTGACCGATACAGGTTTAAAAGCTGTCATTCGCCGAGTGCCTAAAGTCTCTTTGGTTACCGAACAGACGCAGCCTACCATTCCTGATGAGGGTGATTTGTATTGCACGGCAGATGAGCTGATCGGCTGTTCAGGTTTGGCGATGGGCAGTCCGACGCATTTTGGTAATATGTCGGCAAGTCTTAAGTATTTTTGGGATAATACCGTTTCAGCATGGCTGTCAGGTGAGCTACAAGGCAAGCCTGCTTGCGTTTTTACCACATCAGGCTCAATGCACGGCGGTCAAGAAAGTACGCTTTTGACGATGATGATCCCACTATTACATCATGGCATGCTGTTGATGGGACTGCCTTATGCGCATCCTGAGTTGTCCATGACGGCGCGCGGCGGCACGCCCTATGGTGCAAGCCATGTCTCGGGCGCGGAGCATCAGCATGTCATTACTCAAGACGAGCAGGCGCTAGCTATCGCTCAAGGTGTGCGTTTGGCGACGCTGGTCAAGCAGCTTCAAGCAGGCAGTCTATGAGAATCTCTAAACCCGCCAAACCTGCCGAACCGATACGCCAAGCGCTACGCCTGAGTTGGTATGCTTGGATATTGATTGCTTTGATTGTTTATCCTTTGACCGTCAGTTTAACTACAGGTGCTTCTGTGTGGGCAGGCGTCGGTGTGCAGCTTTTGGCATTGATCCCAGCTTTGATTTTTACGCCTTGGGTGCATCGAGGCACTTCTGCCTATGCGCTGATGTGGGCAAGTATGGTTTTATTGGTTTATTTGGGTGTGGGCGGCGTTTTGGCTTTGCTTCGAATTTATGAACAAGCACCAACAGCGGTCGGCATAATAAAGATAATTGAGTTTTTAATTTTACTGATGATTAATTATCAGTTATTTGTCTTACTCAAGCGTCTACCCGCGATGCACAAACAAATCAATCAAACCAAATAAAACAAGCCCTGTGAGTACAGGGCTTATTTTATAGATGTATTGGATTAATTGACCTTGGTCAGCTCCATAGAGATAATTTTGCCGTCCGTAGTTTGACTGACGCGCACTGGCAAGTAGTTTAAGCTTGGCGCAAGCCAAAAGCTGGTCGCGCGGTCGCGATCGTCATGGATGCGATCGATGCGCACAGTATCATAAGTACCCGCAGGCACGGTGATTTTGGTATTGCCCGCGCGGCGGAATTTGGTGGTTTCGATTTCGGTTTTTTTGACCAATTGATACGATCCACTGAATTTACCATTAATCAGATCTTGGCGAATCTGCGCCTCTAAACTTAGATCATCATAGGCTTGCCGCGGCATATTTAAAGTAGTGGCTTTGCCTTTATAGGTGCTGACCACCGATTTACCGGTATTATTAAAGCGGATACTGTGAGTATTGCCAATGCCCAAAATGCGTGCAGACATCGTTGATGAGCTTGGCAGGATGCGACCGTTAGATAGGCTAAAAGTCGCTTCTTGATTTAAGGTGGCAACGCCAGCGGCGCGAGCATTGACGGTATATTTATAGTTATTACCAGTCTTAGTCAGTGTGCGCGTCGCTGTGCCCGTTTTGCCATCAGCACTCACTCGATAGGTCGCTGAATAACCAGGCAAATCAGCCGCCACAGCTGCCACAGGCAGACCCACAAATGTAGAAGCGGCTAACAAAGTAATCAATGATTTTTTCAAAACTCTCTCCAAATATTAAGTCAATTCTTTTAGGTATGCTCATATAATGGACGTTTTTGTGATAATCTCAAGCCAAAATCTCGATCGCTTTGTCGTGTTTATGTCATCAATAATGCTTTGGCAGTAACAATTTGATACATTTATAAAGTGACAGCATTAAATCAATACCAGTCAATCAAATACAAAAAATTTTTGGAAAATGGCTTGAAATTTAGCAGCGCGACTCCAAAAAGCACACACAACTATTTTAATTTTTCCCTTGTAAAATCTTAGTTAACGGAGTGATTATGAAAATTCGTCCACTACATGACCGCATTGTTGTTCGTCGTACCGAAGAAGAGCAAAAAACCGCAGGCGGTATCCTGCTGCCAGGCTCAGCTGCCGAAAAACCACAACAAGGCGAGGTCATCGCTGTGGGCAAGGGTCAGCTTGTGGATAATTCCATAAACAGTATGTTTACAAATGGCTTGCGTCCTTTAGATGTCAAAGTCGGCGACAAGGTACTGTTTGGTCAGTACGCAGGTCAGACTGTCAAGATTGATGGCGAAGAGCTGCTAATCATGAAAGAAAGCGATGTATTGGGCGTATTGGAAGCCTAATATCACTATTTTAACAGTTAATATTTTAATTAAAATCAAAACTCGGAGTAAAACATGGCAAAAGATGTAAGCTTTGGCACAAGCGCTCGTGAAAAGATGATTGATGGCGTCAATATTTTGGCAGATGCTGTCAAAGTCACTTTGGGTCCAAAAGGACGCAATGTGGTGATCGATAAATCATTTGGCGCACCAACCATCACTAAAGACGGTGTGAGCGTCGCAAAAGAGATTGAGCTTGAAGATAAATTTGAAAATATGGGTGCGCAGCTGGTGCGTGAAGTCGCTGCAAAAACCAACGACGTGGCAGGTGACGGCACAACTACCGCAACTGTGCTTGCTCAAGCGATCTTGGTTGAAGGCATGAAAACTGTCGCAGCGGGCATGAACCCAATGGACCTTAAGCGTGGTATCGATAAAGCTGTACGCGCTGCTGTCGAAGAAATTCGCGCCATCTCAACACCTGCCAACGACCATAAAGCCATCGCACAAGTTGGCTCAATTTCAGCCAACTCAGACACCACCATCGGTGAGCTGATCTCTAAAGCGATGGAAACTGTTGGCAAACAAGGCGTGATCACCGTAGAAGAAGGGTCAGGTTTTGAAGATGCGCTTGAAGTGGTCGAAGGTATGCAGTTTGACCGTGGCTATATCAGCCCATACTTTGCCAATAAGCAAGACAGCTTAACTTGCGAATTTGACAATCCGTTCATTCTTTTGGTGGACAAGAAAATCTCAAATATCCGTGAGATTGTGCCTTTGCTTGAAAAAGTCATGCAAACCAGCCGTCCGCTATTGATCATCGCTGAAGATGTAGAAAACGAAGCTTTGGCAACATTGGTGGTGAACACCTTGCGCGGCGGCTTGAAGACCTGTGCAGTCAAAGCACCAGGCTTTGGCGATCGCCGTAAAGCCATGCTACAAGATATCGCCATCTTGACTGGCGGTGTGGTGATTTCTGAAGAAGTGGGCTTAAGCCTTGAGTCAGCTGAGATTGAACACCTAGGCACTGCTAAGAAAGTAACCATCGGTAAAGAAAACACCGTGATTGTTGATGGCGCAGGCGATAAAGCCGACATCGAAGCACGCGTAGAGTCAATCCGCCGTCAAGCCGAAGAGTCAACGTCTGATTATGATAAAGAAAAACTACAAGAGCGCGTGGCAAAACTGTCAGGCGGTGTTGCGGTGATCAAAGTTGGTGCGGCAACCGAAACCGAAATGAAAGAGAAAAAAGACCGTGTGGATGACGCCTTACACGCAACACGTGCAGCCGTTGAAGAAGGTGTGGTTCCTGGTGGTGGCGTGGCGCTTGTGCGTGCTTTGGGCGCGTTAAACGACCTAAAAGGTGATAACGAAGACCAAAACGCAGGCATCAACATCTTACGCCGCGCGATGGAAGCGCCACTTCGCCAAATCGTTACCAACGCAGGCGATGAAGCTTCTGTGATCGTCAATGAAGTCAAAAACGGCACTGGTAACTATGGCTATAACGCCGCATCAGGCGAATATGGTGATATGCTTGAAATGGGTATCTTAGACCCTGCCAAAGTGACTCGTTCAGCGCTAGAGCATGCAGCTTCTGTGGCAGGTCTTATGCTGACCACCGAAGTGATGATCACTGAAAAAGCAGCACCAGAAGCGCCGATGTCAGCTCCTGGCATGGGCGGTATGGGCGGCATGATGTAATTCACGCTTAGGCTTTTAAGTCTTAACCGTATCAAATCCCCAAAGGCAAACTGTCTTTGGGGATTTTTGATGGATATTAGGATAAATTATCCTTTTTGGTGAAGAATTTGTTATGATGAGCGTTTATTAGATGATTTATTTTGGATAATGACATATTAAGGATAATATGATGAAACATCGCTTGATTACGGTTGGCATAATCTGTCTTAGTGTGGTCAGCATGGGTATGAATGCTCATGCCAAGAGCATGCCTACGCTCAGCGCCCAAGAAAAGCTCATAGTGGGTACTTGGTTTTGTCAGTCAGATTATAAAGCTTCTGAATTTCATTTTAACTGGTATGGTTGGATTGAATATTTTGCTGATAAGACTTATACCACGCATCAGGTAGGTAGAGAGGCTTATTATGGAGGGATTACTGGTGTCGTGCGCTATAGCGATACTGGCACTTGGTCTGCCGATCGTGATAGATATACCTATATGGCTACCGAAGTCACCAAGCTTGATTACTCGCCCATTTTATCCATCATCCCTTATTGGCTTGAGTCTACTGAGTCTACAGGTGAGCGTTATACCATGCGCATTGAGAAGCTTGATAACGATGCCTTTATTTCTGTGGATGATGAGACAGCGCCGCCTCATCGAGTCGTTTGTCAGCGGATTTGACCAAAATGCGCTGTTTGGTGCGATAAATATAATTTCAAAAGTGCCACTTAGCAAAATCACCCAAAATCCGCTATAATAAGCGCAGTTTATTATGAGTATGGATAATATATGGCAATCGTTCATCCGCAGATTGATCCTGTCGCCTTAGATTTGGGCGTTGTTGAGCTGCATTGGTATGGCTTGATGTATTTGCTTGCCTTTGCGGCGGCTTATTTTTTGGCATGGGTGCGCACCAAATCACGAGCCGATTTTACCACTGAGATGGTGTCGGATTTGGTGTTTTTTGGTTCGGTGGGCGTCATTTTGGGCGGTCGCATCGGCTATGTGATTTTATATAATTTTAGTGAATTGATTGCCAATCCTTTGTACTTATTTCGAGTATGGGAAGGGGGCATGAGCTTTCATGGCGGCTTTGTGGGCGTACTGCTTGCCATGTGGTATTTTGCACACAAATATAAAAAAGCGCCTTTTACGGTACTTGATTTTATTGCCCCTTGTGTGCCGACAGGCTTATTCTTTGGCAGGATTGGTAATTTTATCAATGGCGAGCTTTGGGGCAGGGTATCTCATTCAGATGCGTCGCATTTGATGTATTTTCCGCAGGCTGCCAATGCAGATTTTGAGATGATTCAAGCCAATCCTGCCTTGCAGCAGATTGCTGCTGATATTGGTGGATATCTGCTTTTACCGCGCCATCCTTCTCAGTTGTATCAAGCAGCGACCGAAGGTATTTTATTATTCATTGTGCTTTGGTGGTTCAGCGCCAAGCCAAGACCGCGCTATGCGGTGTCGGCGATGTTTTTGCTGATCTATGGCTTGAGCCGTTTTACGACAGAGTTTTTCCGCCAGCCAGATGTGGGTTATGAGCTGATTTTTGGATGGATGAGTAAAGGTCAGCTGTACAGCCTGCCCATGATCGTCATCGGAGTGATTTTGATGGTGATGGCATATCAAAAACAGATTTATGATTGGAATAAAGCCAAATGAAGCAATATCTTGAATTATTACAGCATATTTTGGATCAAGGCGCGGACAAAGGCGACCGTACAGGCACAGGCACGCGTTCGGTCTTTGGCTATCAGATGCGCTTTGATTTGGCAAAAGGCTTTCCGCTGCTCACCACCAAAAAAGTGCACATGAAATCCATCACTCATGAGCTTTTATGGTTTTTAAAGGGTGAAACTAATACCGACTATCTGAGCGCCAATCAGGTGACGATCTGGGATGAATGGGCGACGCCAGAGCAGACGGCGCGATTTGGTAGGCAGGCGGGTGACTTAGGTCCAGTATATGGTCATCAGTGGCGAAATTTTGGCGCAACCAAAGATCATGATGGCTATAATGATGATGGATTTGATCAGATTTCGTGGCTTATCAATGAAATTAAGACCAATCCCAATTCGCGCCGTTTGATCGTATCAGGATGGAATCCGAGCGAAGCTGCCCAAGTGGCGTTGCCACCTTGCCATACTTTGTTTCAGTTTTTTGTGGTCGATGGTAAATTGTCTTGTCAGCTGTATCAGCGCAGCGCGGATGTGTTTTTGGGCGTGCCTTTTAATATCGCAAGTTATGCGTTATTAACGCATATGATCGCACAGGTATGCGATTTGCAGGTGGGCGAATTTGTGTGGACAGGCGGTGATACGCATCTTTACCAAAACCACTTTGAACAAGCCAAGCTTCAGCTAAACCGTGAGCCATTGGCGCTTTGCACGCTCAAGCTCAATCCAGCCGTCAAAGATATTTTTGAATTCACCTTTGACGATATTCAGATTGTCAATTATCACGCCCATCCAGCCATCAAAGCGGAAGTGGCAGTATGAGCGACGATATCAAAATTGTGCATGTTGTTGCGATGAGTCAAAATCGCGCCATTGGTAAGGACAATCAGCTGCTTTGGCACATCCCTGCTGATCTGCAGCATTTTAAGCGCATGACTGATGGTGGGGCGATCATCATGGGGCGTAAGACGTTTGAGTCGCTGCCCCGATTATTGCCAAATCGGGCACACTATGTCATCACGCGCCAGCCGATTCATTATGACGGCGCCATCACGGCTCAGTCACTTCAAGATGCCATCATGCTTGCCAAAGCTTATGCCCAGACTAAAGACCAAGATAAAATCTTTATCATCGGTGGCGGCGAGATATATGCCCAAAGCTTAGATATGGCAGATACACTCGAGATCACCGAAGTTGATACGGTCATTGAAGGGGATGCCTTTTATCCTGAGATTGATGAGAAATTCATAAAAACAGACGAAACGAAGGTTTTTGATTGTGATAAAAGTGGGCTTAGATTTCGCTTCACCACATGGCAAAAAAATATCACAGTAACCTAAAACCCATCCATTTAATTTTTGCTTAACTCATTTCAAAAGAGGCACACAATGCGCCACGCCCCCATAGCCATCATGACGGCTGTCATGCTGACGGCTTGTAGCCAGCAATCAACTTATCAGACCATCAGCGGCGAAACCATGGGCACAAGCTATCATATCCGTTTTGAACATGCGGATAATGCCAGTGATGCCGTAAAGATTCAAGCCACCATTGATGAGCGTCTCAAAGCCATCAATGACAGCATGTCCACTTACCAAGAAAATAGCACCATCAGCCGATTTAATCGCCTGCCTGCTGGCGAAAGCTTGATGATTGATGATGATTTTGTGCAGGTGCTTAGCGACAGCCTGACTGTCTATGAAGCATCGCACCATGCATTTGACCCAACGGTGTACCCTTTGGTTGAGCTGTGGGGATTTGGCAGTCGGATGAGCATTGAGCGCTTGCAATCACCGCCTAAGGCAGATGAGCTTGCCGATGCCAAGCGCTTGGTGGGGCTTGAAAAAGTGATGCTAAACGGGCATGAGCTGAGCAAAACAGTGGACGGTGTTGGGCTTGATTTTTCTGCCATCGCCAAAGGCTATGCGGTAGATGTGATCGCTGATACTTTGCATGATCATTATGGCGTTGTCAATTATATGGTAGAGATTGGTGGCGAGGTGGCGACTTTGGGCGTCAATGACAAAGGCAAGCCTTGGATGCTTGGCATTGATGCACCTGTTATTGATAGTAGCGTTGCCAGTAGATCTGTTTTGACCACTTTGACGCAGCCTGTCGGTGAGCCCATGCGTTTGGCGACATCGGGCGGCTATCGTAACTCAGTGGAGTATGATGGCGTGCGTTTTAGCCATACCATCCACCCTGTGTCAGGCGAACCTGTGGCAAATAATGCGCCCAGTGTGACCGTGCTGCATCAGACAGTGGCATTGGCAGACGCTTGGGCGACGGCTTTGACAGCATTGCCATACCCTGAGGCTTTGGCGCTTGCTGATGCTCAAGGTCTGATGGCGATGTTCGTGATTGAAAATTCAACCAAAACAGGCTTTGAAATCGTGCAAACAGCTTCAATGAAACAAAAATTTGCCAAATAGATCCTCGTCATTGCACGGATGGCACTTTTGAATTACAATAATGATCACGATTAAAAAAAACTGAAGGTTTGATATGGCTAATTTTTCACCCAGTATCAATTTTGCCAAGCGCTGGCTTGCCACACCGTCCGAAGCGCGCACTGCCATTTACCAAGAGCTTGATGATATTATTGATCTGCTTGACAGTGAGCTTTTGGTGAAGGATTTTCGTTTTCAGCACGAAGATTTTGATGCTGCTGTCGCCCAAGGTATGCAAAAAAACAGCGATTCTGCATCAGCCAACCGATTGATTCATACCATTGAGACCACTTCTTTGAAAGATGATGACGCCAAAGTGCTTGAGTCACCGAATGTCGATGAGCTAGAAGCTCGCTTGATTCAGAGCATGTCTGGGCAGATCGATGAATTTTTGGGTGAGCACATGGCTCAGCTTTCTGAAGATTTACGCGCTTGGGTAAAAGTGGCGGTGCGTCATGAACTGGCGAATTATCAGTCTGAAGAGCCGACTTCCCAAGAATAAATGATTAAAATAAAAACGACTTGCTTTGGCGATCTTGCTAAAGCCAATCTATGATAGAGAGATTTATGAGCGACAGTGCCCATCACAGTGACATTATTATCGTGGGAGCAGGTCCAGCAGGTCTTGCGTTTTGTCGATTTTTTAAGGGCAGCGATCTGCGTTTGACCCTGATCGAAAAAGCGCCATTGACAGCCTTACAAAACCCTGCTTACGATGGTCGCGAGATTGCTCTGACCAACACCTCCAAAGAAATTCTACAAAATTTGGGTGCTTGGCAAAGATTTAACCCTGATGAGATTTACCCCCTAAAAGATGCCAAGGTGTATAGTGGTCATCTAAACTATGCCCTGCATTTTCAAGTACCCAAATTGATGCACTTACAGCGTTCGCTGGATCGGCTTGGAAATTTAATTTCTAATCATAATATCAAAAAAGCACTGTACGATGAAGTGGCAACGATGGATAATGTCACGCTCATTACCGATGCGACCGTAACGGATGTCAATACAGATGATAATAAAGCCTGTGTGACCTTGATGGATGGCAGACAGCTACAGGCAGATCTTGTGATCGCTGCAGACAGCCGCCTATCTGGTGTGCGGCGTATGCTCGGCATTGGGGCGCAGATGCATGACTTTGGGCGTACCGTCATTGTCTTTCGTGTCACCCATCCGCTGTCAAACCATGCCACTGCCCAAGAGTGCTTTTTATATGGTCGTACTTTGGCGCTGCTGCCACTGAATGATACGATGACCAACTGTGTCATCACCCTCGATAATACGCAAGCAGATGAGCTATTAAAACTTAGCCCTGAGCAGCTGGCTCACGAAGCCCAAAGAATGTTTGGTGATCGATTTGGTGCATTTACCATCGCTGGTAGTGTGCACCATTACCCACTGATGGGCGTGCATGCACATAGGTTCAATGCCAATCGGGCAGCGCTTATAGGTGACGCAGCGGTAGGCATGCATCCTGTGACTGCGCACGGCTATAACCTGGGTCTGCTCAGCGCCAACACTTTGGCGCCGCTGATTTTGCAGGCGCACCGCCGTGGCTTGGATATTGGCTCAAATCAGCTGCTATCTACCTATAATTGTCGCCATCAGGCGCACACCAGACCCTTATATCATGGCACCAATGCGATGGTAACCTTGTTTACAACCGATACGCCGCCCATGCGTGCGGTGCGTGATTTGGCTTTGCGCGTCAGTAATAACCTTCCCCCAGTCAAGCACTGGATCGCCAAACAACTCGTGGGTTAAACTGCCCAGTTCTGACACTGCCATAGCTACTAAAAAGGTCAAAATGATTAGATTTTGACCTTTTTGCTTCAATATCGACCTAGATATGCTGTGGATAAGCCTGTGGATAGTTTGTGTATAAAGTATCTTTATAATAATATCCAAATCTATATTATGACAATCGCGTGAAACAAGGCGTTCTATATTATCGTTATTTTATCATTTTAACTAATAAAAAATTTAATATAACTATATCATTTAAACTGATGAATAGGCTTATCCTTGGGTTTATAAGGCTTAGCAGGGTTTTCCCCATAAACTGTGGATAACTTAAGATACTGAGCTGATTTATGATAAGTAAAGCAAGTCGTATCAAGCGATGACATAGAATTGAACAAAATTTAATCAAATTGTAATTTTAAAAATAATATGATAAAAATCAATAATTTATAAAATTTTTGTTTGACAGTTTGATGAAATATTGACAAAATTTTCAAAATATTATCCGAAATTTTTTGATAAAAAGGTTTCACGATATCAATAAAATTTTGTGGAAAAAATTGTGGATAACTTTGAAAATTAGACTGTTAAGCCATGATGATTACTTTGAGCGATGCGCACGGGGATGGGCATGATCATAGACTCTCGTGAGTGCGCCAAAGTCAACATGCGTGTAGATTTGAGTGGTGCTGATATTTTGGTGACCAAGCATCTCTTGAATGGCGCGTAGATCGCCGCTGGATGACAGCACATGAGAAGCGAAGCAGTGACGCAGCATGTGCGGGTACATATTCAGCTCAATACCTGCCATGGCGGCGCACGCTTTTAGGCGAAGCTGTATCGCGCGCGTACTCAGGCGAGTGCCGTGGCGTTCACTGATAAACAGCGCATCCGAATTTTGTTCTTGCCATAAGTCGCGATGGGGCAGGTAGTCTTGAAGGGCGATGAGGGCCTTTTTGCCGACAGGGACTTGGCGAGTTTTGTTGCCTTTACCTAATACGCGTACGATGCCGGTGTCAAAATTAACATCACCCACATTTAAGCCTGCAAGCTCAGACAGACGAAGTCCGCTACTATACATCAGCTCAAACATTGCCTTATCGCGTACCCACAAGCGCGCCTTGGCTGCATCTTCGGGCATTTTTTGGTCAAGTAGCTGCTGTATGAGCATCTCGTCAGCGACAGTGGGCAGTTTTCGAGGTGCGGATTTGATTTTATAGCCGGTGGCGGGGTTGGATGCAAGAGCGCCTTGCTTGATCAAAAATTGATAAAAAATCCGAATGGCAGATAGGCTAAGCTTGGCACTGATTGGTTTTATTTGTGCTTCTTCTAAACGGGTGCCAAAAAATCGGATCAGGTCTTGGCGGCGGCAAGCCAATGGATCACCGTTAAGATATTTGTCAGACGCCACAAAATTTAAAAACTGTATCAAGGCTGTTTGATAAGTTTTGATGGTGCGCTCAGAGTAATTTTGTAGTCTTAGCTCATCACACCAAGATGATAAATAACCCCAAGCAGCTGAGTTTGGGTCTGCTTGGGGACTAGGATGGGTGGGCGCGACGAGATGCGACAGCCTGCTCATCAGTAAACATCATCCGCATTTGGATCAAGCTTGATGCCGGCAGATGCCGCCAAACCATCTGGGCTAAATACACCTTCATATACAAAGGCAGTCGGTCCAGTCATAATCAAAGAGTAGCCATCTTGCCAACGAATCGCCAAGCTACCGCCGTATAACTGAGCGCGAATATCCACCCCTTCATCCAGCCAGCCTTCACGAATACCTGTCGCAACAGAAGCACAAGCGCCCGTACCACAGGCTTGGGTTTCGCCGACACCGCGCTCATAGACGCGAATTCGCACATGACGCTGATTGATCACTTGGACGAAGTTGACATTGACTCTTTCGGGAAATGCTTCGTGCGACTCGATGAGCTTACCCAATCTTTCTACATCGGCAGTCAAGACATCATCGACCTTGATGATCGCGTGCGGATTGCCCATGTTGGCGACATACAGCTGAACTGGTGTGCCATCGACATCCAAGCGATAAGCGCGACCGACTTTTGTGATGGTTTTTGGGGTGAAGGGAATTTGGTCAGGCTCAAATTTGGGCTTACCCATGTCTACTTGTACCCAGCCATAGCGATCGGTGCTTAAGACGATGACGCCGCTTGAAGTTTCGACGCGTAAGCGCTGCTTAAAAGACAGTTTTCTGGCTTGTACAAATGAAGCAAAACACCGAGCGCCGTTTCCGCATTGGGAGACTTCAGAACCATCTGCATTGAAAATCCGATATTTAAAATCAATATCTGGACGACTTGGTGGCTCAACAATTAATAATTGATCAAATCCCACTCCAATCCGTCGATCGGCAAGTAGGCGAATTAGTTCGGGAGTCAGTGTCATGCGCTGGGTAACCAGATCAATCACCATGAAATCGTTGCCCAGTCCATGCATTTTTGTAAATTCTATGAGCATTGGTCTGTCCTTATTTTTATTTATACCACTTGTATCTTAACATGAAAACAGCGTGGTGGCTAATGATTTTATGGGGATGATTGATGAAAAATAAATGACAATATTGGACAGTATTAGTTTAATATTGTCCATAAAATTTAATAAAATTATTAAAAAATTAATATCAATAACTTGCATTGAATCAGTCATTAAAAGCTTGGGATATCAGCCTTGATTGGGGAATCAAAAAATGCCCTGAAAATTCAGAGCATTTGTCATGGGTGTGATTTAGATGAGTTCATCTTTCCACAGATCATCGAGCACTTCACGCTTACGAATCAGGCGATGATCGCCACGATTCACCATGACCTCGCAGGGTCTTGGGCGAGTGTTGTAGTTACACGCCATACTAAACCCATACGCGCCCGCACCCGTCACTGCCAAGACATCACCAACTTGTAAAGACAAAGCCCGATCTTTGCCCAAAAAGTCGCTAGATTCACAGACTGTACCAACGACATCCCAAGTTTTGACAGCGTCTTCATTCAGCTTGGCGGGAATGATCGCCATCTGTGATTCATACAGCGCGGGGCGAATCAGCTCACTCATCGAAGCATCAACGATGGCAAAGTTTTTAAATTCGGTGGGCTTAAGTACATCTACAGTTGTCAAAAGTACGCCCGCATTTGCGACCAAACTGCGACCTGGCTCTAAATACAGCTTTAAGCCAAGCTGCTTTAAGCGCGGTAGTAGCACCTTTGCAACCTGCTCAACACTCACAGGATTTTCATCAATGTAGCGTACGCCCAAGCCGCCGCCAAGATCAATGTGCTGAAGCGTAATGCCATTGTCGGTTAGGGTGTCGATCAGCTCAATCAATTTATCCAACGCATCAGAAAATCCATCAGCGTCCAGTAGCTGTGAGCCAATATGGCAATCGATCCCAACGATCTTAAGATGTGACAAACCATGCGCGTATAAATAGGCATCCACCGCTTGTTCATGACTGATGCCAAATTTATTATCTTTCATGCCAGTTGAGATATAAGGGTGAGTTTTGGCATCAACATCTGGATTGATACGAAGCGAAATGCGCGCCGTTTGGTTGAGTCGACTTGCTACCTCATTAATGGTATCAAGCTCGCTTAAAGCTTCTACATTGAAGCAATGAATGTCTGCCTTGAGCGCATATTCAATGTCATCTGCCGTCTTGCCGACGCCAGAATACACGACCTTTTTGGCATCGGTTACCTGAAGCACGCGAGCCAGTTCACCTTTTGAGACGATGTCAAACCCTGCACCTGCTTCAGCCAGTGTTTTTAGGATGGCAAGATTTGAGTTGGCTTTGACGGCATAGCAAATCTGATGATCAATGTCCTCAAAAGCATCAATGTAGCTTTGATAATTGTCCAAAAGCGAGCGCTGTGAATACACATACAAAGGCGTGCCATAGACTTCTTTGAGTGTGTGAACACTGACACCATCAAAATGCAAAGTATCGTCACTGTACTCAAAATACGGCAAAGCGTTTGCCAAGCCTCGGGCGTCAATGTGCAGTGCGCCATCTTGATGATGGCTGACAGGGCTAAAAGTCATAATAGTATCCTAAAATTTTAAATAAAAATATCCAATACTTTTTAGTAGTCATTGATATCGTCGCTGACGGGTGCGGGCTCAATCACTGGCGTGCTGTCATCTGGCAGGTACAATGGACCTTTTTGACCACAAGCCGAAAGCAAAATCATCATTAAAGATAAGCTAAATACATTTTTCATCATGTTCATAAATCATCAAGTCCATTAGTGCGCTTGGTCATACAAGCCAAATCTTAACTCAAACAAAGTCGCTCATTCGCCGAACATTTTAGCACAACAGCAAAGCCTTGGGCGATCAATTCAGCTTAATATGACAAAAATCGGTGCCTGCTTTGGTGTGAGCGGTCGGCAGATGTGGGTTTGGATCACTAAGCAGATTGTGTGATTCATACATGATTATGAGCATAGATTTAATTTCAAAAAATTGTATTTACTACTTGACAATAGGGGTGGTCACAGGTTAATTTAGTGGGAATTTTGAGATAAAATTTTTTGTTGGCAATCAACACAATAGACGCAGTATATCAAGGAGCGTACATGAGCTTAGCAAATCCCACTTTGGTTCTAAATTGTGGTTCTTCATCAATCAAATATGCACTTATCAGTGAAGATGGCGAGAGCCGCATTGAGGGCTTAGCGGAAGGTTTGGGCAATCCTGAAGCTCGCATTAAGCATAAAAACCTAGAGGGTGAAGCGACAGTGATTGAAATCCCAAACGGTGTTCATGCTGACGCGCTCAAAGTCATCTTAGAAGATCTGATCAAAGAGCATCAGCCTGTGGCTGTGGGTCATCGTGTGGTGCATGGTGGCGACAAATTTAAATCTGCCACTGTGATTGATGAAGAAGTGCTATCGACCATTGAGGCATTGACAAGCCTAGCACCGCTACACAATCCTGCAAACGCCGCAGGCATCCAAGCGATCAACGCCATTTACCCTGATTTGCCGCAGGTGGCAATTTTTGATACCGCCTTTCATCAAACCATGCCTGAACATGCTTATCGCTATGCAGTGCCAAAAAATCTGTACACAGAGCATCAAATCCGCCGTTATGGCTTTCATGGCACTTCGCATGCGTTTGTCTCAAATCGCGCCAGCCAAATCACAGAGACTGATGGCGTGCATGGTTGGATCGTTGCTCATTTGGGTAATGGCTGCTCTGCGACTGCCGTTTACGATGGTAAAAGCTTAGATACTTCAATGGGCATCACGCCGCTAGAAGGGCTGATGATGGGCACGCGCTCAGGGGATGTTGACCCAAGCTTGCACATTCATTTAAATCGTACATTGGGCTTATCATTAGAAGAAGTTGATACCTTGCTTAATAAAAAATCAGGTCTACTGGGCGTGTCGGGCATCTCTAATGACATGAGAAATTTGGAGGCTGCCGATAAAGAAGGCAATGCAGATGCACGCTTGGCGCTTGATATGTTTGCTTATCGTACAGCCAAATATATCCTAAGCCTGACCGCAGCACTGCCTGAGTTTACAGGGATTGCATTTACTGGTGGTGTGGGCGAAAATGCTACCGAGATGCGCGCGAATATTGTTAAGCACTTAAAGCATTTGGGTGCAAAAATTGACACCGCCAAGAATGATGAACTAAAGCGCGGCGCTGAAGGCAGCTTCCACGCTGAAGATTCATCCATTGAACTTTGGGTGATTCCAACTGATGAAGAATACCAAATCGCCAGCGAAAGCCGCGCGGTCTTGGGACTATAATGAGTTATGAATACTTCAATAACCGTTCAAGCAGTTGAGCGGTTTTTGTGTTAATATCAATCAATCAGATAATTTATTAAGGGTACATATGAAAGCACTGTTATTGGTTCCGACATTTGACACAGCAAATTTTTCATCCATCGCAGAAAATTTTGCCAAAAGCGTGGGTGCAGCTTACCTTGCGCCATTTGATGGCGAGGGCGAAGGTCAGCTAAGAGCGGCAATCAGCGAAGGTCAGCTTGATGAGCTGCTTGAAAAAGTGGTTGCTAGCCAAAGTGCTGAGCTGACGGTCGTTAAGGGTCTGGCTGCTGGGTCAAACGCACCGTATGCCAGCTTGGTCAATCGCGATTTGGCAAATGGTTTGGATGCTGACGTCGTATTTGTTAGCCAAAATGCTGAAGAGCTTGCGGTATTTGCTGCTGGCTTTGGCGGTCTTAAGTCTGAGCGTGTGCTCGGTGTGATTTCAGCAGGCTTGGGCGAATTTGAGGTGCCTGTTTGGGCAACCGCTGAGGGTGCAGAGCTTACGATCAATGAAGAGATTGTCAAAAACTATCAAGCAGCACCACGAGTCAAAAAACTCTCGCCATACGCGTTTCGTAACCAAGTCGTCCAAAAAGCCCAATCAGCCAAAAAACGCATCGTTTTGCCAGAAGGTGATGAGCCTAGAACCATCGAGGCTGCAGCGATTTGCCAAAGCCGCGGCATTGCCCAGTGTGTGCTTTTGGGTGAGCGAGACAAGATCGAAGCTGTTGCGGCAGAGCGCGGCGTAGGCTTACCAAGCGATATTGAAATCATTGAGCCTGCCAGTGTTGCAGATCAATATGTGGCACCAATGGTTGAGCGCCGCAAGGGCAAAGTGGATGAAGCAGGCGCGCGTACGGCACTGCAAGATACGGTAGTTTTGGGTACCATGATGCTACACATGGGTGATGTTGATGGCTTGGTTTCAGGTGCTGTCCATACGACGGCTGACACCATTCGCCCTGCGTTTCAGCTGATCAAAACGGCGCCGCAATATAGCCTGGTCTCCAGTGTTTTCTTTATGCTGCTACCAGAGCAAGTCGTGGTGTATGGCGACTGCGCGGTTAATCCAAACCCAACTGCCGAGCAGCTTGCTGAGATCGCCATTCAGTCTGCCGAATCAGCCAAAGCCTTTGGCATTGATCCAAAAGTTGCCATGATCAGTTACTCTACCATGAACTCAGGTTCGGGCGAAGATGTTGATACGGTCAAAGCAGCAGTACAAATTATCCGCGAAAGAGCACCGCAGCTAAAAGTGGATGGACCGCTACAATTTGACGCCGCGACTGTCAAAAATGTCGGTAAACAAAAGGCGCCGAATTCAGAAGTCGCAGGCGAAGCAAATGTACTGATTTTCCCTGATCTCAATACAGGAAACACGACTTATAAAGCCGTTCAGCGCACCGCTGATGTCATCAGTGTTGGTCCGATGCTTCAGGGTTTGAATAAACCTGTGAATGATTTGTCGCGTGGCGCTTTGGTGGATGACATTGTTTATACGATTGCTCTGACCGCCATCCAAGCCATTGGCGAATAAACGCTTAATATGGTGATCAATCAACCTAAAATCCCCAAGATGATACTTGGGGATTTTAAGTCTTTGTTATGAGCGTACAGGAATTTGACCAAATTTGCCACTTTGAACATCATGCATGGCTTGTAAGATTTCTTCTCGAGAATTCATCACAAAAGGTCCATAGCCCACGATTGGTTCATTCAGCGGCTCACCGCTTAAGATCAGAATTTTTGCGTCATTATTGGCGACAATTTTAACATCACTGCCACCTCGATGAAACGTAACCAATTCAGCCGATCGAGCGATGTGATCTTCATTAATTTGAATCGTGCCCTCTAAGACTAGCACCAACAAATTATGGCTCTCAGGAATGGTAAAAGTGTGCTGATGACCCGCTTTTAGGCGCACATCCCATAAATTGACTGGGCTAAATGTGCTCGCCGCCCCTTGAGTGCCATCCAGCTCTCCTGCGATGAGGCGAGCGATGCCAGCACCCTGTAGGTCGACTTCTGGGATTTGGGCTTTGGTAATGGCTTGATATCTTGGCGCGGTCATTTTATCTTTGGCAGGTAGATTGACCCACAGCTGCACCATCTCAAAGATGCCGCCTGCCTTTGAAAATGCTTCAGAATGAAATTCCTCGTGCATCAAACCTGCGCCTGCGGTCATCCACTGCACATCACCCGTGCCAATCACACCGCCGCCGCCAGCAGAATCGCGATGCTCAACTTCGCCTTGATAAGCGATGGTGACCGTCTCAAACCCGCGATGGGGGTGCTCTCCCACACCGCGATGGGTAGTGCTGGCATTTGCAGGAAAGCTTTGAGGGGCGGCATAATCCATCATCAAAAACGGATCCAAATTCTTATGCGTTTCTTGATAATTGAACATGCTATGTACGTGAAAGCCATCACCGACCCAATGCTTATTAGGTGCTGAATAAACTTTGGAGACTTGTTTCATGAGTATTCCTAATATAATAATGAGATTATTGTTAATATATGGGCTTTCATCATAAAATAAACCTCAAGTTTGGCAAGTTTATGTTCTAAAAATGCAAAGATAAATAGGCAAAATCACAAAGGCGCTATGACGGTCGGTAGGTCGTTGCCTTGACTATCAACTACACCTCATCACGCCGAAATACCCAGTTGTCCTCATCGCTGAGTTCGGGGACAAAATAATACCCCTCAGAATCAAAGTTTTTTAGATCTTCAGCGTTGGTTAATTGATGCTTAGCCGCATAGTTCACCATGAGTCCACGTGCTTTTTTGGCATAAAAACTGACCACTTTATACTTGCCGTTTTTTTGATCTTCAAAGCGAGGTGTGATAATGCGCCCCTCGATCTTGCTTGGATTAACTGCGCTGAAATATTCATTTGACGCCAAATTGACCAAGACTTGATCTGACTGCTTTAGGTGCTGATTGATTTGATCGGTAATTTTATCGCCCCAAAATTGATATAAATTATCCGCCTTGGCTGTCTTAAACTTAGTGCCCATCTCAAGGCGATAAGGCAGCATCAAGTCCAGCGGTCTAAGCAAGCCATAAAGCCCTGATAAAATACCCAATCTGTCATTAAGGTAGCCGATCTCATTTTTATCAAGATGATAGGCGTCCAAGCCTGTATAAACATCGCCTGCAAATAAATAAATCGCAGGCTTGGCATCTTCGCCAAAGGGATAAGCCCAGCGCTGATTACGATCGACATTAAGCTCGGCGATTTTGGCGGATACACCCATCAATTCTTGAAAGTCAATGACATCGCAATCTTTGAGTGACTGCATTAAGGTGATAGCGTCATCAATGAGCGCAGGCTCGCTGTATTGATCAGCAAGGGATAGCGGAACGGGAGTTTTTTCGTCAAGATTTTTGGCAGGGGATAATAAAAAAAACATAATTGGCTCTTTTTCATGATCAGTGTATCTATACACAAACTATCAAACCTATGCCAAAAATGCAAATTTAAAAAACAAGACGCTAAATTTGGGTATCCAAAAGTGTGCAAATCCGATGAAATTTTATTTGGCAATTTCAAAAATTTTAGTATAATCAAAAACAGTGTGGTTTTTGTCTTTGAATTTTATGATGAAAAAGGAATGATGATGACAATTGTGACGGATTTTTTGGCGATCAATGACAGGCAGCGCATCGGAACGATCTTATTAAATCGCCCTGAGGCGTTGAATGCTCAAAACTTACAGATGGTGACCACCACAAAATCACTGCTTGATGAGTGGGCGGAAGATGACAGCGTGGTCGGTGTGCTGATCCGAGGCGCAGGCGATAAGGCGTTTTGTGCAGGTGGTGATATTCGTGGCTTATATCATAGCCATGATCCTGAAGTTTTCCCCAATCCAACGGCTCAAGCGTTTTTTACCACCGAATATGGTCTATGTAAACAAATAAAAAGTTATAAAAAACCCATCATTGTTTGGGCAAGTGGCATTGTTATGGGCGGTGGTATGGGTCTGGCAGTGCCTTCAAGTCATCGCATCGTCACAGAAACGACGATGATGGCGATGCCAGAAGTTAGCATTGGGCTTTTTCCTGATGCAGGTGGGTCGTATTTTTTAAAGCACATGCCTAATAAGATCGGTTTGTTTTTGGGGCTGACGGGCGCGCGATTTAATGCAGCGGATGCCTTGGCGCTGGGTGTGGCTGATTTTAGTATGGCAAGCGGCGACTTTGATCTGTTAATTCAAGCGCTGACCACTGCCGAGTGGACGGATGATGCCGCCAAAAACCACGACATGCTTAACTCATTACTTGCAGACCTTGAAAATACGGATGTCCTGCCAGAAGGATGGCTGCTGCCACATCGTGATGAGATAGAAAAGATCAGTCAAGTGGACAGCTTGCTTGAATTTGATGCGCTTGCTAAAGCAGGTTCTGATATTGATTACATTCAAAAGGCATTTGATACTTATACTGCTGGCTCACCGACATCGGCAGCCATTGCTTGGCACATGGCAAATCAGGTGACAGGCATGAGCTTTGATGATGTCATGGATTTAGAATACATTGTTGCGATTCATTGCTCACATAATGGCGAATTTGCCGAAGGGGTGCGTGCACTTTTGATTGATAAAGACAAAAATCCAAAATGGCGATATACGCTTGAAAGCCTACCCGATGGCTATATCGAAAGTCATTTTAAAGCTTGGTGATTCAAATAAAAAACGTGGTTATAGCCACGTTTTTTTTGATTCGCTTAAAATGAGGGGTTTAGCAGACGATTTAGAAAGTGAAAAATAATGCTTGGCTCAATGGCAATGGTGGCGACCACGCCAAATACCGCACCAAACAGATGGGCTGAGTGGTTGATATTTCCACCGCCTCGGCGGTCAGCCCAGATGCTATAAGCCACATAAGCAATCGCAAACACAATCGCAGGAATGGGCAGTACGGCAAATAGATATAGCGTGTTCCAAGGTGCAAATAAAATATACGCAAACAAAACAGCACTTACCGCGCCTGATGCACCTAGGCTTGAGTAGCGGGGATTATTTTTATTACGCGCGTAAGTGGGCAAAATCGCAACAATAATCGCCAAAACATAAAATGCCACAAAACCCAAATGACCAAATTTATTGATATAAAACCGTTCAATCACGCTGCCAAAAAAATACAGCGTAAACATATTAAACAGCAAATGCATCCCATCGGCATGGATAAATCCATGTGTCAGTAGCCGATCGTATTGACCTTTATTGACCGCAGGCGGATAAAAAATCAGTCGCTCAAGCAAGGGTCTAGATTGCCATGCAGCGATGCTGATGATGACAGTGATGATAATAATGACAGTTGTATGATTCATGAAACGCTTTAGAAATGTTTTGTAAATACTGCCTTAGTCTAGCAGATTTTTGATGAAAAGTTTTGATTTATGTGTAAATTATGGTTAATCCATTTTTGAGATATTTAATCATGATTCAAATCATAAGACACACAATCTAAAACTGAGAAGAATTTAATTACCATAGTATTACACTCATGTAAATAATGAATAACTCGTCAGTCTTTTTTGTAATTTCTTGACTTTTTAGGAGCATAAAAGCAGAGGTTTTGTTTATCAATTGTTGTCAGCTCTTTTAAGTCGCCTTAAAATCAGTCACAATAGAGCCATAAGAACAAGCAATCCGTTGTTTTTCTTAAGGATAACATTGGCATTTTGCTGATGGACAACGAAATTTTTACCCATGGAGCGACTTATGAGCTTAATCAATAAATTAAATGAACACATTACCCCGCATGTTTTGGCATCAATTAAAAATCAAGATGGCGATAACGCCAACAAATCAAATTTGCTAAATGCTTTTTATGCAATCTTTGCGGGTCGATTGAGCAATGAGGATGTCTATCAGCGCGCCAATGCCTTGCCTGATAATGAGCTTGAGCATGGTCATCATCTTCTAAATGTGGCTTTTAGTGATGCTTCAACAGGCGAAGATCAGATCGCTTCTTTGAGCAATCACTTAGCTGATGAATATCACGTCTCACCAGTGACCGCACGCACCGCGATCGCCACGGCAGCACCTTTGGCTTTGGCGCGTATTAAGGAGCAAGCAGGCGCTTTGTCTGTCCCTTCTTTTATTCGTAACCAATTGGCTAAAGAAGATGAAACCCGCTTACCAGGTTGGGCGCACGCTTTATTGCCAGCAGGGCTATTTGCAGGCACGGCTGCCGCTGCCAGCACGCCAGTAACGCCAGCTTCTACAGTTGTGACAGAACCAGTGGCGACTCAGGTGGTCACAGAGCCAGTTCAGCCTGTATCTAAGCCTGCTCATGTCAATACTGCCGCTACTGACAGACATTATGAAAATAAAGAAAAAAGCCCTTTTTTAAAAACACTGCTACCGATTATTGGCTTAATCATTTTTGCAGGCTTGGCATGGCTACTATTGAGAGCTTGTCAAGATAATCCAGCGCCAGTGGCAGCACCAGTCGCCACAAACGATAGCGCCGCTCAAGCTGAGCCTATGGTGACAGATGTGGCTCAGGCGCCTGCGACATTAAGCCTAGCTTTGGATGAAACTGGTCAGGCGCTATATTCACACCGCGCTCAGGTGGGTAGTGAAGAATTGGCTGGTAATATCCGTGCAGCAGTCGCTCAGGTATTCGGTGCTCAGGATCTAGCAATTCAGCCGAACAATACGCATGCAGCGACCATGCCTGTAGCCGAGCATCTTCCTGCCATCTTGGAGCTGATGAGAGGCGTGCCAAATGCCAGCGTGGTGATCAATGATCGCACAGTACGCTTTAATGCTACGACTGCAGAAGATGTTGCCAAACTTGTTGACGGTGCACGCGCCATTTTACCATCAGACTTCACTGTGGAAGCTGAGCCTGAATTGGATGTGAATACTGCGGTTGCCACCAGTATTGAATCTGCGCGTAACGCAATCACGCAGCTTGGCGATACAGTAGAAGCCAATGAGCTAGACGCTTTGGTCAATGCTCTGAACACTCAGATCATTAACTTTGCTACTGACTCAACCCAAATCCCAATGGAGAATCAAGAAATTCTTGATCTGGCAGCTGAAAAATTCAAGGCAATTCCAGATGCTGCGCTGCGCATCATCGGGCATACCGATACCCAAGGTACTCATGAATATAATCAAGGCTTGTCAGAGTCTAGAGCTGCTGCTGTTAAGGATTATTTGGTTTCAAAAGGTGTTTCTGCGGATCGTCTGACTGTTCAAGGTGCAAGCTTTGATTATCCAGTTGCATCTAACGCCACTGAGCAAGGTCGTTTCCAAAATCGACGCATTGAGTTTGCACTTTTCCAAGAGGGTGAAACCGTGACCCAAGTTGGTCATGCAGAAGATGCGCCAGCAGTTAAGGCACCGACTGAGCAAAAATAATGTTCAAGTCCCCTTAATGCTTTATAATTAAAATAATCAAAAACCAAACAGCCAGGGTTGTTTGGTTTTTTGTGTTATAGTGGTTGCATGAATGTGAGTAAAATGACAGGCAAATATGGCAAAACTTATCTTATTTAATAAGCCTTACGGCGTGCACAGCCAATTTAAAAAAGATCATGACGATATGGCGACTTTGGCAGAGTTTGTTGATGATAAAACGATGCGTGTGGCAGGGCGACTTGATAAAGACTCAGAAGGTTTATTGTTATTGACCGATCATGGTGAACTCAATCATGCCATCACCACGCCACCAACCGCTCATAACGCCAAATATACACACGCCAAGTACGCCAAAACTTATCTGGTGCAAGTAGAAAATATACCAACCGAAGCACAGATCAAGGCGCTAGAACAAGGAGTGGTGCTAAAAGATGGCAAAACCTTGCCTGCTAAGGTGCGGCAGCTTGACGAAAATGCACTGCCCATTCACTTATGGCCGCGAAACCCGCCGATCCGCCAGCGGGCAAACATTCCTACTGCATGGCTTGAAATGACGATCACTGAGGGCAAAAACCGTCAAGTGCGGCGTATGGTCGCCCATGTGGGCTTGCCATGCCTTAGACTGATTCGCCATCAGATCGGTAGCTGGCAATTAGACGGCTTGGCGGTCGGTGAAAGTCGTACAGTGCATTTGGATGATCAGATGTTGGCAGATATGGGCATTTTTAATCATTCTGCCAGTAGATCGCCTGCTAATAAAGCACATTCAAGCGCTTATCATGCCCCAAAGAATCAATCCAAGCCGAACCTAAAACGCACCCGACCACCTAAATTTGGTGGCAGGGGATAGGTTTAGGTGCAATGGCTTGATCAAGCGGGATTGGCTTGGCTTCTACGCGGCGCTTCGCAGCTAAAACAATGCTGATAATGTTCATGGTTTTGGGGTAAAGTCAAGCCATTGACCGCCATCCCCCTTAAGCTGAACGGTTTGATGCGTGGTTTTTTGAGGCTTGATGCTGACACTAAACAGCTCATCGCGCCGAAAAGCGTGTATAGTCAGCGCTAAGCTTGTGGCATCTTGGTGTTTGATCAGCTGAGTGAGTAGGGCTGAAGTAGCTTTCAATCCATCGATGGCGATGATAATGTCGCCAAATGCCAGCCCAGCATCACTGGCTGCAGACTGGCGGCTGATATGCTTGATCGTCAGCCCAGCTGCGCTTTCATCAAAGCTGATGCCCCAAGGTTTATCTTTGTCTTGGGACTCTGTGCTGATGGCAAATTTTTCAAAGTAGCGCTCAAGCGGCAGATCGTCCACACCGATGACATAGCGATCATAAAAGTCATCCCATACCTTTTGTCCCATCATCTCAGCGATGATCTCGCCTAAGATTTGGGTTGTCAGACCAAAAGGCTGATTGGCTGATTTTTGATAGCAGGCTTTGATGACGTCAAACAGGCGATACTTACCGTCTGTTTGATCCATTAGCATCATATCAAGCAGCAGTGCAACCAGTGCACCCTTATTATAATAGCTGATGCCTTGATTGGCGGTGTTTTCGTCCGCGCGATACAGTTTGATCCAAGTATCAAAACTTGACTGCGCCACACTTTGGTGCGCACGACCCTCGGTTTGATAGTAGCGGTTGATTTGTGCAGCAATGAGCTTAAGATAGCTGTCTTTATCAATCACCCCTGACACAAGTAGCATTAAGTCATCAATATAAGAAGTAAAGCCTTCAAACACCCACAAAAGCGGCGTATAAGCTTCATCGGTGAGCGGATTGTTCATCATCACATCAGGTTTGACCGTTTTTACCCACCATGCATGAAAATACTCATGGCTGCACAGCCCAAGAAACCGCTGATAATCACCACTTGGCACGGCACTTTCACCAAAGCTTGGCATATCAGCGCGCGGACTGATTAAGGCGGTGGAGTTGATGTGCTCAAGACCGCCGTAATCCTTATCGGTCACCATGGTCATAAAGGTATACTCTGTAAATGGCGTCTCACCAAGCCAATCGACATAGCTTTGGCAGATTTTGGTTAAGTCAGTTTTTAGGCGCTGCAAATCGCCATGATGCCGACCCGCCAAAAAAAACCTATGTGGCACGCTGATTTGGTCATGTTTTGTGATTTGAAAATCAAAGGTGTCTTGTGTACCGATCTCAAACGGAAAATCCAAATACTCAAATGCCGCCAAAGCATCAAGATGATATTCAAGTCCTGATTGTGTTTGGGTGCATTCAAAATCCAAACCGCAAGCGATCGTACACTCAGGATGATGCACCAAAAACGCAGTCGGCACTACGAGCGTCAAGCTTGCCTGCGCGTGCTTGTCAGCATCTGGTAATAGCAGCAGCGAAGTAAAATTCCCAAAAATACGCGTGGCATCAATGAACGCTGTGCGTACTGATAAGTCGCGGCAATACACTTCATAACAGATGGTAAGCCGATCACCTTGACGAGCTTTTGAAAAAACGAACGTTTTTTTATCGATCTTTTCAGCGCGATGCTGTTTTTTCTCATCGCCGATTTGATAATATACTGCAGTGATATTTTTACTAAATTCACGAATCAAATAGCTGCCTGCAATCCATGTCACCATCGAAAAAGTCGGTGCGTCGCTCACCGCCGTATGCGTGATTTGCACATCCGCCAAATGTTCTGTAAATCGATCAAAACTGATTTGATAAGCTAAGTTCATTTTGATACCTTAAAATAATAATGCCAGATTGGCTAATTTGGAGTGATATAATTATTGATTAAAATATCAATTATATCAAAACCCATTGATTTTTTAAATGAGTGATGAGCTTTTACACAATGTAACGACTTTTTTGTAAAGCATTAGGCAATGGATTGATTTTTTGGTATACTAATAGACAAAATTTGTCATTTGACAGCTTGGGCAGTCGCCTGGGCGATGGCATTTTATTTATAAGGAATTTCTTATGACAACCATTAGTAATGATACCGTTGTACAGTTCAACTATACACTCACTAACGCTGAAGGCGATGTGCTTGATCAATCTCGTGGCGAGCCATTGGCATACTTGCATGGTCATCACAACATCATCCCAGGTCTTGAAAACCAAATGACTGGCAAATCAGCTGGCGACAAATTCAAAGTGACTGTTGCGCCTGAAGAAGCGTATGGCGAATATGTTCAAGAGGCGGTACAAGAAGTGCCACGCGCTAACTTCCAAGGTGTGGATAACATCGAAGTGGGCATGCAGTTTCAATCGCAGACCGATGACGGTCAAGTCATGCTTGTGACTGTCAAAGATGTCAATGATGACGTGGTAGTGGTTGATGGCAACCATCCTTTGGCAGGTGTTGAGCTGACTTTTGATGTTGAGATTGTTGAAGTGCGCGCTGCAACAGCTGACGAAATCGCTCATGGTCACGCACACGGTGTTGGCGGTCATCAGCACTAATCACTGATCATCCCAAAAGCCCAAGATAAGCATCTTGGGCTTTTTTGTTTTATTGATTGTCTTTGGAGAGTTATCCAATGTATTAGATGAACTATCTTTAAATGAATTTTATTCATCTTTTTTGAAAAATATTTCGCTTTTATTCATGTTAAAAATGCGGTTTAATATCTCAACTTTAAATTTTGATGACAAGGTGCGATATGACCACACAATTTAATAGCCGAATTAAAAGCGTTGCTTTTGATGAAAATTATGAGCCTGCCCAAAGCACGCGTCTGACGACGAACTTTGCTAACTTAGCGCGCGGCGAAAATCGCAAACAAAATCTACAAAATGCCATCCGTATGATCAATAACCGTTTTAATGATTTGGCGAATTGGGACAATCCTAACGCCGATCGTTATTCGGTCGCGCTTGATATTATTTCTATGGATATCGATGTATTGGGCGATGGCGAATTTTTCCCTGCCATTGAGATGCTCAAAACCAGCATCATCGACCACCACACCCATCAAACTCTTGACGGTATCGTGGGTAACAGTTTTTCGTCTTATGTGCGTGATTATGATTTTAGCGTTTTGTTAGCTGATTATAACAAAGATAAGCCGTCGTTCAGCGTACCCCAAAATTATGGCGATTTGCATGGCAAACTGTTTCAGCATTTGCTCAATTCTGATGCTTTCACCCAGCAGTTTAAGAAAGCGCCAGTGATTTGTTTGAGTGTCTCGACCACCAAAACCTATTACAAAACCACCAATGTGCATCCGATTTTGGGGACAGAATACCGCCAAGAGGCATATTCGCTGACTGATGAATATTTTGCCAAGATGGGCTTAAAAGTGCGCTATTTTATGCCGCCAAAATCGGTCGCACCATATGCGTTTTATTTTTCGGGAGATTTGTTGAATGATTATACCAATCTTGAGCTGATTAGTACGATTGCGACAATGGAAGCATTCCAAAAAATCTATCGTCCTGAGATTTATAATGCCAATTCGGTCGCAGGGCAGGTGTATCAGCCAAGCTTGACTTATGAAGATTATTCGCTGACACAAGTAGATTATGACCGTGTGGAGCGCACCGAGCTTGCTATCAAGCAAGGCAAATATACCCAAACACATTTCATCCAAAAATATCATGCAGCGCTAGATGCGTGGATGGCACAATCATTGGATAAATAAGGAATAAAAATGTCTAAACTATTATTACCAACATCGACGGCAGGCAGCCTGCCAAAACCCAGCTGGCTTGCTGAGCCTGAAAAATTATGGTCGCCTTGGAAGCTAGAAGGCGATGCGCTGACCGAAGCCAAGCAAGATGCTTTGTTGGTGTCACTCCAAGAGCAGCTGGCAGCAAACCTAGACATCGTCAGTGATGGCGAGCAGACGCGTCAGCATTTTGTGACGACATTCATCGAGCACTTGCAGGGCGTGGATTTTAATCAGCGCGAAACGGTGCGTATCCGCAACCGCTATGATGCCAGTGTGCCAAGCGTGGTTGGTGCGGTGTCTCGCCCCAACTCTGTCTTTGTTGAAGATGCCAAATTTTTGCGCGCGCATACCGATAAACCCATCAAATGGGCACTGCCTGGTCCGATGACGATGATTGATACGCTGTATGACGGCTATTATAAAAGTCGTGAAAAATTGGCGTGGGAATTTGCCAAAATCTTAAATGAAGAAGCCAAAGAGCTTGAGGCGGCAGGGGTTGATATTATCCAGTTTGACGAGCCGGCATTTAATGTGTTTTTTGATGAAGTCAATGACTGGGGCGTGGCGACCCTTGAACGTGCCATCGAAGGTCTGAGCTGTCAGACGGCAGTGCATATTTGCTATGGCTATGGCATCAAGGCAAATACTGATTGGAAAAAAACTTTGGGCTCAGAATGGCGCCAATACGAAGAAAGTTTTCCTAAGCTTCAACAATCAAAAATTGACATTGTGTCGCTAGAATGTCAAAATTCACATGTACCGATGGAGCTCATCGAACTGATTCGTGGCAAAACGGTCATGGTAGGCGCCATCGATGTCGCAACCAACACCATTGAGACGCCCGAAGAGGTTGCGCAGACGCTGCGCCGAGCGCTTGATTTCGTGGATGCAGACAAACTGTATCCATCGACAAACTGTGGCATGGCGCCGCTGCCACGACAAGTGGCAAGGGGTAAGTTGCACGCTTTGAGTGCAGGCGCTAAGATTGTGCGCGATGAGCTGCTTGGCAAATAAGCCATTCATCCCAAAAAATACCTAAGGATGTACTTAAAGGCATCCTTTTTAATTTTAAAGAGTAATCAAACATGGTAGAAAAACTCATCTTTAAAGATGCCATGGCGCGCCTAGCAACGGCTGTCCATGTTGTCACCACTGATGGCGATAGCGGACGCCATGGGTTTACGGCATCGGCGGTGTGCAGCGTCACCGACTCGCCGCCATCTTTGTTGGTGTGCATGAATGCGCAGGCGCGCTCTTATGAGCATTTTGTCGCTAATCGTGTGCTTGCAGTTAATACTTTGACGCCTGAGCAGGCGCATTTATCAGGCATTTTTTCCTCGCCCTTGGAGTCGGATGAGCGGTTTGAATATGGCGAGTGGGAGATGTTAAATACGGGCGCCCCCATTTTAAAAGAGGCATTGGCAACTTTTGATTGTCATATCGAAGACATCAAGGATGTCGGCACACACAGTATTTTTATTTGTAAAATTGTGGGCATTCGTCATGCCGACCTAAGCCAGCAAGGTTTGGTGTATTTTGACCGAGCTTATCATAAGGCAGGACAGCAGACGGCATTTGAGCCTGAGCTGACCAAGCCAAAGCGTTAGAGCTCGATTTAAATCGTCAAGCACACTCAAGGTCTTAGCTTATTGGCTAAGACTTTTTTAAGTATAGACAATAAGATTGGATAAATGTATAGGATTGTGTCAAGTTTATTGCTATAATATATCCCTTTGGATTCAAAATATTAATTAATAGGCGGAGAGGGAGAGAGGTATGAGCTCACAATCATCCAATGATTTCGATCAAGCCGGCTCAAGTTCGCGCATGCAGCGATTTTTAAAAGGTGTGGAATGGCTGGGTAATTTGCTGCCACATCCTGTGATTTTATTTGTGTGGATGTCGGTGATCTTGCTTGGGCTGTCAGCCATCTTATCGGCGATGGATGTCGCGGTGATGGATCCGCGTCCAGAAGGTGCCAAAGGTCGCGCCGAAGATGGCATGATTTATGTGGTCAATCTGCTTAATGGCGAGGGTTTGGCAAGGATTGTTGAAAATCTTGTCAAAAATTTCACAGGCTTTGTGCCCTTGGGTACGGTGTTAGTGGCGCTACTTGGTGTGGGTATTGCTGAATATTCTGGTATGATTTCAGCAGCACTGCGCGGTATGGTGATGAACGCACCTAAAAAGATGGTGACTTTGGTTGTTGTCTTTGCTGGTATCATGTCAAATACTGCCTCTGAGCTTGGCTATGTGGTCTTAATTCCACTGGCAGCCATGATTTTCCACTCTTTGGGTCGCCATCCATTGGCAGGCTTGGCGGCAGCTTTTGCTGGGGTGTCTGGCGGCTACAGTGCCAATTTATTGCTTGGTACTGTTGATCCATTATTGTCCGGCATTAGCCAAGAAGCTGCTCGCATCATTGACCCTGATTATGTGGTCGGCGCAGAAGCCAACTGGTATTTTATGGCGGTCAGTACCTTTTTGGTGAGTGCTTTGGGTTTTTTTGTCACCGAAAAAATCGTTGAGCCAAACCTAGGAAAATATAACCCTCACGACGCCGATGATCCCACCGTGCTTGATAATAAAATTGAGCGGCTAAGCAGCCTTGAGAAAAAGGGCTTGGTCTGGGCAGGGGTGAGCATGGTGATTTTTTGCTTGCTTTTGGCATGGACGATCGTCCCAGAAAATGGCATTTTAAGAAATCCAGAAACAGGCTTAGTGGCAGGCTCGCCATTTTTAAATGGCATCGTGGTATTTATTTTTGTGTTCTTTGCGATTCCTGGCTATATCTATGGCAAGGTTACTGGCAGCATCAAAAATAACCAAGATGTTGTTGATGCGATGAGTCAAGCCATGAGCTCATTGAGTATGTATATCGTACTTGTGTTTTTTGCAGCGCAGTTCACCGCTTTCTTTAACTGGTCAAACCTAGGCTCTGTCATGGCGGTCTCTGGCGCCACCTTCCTAAATGACATTGGGCTGACAGGACCGCTGCTACTGATTGGTTTTATCTTGATTTGTGCGCTTGTGAATCTGATGCTCGGTTCCGCTTCGGCACAGTGGGCAATCACTGCACCGATCTTTATTCCGATGCTGATGCTCACAGGCTATGCGCCAGAGATGATTCAGGCAGCTTATCGTATCGGTGATAGCACCACGAATATCATCACGCCGATGATGAGCTATTTTGGATTGATTATGGCGGTTGCGATTCGCTATAAACGAGATACAGGGGTCGGTACCCTGATGGCGATGATGTTGCCTTATTCGATGGTATTTTTATTCGGTTGGATGCTGCTATTTTATCTGTGGGTATTTGTGTTTGGTCTGCCAGTCGGTCCAGGCGCAGCGACTTACTATCAAGTGGGCTAATAGCGTCTAATAAACTGAATGATTACTACCGTATTAAAAAATCACCTAAATGTATATTTGGGTGGTTTTTTTGTTTTTGAAGCGTTTGAATAGCTTTTGTTTTCTTTTCATCATGGGTGATTTGTGTTATATTGAAATAAATTTATGTATTTAAAAATTATTAATTTTTGTATTTTTAATTTTATAAATTAAATCAATATTATTGAAAATTATCAGTGTTCTGATTATTGAAATATTGCGATAATAACTTTGCATTAGCAAATCGATTTGGCGATATGAGTCGCTGAATTTATCAAGCCACCTGTAAGGAAGGAAAACTATGAGTGAAAAAAAATGCCCTTATGATCATACTTATTTGACCATGAGTAATGGCGCTCCTGTACCAAGCAACCAAGACTCAATGAGCGCAGGACCGCGTGGTCCATTATTGATGCAAGATCTTTGGTTGAACGAAAAATTGGGTGATTTTGCGCGTGAAGTCATCCCTGAGCGCCGTATGCATGCTAAAGGTTCTGGCGCTTTTGGTACGTTTACAGTGACTAACGATATCACCCAATATACCAAAGCCAAAATGTTTAGTGAAGTTGGCAAAAAAACAGAAATGTTTGCCCGTTTTACTACCGTCGCAGGTGAGCGCGGTGCTGCTGACGCTGAGCGTGATATTCGTGGTTTTGCGCTTAAGTTTTATACCGAAGAGGGTAACTGGGATATGGTCGGAAATAACACGCCAGTGTTTTTTATCCGCGATCCTAAGAAGTTCCCTGATCTGAATAAAGCAGTTAAGCGTGATCCTAAAACCAACCTACGTAGCCCAACCAATAACTGGGATTGGTGGACACTATTACCTGAAGCATTCCATCAGGTGACCATCGTCATGAGTGATCGCGGTATTCCTAAGTCTTACCGTCACATGCATGGCTTTAGTTCGCACACTTACAGCTTCATTAATGCTGAAAATGAGCGTTTTTGGGTGAAAATGCATTTCCGTACCCAACAGGGTATCGAGAACTTAACCGATGCTGAAGCTGAAGCAGTTATTGCTAAAGATCGTGAAAGCAACCAACGTGATTTGTTCAATGCCATCGAAGAAGGTAATTTCCCAAAATGGAAGATGTACGTACAAATCATGCCTGAGACTGAAGCAGAAACTGTGCCTTATCATCCTTTTGATTTGACCAAAGTTTGGCCAAAAGGGGATTATCCACTGATCGAAGTGGGTGAATTTGAGCTCAATAAAAACCCTGAAAACTTCTTTTTGGATGTTGAGCAATCGGCATTTGCACCAAGTAATTTGGTACCTGGCATCAGCGTGTCGCCTGACCGCATGTTGCAGGCGCGTTTGGTCAATTATGCGGATGCGCAGCGCTATCGCTTGGGTGTGAACCGTAACCAAATTCCAGTCAATGCGCCTCGCTGCCCTGTCTATAGCAACCACCGCGATGGTTTGGGGCGTGTGGGCGATAACTATGGTGGGCGTCCGCATTATGAGCCAAATAGCTTTGGTCAATGGCAAGATCAGCCACATTTGGCTGAACCACCACTAAAAATCAGCGGTGATGCCAAGATTTGGGATTTCCGTCAAGATGATGAAGATTATTTCAGCCAGCCTCGTGCGCTATTTAACCTGATGAATGACGAGCAAAAGCAAGCTTTATTTGGTAATACTGCTCGCAATATGGACGATGCGCCTGATTTTATCAAGTATCGCCACATTCGCAACTGTAATAAGTGCCATCCAGAGTATGCTGCTGGTGTCGCTAAAGCACTTGGCTTGACTGTTGAAGACGCTGAAAAAGCTCGCGAGAGTGATCCAGCAAGACATTTGCCAAGCTTACTATAATTAAGTCATAGCCATAAAAAACCGCTCATATTCTGGGCGGTTTTTTATAGTATTCAATATAAAAAATCCGTCAACTGATTGACGGATTTTTAGGTTTAGCCACCGAAGTCATCAAGTAAGATGTTTTCATCTTCAACGCCCAATGATTTGAGCATATTGATAACGGCTGCGTTCATGACCGGAGGTCCACACATATAGAACTCGCAGTCTTCTGGCGCAGGATGATCCTTAAGATACTCTTCATACAAGACGTTGTGAATAAAGCCTGTGTAGCCTTCCCAGTTGTCTTCAGGTTGGGGATCTGAGAGTGCAACATGCCATTCAAAGTTGTCAAATTCTTCTGCCAAGCCATCATAATCTTCGACATAGAACATCTCACGCTTCGAGCGAGCACCATACCAAAACGAGATCTTACGAGTAGATTTCAGACGTTTTAGCTGATCGAAAATGTGTGAGCGCATTGGTGCCATACCAGCACCACCACCGATAAAGACCATTTCAGCGTCGGTATCTTTGGCGAAGAATTCACCATAAGGACCTGAAACGGTAATCTTATCACCTGGCTTTAGGCTGAACACATAAGAAGACATCTTGCCTGGCGGAATGCCTTCAGGACCACGTGGCGGTGGTGAAGCGATACGGATGTTAAATTTAATGATGCCTTTTTCTTCAGGGTAGTTTGCCATCGAATAAGCACGAATTACAGGCTCATCTACTTTGGATGTGTAACGCCATAAGTTAAAGGCATCCCAATCTTCATGATATTCTGGAGCGATGTCAAAATCTTTATAATGCACCGTGTGTGGCGGCGCTTCTAACTGCACATAACCCCCTGCGCGGAAAGGCACGACTTCACCTTCAGGAATCTTCAAGGTCAGCTCTTTGATGAAAGTTGCAACGTTATCATTTGAAATAACTTCACATTCCCACTTTTTGACATCAAAAAATTCTGGATCGACTTCGATCTTCATGTCTTGCTTGACAGCAACCTGACACGCCAGACGCATCCCTTCGCGGATTTCACCTTGGGTAAAGTGACCTTCTTCGGTAGGCAAAATTGAACCGCCACCATCTAAGACTTTACAGCGGCACTGACCGCAAGTACCACCGCCACCACATGCTGACGACAGAAAAATACCTTCGTTCGCCAAAGTTTGTAGCAGCTTACCACCTGCTGCGGTGCTGATGCTGTTATCGGGATTATCATTAATATTAATTGTGACGTTACCTGTGCTTACCAGTTTTGAGCGAGCCGCTAAAATGATAGCAACCAAGCTCATGATAACAATGGTAAACATGATAACACCGCCTATTGCGGTACCAAATTCCATGATACTTTCTCCTATCTGTTTATAGCGACATACCACCAAATGACATGAAGCCTAATGACATCAAGCCAACGGTAACAAAGGTAATGCCAAGACCGCGAAGTGGTGCGGGTACATCTGAGTATTTGAGCTTCTCACGGATGCCTGCCAAAGCGGCAATCGCCAATGCCCAGCCAAAGCCTGAGCCGATACCATAAACGATGGATTCACCAAAGTTGTAGTCACGCTCAACCATGAACAATACGCCACCCATGATGGCACAGTTTACGGTAATCAGTGGCAAGAAAACACCCAAAGCGTTATATAGAGCAGGTACAAATTTATCTAAGAACATCTCCAAAATCTGTACTGTCGCTGCAATCAAAGCGATGTAGCTTAATAAGCCTAAGAAGCTTAGGTCTACATTTGGATAGCCTGCCCAAGCCAATGCGCCGTCTTTTAATAAGAATTGGTACAATAAATTATTTAATGGTACACAAATTGCCATCACGGCAATGACCGCAATCCCAAGACCAATGGCGGTTGAGACCTTTTTAGAGACCGCAAGAAACGTACACATGCCCAAGAAGAAGGCAAGCGCCATATTCTCAATAAAGACAGATGTAATAAATAGGCTGATATAATGTTCCATTAGTGACCTCCCATGCCTTTAGACTGTGGCTTCATCACAAATTCTGCTGGCTCGTGCTGATCTTTTTTCCAAAGGCGAACCAATGCAATAAAGCCTGCAATAACAAAGAATGAAGAAGGTGGTAATAACAAAAGACCGTTAGGGATATACCAGCCACCCTCAGTCACTTTTTCAAGTAAAGTAATACCAAACCAGCTGCCATTACCGATGATTTCACGGATCGTCGCAACAAAAATCAATACTGCTGAGTAGCCCAAACCGTTACCAATACCATCTAAAAAGCTAGGCACAGGCGGATTACTCATGGCGAATGCTTCAGCTCGGCCCATAACAATACAGTTAGTGATGATCAGACCGACGAATACCGATAACGAACGGCTGATTTCATAAGCAAAAGCTTGCAAAATCTGATCAACCACGATGACCAATGAAGCGATAATAACCATCTGTACAATAATACGAATGGATGAGGGAATTTTGTTACGGATGATCGAGATAAAAAAGCTTGAAAATGCCGTAACTAAGGTTAGTGCGATACACATAACCAAAGCGTTTGCAACGCTTGTGGTGACCGCAAGTGCCGAACAAATACCCAAAATCTGTAGAGCAATTGGGTTATTGTCAAAAATCGGCGTCGTTAAAATGCTTTTGGTATCAGCCATGATTACACTCCTTCGCCATTGCCTGCTTGACCAGCTTTGAGATTATCCAAAAATGGCTTATAACCATCTTCACCAATCCAGTACTGTAGTAGATTGTTCACACCGCGGATGGTCAAAGTTGCGCCACTGATGCCATCAACTTGACCTTCACGCGCTGTACCTGCTTTGACAACGGCGATTTTTCTAGAACCATCTTCGTTATACAGCTCTTTATCCACCCAAGTCTCTTGCCACTGAGGCTCTTCGATGCGCGAGCCTAGACCTGGGGTTTCTTTGTGTTGATAAAAATTCACGCCTTTGACAGTGTTTAAATCTTTATCTAAGGTCAAAAGACCAAAAATCGGACCCCATAAGCCAGCGCCGTGAATGGGTAGAACGATTTGATCGATCTCACCATTGGCATCTTTTGCCAAATATACTTTTGCAAAGTTAGGCTTACCGCCAATTTTGGCGATGTCATCTGCTAATGAGGTGGATAAATAAGGGGTGCGTGCTGCTTTTGATACATCATAGCCATCCACATCATTGATGCCGGCGGCTGAAATTTCTTGATCAGTGGCAAATTTACCAGTTTGTAAGTTCACCAAGCGGACCTCAAAGTCGGCAAAACGCTCTGGAATGACACTGGAAGAATCTGTTTCAGGGTCATACATATCTGCTGCCATCAAGATATTTTTATTCAAATCAAGACGGGCATTTTCTTGTTGCTTTGATTTTAACCCAACAGCAACCGTAGAAACCATCACCGAGCAGACCAAGCACAAAATCAGTGCTGTGACTGCGGTGCTAACATTACTATTCTTGGCTGACATGGCTTAATCTCCGTGCAGTTTGACGTTTGATATTGGCTTGAGTGACAAAATAGTCAAACAATGGGGCAAACAAGTTGGCGAATAAGATGGCTAACATGATGCCTTCTGGGAATGCAGGGTTGACCACGCGGATAACCACGGTCATAAAGCCAATCAACAAACCATAAGCCCAGCGACCAGTATTGGTATGAGCAGCTGATACAGGATCGGTTGCCATAAATACGGCACCGAACATAAAGCCACCAATGACCAAATGCCAATGAGCAGGTAAGCTCATCATTGGGTTTTGACCACCGACCAAATTAAAGATAAAAGCAGTCACAACCAAGCCAATGATCGAGCCTGCAATCACGCGCCAAGAAGCGATGCGAGTCCAAAGAAGTCCAATCATACTAATCAAGATGGCAAGTGTTGATACTTCACCGATTGAGCCTTGCATATTGCCCAAAAACGCGTCCATCCAAGTGATGGTTTGACCATAGGCATCGACAAATTGATCAGGCGTTACGCCCATGGCAGCCAAACCTAATGGCGTTGCGCCCGAAAACCCATCCACAGCCGTCCAAATGGCATCGCCTGACATATAAGCTGGGTAGGCAAAGTATAAAAATGCACGACCAGCCAAGGCAGGGTTTAGGAAGTTTTTGCCTGTACCGCCAAAAATTTCTTTGGCAACAACCACGCCAAAACTGATGCCCAAAGCGACTTGCCATAATGGAATATCTGGGGGAAGCGACAGCGCAAATAATACCGAAGTTACAAAGAAGCCTTCATTAACTTCATGACCACGCACGACCGCAAAAATAATCTCCCAAAGAATACCGACCGCAAATGTTACGGCATAAATGGGTAAAAACTGCATCGCACCATAAACAAAACTTGCCCAAACGCTATTTGGGTCATAGCCTGCCATGTCTGTGATGATGGTACGCCAGCCTTCGGGTGTGATACCCATGGCTTGAATGGCGCTTAATGCTTGAAAGCCGACATTGTACATCCCCCAAAACATCGCTGGAAATGTACAAAGCCAAACGGTAATCATGATGCGCTTTAGGTCGATGCCGTCACGCACATGTGAGGCGCTATAAGTCTGAGATGATGGCTGACGAAAGAAAGTGTCGAACATCTCAAACACAGCGTAATATTTCTCGTACTTGCCACCTTTGGTAAAGGATGGCTCCATACGGTCAAAGATATTGTGAATGAACTTCATGGTTAGCCTTCCTGCTCAATACGGGTCAAGTTGTCACGCAAAATATCACCGAACTCATATTTGCCTGGCGATACGAAAGTGCACAGTGCCAAATCTTCTTCGTCAAGCTCAAGTGCACCCAATTCAACAGCACTGATGATGTCTTCGACAATCAAAGCGCGCAGTAGCTGAGTGGGTAGATAATCTTGGGGCATGACAGTTTCAAATAAGCCGATTGGCACCATGGCACGTGGTGAGCCGTTAGTACTGGTCGTAAAGTCGTATTTTTTGCCTTTAAAAAATTGCGAGATATAAATTGGCAATTTTGAAAAACGATTTGCGCCTGGCGTAAAAAAGTGAAGTGCAGGACGCTCACGACCTTCAGCAAGTACAGAGACTTGGTTATGAAACCGACCCAAAAATGCAGTAGCGCCAGCGGCTGTGCGACCCGATAGAACAGAGCCTGAAATGACACGATTGTCATCCCCTTTTAGCTCACCTTGAGTCAATTCGGTCAAATCGGCACCGCGCGTGGTGCGCACTAAGCGAGGATTGGTCACTGCTGGACCTGCCAGGCTGATGAGGCGCTCAGTATGGATGCGACCTGTGGTAAATAGCTTACCAATGGCGATGACATCTTGATAATTGATCGTCCAAACCGAGTTGCCACGCGCCAAAGGGTGTAAAAAGTGAATGTGCGTGCCCGCGTTACCTGCTGGATGCACACCTGTAAAACCTTCATAGATGGTATCGTTACCTTCAGCAGATTTGCTTAAGGCTTCAGGTGCGATATCGCCATGACAGACATAGGTTTTTGGGGATAATGTTGACAAAACTGCCAAGCCGTCATTAAATGCTTGTATTTCTTCAAATAATACTGTGGCAGGATCGACAGCCAAAGGGTTGGTGTCTGTTGCAGTCACAAAAATGGCAGAAGGCGTGCTGTCAATTTCTGGCGTGCGGCTAAAGGGACGGGTGCGTAGAGCAGTCCATTCGCCTGAAGCGACCAGCTGCTCAACAGCTGTCTCACGATCCAGTGCTGACAAATCTTCAGAGCGATAAGCATTAAACGTGATTTCTTCGCTTGAGTGTGGATCGACGACGATGACCAAGCTTTCAAATACTCGTCGCTCGCCACGATTGACGGCAACTACAGTACCGCTAACTGGTGCTGTATAAAGAACGCCTGCTCGTTTTTTGTCTTCGTAAAGCACCTGTCCTTTGGTGACCTTATCACCTTCTTTGACATGCATGGTAGGGCGCATGCCGACATAATCGTAGCCGACTAACGCCACCTTAGTGGGCGTGTGCTCGCTAATCTGCTTGGAGGGTTCGCCAGTGATTGGCAGATCCAAGCCTTTTTTGATGGTAATCATAAGCGGATACTTAAATTAAGACCAAAACATACCAGCCTTCACCAAGTGGTGAGTGATTGGCTGGACACCAAGTTTCCTAAAAACATCCAAAGCCGTGCGACCGATGAGTGGCAGGCTGATTTTGTCTAAAGGAGTCAGTATGAAACTTTGATGAACTTTGAAAAAAATTGGCAACTCATTTATTGCTCAATTCTTGCCAAAAAAACGATTGTTCACACCATTAACCTAACAATTATACGCTAAAACACTCAAAATTTACAGACTTAAAGATAATTTCTATGATAAAAATTCATGAAAATATTTGAAAAATCAATGCACGGCAGTAAAAAAGAGGAAACATTGACTCAACGAATGAAGTGGTATTTAGATTGAATCTGTAGACTAACTGCCAAAATATCGCCAGCTGTTTTTGATGAATTTCATCTTATTTTGGGCGATAACTGGCAAAATTATCCATGAAAAATGAGTCAATAACTGCTAAAATATCCTGCTTAATTCGACGCAATTTTAAGGAAAATTAAGATGTCTATGCTTATTATACCCGCCATTGATCTAAAAGATGGTAAATGCGTTCGCCTAAAGCAAGGTCGCATGGAAGATGATACCGTGTTTGGCGATGATCCTGTCGCGATGGCAAGCCAATGGGTCGCTCAAGGCGCACGCCGTCTGCATTTGGTGGATTTAAATGGTGCATTTGATGGTGTGCCTGTGCATAAAGAGGTGGTGACCGCCATTGCCAAAGCACATCCGCAGTTGCCCATTCAGCTGGGCGGCGGCGTGCGTAGCTTGAGCACCATTGAGCATTATTTGGCAGCAGGGCTAACCTATATCATCATCGGCACCAAAGCGGTCGAAGCACCTGAATTTGTGGAAGAAGCGTGCCGCGAATTTGCAGGGCATATCATCGTAGGCATAGATGCCAAAGATGGCATGGTGGCAACGCATGGCTGGGCCAATGTCACTGATGTTAAGGCGACCGAGCTTGCCAAGCGTTTCGCTGACGCTGGCGTGTCAAGTATCGTTTATACCGATATCGCTAAAGATGGCATGATGCAAGGTGTGAATATCGAGCAGACGGTGGAGCTCGCCAGCTTTAGCGGTCTGCCGGTCATTGCCTCCGGCGGCGTGACTAATCTTGATGATATCGCGGCGCTCAAGCCCTATGGTGAGTATTTGCTGGGTGCGATCACAGGTCGTGCAATTTATGAAGGGACGCTAGATTTGGCGGCGGCACAGACGCTCTTGGATACATAAGTAATGACCTAAAATGCCCTGAATATGATGTCAGGGCATTTTTTGGACTTGGGATAATGGCTGTTTATAAGGTGGTGCGACAAGACTTGTCCTAAAAGTTTTAATGGTGTATGCTACAAATGTCATATGGAATGATTAGATAAAAGGAATTAACCGATGAAACAACTCTTACCATTCACTCTAGCGCTATTGACCATCGGCTGCACAACTACGCAGCCAGCCGTTCAAGCACCGCAACAAGTCAACCAGCCTATCGCACCGACAGCCAAGCCAGTCAAAACACACATCATGTATTATTGGGTGGATCCGATTACTCAAGGTCAGAGCATACCGTCAATATCTGGAGAGTTTTATTGGCAAGATGGCTGTCTATATCTGCTGAACCAATATGGCAAACTGGCTGCCACATTCCCTGAATTTCCAAAAGATGCCATTCAGTGGAATGAGCAGGACAAAACACTGACCATAACCAATAAAGACAGCCCACCCAAGCAGTTTACCTTTAAGATGGGTGATGTGATTTATACTAATGGATCTAATTTTCGCTATGAAGATATTTCGGTAGATCGCTTTATGAATGATAAAACCCCTGAAGATATTAAATGTCTTTCATCAGCAGTTGGCGTTGCCAATCTTGGCACAATCAGTATCGAAAAATATGATATGTCGGATCAGCCGTAAATAAAAAGTGATTGTATTTACTTTAAATCATTGACTTATAAAAATAATATCATAAAAATTCAAAGCATCATATAAAATACCCCAAAGTTTAGGTCTGCTGCCTAGCTTTGGGATTGGTATCTGGCGCATAAGCCATCAGTTGGCTTTAAGATGATGGTGATAATAGCGCACAGTGAGCACAGCTTGAGTAAATCCCAACACCAAAAGCATCACCCATAAGGCATTGAGTGGCTGATTGCCTGTGCGTATGATCAGGCTAATCAGCGCTGCCACATACACCGCCAACGCCATCACATAAATCCGAAATTTCGCCTTTGGGCGATACATCATAAAAGCAAGCAAAATGATGATCAAAATGGCAACACCAATCAATACCCACAGACCACCGCCTACAAAGGCAGCTATCGTTCCGCTGATCATATAGGCGCTCAGCCAGTCTGTCACACCTTCCAAAAAATTATAGCGAGGCTTGGCTAATGGTTGTTTAGTCATTTGGCGATGTCCTTGGCGTTTGATTAAGCTGTCAAGCCTGCCCAAACGCAAAACCAAAATTTGTTAAATTTGGCTTGCATATTTAGGCAAATGCTCAGCAGACAAGCTTTGAATGAGTCTTATAAAGTTACTTTGATTTACGACGAGCCTTTTTTGGCTTGCTATTTTTGTCTGATTTGTCATTGTCAGGCTTAGGGGGCATCGTTTGACTGTCGCCATTTTTATCAATACGATTTAGGTGCTCAACCAAGCGAAAATCAATTTGTAGCAAATCCATATTAACGCCTGCAACCTGAATGATCAGCCCATCACCCAGCCCAAATCTTGAGCCGCGCTCACCGACGAGCTTTTGTTCGCGCTCATCATAATCAAAGTACTCATCGCCCAGCTGCGAGATGTGGATCAAACCTTCGATAAACAAGTCATTTAGCGTGACAAATAAGCCAAAATTAGTCACCGTCGTCACCGTTGCACCAAATTCATCACCGATGTGGCGCTGCATGTAGTGGCATTTTAACCAAGTTTCGACATCGCGAGATGCTTCTTCGGCGCGGCGTTCGGTCATGCTGGTTTGTTCGCCAGCGTCGTCTAAGGTTTTATAAATCGTCGCTTCAGGTTTTTGATTTGTGACTTTGTCTTTGATGGCGCGGTGCAGCATCAAGTCTGGATAACGGCGGATTGGACTGGTGAAATGACTGTATTCATCATATGCCAAGCCAAAATGCCCAATATTATCGGGACTATAATTAGCTTGCATCATCGAGCGCAGTAGCATACTGTGGATACTGATGGCATCAGGACGATCGGCGGTTGCTTTGATGATGCGCTGATAGTCTTCATGCGTCGGCGATTCGCTAGGGAAGCTTAGCCCAAAGCTTTTGACATATTCATGCAGGCGCGCAGATTTTTCATCATTAGGCTTGTCATGATTGCGATACAAAACGGGTAATTCATGCTTGAGTGCCAGATTAGCGGCGCAAGTATTGGCAAGCAGCATCATCTCCTCGATGAGCTTATGTGCATCACCTCGAGTGCGTGCTACGATGTCGACGATGTCGCCATCTTTGCCAAATTTAATATAAGTCTCCGCCGTCTCAAATGCCATCGCCCCACGATCTTCACGGCGCGCATCAAGCACGCCATAAAGCTGATGCAGTGTGTCGATGGATTTGAGCACCGCGCCATTACGCACCAGCTCATCTGGCAGGGTTTCGTTGGTTGGGTCGTTAAAATAGGCATTGACTTGATTATAAGTCAATCGAGCTTGTGAATGCATGACGGCAGGATAGAATTCATAGCCGGTCACCTTGCCTGCGCGTGACAGCTTAATATCCGCCACCATGCATAAGCGATCCACTTTTGGATTGAGTGAACAAAGCCCATTTGATAGCGCTTCGGGCAGCATCGGAATCACGCGGTGCGGAAAATAAACCGAAGTACCGCGCTCATAGGCATCTTGATCCAGTGGCGACCCAGGAGTGACATAGTGGCTGACATCAGCAATGGCGACGATGACACGATAGTTACCGCCGGCGCGTTTTTCAGCATAGACGGCGTCATCAAAATCGCGAGAGTCTTCACCATCAATGGTTACCAATGGCAGATGGCGCAGATCCACACGATGATCAAAGTCTTTTTGGGTGGGTTCATCAAAACTTGCGGCTTGCTTTAAGGCGGCAGGGCTAAACTCATGCGGAATGGCATAATTATACAGCGTCGTCTCAATGATCAGTTCACGGTCATTCAGACTGGTCAAAAGTTCGGTAATTTTACCTGTGGCAAACTCCTGATAGGTAGGCAGATCAATCAAAGATACTTTAACATCATCGCCAACGCCTGCATTCATCTCCTCGACATTCTCGGTGGTGACGGTGATGGGCTGATGCGCGTTAGCACCTGCTAATTGCACAAAATACCCTTCATCATCCGAGCTTAATTTACCGATAAACTCAAGCTGACTACGCTCAAGCACTTGAGTAATGCGCGCCTCAGCCTTTCCGCGGTATTCCGTTGCGACCGCTTCGACAGTATCGCCATCAAACACAAGGCGCATCTGCTTTTCATGTAAGAACAAATCAGGCATATCATCAAGCACCACGAAGCCAAAACCTTTTGGATTACAAGACACTTTACCTGTTAATAGGGTTGGTAGCGGCGCGACGCTAAAATGAATGCCATCAGAGCGTTCAAGCTGCCCATCGCGCAGCATGGCTTTTAGGCGATTGGTGAGTGCAAAAAATCGATCTTCGTCATCCAAAAATCCAAAGTGCATGGCAAGCGACTCTTGGGTGGCAGGATTGCCTTGATTGGTGATATCCGCCACCGTCTGCAAGATCAGCAGGCGAGAGGGGATGGGGTTTTGATACTTTGATGCTTCGATTTCAGCATTGGGGTCATTCCATTTGGTTTTTTTTGTTTTGCTGGTCATAGTTACTTACCTGATTTGCTTTTGTATAAAGTTGGTTTATTGTATCATAAAGCCTGAATTTATGTGCGCTGTCTGTGAATTGGAGAATGGGCGTGAGTCTTATGGTTATAAAAAAATCAGCAATCTGCGACAAGGATTTTGAGCTTATTTGTCAAAAAATCGCAGAGCTTGAGCGATCTGTTATGCCAGATGATCCATGGCGTGCGACTGCGATTCAAGAAGTGCTGAGCCAATTTGGCGCAGAGTTATTGATAAACATAGAAGGTGAGTCTAATACAGATCTTAGCTCGGCGGTCATTAAGGGATATTGTATCTATCAAATCATCTTTGAAGACAGTGAGCTGCATCGCATTGGCACGCACCCCAATTTTCGTCGGCAGGGCATCGCCAGGCAGCTGCTTGATCAGCTGATTTATCAAGTCAGACAGGCTCATTGTCAGCAGCTATTATTAGAAGTGCGCGCTGATAACACCGCTGCCATTCAGCTATATCATCAAGTAGGATTTGAGCGATTTGGGGTGCGCAAAAACTATTATACCAGTGGTGAGACGATCTGTGATGCCCTTATCATGCGTCTGGTGCTCAATAATGCAAAAGACCAAAGCGGGCATGGCTGATTACAGATAATAACGATCGGAATGCACCAGCATCCCGATCGTTTGAGCATCAGTTTTCTATGTGATACTAAGCTTACTTTTTCTTGGCAGGACCAAGCAGCATACCCATTTGTCGACCCTCGACTTTGGGAGCTTGTTCAACGCTAGCAATCTCGGCGGTGTCAGTAATAATGCGCTCAAGTTGCGCTTTTCCAATTTCTTGATGTGCCATTTCGCGACCACGGAAGCGAATACTGACTTTTACCTTGTCTTTGTCTTCCAAAAACTCAACAATCTTACGCAATTTGACCTGATAATCTGCTTCTTCAGTACCAGGGCGCAGCTTGATTTCACGAACTTGAGTTTGTTTTTGGTTCTTTTTGGCTTCTTTGGCTTTTTGTTTTTGTTCGTACAAATAGCGCTTATAGTCCATAATTTTACAGACAGGGGGCTTGGCATCGGCGACAATTTCTACCAGATCCAAATTTTCATCGGCAGCAGCTTTTAGGGCTGTTTGGATATCTACCACGCCCATTTGCTCGCCGTCTTCTTTAACCAAGCGAACTTCTTTTGCGCGGATTTCTTCATTAATATTTAAACGGTTTGACGGTTTAATGGTCTTACTCCTAAGAAAATTGAAAATTTATTGTAATGGTTTGAATGAATAATTACAAGCCTTATTATAGATTTGATCGGTCATAAAAGATAATCAAATCTATATAAACCATGTATCAAAGGGGCAGTAATTTGGATTACCGCCCCTTAGCCTTAGTTAAGATTTTCAGATTTTGCCACATAGCGACCTTTTTGTGCGATGGCATCGTTGATTAAAGTGATGAACTCATCAACGGGCATAGAGCCAAGATTATTACCTTCGCGAGTGCGGACATTGACAGTGCCGTTTTCGACTTCTTTATCACCCATTACTAGCATAAACGGAATACGTTCAAGGGTGCGCTCACGAATTTTAAAGCCAATTTTCTCGTTACGCAGATCGCTGATGGCACGCAGACCAGCGTCTTTAAGCTTGGAGACTACCGCTTGACAGGCGTCAGCTTGTTTGTCGGTGATATTCATGACAACCGCTTGGGTAGGCGCAAGCCAAGGCGGGAAAAAGCCAGCATAGTTTTCGATCAAGATGCCAATAAAGCGCTCAAAACTGCCCAAAATCGCACGATGAAGCATCACAGGGCGCTCGCGGTCGCCTTGCTCATTGATAAATTCAGCGCCCAATCGCTCCGGCAAGTTAAAGTCTAGCTGCAATGTGCCGCATTGCCACTGACGACCTAGGCTATCTTTTAGGGTGAATTCAATTTTAGGACCGTAAAATGCGCCTTCGCCTTCTTGTAGCTCCCAAGATAATCCAGCATTATCCAAAGCATCTGCCAAATCTTTTTCTGCCAAATCCCACAAAGCATCATCACCCACACGCTTTTCAGGGCGTGTTGATAATTTCATCAAAATATGATCAAAACCAAAGTCTTGATACACTTTTAAAGTCAGCGCGATAAAATCTTGTGCTTCTTGTTTGATTTGTTCGTTGGTACAAAAAATATGAGCATCATCTTGAGTGAGTTGGCGCACGCGCATGATGCCATGTAGCGAGCCTGATGGCTCATTACGATGACAAGAACCAAATTCTGCCAAGCGAATAGGCAGATCACGATAAGATTTCAGACCTTGATTAAATACTTGCACATGACACGGGCAGTTCATCGGCTTAATGGCGTAATCGCGGCTTTCAGAGCTGGTTGTGAACATATTTTCGGCGTAATTTTCCCAATGCCCTGATTTTTCCCACAAGCTTCTATCAACAATTTGTGGCGTTTTGATTTCTAGATAGCCATTGTCTTGTTGAACTTTGCGCATATATTGTTCAAGTACTTGCCAAATTGTCCACCCATTTGGATGCCAAAACACCATGCCAGGCGCTTGTTCTTGCATATGAAATAAATTAAGCGCCTTACCGATTTTGCGGTGATCGCGTTTTTCGGCTTCTTCGATGCGCGCGATGTAGGCTTTCAGATCTTTTTTGTCTGCCCAAGCGGTACCGTAGATGCGCTGAAGTTGTTCATTTTTAGCATCACCGCGCCAATAAGCGCCGCTCATCTTAGTCAGCTGAAACGCCTTTAAAAAACGCGTATTAGGCACATGCGGACCACGGCACATATCGATGTATTCTTGATGATAATAAAGCCCCATTGCTTTTTCGTCAGGCATATCCTCAATCAAGCGCAGTTTATAGTCCTCACCGCGTGACTCAAACACCTTGATGACCTCATCTCGCGGCGTCATTTTTTTGATGACATCATAGTCTTGGTCGATGAGTTTTTTCATGCGTGCTTCGATGGCTTGCATATCCTCAGGCGTGAATGGGCGTGGGCTATATATGTCATAATAAAAGCCATCTTCAATGACAGGTCCGATGACCATCTTAACCTCAGGATACAGCTGTTTGACAGCATGACCCAAAAGGTGTGCGCATGAGTGGCGAATGATCTCAACACCTTCAGGATCTTTGGCGGTGATGATTTGGACGGCTGCATCGGTAGTGATGGGATCGCTGGCATCGACCAATTGACCATTAACGCGACCTGCGATGGTCGCTTTGGCAAGTCCAGGACCGATGTCTTGAGCGATTTGCATGACTGTTGTTTCGCCCTCAAATTGGCGAACGCTACCATCTGGTAATGTGATTGCAACCATAATAGTGCCTTAATACTGAAAATTGTGTTAAAAACTTAAAAGCCATAAAACATTTGATTATAACAAAGTTTTCAGACAGTGGCGATAACTAAATGATGATATAATATCAATTTTTAAAAATCATAAGGAGTCACATGAAACATTTTGCTTCTGATAATTATGCTGGCGTACACCCAACCATCATGCAGGCGCTGATCGATGCCAACCAAGGGCACGAGATGGCTTATGGGGCAGATAGTATCACGGCGCGCCTTGATGATTTGATCCGCCGTGAATTTGGTGAGCAGGCGGTAGGATATCCTGTGTTTAATGGGACTGGTGCCAATGTTTTGGGGCTGCAAAGTCTCATGCCGCGCTATGGGTCGGTTATTTGTGCAGAGACTGCGCACATCAACCAAGATGAGAGCAATGCACCGCAAGCTGTGGGCGGCTACAAACTTTGGACAGTACGAAGCGATGATGGCAAATTGACGCCTGAGATGATCGCGCCTTACGCTCAAGGTTTTGGTAATGAACATCGTGCTCAGCCTTTGGTGCTGTATATCAGCCAAGTGACTGAGTGCGGCACTTGTTATACTGTCGATGAGTTGGCGGCGCTTGCAGAGTTTGTGCATGCGCGTGGCATGAAGCTGTTTGTGGATGGCGCGCGCTTGGCAAATGCCGCCAGTTATTTGGATGTCAGCTTTTATGAGATGATCACTAAAACTGGCGTGGATATGGTGGCATTTGGCGGCACCAAAAATGGCTTGATGTTTGGTGAATGCCTTATTGATGTCAAAGGCGTGATGTCAAATGAGATGAAATTTTTGCGCAAAATGAGCATGCAAACCGCCTCAAAGATGCGCTTTATCTCAGCGCAGCTGATTGCTTTGTTTCAAGATGATCTCTACAGATCCCTTGCCAATCACAGCAACCAGATGGCAAAGTATTTGTCAGATGAGCTACTAAAGCTTGATGGTGCCTCCTTGGTTTATCCTGTAGAATCTAACGGCGTATTTATCAAAATGAAACAAGATCATATCGCCAAAGCCAGAACCCAAAGTAATTTTTATGATTGGCATGACGACTCGGTGCGACTGATGTGCAGTTTTGATACTACAAAAGCAGATATTGATGTCTTAATAGGCGCAATAAAAAATGATAGCCATTAAAAACGGCTTAGTTAATGACGCTTATGTTCAGCCAAATAGTCTAGGTTTGGACTTATTTGGCTGATATTTTATAAATGGCAGTTGGGATATAATAAATAAAAACCCCATAAAATCAACCCCTTACCAACTTTCTCATCATTTTCCCAAAAAACCGCTTTACAAGCTGTCAAATCCTGCCTATAATACGCACCACTTAAGCAGCACAGCACAGTAAAAAACACTGCTAAATCAACAACTTAGCAAACAGTTGACTGAAGCTTCAACTCTTTAAAAGCAATTAATTTTAAATTTTTGAAAAAAGTGCTTGACTTAATAAAATTTCAGCGTATAATACGCAACTCATTGAGCAACTGGACGACAGTGTTCAACACTATTTAAAATCCAAAC
>NZ_MUXT01000010.1 GCF_002014965.1 Moraxella canis
GGGTTTGGTTTTTCTTATGGAGGAGTGGTTGGATTTTTTTAGATAAAATACTTGCAAAAAATAAAAAGTTTGCTATAATAGCAGTCCTTAACACCCTAGGCGATTGGCTCAATTGGTAGAGCATCGGACTCCAAATCCGAGGGTTGGGGGTTCGAGTCCCTCATCGCCTGCCATCTTATTCTTCATACCATTCTTTTAACTTCATAAAAATTGGTCATTCCAAGGCAAGTCCCTGCATGAGCGATAATAAAGACAATTTGGATATCCAATCTGAAACTTCAGCATCTGGCTCACGACATACCAAAACCCCAATCACCGTTTCAAAAGAGAGTGTGGTAGAGGTTGCTAAAAAGCGTTCACCAAAAGATATGCTTTTGTGGTTGGTTGCCATCATCGCCATGATTTCGGCAACTTTGGTGTCTCAATATTTGCCAAGGTATTGGGCGCCTGCCAATAATGTTTGGATGCAGATTGCTATTACGGTAAGCTTGGTTGTATTTGGCTTTATTTGTCTGGCATTTACCAATCAAGGATCGGCTTTCAAAACATTGTTAAAAGATGCGGGTATTGAGCTGCGCCGTGTGACATGGCCAACCAAAGATGAGACTGTTCGTTATACTTGGCAAGTGATTTTGATGATGATAGTTTTTGGAATTATCATTTGGTTGTTGGATATGTTCTTTAGCTACGTTGTTGGCTTTGTTATTTAAGTAATTAAAAAGGGTATAAAATGCGTTGGTATATCATTCAAGCGTTCTCTGGTTATGAAAATCAAGTTCAGCGTTCTTTGATTGAGCGCATTAAGCGCAGTGAATTTGCCGATAAGTTTGGTGATGTGCTTGTACCGACTGAAGAAGTTGTTGAAATGCGTGAAGGCAAAAAGCGCACAACGCAGCAAAAACTTTTCCCAGGGTATGTCCTGATCAATATGGAAATGAACGAAGATACTTGGCATATTGTTAGATCTTGCCCAAATATCACAGGATTTATCGGTGGTACACCAGAGCATCCTGCACCAATTACTCAGATTGAAGCGGATCGAATCTTAAATCGTATTAATAAAACTGGTGATGCGCCGCGTCCAAAAACCATGTTTGAGCCTGGCGAAGAGGTGTTGGTCATTGACGGTCCATTTACAGATTTCAAAGGACTTGTTAAGAAAGTGGATTATGATAAGTCAAAATTACATTTGACCGTCAGCGTATTTAATCGTCCAACTGAAGTTGAGCTTGAATTTAATAAGGTTGAAAAGATTAATTAATTACCGTATAATATGCGGTTTCGGCTCTGGGTACTAGTCTAGAGCTTGTTATTAACCTGGGGAGCTATTTAGCGTTATTACCCGTTATTGGAGAGATTCTCATGGCAAAGAAGATTGATGGCTACATCAAGCTACAAGTGCCTGCCGGTAAGGCAAATCCATCGCCACCAATTGGTCCAGCATTGGGTCAAAAAGGCGTGAACATCATGGCATTCTGTAAAGAGTTCAATGCTGCTTCTGCAAATATTGAGCCAGGCTTACCTATTCCTGTTGTAATTACCGTTTTTAATGACAAGTCATTCACTTTTGTGATGAAATCTCCTCCTGCGGCGGTTTTATTGCGTAAAGCAGCTGGTATTGCAAAAGGCTCAAGCACTCCTAACACGTCGAAAGTTGGTACTGTAAACCGTGATCAACTTGAAGAAATCGTAAAAACCAAGCAAGCAGATTTAACCGCTGCTGAACTTGAAGCGGCAATCCGTACCATTGCAGGTACTGCTCGCTCAATGGGTATTACTGTGGAGGGTGTGTAATGGCTAAGCTAACTAAGCGTCAACAATTAATTAAAGATCGTGTGGACAGCAACAAGCTATACACCATCGAAGAAGCCGTTGCAATTTTGAATGATTTGCCAGCAGCAAAATTCAAAGAGTCAATTGACATCGCTATTAACTTGGGTGTAGATCCACGTAAATCTGATCAAGTTGTTCGTGGCGCAACCAATCTACCTGCGGGTACTGGTAAAACTAAGCGTGTTGCAGTATTTGCACAAGGCGCTGCCGCTGATGCTGCTAAAGAAGCAGGTGCTGATGTCGTTGGTTTTGAAGACCTAGCAGAAAGCATCAAAGCTGGCAACATGGATTTTGATGTTGTGATTGCATCACCTGATGCGATGCGCGTCGTAGGTCAGTTGGGTACCATTCTTGGTCCACGTGGTTTGATGCCAAACCCAAAAGTTGGCACTGTAACTGCTGACGTCGCTACTGCAGTAAAAAATACTAAAGCAGGTCAGGCTCAGTATCGTGTTGATAAAGCAGGTATTATTCATGCTTCTATCGGTCAGGTTGGCTTTACTGCTGAGCAAATCGAGCAAAACGCAACAGCTTTATTAAATGATCTTAAGCGTGCTAAACCAGCAACTTCTAAAGGTATTTATATCAAGAAGATCACACTGTCTAGCACCATGGGTCCTGGTATCGCAATTGATCCAGTACCACACCGCGTTAATAAGTAATCAATGCGTTGGGTTAAATTCTAATATTTAACTTGATTTTAAAATTTTATTGATTATAATAATGCAACTTTTGATGGCTAAAATCGATTTTAGCCATCAAAAAAGTTTAACAATTTAATATTTATTAGTTCAGCACAACGGGTTGTGCTGTCTAAGACCGTAGGTATTGCTCGGCAATCTAATAGGGAAACCTGCCTACGCAGACGGTGAGACTGTATTGTCGCCGTAATGGTTCAAACATCCTTAGGTGTTTGTGAATTTGGCTTATTGCTTTTGTGGTATTTTTAGCAATAATTTTGGAGACAACCCATGGCACTAAATCTTCAAGACAAACAAGCAATTGTTGCTGAAGTAAATGAAGCTGCCAAAGGTGCGCTCTCTGCTGTAGTTGCCGACTCGCGCGGCGTTACAGTAGCAAAGATGACCGAACTTCGTAAAGCTGCTCGTGAAGCAGGTGTTGATATGCGCATTGTACGTAACACTTTGTTGCGTCGTGCTCTAGCTGACACCTCTTTTGAGTGCATGAACGATGTATTCGTTGGTCCTACACTAATCGCATTTTCAAATGAGCATCCAGGTGCAGCAGCACGTTTGTTCAAAGAATTTGCAAAGACCAATGACAAGTTCGAAATCAAAGGCGCAGCTTTTGAAGGTGAATTTATTGACGCAAAATCTATCGATCGCCTAGCTACCCTACCAACTTACGACGAAGCTATCGCACGTCTGATGGGTACTATGAAAGAAGCAGCAGCGGGCAAACTTGCACGTACTTTAGCTGCACTTCGTGATAAGATGGAATCAGAAGCGGCTTAATTTACCGTAACATTTTAAATTTATTTACTCTCATACCTTTATTTAGGAATAATTGCTATGTCACTAACTAATGAACAAATCTTAGACGCAATCGCGGAAAAATCAGTCATGGAAATCGTTGAGCTTATCTCTGCGATGGAAGAGAAGTTTGGCGTATCTGCAGCAGCTCTAGCAGCAGCTCCAGCAGCTGGCGGCGATGCTGGCGGTGCGGCTGAAGAAAAAGACGAGTTTGACGTTGTTCTAACCAGCGCAGGCGATAAGAAAGTTGCTGTTATTAAAGTTGTGCGTGAAGTTACTGGTCTAGGTCTAAAAGAAGCCAAAGACCTAGTTGAAGGTGCGCCACAAACTGTTAAAGAAGCGGCATCTAAAGCTGAAGCTGAAGAGCTTAAGAAGAAGCTTGAAGAAGCTGGCGCAAGCGTTGACCTTAAATAATTTCCCTAAATTGCTGCCAGTCATATAGACAGCTATTTAAAAATTATTTTTCAAAAAAGCCGATAATGTATTGCATTATTGGCTTTTTTTTATTATAATTAAGTATTTGACCTTTTGTGTATCTGTTCTTACAGCGGAATAGAAACACATTCCAAAAGGACAAACGCACCCATGCAAGCTGAACGACTTACCTATCATTAACAGTGACTTGCTAGATACTGAACGGTATTTGGCGATTTGTTGTGTCTGTCTGTTTTATTTCTGTGCGATTTTCCTTTGTAGAGTTCAAAAAATGGGTGCTTATCTCAAGAATCGCAATGATTCTTTCATATTTTTGAATTTATCTATCTAAATAGAGAAATTCTTTGGCAGTGTTTGCCTCTTTGGCAGCATATTTTTAAATTAGTCTAAGGAATCTTAATGGCATATTCTTATACCGAAAAGAAACGTATTCGCAAAAGTTTTTCAAAGCTTCCAGATGTCATGGATGTGCCTTATCTGCTTGCCATCCAAGTGGATTCTTATGAGCAATTCTTACAAGAGCATAAAAAACCAAAAGCTCGTGCCAATATTGGTTTACAAGCGGCTTTTTCTTCAATTTTCCCGATCGAAAGCCACTCTGGGAATGCTCAATTACAATTCGTTGAGTATTACTTAGGTGAGCCTGAGTTTGATGAGCGCGAATGTATCATGCGCGGCTCAACCTTTGCAGCACCTTTGCGTGTAAAAATTCGCCTCGTTATCAAGGATAAAGAAAACAAAACTGCCATTAAAGACGTCCGTGAACAAAGTGTTTATATGGGCGAAATCCCATTGATGACGGATAATGGTACTTTTATTATTAACGGTACCGAGCGTGTCATCGTCTCTCAGCTGCATCGCTCACCTGGTGTTTTCTTTGATCATGATAAAGGCAAGTCGCACTCAAGCGGTAAAGTACTTTATAACGCGCGCATTATTCCTTATCGTGGTTCTTGGCTTGACTTTGAATTTGATGCCAAAGATTTGGTGTATGCGCGTATTGACCGTCGTCGTAAGCTATTGGCAACCATTATTTTACGTGCCATTGGCATGGATACCGCTCAAATTTTAGACCAATTCTTTGAAAAAGTAGAAGTATTTAAAGGTGCTGAATCATTTGAAATTGAACTGATTGCTGATCGTTTAAAAGGCGAGATGGCTCAGTTTGACATCGTAAGTCCTGATGGTAAGGTGATTGTTGAACAAGGTCAGCGTATCAACGCACGCCGTGTTAAGCAAATCCTAGATGCTGGTATGACTAAGCTGGCTGTGCCTGATGAATACTTGTATGAGCGTATCATTGGCGAGGATATCGTGGTTGGGGATGAGGTTTTGGTGCGTGCTAATACCTTGATTGACCATGAAATTTTGGTAAAACTTGCTGAAAAGAATATTCAATCATTTAAGATTTTATTCACAAATGATATCGATCATGGTGCGTATATCGCCGATACACTACGCGCTGACACCATTTTGACTCGTGAAGAGGCGCTGATCGAAATCTATAAAGTGATGCGTCCAGGTGAGCCGCCAACGCTTGAGACTGCTGAAAAGCTTTTTGAATCCATGTTCTTTAGCCAAGACCGTTACGACTTGTCTAATGTGGGTCGTATGAAATTCAACCGTCGCTTGGGTCGTGAGTTCATTGACACTGACGATATGGATGTGCAGCGCGAGCAAGGCGTTTTATCGAATCAAGATATTGTTGATGTCTTAAAAGAATTGATCGAGATCCGTAATGGTCGCGGCGAAGTTGATGATATCGACCACTTGGGTAACCGCCGTATTCGCTCTGTGGGTGAAATGACTGAAAACCAGTTCCGTATCGGTTTGGCGCGTGTCGAGCGTGCTGTTAAAGAGCGCTTGACGACCGCTGATTCTGACAATTTATCACCTCAAGATTTGATCAACTCAAAACCTGTGGCAGCGTCTATCAAAGAGTTCTTCGGCTCAAGTCAGCTATCGCAGTTTATGGACCAAAACAACCCGCTATCTGAGATCACGCATAAGCGCCGTGTGTCAGCATTGGGTCCAGGTGGCTTGACGCGTGAGCGCGCAGGCTTTGAGGTTCGTGATGTTCACACCACCCACTATGGACGTGTTTGTCCCATTGAAACTCCTGAAGGTCCAAACATTGGCTTGATCAACTCTCTGGCGACTTTTGCCAAAACAAATAACTTTGGCTTCCTAGAGACACCGTACAGACGCGTGGTTGATGGTCGTGTGACCGATGAAATTGAATACGTTTCTGCCATCGAAGAAGTGGGCATGGTGATCGCACAAGCTGACTCACCGATGAATGATCAAGGTGAGCTGACCGAAGAGATGGTCAGTGTCCGTCATGACGGCGAATTTGTGCGTATGAGTGCTGATAAAGTCACTCATATGGATGTTTCACCGCGTCAAGTAGTATCGGTAGCAGCAGGTCTGATTCCATTCTTGGAACATGATGACGCAAACCGTGCCTTGATGGGCTCAAACATGCAGCGTCAGGCAGTTCCAACACTGCGCAGTGATAAGCCGCTTGTGGGAACAGGTATGGAGCGTCACGTGGCGCGTGACTCAGGGGTTTGTGTGGTTGCTAAGCGTGGCGGTGTGATCGAAGAAGTTGATGCCAGTCGCATCATCGTGCGTGTCAATGAAGACGAGATGACGGCAGGTGAGGCAGGTATCGATATTTATAATTTGATTAAATACACTCGCTCAAACCAAAACACCTGTATTAACCAGCGTGTCATCGTCAATGAAGGCGATGAAATCGCACGTGGCGATATCTTGGCTGATGGTCCGTCAACCGATCTTGGTGAGCTTGCACTGGGTCAAAATATGCGCGTGGCATTCATGCCTTGGAATGGTTATAACTTCGAAGACTCGATTTTATTATCTGAACGCGTGGTTCAAGAAGATCGCTTTACTACCATTCATATCCAAGAGCTAACTTGTGTGGCTCGTGATACCAAGCTTGGTCCTGAAGAAATCACAGGCGATATTCCAAACGTTGGTGAAGCTGCGCTGGCAAATCTTGATGAAGCGGGTATCGTGTATATCGGTGCAGAAGTTGATGCTGGCGACATTTTGGTTGGTAAAGTGACTCCAAAAGGCGAAAGTCAGCTCACTCCAGAAGAAAAGCTGCTTCGTGCCATTTTTGGTGAAAAAGCTGCCGACGTTAAAGACACATCTTTACGTGTGCCATCATCAACCAAAGGTACGGTGATTGATGTGCAAGTCTTCACACGCGACGGCCTTGAAAAAGACAGCCGCGCTAAGTCTATCGAAAAAGCCATGCTTGACGATTATCGTAAAGACTTAAAAGAAGAATTGGTGATTTTTGAAGCAGCAGCAAAAGGCCGTATTTTGAGCCTGCTAGAAGGCAAAAAAGTCAGCGGCGGTGCAGGCTTTAAAGCGGGTACAGTTCTAAGCGCTGCAGATATCGAAAACTTGTCACTTGAAAGCTTACTAGATATCCAGCCTGCTGAAGAGGAGGTATCGGAGCGTTTGGGTCAGATTGCTGAATTCTTAAGTGATAAGCAAAAAGACATCGATAACAAATTTACCGAGAAAAAACGCAAATTAACCCAAGGTGATGACTTGGCGCATGGCGTCCAAAAGATCGTGAAGGTTTATTTGGCAGTTAAGCGTCGTATCCAGCCAGGTGATAAGATGGCAGGTCGCCATGGTAACAAAGGGGTTGTGTCGCGCATCATGCCAGTTGAGGACATGCCTTATGATGAAAATGGCAATCCTGTTGACATCGTGCTAAACCCATTGGGCGTACCATCGCGTATGAACATCGGTCAGGTGCTAGAGACCCATTTGGGTATGGCAGCCAAAGGTCTGGGTGATAAGATTAATGGCATGCTGCGTGCCCAAGCCAGCATCGCTCAACTGCGTGAATTCTTAGATAAGATTTATAACCAAGTTGGCGGTGAGCAAGTGGATTTGGACAGCTTGTCTGATGAAGATTTGTTAGCGCTATGCCAAAATCTAAAAGATGGCGTACCTATGGGCACAGCGGTATTTGATGGCGCTGAAGAAACTCAAATCAAAGAGCTGCTAAGCTTAGCTGATCTATCAACCACAGGTCAACAAACGCTATATGATGGCCGCACAGGTAAGAAATTTGATCGCCCTGTTACAGTTGGCTATATGTATATGCTGAAGCTAAACCACTTGGTGGATGATAAGATGCACGCGCGTTCGACAGGTTCGTACTCGCTTGTGACTCAGCAGCCATTGGGCGGTAAAGCACAATTCGGTGGTCAGCGTTTTGGTGAGATGGAGGTCTGGGCACTTGAAGCTTATGGTGCAACTTACACCCTGCAAGAGATGCTGACGGTTAAGTCGGACGATGTTGAAGGTCGTACGCGTATGTATAAGAACATCGTCGATGGTGAGCAGTATATGAATCCTGGTATGCCAGAGTCGTTCAATGTCCTAACCAAAGAGATCCGCTCGCTGGGTATCAACATTGACTTAAAAGAAAAGAAGTAACCAAAGCCCAAGACCAAAACTACCCAGTGATCAAATGATCACTGGGCGTAAAGATTACGACGAATACAACGGAGAAACCTTTTGAAAGATTTATTAGATATCATGAAAGGCCCTGCTGACAATGGTGTAAAAGAATTTGATAGCATTCAAATTTCTTTGGCATCACCTGAGGCAATCAAATCTTGGTCGCATGGCGAGGTTAAAAAGCCAGAAACCATTAACTACCGCACCTTTAAGCCTGAGCGTGATGGCTTATTCTGTGCCAAAATCTTTGGCCCTGTCAAAGATTTTGAGTGCTTGTGTGGCAAATATAAGCGCCGTAAATTCCAAGGTATTATTTGTGAGCGCTGCGGTGTTGAAGTGACTGCGGCTAAGGTTCGCCGTGAGCGCATGGGTCATATTGAGCTTGCCTCTCCAGTTGCTCATATTTGGTTCTTAAAATCATTGCCTAGCCGTATCGGTCTTCTATTAGATATCACGTTGCGTGACATTGAGCGCGTGCTTTATTTTGAAAGCTACATCGTGACCGATCCTGGCATGACCAGTCTTGAAAAATATCAGCTGTTGGATGATGAAGAGTATTTTAATGCGCTTGAGCAATATGGCGATGAGTTTATTGCTAAGATGGGCGCTGAAGCGGTTCAAGACTTGCTGCGTGATATCGATGTGGATGGCGAAATTGATGAACTTCGCACCGCAATTCCACAAACTGGCTCTGAGACCAAACTCAAAAAAATGTCTAAGCGCTTGCAGCTGCTTGAGTCTTTCCGCGACTCAAACAACAAGCCTGAATGGATGGTGATGACCGTATTACCTGTGTTACCACCAGATTTGCGTCCTTTGGTGCCGCTTGAAGGTGGTCGTTTTGCAACGTCAGACCTGAACGATTTGTATCGCCGTGTGATCAACCGTAATAATCGTTTGAAGCGCCTGCTAGAGCTGAATGCGCCTGACATCATTGTGCGTAACGAAAAGCGTATGCTACAAGAAGCGGTCGATGCACTACTAGATAATGGTCGCCGTGGTCGCGCGATTACAGGGTCTAACAAGCGCCCATTAAAATCACTTGCTGACATGATTAAAGGTAAGCAAGGCCGTTTCCGTCAAAACCTACTTGGTAAGCGCGTAGACTATTCTGGACGTTCGGTGATCGTGGTTGGTCCGACACTGCGTTTGCATCAGTGCGGCTTGCCAAAGAAAATGGCACTTGAGCTGTTCAAGCCATTTACTTATGCCAAACTGCTTCAAAACGGCATTGCCAGCACCATTAAAGCTGCCAAGAAAATGGTTGAGCGCGAAGAGCCAGCTGTTTGGGATATGCTTGCGATGGTCATTCGTGAACATCCTGTGCTCCTTAACCGTGCGCCAACGCTTCACCGTTTGGGTCTACAAGCGTTTGAGCCTGTGCTGATTGAAGGTAAAGCAATTCAGCTACATCCTTTGGTGTGTGCTGCGTTTAACGCTGACTTTGACGGTGACCAAATGGCGGTTCACGTACCGCTGACTTTGGAAGCTCAGCTTGAGGCTCGCGCCTTGATGATGTCAACCAACAACATCTTGTCGCCTGCAAACGGTGAGCCGATCATCGTACCTTCTCAAGACGTCGTTTTGGGCCTGTATTACATCAGCCGCGGCAGTGTCAACGCCAAAGGTGAAGGCATGGTATTTAGTACCGTGAACGAAGCCTTGAGAGCAATTGGTTCAGATGATTTATCAGTCAATGCCAAGATTAAAGTTCGCGTGGCTGAGACGATTTTGGATGAAAAAACAGGCGAAAAAACCAGCCGTACTAGCATCCAAGATACGGTAGCTGGCCGCTTGCTGATCTGGAATATCATGCCAGAAGGTATGGCGTTTAGCGAATGTAATACTGAGATGACCAAGAAAAACATCTCTAAGCTTTTAAACTCATGCTATCGCAAACTGGGCGTTAAAGAATCGGTCATGTTTGCTGACCATCTGATGTATTTGGGATTTGCTCAAGCGACTTTGTCGGGCATTTCGATTGGTATGGAAGATATGGTTATTCCACCAACCAAAAAGCAAATCGTGGATACAGCCGATGCCGAAGTCCGCGACATTGAGCAGCAATTTGAGCAGGGCTTTGTGACTGCAGGTGAGCGCTATAACAAAGTTGTTGATATTTGGGCGCGTACTTCAGATAAAATTGCGAATGCGATGATGGATAACCTGTCTAAAGACGAGGTAACCAACGCAGACGGTGAGACCGAAACTCAAAAGTCATTTAACTCAATTTATATGATGGCTGACTCAGGTGCTCGTGGTAGTGCAACGCAGATTCGTCAGCTTGCAGGTATGCGTGGTCTGATGGCTAAGCCAGATGGCTCAATTATCGAAACACCAATTAAAGCCAACTTCCGTGAAGGCTTGACGGTACTTCAGTACTTCATCTCAACGCACGGTGCCCGTAAAGGCTTGGCAGATACCGCCTTGAAAACAGCAAACTCAGGTTATCTGACCCGTCGTTTGGTTGATGTGGCGCAAGATTTGGTCATCACCCAAGATGACTGTGGTACGGATGCAGGTCAGCGCATGACACCTGTGATTGATGGTGGTGAAATTGTTGAACGCTTGGGTGATCGTGTGCTTGGGCGTGTCGCTGCCAAAGATGTGGTGAATACAGATGGCGAAGTGGTCGTGCCTGCAGGTACTTTGATTGACGAGCGATTGGTTGAAAAGCTAGATGCCAATGCAATTGATGAAGTGTATGTGCGCTCGGTCATTACTTGTGAAGCCACTCAGGGCGTCTGTGCCCAATGTTATGGTCGTGATTTGGCTCGTGGTCATTTGGTCAATATTGGCGAATCTGTAGGTGTGATGGCAGCACAGTCAATTGGTGAGCCAGGTACTCAGTTGACCATGCGAACGTTCCACGTTGGTGGTGCCGCGTCTGCGGCTTCTGTTGATAACAGCGTATCGGTTGGTAATTCAGGTTCGGTTCGTTTTCATAATATGAAAACGGTTGAACATGCCGATGGTCATTTGGTTGTGGTTTCTCGTTCGGCAGAGATTGGTGTGGCTGATGATCAAGGTCGTGAGCGTGAGCGCTATAAAGTACCTTATGGCTCAAGCGTCTTGGTGCGCGACACAGATGCCGTTGAAGCAGGACAAGTGATCGCCAAATGGGATCCGCACACCCATCCGATCATTACAGAGTTCTCAGGTACCGCACGCTTTAGCGACATTACCGATGGTATGACCGCGACAGTTAAGGTGGATGAGATGACGGGTGTGAGCTCATTTGAAATCTTGACCAGTAAAGATCGCCCAAGCGTTGCCAAAGATTTGCGTCCTGCGATCATCTTGGATACCGATGAAGGTAAAGAAGTGGTTTATTTCTTACCAAACGAAACCATCATCCGCGTCTCTGAAGGTGAGCATGTCACAGCAGGTTCGGTACTTGGCCGTGTCCCACAGGCGACCTCAGGTACCAAAGATATTACCGGTGGTCTACCGCGTGTTGCTGACTTGTTTGAAGCACGACGTCCAAAAGATCATGCCATTATGGCTGAGATGAGTGGCGTGGTCAGTTTTGGTAAAGAAACCAAAGGTAAAAACCGCTTTATCATCACCAATGAAGATGGTGATGTGCATGAAGAGTTGATTCCAAAATGGCGTCAAATCAACGTCTTTGAGGGTGAAACTGTTGAACGTGGTGAGGTGGTTTCTGATGGACCTCAAAATCCGCATGATATTTTACGCCTAAAAGGTGAGACAGCACTGGCAAATTACATTGTCAATGAAGTGCAAGAAGTTTATCGCTTACAAGGTGTAAAAATCAACGACAAGCACATTGAGGTCATCGTGCGTCAGATGCTGCGCAAAGTTGAAGTCATTGATGGTGGTGACTCAAGCTACTTCAAAGGCGATCAAGCTGAATATTCAAAGATTCGCGCATTGAATGCAGAATTGGTTGCTAATAGCAAATTCCCTGTGCAATATGAGCGTCAGCTTTTGGGTATCACGAAAGCAAGCTTGGCGACCGAAAGCTTTATCTCGGCAGCCTCGTTCCAAGAAACTACCCGTGTCTTAACCGCCGCTGCGGTGATGGGTAAAGTGGATGACTTGTCTGGCTTGAAAGAAAACGTCGTTGTGGGTCGCTTGATCCCAGCAGGTACTGGCTTGGCGTATCATCAAGCTCGCCAGCGTAAAGCTCAAAATGCCAGCAGCGAAACCGTTCAGGTTGATGAGCTGTTGTCAGCCATGGCAGCTGAGCCGTCTGCGACTTCAGAAGATAATTTGAGTGTTGAAGACAGTTTTGCCAAAGCATTCGCTGATGAGCTGGGCTCTCAAGAGTAAGCGTATATGTTCAAAGGCTCGTTTCTAGGAACGGGCTTTTGTTTTTTGGGCTAAAATGAAGCTGTATAATCCAGCCAAAGCCCTTATCGGTATTTTCAGTCATACAGTCCAAAAATTGTCTGATAATTTACATTTGCAAGTTTGTGAATATATTGCAAATTTGTATTAATGGGTGTATAACTATACTTTTGACTGTCACCTGCAAGGATATTCTCATGACCTTATCGTTAAATAAAGATAAAATCCGCTTTTTGCTACTTGAAGGCGTTCATGAAAATGCACTAAAAGTACTCAATGACGCCGGCTATACAAATATTGAATACATCAAATCAGCGCTTGATGAGGCTGAGTTGATCGAGAAGATCAAAGACGCACATTTTATTGGTATCCGCTCGCGCACTCAGCTGACGCGCAAGGTGCTTGAAGCTGCTGAAAAACTGATCTGCATCGGCTGCTACTGCATCGGCACCAACCAAGTTGATCTAGAGGCGGCACTTGAGCTGGGCATTCCTGTATTTAATGCGCCTTATTCAAACACGCGCTCTGTGGCGGAACTGGTGCTTGCTGAAACCATCATGCTCATGCGCGGCGTGCCTGAAAAAAATGCTGTCGTGCATCGCGGCGGCTGGAATAAGTCTGCCAAAGACAGCTATGAAGTGCGTGGCAAGACCATGGGTATCGTCGGGTATGGCTCAATCGGCTCTCAGTTGTCAGTGCTTGCCGAAAGTTTGGGTATGAAAGTTATTTATCATGACGTCATCACTAAGCTGCCACTGGGTAATGCAGTGCAAGTTGGTAGTCTAGAAGAACTATTATCTAAGGCGGATGTCGTTACCCTGCATGTGCCTGATTTGCCAAGTACGCGCAACATGATGACTGCCAAAGAGTTTGCGCAAATGAAAGATGGGGCGTTTTTCATCAACGCTGCGCGCGGCGGATGTGTGGATATCGATGCTTTGGCAGCGGCGCTTGAGAGTAAAAAGATTCTTGGTGCGGCAATTGACGTATTCCCAAAAGAGCCAAAATCAGCCGACGAAGAGTTTGAATCACCACTACGCGCCTTTGATAATGTGATCTTGACGCCGCATGTCGGTGGCTCAACTCAAGAAGCTCAAGCCAATATCGGTCTTGAAGTCGCCGAAAAGTTTGTGCGCTATTCTGATCAAGGTGACACCACCAGTGCCGTCAACTTCCCGAATGTCTCCATTCCATTTACTGATGGCACGCATCGCTTGCTGCACATTCACCGCAACGTTCCAGGTGTCTTGTCGCAAGTCAATGCTTCGTTTGCTGATGCAGGCATCAACATCGCGGCACAGTCTTTGATGACCAAAGGAGATGTGGGCTACTTGGTGATGGATGTGGATGATAACGATTCAGAAAAAGCCTTGGCGCGCCTGCGTGCTGTGCCGGAGACCATCCGAGTTCGCGTTCTGTTTTGATTGATTTTATCAATAGTAGTGATAATGACAAGGCCGCTTTTTGATAGAGCGGCTTTGTGTTTTTATGATACAATGGCATCATAATAAGGGTTATTAAGGGGAAATTATGAGCAAACATTATGATTATATCGCCATCGGCGGGGGTTCTGGTGGCATTGCTTCTATCAACCGTGCCGCTCAATACGGCAAAAAATGCGCCATCATCGAAGCGCATCAAGTTGGCGGTACTTGTGTCAATGTCGGCTGCGTGCCAAAAAAAGTCATGTGGTATGCTGCCCAAGTGTCTGGGGCGATTCATAAATACGCACCGGATTATGGTTTTGATGTCGAAGTTAAGCAGTTTGATTTTGGGCGATTGATCGAATCGCGCCAAGCTTATATTGGGCGCATTCACCAGTCATACCAAAATGTTTTCACCAAAAACGGTGTGGATCTGATTAAAGGGTTTGGACGCTTTATTGACAAAAACACCATCGAAGTTTCTTATGAAGATGGCACAACAGAGCAAATTACCGCTGATCATATTGTGATTGCGACAGGCGGTCAGCCAGTTAAGCCCCAAATTCCTGGTGCAGAATATGGCATCGATTCGGATGGTTTTTTTGCTTTGAATGAATTGCCAAAGCGCGTCGCGGTGATTGGTGCAGGCTACGTTTCGGTGGAAGTAGCAGGCGTGCTAAATAGCTTGGGTGTCCAAACGCATCTGATGGTTCGTGGTGATAAACCTTTACGCTCATTTGATGCTGGCATCGTTGAAGTGTTGGTCGATGTCATGCAAAAAGACGGCATCACGCTACACACCCAAGCCAATCCAAAGCAGATCATCCAAAATGACGACAACTCATTGACCGTGGTGTTAGAAGATGGTCGTGAGCAAACTGCGGACTGTGTAATTTGGGCGGTGGGGCGTAAGCCTGCCACAGATCAGCTTAATCTGGATGGTGTTGGTGTCAAGACCAATGCCAAAGGTCAAATCATTGTCGATAAATTTCAAAACACCAACATTGAAGGCATTTATGCGGTTGGGGATATTATCGAAAATGGCATTGAGCTGACACCGGTGGCAGTGGCAGCAGGGCGTAGATTGTCAGAAAGACTGTTTAATCAAAAACCAGATGAGCATTTGGATTATAGCTTAGTGCCCACGGTGATTTTCAGTCATCCGCCGATTGGGACGGTAGGCTTAAGCGAAGCTTCGGCGATTGAGCACTATGGTGCTGACAACATCAAAGTCTATACCTCAAACTTTACGCCCATGTATAGTGCGGTGACGGCACATCGTGAGCCGTGCCGAATGAAGCTTGTGTGCCTAGGCGATGAGCAAAAGATCATCGGACTGCATGGCATTGGCTTTGGGGTGGATGAGATGATCCAAGGGTTTGCCGTTGCAATGAAGATGGGTGCGACCAAGGCGGATTTTGATAATACTGTCGCCATTCACCCAACAGGTGCTGAAGAGTTTGTGACCATGCGCTGATGGTGGTTTATAAATGATCAAAGCCCATGGGGGTCGCCCATGGGCTTTTTGATGGCGATTTTCAATAACTATTTTAAGTGCTTGTCTTTAAATGCCTAAAAATTTCATCCTTTGATATTCATGTCTTATATTTAAAGTTTAAAGGCTGATTAAAAAGTCTTGGTATAAGCTGTTGGGTCTTTGGCTAAGCTTTCTTGATTGTCTTCAAAAAAGGCTTTTTGCACACGATCTTTGACAGCCTGCCAAAGCGGAAATTGGCGACAAGTGGCTTCCAAGCTGCCTTGCCAATCTGGGATTTTCCCTTTCATGCGCCCAAATCGATGTTGCGGCTGATCTGCCAAGCTTTGAGCGGCTTTGATGGCAAGCAATGCCCCGTCTCGATGATTGCACACCAGCGCCATATCACAGCCTGCCTCTAGCGCGGCAAGCACACGCGCATCCACATCCCCTGCGATGTGCGCTGCTTTCATACATAAATCATCCGAAAAAATCACGCCATCAAACCCAAGTTGATTACGCACGATATCTTGAATCCAGAGTTTGGAAAATCCTGCAGGCTTATCATCAACTTGCCTAAAAATCACATGGGCAGGCATGAGCGCATCAAGCTGATCTAAGGTTTGGATAAAGGTTTGAGTGTCGTGATGCATAATCTCATCAAAGCTTCTGTCGTCGATCGCATCGGCAACGTGTGAGTCAGGAGCGATGGAGCCATGACCTGGAAAATGCTTACCAGTGGTTGCCATACCAGCATCTTTCATGCCTTTCATAAATTGCTTGGATAACGCCACGATGACATCTGGATCTGTATGAAAAGCACGATCACCGATCACAAGACTTGCCCCGTCTATATCAAGCACTGGTGCAAAACTAAAATCCACACCGACCGCCAAAACTTCACACGCCATCAAATAGCCGCAGTCATACGCCAATGATAGAGCATCAGCAGGATTTAGATCATATAATTTACCCAATTTACCCATGGCAGGCAGGGGTGAGAATCCAGAGCGAAATCGTGCCACACGCCCGCCTTCTTGATCGACTGCGATGAGCACGCTTGGATTGATTTCTCGTATCGAATCGGTGAGCGCACGCACTTGCGCAGGCGACTCAACATTACGCGCAAACAAAATAATACCGCCAACTTCTGGATGCGATAATAACGCACGATCTTTATCATCCAATGTCTTGGCGGTGATATCCGCCATAATCACGCCTTTTGCCACAAAAAACTCCTTGCTTAATCAGTCGTCTGGTGCTTATTATGCCATGAAATTAAGATGAAAAGAGAAGGGAGCGCCAATTTTCATACCCAAGTAGCGACTTTGTAACGATTGCTTAAGGCAGTTGCACAAAAACTAGCACTTAGGTAAAAAAACTTTGTGTTTTTTGTGTTAAGATAGCGGATATTTTGGGTTTTTTACCTGTTTTTTTTAATCATCTAACATCAGGATGTGGATATGTCAAAACAACAATATCTTTTATCAGGCGTGGCTGGCGCGGTGGCATGTGCGTTGTTTGTAAGCAGTTTTTCTTCGCTTGCTCAAGCATCCGATCGTGCCGCATTTATGCAGACACCTGAGCAGCGAGTGACGGCTCGGCAGATTGCCATATTGCTTGATCGAGCGCATTATAATGATCAACGGCTGGATGCAGATATGGGCAAAGTCATTTTACAGATGTATTTTGATAAGCTTGATCCAAATCGCACGTTGTTTTTACAGTCTGATGTGGACGAATTTACCAATAAATACGGCAACACTTACACCGCTTATCTGATGCGCGGTGATATGATACCAGGCATTGAGATTTTTGAGCGTTTTCGTACGCGATCTTTTGAATACTTTAGCGCTGCCAAATCATATTTGGATACCGACATTGATTTATATACCGATAAGCGCATCACGCTTGATCGCGAAGATGCACCGCGTTTTCAAACCAAACAAGAGCAGCTTGACTATTGGAAAAATCAGACAGCGCTGTCACTGATTACCATCATGCTCAATCAAGAAGACGACAAAGCCAAAGACCAAGCGTATCTAGACAATCCTGAATTGGCGCGTGGTCAAGACTTGGTCAAGGCAGAAAGTCGCACACCCAAAGAGATTTTGTTAAATCGTCTTAAGCGCCAAGAAGAGCAGCTTGAGCGACTTAAAAATGACGAAATCATGGAAGCAGTTCTTGATGCGGCGACCACAGCCTATGATCCGCACAGCAATTATTATGCCCCAGTTCAAGCCCAAGACATCCAAATTCAGACCAGTTTACAGCTTGAAGGGATTGGCGTTTCGATTCGCCCTGATCGTAAAAATCCGGACTACATTCGCATTGTCAGCCTTGTAGATGGTGGACCGGCTGCCAAGTCAGGTCAAATTTTGGCCAATGATTTGATTATCGGCGTGGCACAAGCCCAAGGTGAAATGGTTGATACCATCGGCTATAGCACCAAAGAGATCGTCGCTTTGATCCGTGGCGCTCGCGGTACTGAAGTGACCGTCAAGGTCAAACAGCCTAATACGCCAGATTCACAAGCCAGAACCGTCACCTTAGTGCGTGATGTCATTCAGCAAGAAGAATCAGGTGTGCAGCATCGGGTGATTGAGATGCCTTATGATGGCGGCATAAAAAAAGTTGGCGTCATTGAGATTCCAAGTTTTTATCTGAACTTTAAAGCGCGCCGCGAAGGTGTAGACGCCAGTCAGTATCGCAGTGTCAGCAACGACACCGAAAAAGCGCTCAAAGCCCTGACCGCTCAAGGTATCGACGGCTTGGTGGTCGATCTGCGCCATAATCCAGGTGGCTCGCTCGATGAAGTGGCAAAAATGCTTGGTATGTTTATCAAAGAAGGTCCTTTGGTGCAGATTCGTGATAATCGAGGCAATGTACAAGTCTTTGAAGATAAAGACGGCGGTCGCCAGTTGTATGATGGTAAATTGTCTGTACTGGTTAATCTTGGCTCGGCATCTGCCAGTGAGATTTTTGCTGCGGCGATCCAAGACTATGGACTAGGCTTGGTGGTAGGTAGTACGACTACTGGTAAAGGGACTGCTCAGACTCAGCGTGACGATGTGGCGCTTGGTTCAGTGACATTGACGCAGCGTAAATTTTATCGTGTCAATGGCGGCAGTACTCAGACCAAAGGGGTGGTGCCTGATGTTGAACTGGTCAATATCTATGAAGGTATTGAATTTGGCGAGCGTGAATATAAAAATCCGCTGCCTTGGGATACCATTGAGTCAACGAATTATCAAGCTGCTGGCAAATATTCGCCAAGCCTGTTAAGCTCACTCAATGAGCAGTCAAAAGCGCGCCAAGCAAGCGATCCGCAGTTTAGATATTTGTCTGAACTCAATGCCATTCGTGCGCTTGATGATGACAAACAACCGACCGAGATCAATTTACAAAAACGTCGTGCCAAATTACAGCTGATTGAAAACCGTACGTTGGCTGCCGAAAATGCGCGCAGACAAGCCACAGGCGAGACACCATTTGCCAATTGGTCAACGTATCAAGCCAACCTAGAGGCGATGGCTGAAGAACGTGGCGCCATGAAAGAAAACGAGCGCCCAAAGCTGCCTGAAAGTGAGGTTTATGTGCTTGAGGCGGCGCGCCTGATGTTTGATGCCGAGCGATAATTTGCTGGTATGACTTGCCAAGTTTGGCAAATCAAGAAAAGTGAATCAAAAATAAAAAGTCTGCCGCAATGACAGACTTTTTATTTTAACTATCTTTAAGATAATGGTTTATGTAGCAATTACCTACGGCGACCACCGATAAAGCCAACGATAAACAAGATGACAGCGATGATCAAGAAGATATAGGCAAACTCTTTGGTTAAACCTGCAATATTACCAAATCCTAAGAAACTTGCGATGACAGCGATAATAGCAAAAATAATAGCCCAGCGAAACATATGATTCTCCTTATAATGACTGGCATTGGTCCAATAAGTGTATAATTGCCAGTTTGGGGTTTTGATGAAAAAGAAAGTGGTATGCTTCCTTGTATTCTTAGAAGTTATTTTAGAGGAATCGTTTTATTATAAATACTGATAAATTGTAAGCTGTGTGAAATTAAACAAAGATTGTGTAATAACTTGTGCGTATCAGTGCACAAACCTGACAATATAATACAAAGTGCAATCTTGCACACATTTTTCTTGACAAGTTGATGAAATTTTGGTTTAATATGCAGCAATTCGGCGTGATAGCTCAGTTGGTAGAGCAACGGATTGAAAATCCGTGTGTCGGCAGTTCGATCCTGCCTCTCGCCACCATATTAAAAACCCCAAGCAAATGCTTGGGGTTTTTTGGTTGTTCAGTACATTAAAAAGCATCAGTCTATCGCTGATGCTTTTTATAAGCAATATTACAATCCGCTGACAATCAGCTGCACGCCTACAATCATCAAAAGCACACCAAAAGCTCGCTTAAGGGTTTGGGCAGGCAGAGCATGAGCCAATTTGGCACCGACTTTTGCCATGATAAAGCTGAGAATGCTGATTGTGACAAATGCGCCAATGTGTACAAAGCCAATCAAGCCGTCCACATCCGCAACCGCGCCGCCGCGATGACCAAACCAGATGAATCCAAGCGCACCGGCGATGGCGATCGGCAAGCCACACGCCGCCGAAGTACCCACAGCTTGACGCATCGGTACGCCGTTTTGGCTCAGATAAGGAACTGTTAAGCTACCACCCCCTATGCCAAAGATCGCGGATAAAATCCCAATGATAATCCCCGCAAGTCCTTGTTGATAAGGTGGCGGTGGTGGCACGCCTGGGCGTTCTTGGTTAGGGAAAAATAGCATTTTTATTGCCACTAAAACCGCCCCGCCACCCAAAATGGCTTGCAAAACTGCGCCGTCAATCAAGGTGGCAATCCATGCCCCCACCAAGCTGCCAAGCACCAGCCCTTTTGCCATATTCTTAAAAATTTCCCAACGCACCCCACCGCGCTTATGGTGTGCGCTCATTGAGCTAATGGAAGTTAAAATAATCGTCGCAAGCGCTGTGCCAACGGCGACATGAGGTACGATGTCGGTTGGCATGCCATATGCTGCCAAAATCCAGATCAATGCAGGCACAATCACCATGCCACCGCCCACACCAAATAATCCTGCGCACAGCCCAGCAACAATGCCTGCTGTCGCAAACCAAAGATAAATCATCGACATTCATCCATTATTTCTTTAAATTTATGCTATTATAACGCAATTTTATTTTGTTTGTGTTGAATTGTAATACAATGAACTTGAGTAAAACTGAACTTAGCAAGCTGTGGCAAACCGTGACAGCCAACCATCGCCATGCTAAGCTTGCCCAAAGTACCAATTCTGAGCTGATGGATGCACTCACTCAAGGTCAAATTGCACATCAGACGCTGCATTTATATACCACCGATCAACAAAGCGCTGGGCGCGGACAGCATGGTCGTTCTTGGATCAGCCCCCAAGGCAATGTTTTTTTGTCTTTATATGTACCAATGCGCACACAAGCTCATGACTTTGGCATTGATCAGTTATCGGGATTGATTTCACTGCTGGTGGGTTTTTATTTGGTAAAAATGCCCATCATTGAGCAAATAAACCAAATGTGCATGACCAAAAACCTACCCAGTATTGGCGTCAAATGGGCAAATGATTTGGGATTTATTGATCAGGCGCATCCTAAATTTCATAAATTGGCGGGCATCTTGATAGAGCCAGTATTTAAACCCATCAATGATCACAGCACCTTGATAGGATTGGTGATTGGTGTAGGGCTGAATGTAAAAAACAGCCCCATGATCCAAAATTCGCTGTATGAGTCTACGAGTCTTAGCGATCTTTGGCAGGCAGATGAGTTACCAGCCGCTGCGACACTGTATCAGCCGATCTGTGAGGCGATTTGCCAAGCTGTCGCCCATCATAATCAGTTGACTTTGGCTCATCATCAGGCGCTGACTGAGTTTGTTCATGAATTTAATCAGGTGCATGTACTGACGGGGCGAGATGTGCAGGTGTTTTTACAGGATGACCGAGAAAAGATCACGCACACGGGGCGCTGTATCGGCATCAATGATCAAGGGGCGTTGGTATTACAAACCCAGCAAGGCGAGCACAGTCTGTTTGCCGGCATGGTTCAATTAAAAAGTTAAAATTCAGGGATTGGTGTTATGGAAAATGCGATGGTGTTATGGCTTGACTTGGGAAATACTCGCCTAAAATATTGGATGATCCAAGATGATCAAATCATCTTATCTGATGCCAAAGAGCACCTAAAAGCACCCAATGAGCTTTTGATGGGGCTGCTTGGAACATTTGCGCAGTTTGAGCCAAGTTTTGTGGGGATTTCTAGTGTCTTGGGTGAAAAAATTAACCATGCCATTGCGGCAACTTTAGATGAGCTTGGCGTCCCTTTTGAATTTGCCAAAGTCAACGATAAGCATCCCATGCTCACGAGCCGCTACGACCCATCACAATTGGGCGTGGATAGATGGCTGCAGATGCTTGGCGCAGTTGATCCGATGCGTCAGCAGTGCGTGGTTGGGTGTGGCACGGCGCTCACCATTGATATTATTGATAAAGATACGCACTTGGGCGGTTATATTTTACCCAATGTGTATATGCAGCGCCACGCCCTGTACGCAGGCACGCAGCAAATCGGCGTCAAGCAAGGGCGATTTGATGACTTAAGCCTTGGTACGACCACTGATGATGCTGTCAATCATGGGGTGCTATTTGGGGTGGTGGGCGCTGTCGCCAGTGTGCAAGCTAACTATCCAAATTTTGAAGTGATACTCACAGGTGGCGGCGCACAAATGCTAAAACCGCACCTAAACCATATCCAAGTCGATGAAGATCTGCTACTAAAAGGACTGCAAAGATATTTTTGTTAAGTGTTAACTTACTTACGCTTACACGCCCATTTGATATGCCAAAATAAATAGCATGATGCAGCAAATCAATGACAGCATCCAAGTCACGGAGCGCAAAATGGCTAAATTTGCTGCATAACTGATGATGAAACATATCCGAAAGATGATAAAGCCTGTCGCAAGCATATTAATGATGCTTGCAGGTACAAAAGCATAAATGGCAATCAATACAGAAGCCAAGAAAATTGGCAGACTCTCAAAGCTGTTGGTTTGAGCATGGTTGAGTCTTGCGGCGGCTCCTTGAGTATTTGCCAAAAATTCACGCGGCGCCTGATTGTCCTTCATATTAAAACCGCCCACATATTTGGCAAGTGAGGCGCACAGATACGGCAACAAACAGGCAATGACCATTAAAATAATGGTCATTTTGATACCTGTATTAGCAAAGAGTGCATACATCATACATCAACGATCTCATAATCATGCGTAATATTCACCCCGCCTGCTGACAACATGCGTGAGGCTGAACAGTACTTTTCGGCGGATAGCTCAATGGCTTTGGCAAGCTGTGATTCTTTGATATTGCTGCCCGTCACCACAAAATGTAAGTGAATGTCGGTAAATACTGCAGGGATGGTATCTGCTCTGTGGGCGCGCATTTGGCAGCGGACATCGGTGATCTCTTGACGAGATTTTTTCATGATGCTTACGACATCATAACTGGCACAGCCGCCAAGCCCTAATAAAATCAGCTCCATCGGACTTGCGCCAGCGGTTTTATCTCCATCAAGATGGACGGTGTGTCCTGATGGTGAAGTACCCACAAAATGCACGCCATCTTCCCAAATTAATTCTGCATCTAATTGTGCCATATCAAAACCTTTTTATGTAACATTCAACTTTTTTATCAAATTCATTTTACTTGGTTTGGCAGTCTTTGGCAAACCATTTGAGCCGCTGCCGATTTTAGCCGATTGAGTTTTTAACGGTATAAAAAACTTTTTATCATAAAAATCATGAGCCAAATTAAGCTGTCATCACATCATACAAATAGTAATTTGATCACAGGAGCACTTGGATAAAACCCTATACTTTTGCGCTGTTTTTTGGTTTAATAGACATCAAGTGATTCATCAAAAGTCTTTGATGAAATTTAAATTAATTTATAAATTAAGAGTTTAAGTATGATTGATGCAGACGGGTTTCGTCCAAATGTCGGCATCATCTTGGTAAATGCACACGGGCAACTTTTGTGGGCAAAGCGTATCGGACATGACAGTTGGCAATTTCCGCAAGGGGGAATTAGCCGCGGCGAAACACCGCTGGATGCGATGTATCGCGAGCTGTATGAAGAAGTGGGGCTACATCCTGAGCACGTCAAAGTGCTCGCAGTGACCCGCGATTGGCTGCGCTATCGCTTGCCCAAACGCTATGTGCGCGCAGGGCAAGAGCCTTTGTGCATTGGACAAAAGCAAAAATGGTTTTTGTTATATCTTGATGAAGCCAACACCAAACACATCCGTTTTGATGTGGGTGTTCCAGAATTTGATGATTGGCAGTGGGTGAGTTATTGGTTTCCTTTGACGGGGGTTGTGCCCTTTAAGCGCAATGTTTATCAAAGGGCGCTGCTTGAACTGATTGACGCCGTGCCTAGACAAAAGCCTTTGGCAACGAAAACATGATGAGCCATCAAAAACCATCACCACATTGGTGATGGTTTTTGTTTTGAGGGCGATTTGGGTTTTGTGATTAGCATACTTAGGTAAAATTTGCTAAAATACTCTCCTTTTGCCACCATCTGTCTTAGTTTTCATGCGCCTAAAATCTTTAAAACTGGCAGGATTTAAATCCTTTGCCAATCCCACAACATTTACCTTTCGACATGATATTACCGCCATCGTAGGACCCAATGGCTGCGGCAAATCCAATGTCATCGATGCGATTCGTTGGGTACTTGGTGAGACTTCCGCCAAGCAGCTGCGCGGCGGTGCGATGAGTGATGTGATTTTTGCAGGCGTGGAAGGGCGTGCCGCTAAAAGCTTGGCAAGTGTTGAGCTGATTTTTGAGCATACTCAAGACGAAACGCACGGCATTCGCCATGAGCTCAATCTGTATCAAGAGCTGTCACTGCGCCGTCAAGTCACCAAAGAAGGGAAGTCTGATTATTTTATCAACGGTCAGAGAGTGCGCCGCCGTGATGTGGTAGATGTGTTTTTGGGGACAGGGCTTGGCGCGCGCAGTTACGCGGTGATTGAGCAAGGCATGATTGGGCGCATCGTTGAGTCAAGCCCCATGCAGCTTCGAGAATTTATCGAAGAAGGGGCAGGCGTGTCTCGCTATCAGGTACGCCGAGCTGATACCGAAAAAAAACTCAGCGAAACCCAAGACAACCTAAAACGGCTCTCAGATTTACAAGGCGAGCTCAAAAAGCAGCATAAAACGCTGATCCGTCAAGCGGAGTCTGCCAAGCAGTACCAAGCCTTAACTGATGAATTAACAGTGCTACAAAAAGACGATCTGATCAGGCGTTTATTTGAAGCGTGGCGCCATCATGAACAAAAAAAGGGTGAGCAGGGCAAATCAAGTGAGACGCTTGCCAAGCTAGAAGCCGAAGCCAATCAAGTGCGCCGCGAGCTTGATGTGCTGTCTGCACGCGTCGCTGAGGCGCAGTGGCTCAAAGATGAAGCCAAAGATAACTATCACAATGCGCAGATGGCAGAGCAGACCGCACAGCATAATTTTTATACAGTTAATAGCCAAATGGCTCAAAATGATGAAAAAATCGCCCGCCTAAATGCGCAGCACCATGACGCTTTGACCAATATCGATCATGCACAAGATGAGCTGTTACAAATCAATCAATCCTTAGATCTCATCTTGCCTGAAACAGAGGCGATGACACATGATCTCACCAATGCCAAGCAAGCCCAAAGCGAGGCGCAGATGGCTTGGCAGTCGCGCCGAGATGAGCTTAATGGCTTAATACAAGAAAAAAATCATCTTGAAAATCTCAAGAAATTGGCGCAGTCTCAGCATCAGCGCTTGGAGGCAGGATTGACCAAGTGGCAGGCTCGATATGACGAGCTTATCGCCGCCAAAAACCGCTTCAGTGATACCACCGAGGCGCAAAAGCAGCTGTCTGCCGATACCCTAAAAGCCGCAGCGCTGAGACAAAAGCTTGAACATCTTAATGATGATGAAGCCCTAAAATCAGTCGTAGAAGAGCTAAGAGTAGCGGTTCAAACATCTCAAGCTCATGTGCAAAGCCAAGAAAAACGCCATGCCAGCTTGATGGGTGAATATGAAATTTTGCACAAACTGACGCACACCAAAGTGCAGTCTAATAAAATCACGATGTCGCCTGATGCGGATGCGCTCACAACCTTGAATGCGCTACCAAGCCTAAAAGAAAGTTTAGCGCTGACAGGGGCAGGTTTGGCGCATGCAGACATTTTGGATCAGTTTTTGGGATTTTGGCTCAGTGCGCGTCTGAGCGATGATCTGCCAACGGCTTTTTTGGATCATGCGATGGATGATAATGATCATGTCATCTTAAAGTCAGGCAAAAAAAGCGATGCAGGCATTGTCTCTTCATCAATCCATGCCAATGAGGTGATCTCCCAATTACCCACATCAATACAACAGCAGCTGGTGCGCTTTGATCGGCTGTTTAGTGCGCCCACGCTGGAGTTATTTGGGCGCTGCTATTTATATGTGGGTGATGAGCCGCTCACAGATCTACAGACAGGTGCGCTGCTTGGTGTGATGATTGTCACCAAGGCTGGTTGGCTGGTGGGCAGTTTTGGTATGATGCACCTTTCAAAACTTGGCGATACCAGCAGTCAGTTCTTGAGTGATCGAAAAAAGCATCTTGAGCGACTAGAAGTGTTAGAAGATGAGCTAAATACGCTTGAAGACTCGCTTGAAAAAGATCAAAAGCAGCTCAAACAAGCAATGACAAGGCTTCAAAGCAGTAAAATTGAGCTTGAAGAAATCATTGCCCAAAAACACGCCACCACTCAGCAGCTGCACCAATTAGAACAAAGCGTGACAATGCTAACCGCCAAGCTTGATTCTGAAAAATCGCGCCGCGAGAGTATTGGCAATCAGCTCAAGCAGCTTGATGATGAAAATGACAGTATTAAAAATGAGCTGCAAGAGCTTAAGGCAGAGATCGACACCTGCGAACTTAGCTTGAGCGAGCTTGAGCCTAAATTTGAGCAGGCAAATCAAGCCATGACAATACAGACGACGCGCATCGAAGAGGCTGCTGCCAAGCTTAAAGCCCAAAATGACTCGTATCAGGCTTTACAAATCAAGCTTGGCACGCTCACGCAAGCCAAAACCCATGCCGAGCGCCTGCTTGAGATGGCAAAACACAGCGCATCACAAACCCAAGCAGACATTGAAACCACCAAAAGCACACAGCTGGCATTGAGCCAAAAGCTGCCGGCGCTTGAAGAGGCGTTTAAAGCTGCCAAAGCGGTGAGTCATGAGCTTAAGATCGCCAGTGATGAATATGAATCGGCAGCCAAAGCACAGCAAATTGCCCAAAGCAAATTACAAGAAACGCTGACCGAGGCGCACACCAAATTTGCCACCGCTCAAGCAGCTTTGGCGCAGATCAGCGCGGACGCAGCGGTCGGTGAAAGCCGCGTTCAAGATATTGGTGATGAGCTGATGCGTTTGGATGAATCGTTTAATTTGTCATCCAAATTGGCAGATTTTCGAGCAAATCCCAATCAAATTTTTACCGATAACTTGGAAAAACAAAATCAAATCAAGACCAAAATTACCGAGCTTGGCGCGGTGAATTTGGCAGCAGCGGCTGAGCTTGCCGAGCTTGAGGCGCGCGTCTCGCCCATGGATGAGCAAATCAACGACATCACCCAAAGCATGAAAAAGCTTCAAGATGCCATCCGCGCGATTGACGAAAAAACCAAAACGCTGTTTTTGACAGCGCTTGAGTCGGTAAATAAAGAGCTAAATGCACTATTTTCAAAAGTCTTTGGCGGCGGTCAAGCAAGCTTAACCTTGATGGCAGATGATAGCCTGTCCAAGGCGGATAAATGGCGAGCGGGACTGGTGCTGATGGCACAGCCCAAGGGTAAGAAAAATTCAAGGCTTGCCGTGCTGTCGGGCGGCGAGAAGACCTTGACGGCATTGAGCTTGATTTTTGCCATTTTTAAGCAGCACCCTGCGCCTTTTTGTGTGCTTGATGAAGTCGATGCGCCGCTTGATGATGCCAATGTCGCAAGATTCACCAGCTTGATCGAAGAGCTTGCCGATGAGGTTCAATTCATCTTTATCAGTCATAATAAGCTTGCCATGCAGATCGCTGATGAATTAAAAGGCATCACCATGCCGACTGCCGGCATCTCAAGCTTGGTGACGGTGGATTTACAAGAAGCCGAAAAATATTTAGAACCAAATTACTAAATAAAAACTGTCAATTGGCTAATATTTACTTGGATTTAGTGATAAAAATTTGGTATAATAATGCGTCCATTTTTATCAATGGGCAATGATTCATTTTAACTTAAACTACACACACGAAATTCGCTGAAATATCGGGGTGTCCATTGGTTTGAATAATTCGTCATCGTGGCGAATGCGTGCCAATGGATTCGGTATTTTGATTTCGTGGAGGCGTAACCCAACCTTTTAGGATTTTTTTATGTCAGATAAAAACCCAACTCAAATCTCAATGCGCGACTTGCTAGAAGCAGGTGCTCACTTCGGTCACCAAACTCGTTTTTGGAATCCAAAAATGAGCCAGTACATCTTTGGTGCTCGTAATCGCATTCATATCATCAACCTTGAGCATACTGTTAAGCAGTTCAACGAAGCACTAACTTTCGTGAACAAGCAAGCAGCAGCTCGCAATAAGATTTTGTTTGTTGGTACTAAGCGTGCAGCAAGCGCGGTGATCCGCGAGCAAGCACAGCGTGCAGGCATGCCTTATGTTGACCATCGTTGGTTGGGCGGTATGCTAACAAACTGGAAAACCCTTCGCCAGTCAATCACTCGTCTAAAAGAGCTAGAAAAGCAAGCTGAAGATGGCACATTTGCAAAGTTGACCAAGCGTGAAGCGCTTGAGCGTACTCGTCAAATGGAAAAACTAGAGCGTGCTTTGGGCGGTATCAAAGAGATGGGCGGTTTGCCTGATGCGTTGTTTGTTGTCGACGTTGATCACGAAGCGATCGCTATCAAAGAAGCCAAAAACCTTGGTATTCCTGTGATCGGTATCGTAGATACTAACTCAAACCCAGATAATGTTGACTATGTGATTGCAGCGAACGACGACGCGATCCGCGCTGTCAATTTGTATGTGACTGCAATGGCAGATGCCATCATCGCGGGTAAAGAGTATGCGAAGACTCAAGGCGCCGCTGATGCTACTGATGCTGATAAGCAAGCGAACCGCGAAAACGCGACTGCACCTGTAGAAGACAAAATTGACCAAGCTGGTCAAGTTGTAAATAACTACTAATTTAGTAAACTCGGTATGGCAGGGTCATGCCGAGTTTATCCCAAATTTTTGTTCAATTAAAACTTAAGGTAATTGACATGACTCAAGTTTCTGCAAAGCTAGTAAAAGAGCTGCGTGACCGTACTGGTCTTGGCATGATGGAGTGCAAAAAAGCACTTGAAGAAGCAGGCGGCGATATCGAACTTGCGATTGATAATCTGCGCAAATCAGGTCAAGCTAAAGCTGCCAAAAAAGCAGGTAACATCGCTGCTGATGGCGCGATCATCATTGCTCAAGGCGAAGGCAAAGCATTGCTACTAGAAGTAAACTGCCAAACTGACTTCGTTGCCAAAGATGATAACTTCACTGCATTTGCCAATAAAGTTGCTGAGCTTGCACTTCAAAATAACACCACAGATGTGGCAGCCATTGCTGAGCTACCTTATGGTGACGGTTCATCAGTTGAAGAAGCGCGTGTTGCATTGGTTCAAAAAATCGGTGAGAACATCCAAGTTCGCCGTGCTGAAGTGATCGAAGGCGCTAACCTAGCTGCTTATCGCCACGGTCTACGCATTGGTGTTGTGGTTTCTTATGAAGGCGGTTCTGAAGAAGTGGGTAAAGCGGTTGCCATGCAAGTGGCGGCGTTCAATCCATTGGCTGTGAACGAAGCTGATGTGCCTGCAGATATCCTAGCCCGCGAAAAAGACATCATCGAAGCCAAAGCCAAAGAATCTGGCAAGCCAGAAGCGGTCGTTGAGAAGATGATCACTGGCGGTCTACAAAAGTATCTGAACGAAGTGACTTTGGTGAATCAGCCTTATGTCATGGACAACGATAAAAAAGTTGGCGACGTTCTAAAATCAGAAAACGCCACTGTGGTTAGCTTCAAGCGCCTAGAAGTTGGCGAAGGTATCGAGAAAAAGCAAGAAGACTTCGCTGCTGAAGTTGCTGCTGCTCAAGCTGCTGCCAAAGCTTAATTTTAAGCTGTTCATAAAAACCCAATATGGCTTGCCTATTGGGTTTTTATTTTGTCTGAAATTATCCGCCGTTAATTGTAAAAATCGATCATACAGAGTAAAATAGTTTAACTTATTGCCTTTTATAAGATTGAGGAATCTTTATGTCATTTCATCCTGAGCAGTTCATTGAAGTTGCCTTAAAAAACCAAGTTTTGCGCTTTGGTGAGTTTACCCTAAAGTCAGGGCGCAAAAGTCCCTACTTTTTTAATGCAGGTTTACTGTCGACAGGTGAATTATTAAGTGTGCTTGCAGAAGGTTATGCAGATGCCCTTGCCAAACATGCCAATCAAGATGATCTGGTTATCTTTGGCGCCGCTTATAAAGGCATTCCTTTTGTGGCGGCGACCGCTCAAGCGCTGTGGCGTGAGCACCAAATCAATGCTGAGTGGGGCTATAATCGTAAAGAAGCCAAAGATCATGGCGAAGGTGGCATGCTCGTGGGTGCTGATTTAAAAGGTAAATCTGTCTGGGTGATCGATGATGTCATGACTGCAGGCACCGCCATGCGTGAAGTGATCGCCTTGCTGGATAAAGCCGGCGCAAGCGTTGCGGGTATCATTGTTGCGCTTGATCGTAAAGAAAAAGGTCAAGGTGATCAATCAGCCATTCAAGAGCTTGCCGAAAGCCTGCAAGTGCCAGTGCTTGCTTTGGTGACGATGGATGATATTGTTGAGTATGTCGCCAAACACGGATCTCAAGAAGAGCTGTCTCAAATGCAGGCTTATCGTGCCGAGTATGGTGTCAGCTAAACCCTGATGCAATCAAACTTGGCTAATATGAATAGCATAAATAATTAAAATATCGGGATGATGAGATGAAAAAGCTTCGATTTTTGATCGTGATGGACGACATCGCCACAGTGAATTATAAAAAAGACACCACGCTTGCGATGATGTGGGCGGCAGATGAGCGTGGGCATGAGCTGTATTATTGTCAGATTCATGATCTGTGGCTTAGTCAAGGCATGCTGAATGTGGACGCTCAGCCGTTACAAGTTTTTAAAAATCCTGAAAATTTTTATGAGCTTGGTGAAACATCAATCCATCCTGTCACGGATTTTGATGTGATTTTGATGCGTAAAGATCCACCATTTGATATGAAGTTTTTGTATGCGCTGCATCTGCTGGATTATGCCAAACGGGCAGGTGTTTGGGTGGTCAATGATCCTTTGTCTGTTAAAGATTGTAATGAAAAACTGTTTGCCACGCAGTTTAGCGAACTGATGTCACCGACCATCGTCACCAATAAGCAAGCGCATATTCGCGCTTTTATCGCTAAACATCAAGATGTGATTGTCAAGCCCTTAGATGGTATGGGCGGTATGGGCATTTTTCGCTTGACGGCGGACAGCCCTAATATCGGCGCCACCCTTGAGATGCTGACACAGATGGGTGAGTTACCCATCATGGCACAAAAATACATCCCTGCCATTGTCGAAGGGGATAAGCGTGTGCTGATCGTAGGCGGCAAGCCTGTCGAATATTGCTTGGCGCGCATTCCTTCCCAAGGCGAAACACGGGGGAACTTAGCGGCAGGCGGTAGGGGTGTGGCAATGCCGCTGACGGAGCGTGAACGCCAATTGGCTAATGCAGTGGCGCCAACTTTATTGGAAAAAGGCTTGTATTTTGTCGGACTGGATGTCATTGGTGGTTATATTACCGAGATTAATGTTACCAGCCCAACCTGTGTGCGTGAGATTGATGATCAATGCGGCACGCAGATTGCCGTTGATTTTATTGAATTTATTGAAACGAATCTCAAACATCATACAACGCCAAGCGCTGAATGATAATTTTTGATGTTATTAGCAGTGAATGCGCAAAACTTGCTTGACAAAATGTCGCAAAAAACTACTTGAGTTCGTGTAAAAAGTCATCCAAAATAACTGCCTTTATCGCTGTGGATGATTGATTGGATAATTTTATGTCAAAAAAATTAAATGTGCTGATGATGGCGGCTGGTACTGGCGGTCATGTTTTTCCTGCATTGGCGGTGGCAGATGAGCTTGCGCGGCGTGGAGCGACCATTCACTGGCTAGGCACACCAAATGGCATGGAAAATGACTTGGTGGCAAAACACGGCTATCAGATGCATCAAATTGAGATGCAAGGGCTGCGCGGTAAAGGGTTGATGCGTATGCTAAAGCTGCCCTTCATGCTGTTAAAATCTGTCATGGCAGCACGCAATATTATCCAGACGCATCAAATAGATGCTGTGGTTGGATTTGGTGGCTATGTTACTGCGCCAGGCGGCTTGGCAGCTAAGCTGTGCAAAATCCCACTCATCATTCATGAACAAAACGCCATTGCCGGCATGAGTAATAAAAATCTAGCGCGTCATGCCGATAAAGTACTACAAGCTTTTGATGGCGCGTTTGATAGCGACGGCAAAAAAGTGTTGACTGTGGGCAATCCAGTGCGCCAATCTATCGCGAATATTGCGCCACCACAAGAGCGTTATTTGAATGACGATTCACCACTCAAAGTGTTGGTGGTGGGTGGATCATTGGGCGCGATGGCAATCAATCAAGCAGTTGTTGAAATGCTAAAACTTGTCAATCGTCCGCTTTCGCTGCAGCATCAATGTGGTAAAGATAACCACAATCAAATGCTGGTGGCGTACTCTCAAGCAGGCATTGATAATACCAAACATGTCATAGAGCTCAAGCCATTTATCGAGGATATGGCAGCGGCTTATGCTTGGGCGGATGTGATTGTTTGCCGTGCTGGCGCTTTGACGGTGACGGAGATTCAAAATGCGGGCGTTGCTGCGATTTTTGTGCCGCTGCCGCATGCTGTGGATGACCATCAAACTGCCAACGCCCGCGTTTTGGTGGATGCTGGCGCCGCAATCTTAATGCCCCAGTCTGCATTGACTGGTCAATTACTCGCCATAACACTTGATGAGCTGGATCGCAAACACTGTCAGCACATGGCTGGCATCGCACGCAGTCAAGCAAAAGATCGAGTTGATGTCATCGTGGCTGATGTGATTGAGCAGTCAGTTAATTAATTTTTTACTACCTTTTTGAGGATAATTTTTAAATGCCAACCAAAACAACGCTCCCAAAACGCTTAATAGAAATTCCAGAAATGCGACGAATTCAAAATATTCATTTTGTTGGTATTGGCGGCGCTGGTATGTGTGGTATTGCTGAGGTATTAGCCAACCAAGGCTATGCAGTGACTGGCTCAGACATTAAGGCAAACGCAGTCACTGAGCGCCTAGAAAGCTTGGATGTGACGGTGTATATCGGTCACGATGCCAGTAATATCAAAATGGCAGATGTGGTGGTGGTCTCATCAGCCATTGATAAAAAAAATCCTGAGGTTCAAGCAGCCTTACAAGCCCGCTTACCTGTCGTTCGACGCGCAGACATGTTAGGCGAGCTCATGCGCTATCGTCATAGTATCGCTGTGGCAGGCGCGCATGGCAAGACCACCACAACCAGTATGCTGACCATGATGCTCACCGAAGCTGGCTTTGATCCAACCTATGTGATTGGCGGCAAATTGAATGCATCAGGAACGAATGCGTCTTTGGGTAAGAGTCGTTATCTGGTAGCAGAAGCTGATGAATCCGATGCGTCATTTTTATCATTGCGCCCGATGGCAGCGATTGTGACAAATATTGATGAAGATCACATGGATACCTACGAAGGCAGTTTTGATAAATTAAAGCAAGCTTATATACAGTTTTTACATAATATGCCTTTTTATGGTTTGGCGGTCGTTTGTGGCGATGACAAAGAGCTGTACGGCATGATTGATGAAATTGCCCGTCCTGTGCTGACTTTCGGCTTAAAAGGACATAATGATGTGCAGGCGATCGACTTGGTGGCTGATGGCACCAAGACACATTTTACGGTTTTAAGAAAAGATCACGAGCCCTTACGCCTGACACTTAATGTCCCTGGTGAGCATAATGTTTATAATGCTTTGGCGGCAATCACATTGGCAACTGATGAAGGTGTGGATGATGAAGCCATTATGCAGGCTTTGTCAAAATTTGCTGGGGTAGGTCGTCGATTTGAACATCAAGCAACGGTACAGATTGATGATGGTGATGTGCTTTTGATTGATGATTATGGGCATCATCCGACAGAGGTAGCCGCAACGATCAAAGCCGCCCGTCAAAGCTATCCTGAGCGCCGTTTGGTGCTGATGTTTCAGCCGCATCGCTATAGCCGAACGCGTGATTGTTTTGATGAGTTTGTGGAAGTGTTGTCAGGTGTTGATGAACTGTTATTATTGGATGTCTATGCTGCTGGCGAGGCGCCAATTGTTGGCGCTGATACCAAATCATTGGCGCGCAGTATTCGACTTCGCGGTGAAGTAGAGCCTACTTTGGTTGATAAAGATAATTTGGCACCTGTCATGCAGCGGATCTTGCAGGCGGGAGATGTGCTCATCACCCAAGGTGCGGGCAATGTGGGACAAATTTGCTTGGATCTGCGTGATAACCAGCTGTATTTGAATAATAAAGTTTAAGACCAAAATTGTTTGAATCATTAATAAAGAGAAAATACATGAGTACCCAAACTATTGATCAAATTCGCTTTGGTAAAGTGGCTGTTGTTTGTGGCGGAACAAGTACAGAGCGTGAAGTATCGCTCAATAGCGGTAAAGCAGTACTGCAAGCGCTCCTGTCAAAAGGTGTTGATGCGCATCATTTCGATCCTAAGCAGACCGATATCATGGCACTGCGCCAATATGATCGGGTATTTAATGTGCTGCATGGCACATTTGGCGAAGATGGCAGTCTTCAGGGCGTGCTTGACGGTTTTAATATTCCTTACACAGGTTGTGGCGTGCTTGCTTCTGCCATCGCCATGGATAAATTTCGCTGTCGTCTGATTTGGCAGGCGCTTGATTTGCCAAATGTTCCTTATGTGGTTTTGGATGATGAGACCGATTTTGATGATGTGGAACAAAAGCTGGGATTGCCATTATTTGTCAAGCCTGCCGCAGAAGGGTCAAGCGTGGGCGTCATGATGATCGAACATCCAGGCGAGCTTGCCAAGGCGTATCCTGAGCTTAAGCAATATCACGGCGCCATTCTGGCGGAGAAGGCTTTGACTGGCGGTGAATATGCGTGCGCGCTGCTTGGCGGTGAGGCTTTGCCTAGCATTCGCATTATCCCTAAAGGCAAGTTTTATGACTATGAAGCCAAATACTTGCGTGATGATACCATCTATCAATGTCCATCAGATTTGACTGAGCAGCAAGAAAAGCAGATGCATCAAATTGCCAAAGATGCGTTTTCAGCCATTGGCGGTGAGGGTTGGGCGCGTGTGGATTTCTTAAAAGATACAGAAGGTAAGCTGTATTTGTTGGAGCTAAATACTGTCCCGGGCATGACCGATCATAGCCTTGTACCGATGGCAGCGCGTGCTCGCGGCATGGCATTTGATGAATTATGCCTACAGATTCTCAGCGAAACTTTGGCATAGCTGCCCATTCTGCCACATCCCATCAGATATCCGATACCATGGCTAAGCTGATTGACGAGTTTGCTAGCCATGGTATTGTGTTGTCTGTCCAAAAAAAGCAAGTGAAACTTATTAACTTTCGCATGACTCAAGCGACACTGAAGGTCAGTGCGCCCAAGCATGTTTGCGATCAAATACTGACAGACGCCATTCGCGCTAAGATAGATTGGGCGATACGCTGTCATCGCACATTGATGATGAAGCAGTCGCACTATGAGACACTTTGGGGCGAGTACTTGGATGTGGCAGAATGGCTAACAATTCATCATAAAGAGTTGCCCACTCATACCTTGAAGCGCCTAAAACAATTATCCAAACAGGCGCTGATCACATGGATTTATCAAGATGAAATCCGCCGACGCATGCCCAGTTTGCTCGCCAAATGGCAGCCTAAAGTGGGTAAACAAGCCTCTGCCATCCGCCTAAGAAAGATGTCCAGTCGTTGGGGGAGCTGCAATACTTTATCTGCAAAAATCACCCTAAACACCCATCTTGCGTCTTATCCTTTGGGATGTTTGGAGTATGTGCTTGTTCACGAGCTTTGTCATCTGCATCATGCCAATCACAGCGCCGATTTTTGGAGAAGTGTCGAAAATGCCATGCCAGATTATCAATATTGGCATGGCTTATTAAAAAAATCCAAACGATGAATTACGCTTCGTTTTCTGCCGTCGCAAGCGCTTGACCAAAAATTTCGCTCAGTAGGCGCACATCATTGACGCGCGCATAATTGAGACGAGTAATGAAAGCCAATCGGCGATGCGGACCTGGCTCAGCCAAAGGGACGGCATGGACTGCTTTGGTGTCTTTGATCTGTTCTAGCGCCATCTTGGGCACCAAGGTTGTTCCCATGCCTGCCAAGCTCATTTGAATCAATGTGTTTAAACTGGCATCAGAAAAACTTGACTGGATCTCACTTTTACTCAGCGCACAGACAGACAGCACTTGATCGGTCAAGCAGTGACCTTCACCGAGCAGTAATAAATTGGTCTTGGATAAATCGTCGCTGTTAATTTTACCGCTGTGGATGTGTTCGTCATCTTCAGGTAAAATTGCAAAAAAATCTTCCGCCCAAAACTCAAACGCATGCAAGCCATCAAGCGGATAAGGCAGGGCGATGATCGCTGTATCAATATGTCCATAGCGCACCTGATCGATGAGCCGCTCGGTCTGTTTTTCGACCACTGACAGCTCAAAATGTGGATGTAGCTGCTTAAGAGATGGTAGGACTTTTGGTAATAAATAAGGGGCGATCGTCGGAATGATGCCGATGGTCATCGGATAGGCAAGTGGGACTTGGTGACTGTGCGCGCGTGTCATCAAGTCATTGATCTCACTAGAAATTCTTTGGGCTCGCTCTAGCAATTCTTCGCCAATGGGGGTGATGAGCACTTGCTTATTATTTCGCTCAAAAATCTGTGTATCAAGCTGCTTTTCTAGTTCGGCGATACCCAAACTTAAGGCTGATTGGGAAATGTTACATTCTTCAGCCGCGCGCTTAAAATGACGATGTTTGGCAACTGCAAGCGCAAATTCTAATTGGCGTAGTGTGATCATGTCAGTCCTTAAAAACGTAATTTTATCATCACTTAATGACAGTCCTATTGTACCTAAGTTTGATAAAATAAAACAATATCTTTGGAAGTTTTAACTGTAGAAAACCTATGATTTTGTTGTATTATAATTAAGACACTACAGCAGCGCAGACGCGATAGGATCGCAATTTTTGCTTGCAGTTATGGTGTATAATCCAATAAATCAACCAAAGAAAGGTGAATATTATGGCAGCAATTATTAACCAAACCATTCCAGAATTTTCAACTCAAGCATATGTTAATGGTGAGTTTAAAACCATCACGTCTGACGATGTGAAGGGCAATTGGGCGATTTTCATGTTTTATCCACATGACTTTACTTTCGTTTGCCCAACTGAGCTTGAAGACATGGCAGCACATTACGATGAGCTAAAAGGCTTGGGCGTTGAAGTGTACGCTGTATCTACTGATACGCATTTTGTACACAAAGCATGGCATGACGCTTCACCTGCGATCAGCAAAGTACAATATCCAATGCTTGGTGATGGCACTGGTAAGATCACTCGCGGCTTCAATGTGATGATCGAAGAAGACAACGCAGCACTACGCGGTACTTTCTTGGTAGACCCAGATGGCGTGATCAAAGTTGCTGAAATCCATGACCTAGGTATTGGTCGCAGCGCCAAAGATATGGTTCGTAAAGTTAAAGCAGCTCAATATGTACGCGACAACGATGGCGAAGTTTGCCCAGCAGCTTGGGAAGCTGGTCAAGAGACACTGAAGCCAAGCCTAGACCTAGTTGGTAAAATCTAAGATCTGCTGCCATATTGAGTAATTCAATAGCATCAGATAAATAATCCCCAAGGCATCAAGCTTTGGGGATTTTTATTCATTCGATTTTGCAATTTTAAAAATTTATCAATAAAAAATCAGCCACTGAATGGCTGATTTTTTGAGATTTAAGGCTTTAGGGTGATTGATTAACCACGCTCAGCTGATACTTTATCCAAGTAGGCTTTTAGTTCGTCTTTTAGATGAAGTTTTTTGTGCTTCATTTCATCAATTTCGCCAACACGGCTGGCTGAAGCCACAGGATCTTTTTCAAGATTATCAATTTGCGTATCTAGATCATTGTGCTCATCAAATAGCTTCAAAAAGTGCTTATCACCTTCGGCTTTTAGTTGTGTCATAAGTTCACGATATTCTGGTAGCATGGTGTTCTCCTTGAGATGCGTGGACCGATTTTAGTATCAGTGCCAAGTTGTAATCTTAAGATTATATTATCAAGATTGACGCTGATTATCAAGTTAAATACAGTGCATTTTGATGATTTAATGTTAGTAATGACAATGTTTGAAATTCCTAATTTTTTGAATGCGATTCAATGAGTTATAATAACAATATGAGCTGTTCAAACAGCGATAATTTCATAACACGATAGGGGGAAATATGTTAGATCAAGGTTTATTAGACGCCGTCAAATCATACAGCGCCAATATGACGCGCCCAATTCAGCTGGTGATCGGCGCGGGCGAACATGATAAGCGTGCCGAATTGGTTGATTTTTTGAGTAAAATTGCAGGCACAACTGACAAAATCCAATTTGACGCTTCGGCGGTGGACAGTGACTTATCACCAATGAGCTTTAAAATCACCACAGAAAATCGCGAAACAGGCATTGTGTTTAGCGGTATTCCAGGGGGACACGAATTTACTTCATTGATTTTGGCCATCTTGCAGGCAGGCGGGCATACATTAAAGCTGGATGAAGATATTCAGCAGCTGGTTAAGCGTATTCAAGAGCCGCTTAAATTCCAGACTTTTGTTTCATTGTCATGCCATAACTGCCCAGATGTGGTTCAAGCGCTCAATCAGTTCGCGATTTTGAACGATCATATCGAAAATGAAATGATTGATGGTGGCGTATTTCCTGAATTGGTAGCCGAAAAGAAAATTCAGGGCGTGCCAGCAGTCTTTTTAAACGGTAAGCCATTTGCTAATGGTAAAGTGGATACCGCCAAGATCATCGAAAAGCTGCAAGAGCAGTACCCAGATCTGTTGTCAGCAGGTGATGAGCCGCAGCTTGAGACCCAAGATGTCACTGTCATCGGCGGTGGACCAGCGGGCGCAGCGGCAGCGATTTATACCGCTCGTAAGGGCTTGCGTGTTGCGATGGTGGCGGATCGCATCGGTGGTCAAGTCAAAGACACTCAAGATATCGAAAACTTAATCTCCATTCCTTTGACCAATGGTAATACGCTTGCCGCCAATTTGGCAGCGCATATCAAAGAGTATAATATCACCGTCAAAGAGCATGTCAGCGTAACTAAGTTAGAAGAAGTCGAAGGTGGTTATCAAGTCACCCTAAGCACTGGTGCAACTTGGATTTCTCGCACTTTGATTTTGGCGACGGGAGCCAAATGGCGTAAGCTTGGCGTCAAAGGTGAAGATGAAAATATCGGTAATGGCGTGGCGTACTGTCCGCACTGTGATGGTCCTTTCTTTAAGGGTAAGGATATTGCTGTCGTCGGCGGTGGTAATTCGGGTATCGAAGCCGCCTTAGACTTGGCGGGTATTGTCAAGCATGTGACGGTGCTTGAGTTTGGTGATGCGCTGCGCGCCGATCAGGTATTGATCGACAAAGCCGAAGCGCGCGACAACATTACGATCATTAAATCGGCAGCAACGACCGAGATCACCACCGATGGTAATAAAGTCAATGCTTTGGTTTATCAAGATCGTACCAGTGGTGAAAATCAAACTTTGCCATTATCCGCGGTATTTGTTCAAATTGGTTTGGTGCCAAATTCAGAGATTGCCAAAGCGTTGGTCGCAACCACGGCTCAAGGTGAGATCGAGATTGACGCTAAGTGCCGTACAAATAAGCCAGGTATTTTTGCATGTGGCGATGTGACGACAGTGCCTTATAAGCAAATCAATATCGCAATGGGCGAAGGCTCTAAGGCCGGCTTATCAGCCTTTGAATATTTGATGATGAACGGTTAATAACGCCAATTACCCCAAATTACGCGCTACAAAAATAGCGCGTAATTTTTATGTCACAGGCTTGGTCACTGCCGCCTGATGGTGTATGATGGTGGCATGATATCAGGGGGCGATCATGCAGTATTTTTATTGGCTTTTGGCGTTTTTTGTGGGTGCAGGCGCAGCCATACAGGCAGCCATCAATTCACGATTGGCAGCTGGTCTAGGCGATCAGCCTGTCATTGCAGCATTTATCTCGTTTTTGATTGGGACGATATTTTTGGGCGTGATCATGATCAGCCAAAGCAATTTAACACTTGCCTGGGCTGGTCTGCCGGAGCAGCCTTGGTGGCGCTGGCTGGGTGGCTTGATTGGTGCGGCATTTGTTTTTTCTACCGTCCTGCTTGCACCTAAGATCGGCTTGGTCAATATGGTGTTTTTGATCATATTAGGTCAACTGTCAGCGGGTATGGCGATCGATGCTTATGGGCTGATCCAAATGCCCACCCGCCCCTTATCTTGGCAAAAATATATCGGCATTTTGGTGATGCTTTTAGGTTTGCTGATTTTTATGTTTGGTGATAAATTAAGTAGTATGATGAAATAATTGGCGCGTATCAGCGCGTGTGATACAATATAAAAAATATGGGAGAAAATCATGAAGTTAACTTGGCAAGACACTTTAGATATCGCCATTGCATTGGCTGAAAAATATCCTGATGAGGATGTACAATATATCCGTTTCACCGATTTGCACCGCTATGTGTGTGAGCTTGAAGACTTTGATGATGATCCCAACAAGTCTAATGAGCGAATTTTAGAAGCCATTCAGATGGCGTGGCTTGATGAGCTATAAACACAAACCCAAGTACTTGCTTGGGTTTTTTATTGCGCTTAATCAGTCATGAATCGCTTGAAGTGATGCCAGATGCTCGGCGTATCACCACGCCAATGTGATCGCCAATCTCATGGCTGCTGTGATTGACAGCCATTGAGGTTTGCATCAGTAGCATCTGACCTTGGACAGAGCGCAGGGTGTATAGCCAATAGCCGCCGCGAAAGTCTTTATCAATGACTGTGACAGCGATGGCGTTGGGGTCTTGGCTAGGCTTCACATCATGAGGGCGGATCAAGGCTTTGGTGGCGTGAGCAGACAGCGGAATAGGAATGAAGCCGATTGGGCTATCAAATCCATCATCTGTCATAGTGAGCACGTCAACAATCACACCTTCGCCAATAAAGCGCGCCACCGATTCATTGGCAGGGTGCTGATACAGGGCATTTGGTGTATCCCATTGCTGCAGTTTGCCTTGGGTAATCAGCCCAACCACATCTGCCATCGCAAAGGCTTCGGCTTGATCATGTGTCACCAAGATGGCAGAGACATTTTGGGAGGTGAGCAGGCGGCGCACTTCTTTGGACAGACTGGTTCTTAGTTCAACATCTAGATTTGAAAACGGTTCATCAAGTAAAATCAAGCTCGGACGCGGTGCAAGCGCACGTACCAACGCCACACGCTGCTGCTGACCGCCTGACAATTCATGAGGGTAGTAATTGGCATACTCGCTCATACCAATCAGTTCAAGCATTTCTTCCACGCGCTTAGACTTGGCGGTTTTGTCCATTTTAGACAGCCCAAAGGCGATATTATCTTTCACAGTCAGATGCGGAAATAGGGCATAGTCTTGAAATACCATGCCGATTTGCCGCTCATGCGCAGGGATATGAATTTGGCTGTCATGCAGCGTTTGATCTTGAATGCGGATGCTGCCACTGTCAGGCGTCTCAAATCCTGCAATACAGCGTAGTAGCGTCGTTTTACCGCAGCCAGACGCGCCTAGCAGGCAGGCGATCTGTCCTGATTGTAGATCAAAGCTGATATCGGTCAAAATGGGTCTTTGATCAAAACTGATGGAGAGGTTTTTAATACTTAGCATGAGTGTCTCGATGATAGGAAAATAAAGGCTACTTTTGGTCCATCTTAGCAAATAATATGACAGGAATCAGTCCAGCCAAAATGATCGCCAGTGCTGGTAAAGAGGCTTTGTCATACAAGCCTTCACTAGTGAAAGAAAAAATCCGCACCGACAGCGTATCCCAATTAAAAGGACGCATCATCAGTGTGATCGGCATCTCTTTCATGGTATCCACAAAGACCATCAGCATGGTCACGCCCAGCGTACTTTTGATCAGCGGCAAATAAACGCGGCGCACTGTGCCAAAAGGCGTCGACCCCAAAGAGGCAGCCGCTTCGATGTGCGTCGTGCGAATGCGTTTCATGCCTGCATCGACCGACTGTACGCCGAGCGCCAAAAAGCGAATCAATAGCGCAATGAGCATGGCAAAGATCGTCCCCTTAAAGATCGCATCAGTATCTGAAAATGCAGCTATGTTTGCAATCAGCCAATTATCAAGCCACGCCACAGGCACAAAGACACCGACCGCCAAGACAGTACCAGGAATGGCATAGCCCAAAGTGGATATTTTGGTGGCGGCTAAAGCATAACGGCTTTTGTCTGAGCGAGCGGCGATGACAATAAATAACGCGGTCGCTGCAACGACCAAGGCGGTCATCAGACTGATACTCACCGAATGCCAAATCTGTATCATAAGCTCAGTGAGTACGACTTCTTGCCAGCTTGTGATCGCCCATGCGGTCAACTGAATGAGCGGAACGATGAAAGCTAAGCATAAGATTAGGCTGCAGTATAAGGTGGCAAGCCATTTTTTATATCCTATCAAGGTTATGGTGCGGTGGTGGCTGGCGCGCCCTGTCACCTCAAAGCGGCGGCGTCCTCGGCTGATTTGCTCAAGCAATAAAAACACAAACACCAAGCCAATCAATAAACTGGCAAGCTGCTTGGCAGTATCAATAGAATAAAACCCAAACCAAGCCTGATAAATGGCTGTCGTAAAAGTATCATACCCAAAGACACTCACCGCCCCAAAGTCCGCCAAAACTTCCATGAGCGCCAAAATCGTACCGCCTGCAATCCAAGGTCTTGCCATAGGAAGCGCGAGTTTTACAAATGCTTGTGTTGAAGAAAGACCCAATGACGCCCCCGCCTCAAGCGCACGATTACCCATACTGCCAAAGGCATTTTTTGCTAATAAATACACATAAGGGTACAAAGTCAGGCTCATCACCACGGTTAAGCCAAAACCATTTCGAACATCGGGCAGCCCCTGCTCAAGACCCCAAGCCTGCCTCAAATAAGTGCTAATCATCCCGGTATAATCAAAAATGCCCAACTGCACAAAGGCAAGCACATATGCCGGCACCGCTAAGGGCAGCATCATCGCCCAAGCAAAAAATCGCTTCAAGGGAAAATCGGTCATGGCAGTCAGCCAAGCAGTCGTTGTGCCGATGACGGTCACCCCAACCCCAACGCCAAGCACAAGAAAAAGTGTGTTTTTTAGCAATAATGGCAGTTCGTATTCTAATAAAAATTGCCAAATCTCAGCATCAAAGCTATGTAAAGCAAACACAATGACCGCCAACGGCACCAATACCAATAAGGCACAAAGACCAAGCCATAGGCGGGATAAAACAGAAGATGAGTTCATGAGATCAAAAGTGAGATAAATCAAAGAGTTATCAGATATCTACTAAAAATTTAGCGATAATGATAATTCTTCTTGTTTCTATTTGCAAAATATTCTATTATAATAGCACAAATGTGGCAGGTTTATTTACAAAACTTGCAAATTGACGCAATTTTTCTGCGATAAAGTCAGCTTATGGCAGATGATTTGTGGATTTGATTTGTTTATAAAAGGATGAGTTATGAAAAAGCTATTGATCGCATCACTGGCAATGGCAGCAGCAGCGCCAGCATTTGCCAACGAAATCGTTGTCTATTCAGCGCGCGCTGATGAGCTATTAAAGCCGATTGCAGAAGCGTATCAAAAGAAAACTGGCACCAAGGTCACTGTCGTCAGCGATAAAGCCGGTCCTTTGATGGAAAAATTAAAAGCTGAGGGTAAAAATACTCAAGCGGATGTTTTGATTACCGTGGATGGCGGCAACTTATGGCAAGCCACCCAAGCCGGCGTATTGCGTCCGATCAACTCTTCGATCTTAAGAAATAATATCCCATCGCACCTGCGTGACCCAAAAAATCATTGGTTTGGCTTATCTGTGCGTGCACGCACGATTTTTTATAACCCAAATAAAGTCAATCCTAGCCAACTATCAACCTATGCTGATTTGGCAGACCCAAAATGGAAAGGCAAGCTTTGCTTGCGTACTTCAAACAATGTTTACAACCAATCATTGGTTGCGACCATGATCGCCAATCAAGGTCAAGTAGCGACAGAAAAAGCGGTCAAAGGCTGGGTAGCAAATTTGGCGACGGCACCATTTTCAAATGATACAGCGCTGCTAGAAGCGATCAATGCAGGTCGCTGTGATGTGGGTATCGCCAATACTTATTATTATGGACGACTACTAAACTCTAAACCTGCGGTGGCAAATAATGTCAAAGTATTTTTTGCTGATCAAAAAGGCAAAGGGACTCACGTCAATGTCTCGGGTGCTGGTGTGGTGAAGCACTCAGATAATCCAGTCGAAGCCCAAAAATTCATTGAATGGATGTCAAGCACCGAAGCTCAGCGCCTGTATGCTGATCGAAACTTTGAGTATCCAGCCAGCCCACGTGTAACCGCGGCACCCTCGGTAGCGCGCTGGGGTACATTTAAGCAAGATTTCATCAATGTCTCAGTGGCGGGTCAAAACCAACAAAAAGCCATCATGCTGATGAAGCGCGCCGGTTATAAATAATCTGTTTATGTTTAGATAATTAAAAAGCACTTTGATCGATCAAAGTGCTTTTTAATTGAGTAATAAATTTTTAGGTTATTTAATTAAACTGACTAAAATTTCTTCATAAATTTGGGTGAGTTTTTCTAAGTCATCAATATTAACATGTTCATCCACTTGATGAATGGTGGCATTGAGTACGCCTAACTCAACCACCTGCGCGCCCATGATCGGTGCAATAAACCGCCCATCTGAAGTACCGCCTGAAGTCGATAGCTTAGCGTCGGTGCCAGTGACAGTTTTGATGGCATTGACGCACGCCGAGACAAACTCGCCTTTTTCAGTCAAAAAAGGCACGCCTGAAAGCGTCCATTCGATCTCATAAGTTGCTTTGCTATCTTGAAAATGCTGATCAAAAATGGCATGAGTTTTTGCCATGAGACTCTCGGCAGTATTTTCGGTGCAATATCGAAAATTAAACAGCACTTCACAAGTACCGCCGATGACGTTGGTTGCGCCTGTGCCGGAGTGAATATTGGAGATTTGCAAAGAGGTTTTGGGGAAATAATCATTGCCGTCATCCCAATGCGTCTCAATCAGCTCGCTCAGTGCAGCTGACACCGCATGAATGGGATTGACCGCCAGATGTGGATAGGCGATATGACCCTGCTTGCCTGTGACGGTCAGTTTGGCATTCAAAGAGCCGCGCCGACCATTTTTGATGACATCGCCTAGACTTTGCGTGCTAGATGGCTCGCCCACCAAACAAAAATCCATTTTTTGCCCACGCGCTTTTAAGGTTTCGGCAACTTTGATAGTGCCATTGATGGCAGGACCTTCTTCATCAGCGGTGATGAGCAGGGCGATGCTGCCTGAATGATCAGGATAGCGCTTGATAAAGTTTTCGGCAGCGACAACAAAACTTGCCACGCCCGTTTTCATATCCGATGCGCCGCGCCCATAAAGCTTACCTTCGTGAATGGTGGCAGAAAAAGGGGGGAATCTCCAACGAGACTCATCCCCTGTGGGTACAACATCGGTATGACCCGCAAAACATAGCACCGGCGCTTTTGGATCTTTGCCATGTTTGATCGCCCAAAGATTTTTGATTTGGGCATTTTTGCCAGTATCATGCGCATCGCCAAAGTGCATAAACTCGCACTCAAAGCCAATGTCAGATAAGCGTTTGGCAAGGATATTTTGACAATTTTTATCATCAGGTGTGATGGAAGGCTCGCGAATTAAATCAATAGATAGCGCAAGTGTCGGAGTGTGCATGGATGTCTCCAAAATAATGAATTGATGATTAATAGTTTGTTCAATAATATGTTGTTAAAATTTTCATCTAAAAAAATCGGATTATTCTTCCACCCATTTTACAAGTGTATCGTTTTCCATCACAAATGGCTGTGCCGTCGGCTGATTATAATGTGTGGCGTATTTGGTCAGTAGATAAGTATAAGCATCGTGTTTTGAGGTAAATTTAATGGCTTGATATGGGTCTTGGAACGATAATTTTTCAATAAATAAATAGCCATCGTCAGCAGGAACAAGCACGCCGACATGACCGATAAACAGATACTCGCCATCTTGATCATCATGAAAAACTACCGACAGCATGGTTGCTTGATCGTTAAACTCAATGCCTTTAAAATGTGATTTCATGTGCTCGGCATGGATTTTGGCATCTTTGGTGGCTTGAGTTTTGACGCGTCCATATAAACGGTTGTATTTTGGCAAGTCTGTATCATCAATCAAGGTGTCCACCTCAATCGCATCATGATCAGGAAAAAGCATTTGCGCGTCTGATTTTGCGGGGTCTTTTGAGATATGGATGGTGTCTTTTAGTAAGGCAAAAGTATTAATTCGGCAATTTGTACCAATAAAGTCACCTTTGGCGTCCGCCCACAGAGTGTCCATGGCTAGTGTATCATAATCAGGCTGTTTGGCACTAAATCCGTCTGTTAGGCTGACCTTTTGGATCGTTTGATTATAATCTTTGATCCAAGACATGACCAAATCTACCTGATCGTGCGATAAATGCTGACCAAGCGCTGATCTCACCTGAGCTTCGCTGGCATCATCGGCAATATTTGAGATAAGCATCGTGTCTTGGGTGGGTGTGCTGACTTTTGGGTTTTGGTCGGTCGGCGCACTAGACTCAGCAGGCGGTTTGGCAGGCGCGCAGGCGACCATGAGAGCGCAAATTGTCATCAGTACAAACGGTGTGTTTTTCATAAATATTCTCAATGATAATTCATAAAATCTGATCGTCTTTTCTCATCCATGTGGCGATCGAAAAGCGGCGGCGATTGGTGATATTTACTTGATGTCTAAGGTTGCTGTCAAATATCACTAAGCGATTGGCTTTGGGGGTGAGGATTTGCTGCTGAGATTGTTTATCGATGACCAAAATCTCTCCGCCATCGGTGTCAGACCAATCGTCATTTAAATAAAATACCGCTGAAATAACACGCTCATCGCGACCTTTGGGATTATCGACATGCCACTGATAGCCAAAACCTGCAGGATAGCAAGCATAATGCGCCTCGCTGCGGCGAATCCCTGCATATAACGTTTGATTAAAATATTCAGCCAGTGACATGATACTGCCCAAATAATCCATGCCGATGGGGCAGTCTTCATCAATCCAGCGGATATCATCGCCACGAATGCTTTGTAGTCTCTCGCCTTGGGTCAGGGTCGCTGCTTTATATTCAATAAAACCACTTTCTTTTTGAAGCAATAAAACATCTTGGTGGTCAAATACCTCATCCAATACCAAAACGCCTGTTTCCAAAAAAGCATCCAACCGATCATCGATCAGTCCTGACCAATCAACACAAAACCCTTTTTTTGACATGCCCAAAGCATCCACCATCATCACATTTATGATTATTGCCGTATAAAAGCCGCTGTCATACTCAGGACTGCTGACCAAGCCTTTGATAAATATGCATAGCGCAATATACCTATTTATGATACCATAAATAATTAACCATCTAATAATTTTCACTTATGAACTATAAACACGCCTATCATGCGGGTAACTTTGCTGATGTTGCCAAGCATATTTTACTTTTGCAGTTATTAAGCCAATTTAGCGCCAAAGCCAAGCCATTTTATGTGCTTGATGCCTACGGCGGTCGCGGCTTGTATTCATTGGCAAGTACCGAAACCCAAAAAACCCAAGAAGCACAGCGAGGCGTTATCGCGCTTGAGCAAGCTGTTAGGGCAGGCTTGGACGGATTGCCAAAAGCCGTCAGCCAATATTTATCAGACTTAGCATTTGCCCGTCAAAAATATGATCAGCATGTTTACCCTGGCTCACCTTGGTGGATCGCGCATCATGGTGAATATCACTCCGAGGATGCACCGCTTCGCGCGGAAGCTTTTGAGGCGATCGCTGATGAATATGATGCGCTTAATTATCAGCTTTATCAGTTGCCGATCGGTATTCATCATCGTGATGCGTTTGAGGGTGTGCCTGCTGTCATTCCTCCCAAAGAAAAGCGTGGCATTATTTTATTAGATCCTCCCTTTGAACAAGAGCATAAGGATTTTAGCCGCTTGGTAGATTTGTTGGTGGCAAGCCATAAAAAGTTTGGTACTGGCACATTTGTACTGTGGTATCCGATCAAAAATATCGATGCAGTCGAGCTATTTTATAAAAAAATGAAGCGTACTGGCATCAAAAAACAACTGGTGTGTGAGCTAAATTTATATCCAAACGATATCGCGGTAGGATTAAATGGCACGGGTTTACTGGTCATCAATCCACCATGGCAATTTGCCGATCATGCCCAAGAGATCATTGAATTTTTGGCGCCGATCTTAAAGCCTCAAGACGCCCCTCAAATGTCTCTGGGTGAGATGGCAGTTGTCAAATGGTTGGTTTCAGAATGATGGTGATCATAAAACCCATCAACTCTGTGAAACAACTTTGGATGTCTAATAACTAAAAGGGCGATTATGTCAGAAATTCAAAAGCCTGAAACGCATACCGTATCAAATGAGCCTGAACATGATGGCATCACCTTTGAGGTGATTGAGCCTGAACATTCAGGCGGCAAGCGCACCATGACATCTGGGGTTTATTTGGTGCCAAACCTCATCACGACACTGTCATTGTTTTCAGGATTTTATTCCATTCTTTTAAGTACTAGCGGAGACTACCATCGTGCCGGTTTAGCGATTTTCGTTTCTGCTTTCTTAGATGGCATGGATGGACGAGCCGCACGTCTGCTTAACGCCCAAAGCCCCTTTGGTGAACAATATGACTCATTGGCAGATTGCATTGCATTTGGTCTGGCGCCAGCAATTTTAATCTATAGTTTTGCTTTGGAGCCGCTGGGTCGATTTGGTATGGCGTGTGCATTTGTGTATGCAGCTTGTGCAGCATTTCGCTTGGCGCGATTTAATGTCCAAATTGATGTTGTCGATAAAAAATACTTTATTGGATTGGCAAGCCCATTGGCAGCGCTTTTGGTTGCCTGCTCGGTATTGGTCGCCTTAAAATATACCGCCCCAATCACAGATACGGCGACAGCCTTGACTTGGTTTTTTGCTTTATGGGTCATTGCCTGTGGCATATTGATGGTCAGTAATATCAAATATTACTCCTTTAAAGAATTTGACAAGCGTAAAGTGCCTTTTGTGGTGCTATTATTGGCGGTATTGGTCTTTGGTATTGTGCTTTATGACATTCCTGTGGGCTTGCTTGCAATTGGCGTAGCCTATGCATTATCAGGGTTTGTGACCACACTGCGTAAAAAATTCTAAAAATTTTCAAAATTTTTGAAAAAAGTGCTTGACGCTAAGAAAATTTAGCGTATAATAGCCCTCATTGATTGCAGCGATGACTTATTAATTAAAAAATCATCATGCAAAACAACCAAACAAAAAGCTTGACTTCAAAACATCCCATGTTATAATGGTCAGCTCAGGTTAATCAGACGATGATTAACACACTATTTAAAATCCAAACTAAAGAACAACTTGTGTGGATTTTTGTCAATACAAGATACTTAAAAAGATAATCATTTATTGATACTGTTTACTTATCTTAAGTCAGGCAAAAATACTCAAAGTTAATTCATTAACACGATGAGCAGATATTGAAATATATATCATTTGCTAGTAAGTACGATAAATGAGCCAACATTAAAGTCCAATCAAACAGCTTTGTTTGACT
>NZ_MUXT01000011.1 GCF_002014965.1 Moraxella canis
TTGAGCTATGTATAGTTGGTCAACAATGCCTAAATTTCCAATAGTTAAATTAAAAGTAAATATCGGGCATATGAAGGGTTTTGAAATTGGCTTAGTAGAGGATAACAAGATCTAAGCCTGTATCGGCAAAATGAATGTCATTGATAAGAAGTGTATAAAATATTCTTTTTTATAAACAAGTCAACCATTATTTTGGAGCATTTTAATTAAAATTTTAATTTTTTTTGGTTGAATTTTGCCTTGGGCATATTGTAGTATATTAAGTTGGGTAAATCTAGTACCAAAAGTTAAAAAAATATACTTTTTTAAGTCCTTTTTGTTATGAATTGTTTCAAGCCATGCTAATGAGCAATAATTAAATTAAAATCAGTCTCTTAACTGAAACAAATCAATCGACTCCATTTTCATATCTTAATTTCTTAAATCATAAGCCATCAGATCAGCAGTTAGAGCCTGGCTTATGAATGACAGATTGATGCATTAGCACAAAACCCCACATCAACCCTATTCATTTTAATAGGGTGTTTATTCTTATCATCCTAATTCCCTTAAGATTTAAGCATAAAAAATAGATGGTTTTTAAGCCAGTAACTCATTGTTGATGACTATTATAAAAGGCTTCTCACTCATCAGTAAATATTATGATACATATTGCTACATCTGTGTTAAACTTAAGTCATTATCTGTGCTTATTTTTGGAGTTATTATGAGCAGTCTTACCTCAGATCAAGTCGCCCTTCAGCTCGAGGGCTTGCCAGGATGGTCACTTGATGGTCATAGCCTGGTAAAAACCTTTCATTTTGAAAGCTTTGCCGACGCCATCAGCTTTATGGTGCGTGTGGCATTTTATGCTGAGATACTTGAGCATTATCCAGTTTGGCAAAATGACTACACCGCACTTTCTGTGCGTATCGGTGCCGCAGATCAGCGCGCTGTCCAAAGCCGCGATGTACAGCTTGCCAAGCGAATGCAAAGCGCCTTATCCGCTAATCCTGTCTGATTGACACCCATTCAAAGCAATGATCCTGAGCCGTCATTGCTTTTTTATTGTCAATCTTGCTATCATAGCCGATAAATTTTGACCAAAGTATGTTATGACAACACAGATTGACACTCGTTCGGTGAGTGATTTTACCGAATATGCCTACCTAAACTATGCCATGTATGTGATCATGGATCGTGCCCTGCCGCACATCGCCGATGGGCTCAAACCCGTGCAGCGGCGCATCGTCTATGCCATGAGCGAGCTTGGGCTCAAGCATACCGCCAAGCCCAAAAAAAGCGCACGAACGGTTGGTGATGTTTTGGGTAAGTATCATCCGCACGGCGACAGTGCTTGCTATGAAGCGATGGTACTGATGGCGCAGCCTTTTAGCTATCGCTATCCGCTGATCAGCGGTCAAGGCAACTGGGGTTCGCCTGATGACCCCAAGTCGTTTGCAGCGATGCGCTATACCGAAGCTAAGATGAGTCATTACGCCAACACGCTATTAAGCGAGCTTGAGCAGGGCACAGTGGATTGGCAGGATAATTTTGATGGCTCACTGTCAGAACCTGTCACCCTACCTGCACGCCTGCCCAACATCTTATTAAATGGTACGACAGGCATCGCAGTCGGTATGGCGACAGACATTCCGCCGCATAATTTGAACGAAGTGGTCAAAGCCTGCGTGCGTTTACTAAAAAATCCTGACTTATCCGTTAAGCAGCTTGCACAGACCTTGCCTGCCCCTGATCTGCCGACCACAGCTGAGATCATCACACCCAAAGATGAGCTGATCGCCTTATACGAAACTGGCAAGGGCAGCTATAAAATGCGCGCCACTTACCAAATTGACCCAAAACAAAAAAACTGGATCATTGTCAATGCTCTGCCTTATCAAGTCTCAGGCAATAAAATCGTCGAACAAATCGCCAAACTGATGACCGACAAAAAACTGCCGTGGGTTACCGAGATTCGCGATGAGTCGGACAATAATAACCCCTGCCGTATCGTGATTGAGCTTAAAAAAGGCAAGCTTGACAGTGATACAATCATGAGTCATCTGTTTGCCAATACCGATCTTGAGACGAGCTATCGAGTCAATATGAACATGATCGGCGTCAACGGCAAGCCTGAAGTCAAAAACCTAAAAACCATCCTAACCGAATGGCTGTCGGTGCGTAGAAGCGTGGTGACTCGCCGCCTAGAGCACCGCTTAGATAAAATTGATCAGCGGCTACATATCTTGGCAGGCTTATTAATTGCGTATTTAAATATCGATGAAGTGATTCGCATCATTCGTGAAGAAGATGATCCAAGGCTTGAGCTGATGACGCGTTTTGGGCTGACCCAAATTCAAGCTGATGCAATTTTAGACATCAGATTGCGTCAGCTTGCCAAACTCGAAGAAATCGAACTCAATGCTGAGCGTGATCGCCTAGACGCCGAGCGTGCGCTGATCAGTGAGCAGCTGAATAACCCCGATGCGCTCACCAAGCTACTCATCGACGAGCTGACAGCGGATGCCAAAGAGCATGGCGATGCTCGCCGCTCGCCTGTGGTTGAGCGTGAAGAAGCAAGCAGTCTAAAAGCGGTGGACTTGATTGCCAGTGAGCCGATCACCGCCATCTTATCTCAAGCAGGATGGATTCGTGCTGCCAAAGGTCATCACACAGACCCTGCCGAGATGAATTACCGTGCAGGCGACGGCTACCTGACCCATGCGCTTGGCAAATCCACTGATCGGCTTATTTTGATTGATAATACTGGTCGCAGTTATGGGCTTGATAGCGTGCATCTGCCTTCGGCGCGTACCCAAGGCGACCCAATCACCAGTTTATTGAACTTGCCTGCAGGTGCAAAGATAGATCAGCTGCACTTTAGTCATGATCAAAATATTTTGATGGCAAGCAGTGCAGGCTATGGATTTATCAATCAGTTAAGTAATTTGGACACTGCCCAAAAAGCAGGTAAAGCCAGTATCAATCTTGGCGAGGGGGCGCTGCTGCCCATTGTGCCGATGGCAGATGATGATACTTTGGTGGCGGTCAGTCTGTCTAATGGTAATTTACTGGTGTTTGGGCGTGATGAGCTGCCCACGCTCGCCAAAGGCAAAGGCAATAAACTTGCCAATCTAAAACAAGGCGAAACCATCACAGCCATCACTGCTCTGTCTGACTCTGACAGCTTGGTCATCACCGCAGGCAAGCGGACTTTGACGCTCAAGCCCAGCGATGTTGCCAATTATATCACTCGCCGTGCCAGCCGTGGTAGCGCCTTACCAAAAGGTTTTGGCAAAGTATCGCAGATGGCAAAGCTTCAAAAAGACAGCGAATAGTCCCATTTGGCACCGCTTAACTTTCCCGTATTGCACTTAGGCGGTGCTCATCACCAACAAGGATCATTTCACCTTTTGAAAGACAAAAAGGCAAAATTCGCCCTGCACCGAAAAACGCTCCAAGCTTTCAAGCATGGCACGGCGATCAGCTTTTGCCTTATAGGCATAAGGTGTCATGGCGATTAGCTGTTTGAGTGCGGTATTATCAAGCTGCATCGGCGCGATGATGTGCGCTTGATCGATGAGCTCAAACTCAGGCGCAAGTTTTTGGATGGATTTGGCAGGCTCATGCACGATGACCGTCCCAAAAAGCGCCTCTCGCATGGCATACAGATGATTAGGCGCCGCTGACGCCACCATCAGATAGCCACCATCACGGAGCACTCGCAGCATCTCATCTTTGGGCAGTGGGCTAAAAACACTGGTGCACAGATCCACCGATCCATCCGCCACAGGCAGCACAGCACCTGTGCCCACCACCCAAGTGATGCGATGGGCTTTGTCGGCTTTGGCAGCAGTTTGGATGGCAGATTTGGCAATATCCAGCCCAATGACCTGACCTGCCTCTTTGATCAGACCTTGGGTGTAATACCCTTCACCGCAGCCGATATCAAGGGCGGTATTTGGATTGAGCTTTTTTGCCATCTGTGAGATCGCATCTTTGAGCGGCTGATAATATCCTGCCGATAAAAACGCTCGCCTTGCCTGTACTGCTTCGGGCGTATCGCCAGGATTTTTACTTTTTTTATGTTGGACGACGTGCAGATTGACGTAGCCTTCTTTGGCGACATCAAAACTGTGCTGATTGGCACATTGGTAGGTTTTATTTGTAAGATTTAGCGGCAGATGACAAATTGGACAAATAAGCATAGCATTGAGAATTGAGGAATGTGGCAGATAGTTTAACACAGTTATCAATAAACAAAAGGCTTAAGCGACTTGGGATTAATGCGCTTAATCTTAAGGGGTTATTTTTTACCTGCCAAAATACCACTGACAATCACAAGCACAATGCCAATAATCGCCATCATCGGCAAAATCTCATCAAAAAACACCACGCCATACAGTGTGGAGAGCACGACAACCAAATAGCCAAGCGCCGATACCATGAATTTGCGTCCGACCTTATAAGCGTGCGTCATCGCCAGCTGACCACCCATGGCTGACAGACCGATACCAAATAAATACGGCAGCATCTGAGCCTGTATGGGCGTCCAGCCCACGATGGTACTGGCGATCGCTGAGATGATCGTTGCAAGTAAAGAAAAATAAAACACGATGCGCCATGACGGCTCACCCAAAAGTGACAGCTCACGCACCTGCAAATACGCATAGCCTGCGATCGCACCACTGGCAAGTCCGACCAAAGTCGGTATCAACCCATGTCCAAGAATACTTGGGCGCAAAATCAGCATGATACCAAAAAGCCCGAGCAGCAGCGCAAACCAAGTCAGGCGGCTGGGCATTTGTTTTAAGAGGATCACTGAAAAAATCGCCAAAAATATCGCTGATGTATGGCTAAATGTGATGGCAGTCGCCAGCGGCAGGTGCACCAGACCAAAAAAGAACATAAATAAGCTGATCGTGCCTGCCAATGAGCGCCAAAAATGCGCTTGTGGATAGCGTGTCGCAAATTGCCGCTTCATCAGCACGGCTTGGGCGCCCAAAACAGCCGCCGCAAATACAACGCGCCAAAACACCAGCTCGTACTCGTGCATCCCAAAGCGTGCGCCTGTCATCTTGACAAGCAGCCCCATGATACTAAAGCAGACAGCGCCTGCCACCATCCATAATGAGCCAGCAAATGAGCCTGTGTCAGTGTGGGGAGTTTTGGGCATGATATTCTTCGATGGATACAATTTGGGGTATTGTATCACAAGCTAGAAGAGTGCGAATTGATAAGATGTTAATTAGGCAGTCAAAAAAACAAAAACACTTTAGGCGTCAAGCAATCGTCTTAGCAGCTCAATTTCTTTGTCTTTTTGTTCAAGCAGTTGTTTTTGGTGGTTGATGATAAGTTGTAATTTTTCAACTTCTTGGGCGTTATCATAGTATTTATTGGCGTAATTACCGTGATTATCTCCAATAAGCAGTGAAAAATCACGCTCTTCTTTTAATAAATCTGCAATATCAATATTAAACACATTGGCGATATTTTGTAAATGCTCTACCGTAATTTTGCTCTCACCACGTTCTAATTTGCCATAGCCGTTTTTTGACATATTCAGCATTTCCGCCATTTGTTCTTGGCTTAAATCATTAAGTTTTCTTAATTTTTGCAAGTTGTCAGAAATTGCCATAAAAGTACCTTTTTGTGGGTTTTGATAACGGATTTGTGATAATTTGTGTCGGATTAGTTGGTTGATCTGCAAGTTATATTTGTTATTATATATTAAACAAATTCCATTTGTTTTTTAAACTTTCAAGGAGCTTTGTAATGAAAAAATCTTTATCCGCAATACTGTTCTCGGTAACTGCCGCAATCACTTGCTCAACTGCTTCAGCCAGTACCATGTGCCCAGATGGTTCTTATGTGTCGGGGACAAGATGTAATTAACACCAAATGGCACTTATGTTGGTAGTGGCAATGGTGATAACAGAATGACTATGTGTCCAGATGGTTCTTATGTTTCTGGAAATCGATGCAATTTAACTCCAAATGGCGGTTATATTGGTGGCAGAAGTTCAAGGAATATGAATTTATGTCCAGATGGATCTTATGTTTCAGGTAACTGTAAATTAACCCCAAGCGGTCGTTATGTTGGCGAATAAGAGGCTATTATGCTAAAAAATATTTTTGCATTAGTATTATTACCTGTTTTGATGGTAGGTTGTGCAACTGTTCCAACTTATACTGGAGCAATAGTAGAAAAAGCAAAAAGCTTTCAAAGTCCGACTAATGGCAATGCAGGTCTTTATGTCTATAGAGATTCAATGATTGGACAGGCTCTTAAAAAAGATGTTTGGGTTGATGGTGAATGCTTGGGAGAAACCGCACCCAATACTTTCTTTTATACAGAAATTACTGGTAATAAAAATCATCGAATCTCAACTGAATCTGAATTTGGTAATAATCACTTGGATTTATACACAAATGCCAATCAAAATTATTTTGTTAAGCAATCTATTAAAATGGGTGTCTTTTCAGGTGGTGCAAAATTAAAAATTGTACCAAGTGATGAAGCAATGCAGGACATTACAAAGCTAAAAATGATACAAATAGGCAATTGTAGCAAAGCATTCAAATAAAAAAATAAAACCGCCTTTGGGCGGATTTATTTTTAAAAATCAATGCTCCCTTGTACTTCTAAACTCCACTTCTGGATATCGCTCTTGCATGAGCTGCAAGTTCACACGGCTGGGCGCCAGATAAGTCAGATAACCACCGCCGTCAATGGATAGCTGGTCGTGGGCTTTTTTCTTGAATTTTTCAAACGCCACTTTGTCATCACAATGCACCCACCGCACCGTGGCGATACTAATCGGCTCAAAGGTGCATTGCACTTTATATTCTTCTAATAGGCGATGTGCCACCACTTCAAATTGCAGCACGCCCACCGCGCCCAAAATCAAATCATTATTAATTTGGGGCATAAACACCTGCGTCGCCCCTTCTTCGGAGAGCTGCTGCAAGCCTTTTTGTAGCTGTTTGGATTTCATTGGGTCTTTTAAGACCACACGGCGAAACAGCTCAGGGGCAAAGTGTGGAATGCCAGTGAAATTCAAGGTCTCACCACTGGTAAAGCTGTCGCCAATTTGTATCGTGCCGTGATTGTGCAGACCAATGATATCGCCTGCATAAGCTTCGTCCAGCGTCTCACGGTCGCCCGCCAAAAACATCAATGCGTCCGATACTCGCACCTCTTTGCCAAGTCTGACATGATTCATCTTCATGCCCCGCTCGTATCTGCCCGAGCACACTCGCAAAAACGCCACACGGTCGCGGTGCTTAGGGTCCATGTTGGCTTGGATTTTAAAGACAAACCCTGTAAAATTTGGTTCATCTGCCTTGACAGTACGCTCTACTGCTGCATGGTCTTTGGGGGCTGGGGCGTATTGGGTGAGCACATCTAGTATCATGTTTACGCCAAAGTTGCCCAGTGCCGTGCCAAATAGCACAGGCGTTTGGCGACCTGCCAAAAACTCATCCACATCCCAATCGCCAAATGCCATTTCGGCAAGTTCCACATTTTCTAAAAATTCATCCCAAAGGATTTGCCCCAGTCGCTCTTTGATGTCATCATGGTCATAGCCGTCACGGCTTTCAATGTCAGTGATTTTTGAGCCAAAGCCTTTTTTATAAAAGTAGGTTTTGCCGTCCACAAAACTATACACCCCCACAAAATCCTGCCCCATACCAATGGGATAAGCAAAGGGCACACATTTGATTTTTAGGACACTTTCAATCTCATCAAGCAAAGCCAGCGGGTTTTGAATCTCACGGTCAAGCTTATTGACAAAGCTGATAATCGGCGTATCACGCATTCGGCACACGTCCATGAGCTTAATCGTCCGCTCTTCGACGCCCTTTGCACCGTCAATCACCATCAAGGCACTGTCCACGGCGGTCAGCGTGCGATAAGTATCTTCTGAAAAGTCGGCGTGCCCTGGGGTGTCTAGCAGATTTACCATGTGGTCTTTATAAGGAAACTGCATGACCGATGTGGTGATAGAAATCCCACGCTCTTGCTCCATACTCATCCAGTCGGACGTGGCGTGGCGGTCGGCTTTACGCCCACGCACTTCACCCGCCACTTGGATAGCCTGCCCCCACAGTAGTAGCTTTTCGGTCATGGTGGTTTTACCGGCGTCAGGGTGAGAGATAATGGCGAACGTGCGGCGAGAATTGATGTGGTCGTGAAAATCGGTCATAATCAGTCTATCAAAATAAAAAGGGGTATTTTAGCAGATTTTGGCTTACTTGAACATGATAATAATGATGCCAACGATGGGAGAATAGTTCATATATTCTAATCGTGTATAAAAATAAATTTAAGAATCTTAAGTTGATTTTGTTACAATTTGACACATATTACAAAAACTTATGTTGTAATTGGCTTATATAATACCGCAACTTTTTTATCATGTTTCATTGAAACTTAAGGTTATGTTATGAATAAATTTGCCCTTATCATCGCCGCCACTTTGGGTCTGTCTGCGTGCGTGGCGCCGATGGATGAGCCCAATGGCGCCGTCATTATCCCTGTGCCAGTAGGCGTGCCTGTCATTATCCACGACAAAACCGACATGACCAACAAAAAAGACACAGAAAAAAACAGCGTCCATGTGTGTAAAATCAAGGCATTCACAGACACTTTTACCGCTGAACATGAAAGCCGCGGTAAAGCACGCTTAGCTGCCAAGAAAAAATGCACCGCCGCTCATCATGAAATGTTTTGCCGCGATGACGACATCGAATGCACCGAGTATAAATAATCCTAAGTCAAAGCCCACCCAAGCGGTGGGCTTTTTGACATCTGATGCCCCAAGCGATGGTTTTTTGGTTATAATAGTTTAAATTCTCATTCAAATACGACCATGACAAATCTCATTTATCCAAACATCGCTGACATCCCAAACCTTGCCAAGCTACCGACCGATCACATTGACCGCTCAAGACCGCCTGTGATTTTGGTGGATGGCTCTTATTATCTGTTTCGCTGCTTTCATGGTCTGCCGCCCCTATCAAACTCCCAAGGACTGCCGACCAATGCCATTCGCGGCGTCCTAAATGCAATCAATAAACTCATCAAAAAATACAATCCTACCTACATGGCGGTTGCATTTGACACCAAAGCGCCCACTTTTCGCCATGATTTGTCCGAAGCTTATAAGGCGCATCGTCCGCCGATGGATGACGATTTGCGCGTGCAGATTCCTTATATCCATGACATGATCGAGAAACTGGGCATTCCACTTATCAAGATCGATGGCTTTGAAGCAGATGACATCATCGGCACACTCGCTCGCCAAGCCTGCCAAAATGGGTATCCTGTGGTCATCTCGACAGGCGATAAAGACATGGCGCAGCTGGTCAATGACTGTGTGATACTTGAAGACAGCTTTACTGGCAAACTAACCGATAAAGCTGGCGTGGTTGAGAAATTTGGTGTCACCAGTGAGCAGATCGCCGATTATCTGACCCTGATGGGCGATGCGTCCGATGGCATCTCTGGCATCCCCAAGGTCGGTCAAAAAACCGCCGCCAAACTGCTCAATGAATATCACGACATCGATGGCATCTTAGCCAATCTTGAGCACATCAAAGGCGCTGTCGGTAAAAGCATCGCTGACAATCAAGACGATATCCCGCTTAATCGCGTACTAGCCACCATCGTCACCAATCTTGAGCTTGCCATCGGTTTTGATGACATCGCACTTGATCACAGCCAAGCTGCCGAGCAAAAGCGCGCGCCTGCGTTATATACACTTTTTCAAGAATTAGAATTTAAAAAAGAAATCGCCGACGCCGCCAAGCTGCTGACTCAGTCCAATAATCAAGCAAACAAAAGCCTTCCGCCGACCGAAGATTTATCATCTGATGCTGACAGCGCCGATACACCAAGCGGCGTGTCAACACTGCCCGCAGGTGAATTGTCCTACCATACCATCACAACGAAAGCTGCCTTTGATCAGCTTGTAAACAAGTTAGCATCAGTGCCGTATTTTGCCATCGACACCGAGACCACTAACATTGACTGGCAACAAGCAAAGCTAGTGGGCATCTCGGTGAGCACTGCCAATTATGAAGGCTATTATATTCCTGTGGGGCATACAGAAGATTTTGATGTATTGATCGATGATCAGCTGCCAATTGATGAAGTGTTATCCGCTCTTAAGCCCATTTTAGAAAATCCAAACATCGGTAAAATCGGACAGCACTTAAAATATGATGCGCATATCTTCAAAAAATACGGCATCACCCTAAACCACTGGGCAATGGATACCATGCTTGCCAGTTATGTCATCAACGCCGCCGCGACACGGCATGGCATGGATGCTTTGGCGGAGCATTATTTGGGCATTCAGACCACTACTTTTGAACAAGTCGCAGGCAAAGGCGCCAAGCAGCTTAGCTTTGATAAAGTCGCCTTAGACGTGGCAAGTCGCTATGCGTGCGAAGATGCGGATGTCACCTTCCGATTGTTCAGTGTCTTTAGCGACTATCTAAGCCGTGATGACGCTGCCGCTAAGCTACTACATCAGCTTGAAATCCCCACCGCGCAGATTCTGACGCAAATGGAGCATGACGGGATTTTGATTGCCACAGATTTTTTGGGGCAACTATCAGGCGAATTTGACAAAAAAATCATGGCGCTTGAAATCGAAGCCGAGCGCATCGCAGGCGAGCAGTTTAATTTGGCAAGCCCAAAACAGCTTGGCGAGATTTTATTTGAAAAATTGGGCATCGCAGGTGGCAAAAAAACCAAAACAGGGCAATATTCCACATCAGAAGCCGTCTTATCAAAAATTGATCATCCGCTGATTGATGTGGTGCTTGAGCATCGCAGCTTATCGAAGCTCAAAAGCACCTATACCGATGCACTGGCAAAAGCCGCCGACAGCCAAGGGCGTGTGCACACCAGCTATCACCAAGCGCTCACCAGCACAGGTCGCCTGTCATCATCAGATCCAAATCTACAGAACATTCCCATTCGAACAGACACAGGGCGACTGATTCGTGAGGCGTTCGTTGCGCCGCCAGGTCGCGTGATTTTGGCAGCGGATTATTCACAAATCGAGCTTCGACTGATGGCGCATTTTAGTGGCGATGAAAGCTTGATCCGTGCTTTTAATCACAATTTGGACATTCACACCGCGACTGCAGCCGAAATCATGGGCAAAGACATCAGCGAAGTTACGCCAAGCGAGCGGCGCGCTGCCAAGGCGGTGAATTTTGGGCTATTGTATGGCATGAGCGCTTTTGGGCTTGCCAAGCAGCTTGGCGTTGATAGACCGGTTGCCCAAGAGTATATCAAGCGCTATTTTGCGCGCTACCCTGCCATCGCAGGCTATATGGAAAATACCAAAGCCATGGCAAAACAGCTGGGCTATGTACAGACGATTTTGGCGCGTAAGCTGTATTCGCCTGACATCCAAAGCAGCAATCGCATGGTCAAAGATGCTGCCGAGCGCGCAGCGATTAATGCCCCGTTGCAAGGCTCAGCAGCTGAGATTATCAAGCTTGCAATGATTGCCGTGGATGAAGTACTGCCAAAAGCGCACGCAAAACTGCTACTACAAGTTCACGATGAGCTGGTTTTTGAAGTTGATGCTGACAAGGCGGATGATATCGGCAAGCTGATCAAAACAGCGATGCAAAATGCCTTGACTGACACCGCCAAGCAGCTGGGCTGGGAAGTTGATTTTGCTGTGCCACTCGTGGTTGAAGTCGGTATTGGCGAGAATTGGGATCAGGCGCATTAAAGCGATTAGCTGAAAGACATACTGTGCGGCTCAATCAGTCGCATATTTTTTTAATTTTAATATGAGCCAAGGCAGGGTTTAATTTTAATCAACACAAAAACAACAAGCTGTACCGTCACCGATACAGCTTGCCATTTTCCATGATTTTACCACCGTAAAATCCGTATCCTTACCAACCTTCCATGAATAGCACTTCATCCTTGCCCTGCTCCATCAGGGTTTTCCTTTGCTATGGGTGTATTATGCAATAAAACCGTGATGATGAAAATACGCCAAAATCGTCAATATTTGTGCGATATTTCCTACAACTTTTATTTAAGGTCATTCTTCCACCCAAGCGCCTTGACGCCAAACGAGTGCAAAGCGTGTCGCCTTGCCGTCTTTTTCTGAGCCGATATATTGCTCTGAATTTTTGCGGCTCCATCGCAAGATCGTCGGATTACCTGCTTCATCTGCATCTGGCGCATCGAACAAATAATGGAATTTAGGCTCAAGCTGATCTTTGATCTCGCGCAGCTCGCTAAGCTTAGGCGGACGAGTTTCACGTACTTTGGGGAATTTGGATGCTGCCAAAAACAGCCCCGCCGCCCCTTCGCGCAGCACATAATGATCATCAAATTTTTGTGAGCGCAGATTAGGCATATCAATCGGCGTCATACGCGGCGGCGCAGCTTGACCATTTTTGAGCACTTTACGGGTATTATCACACTTTCTGCATGCAAAATATGCCCCAAATCGCCCCGTTTTCAGCTCCATTTGACCGTCACACTTATCACAATCAATGGTCGGTGCATCACTGGTCGCACCGCCTACTTCAAACACGCCTTTTTCAAGCACATAGCCATCGCAATCAGGATTATTACCACAGATATGCAGCTTAAGTCCGCCATCGACGATATAGCCATCCATCGCGGTATTGCATTTTGGGCAGCGTTTTTTCTCCATAAGTGCATTGACTTCGGCTGAATCATCATCGGCATCAAACTCAAATGCCGATACAGGCATCAGATTTTTGGTGCCCTTACAGCGCTCTTTGGGCGGTAGATTATAGCCAGTACAGCCCAAAAATACTCCCGTTGAGCCAGTGCGCACCTGCATAGGACGGCTGCACAAATCACAGTGAATATCAGGCACATTGGTCGGATCATTTGGGCGCATCCCATCAGAAGCTTTGGCGCTATCAAGCTTTTGCTTAAAGTCATGATAAAATTGATCCAATACCGCTTTCCAATCTTCATCACCGACCGCCACTTCATCAAGCTTATCTTCTAGCCCTGCGGTGAACGCATAATCCATCAGATCAGGAAAGCTCTCCACCAACCTTTCTGTGACAATGTCGCCCATTTTTTCGGCATATAGGCGTTTATTTTCAAGTCGCACATAGCCGCGCTCTTGGATGGTTGAGATGATTGACGCATAGGTGGACGGTCTGCCAATGCCACGGCTTTCAAGCTCCTTGACCAAGCTTGCTTCGCTGTAGCGAGCAGGTGGACTGGTAAAATGCTGCGTTGGCAAAATCTCAATCAGTGGCAGCTTTTCACCCACTTTGACAGCAGGCAATAAGACATCGTCAGTCTTAGCAGGAGGCTGCACGCGTGTATAACCATCAAACACCAATGTGCGCCCTTTGGCTTTTAATTCCACATCACCAGCGGTGACGATCAGATTCACTGACTGATAGCGAGCAGGCGTCATCTGACACGCCACAAACTGTCGCCAAATCAGTTCATACAGTCGCTGAGCATCACGCTCCATGGCGGTTAGCTGCGCTGATTTGACCGAAACATTTGAGGGGCGAATCGCTTCGTGCGCTTCTTGGGCGTTTTGTTTATTACCATAAAAATTAGGCTTTTGGGGCAAATAAGCGTCACCAAAATTCTCAGTGATATAATCCCGCACAGAGTTCAGGGCATCTTGACTCAAAAAGGTCGAGTCAGTACGCATATAAGTGATATGCCCTGCTTCGTATAGACGCTGCGCTAAGATCATCGTCTTTTTGACACTAAAGCCAAGACGCGTACTGGCAGCTTGCTGAAGCGTTGAGGTGATAAATGGCGCAGATGCCCGTGATTGAGTGGGCTTTTCTTCGATCGCCGAAACTATAAAATCTGATGAATCTAAAGCCAAGACCACTTCGTTAGCTTGATCTTTATTGCCAAGCTTGAGCGTTTTACCGCCGCGTTTTACCGCTTCAAGGTTCAGCGTCTCGCCTGCTGCGGTGTTATTGGTATGAATTTTCCAATATTCAACGGGCACAAAGGCGCGGATCTCACGCTCACGCTCCACCACCAAGCGCGTCGCCACGCTTTGTACGCGCCCTGCTGATAATCCGCGCGCGATCTTCGCCCACAGTAGCGGCGACACCATAAAGCCCACCACGCGATCCAAAAAGCGACGCGCCTGCTGCGCATTGACACGATCGATATTCAGTTGATCAGGATGCTCAAAGGCGGTTTGGATGGCGGACTTGGTAATTTCGTTAAATACCACGCGGCTGTATTTATCATCACTGCCACCGATGACTTCTTTTAAATGCCATGCGATTGCCTCACCTTCTCTATCCAAGTCGGTGGCGAGATAAATTTTATCAGCGTCTTTGGCAAGCGCTTTGAGTTCGCGGATGACTTTGGTTTTATTGGGTAGTACTTCATAGACAGCTGCCCAATCATGATCAGGATCAACACCCATGCGGCGAACGAGCGCCTTTTGGGCTTTTTCTTCACGAGACAGTCCTGCATCCTCGGTCTTATTGGCTTTGGATGTGCTGCCACTGACAGGCAGATCGCGCACATGACCGATACTTGAGCGCACCACATAATCCTTGCCCAAATATTTATTAATGGTTTTGGCTTTTGCAGGCGACTCCACAATCACTAAGGATTTGCCCTTAGCATTGGCTTTGGTCGATGCCGCCTCAGCTTTGGTGGTCGTTTTTTTAGAAGTTGCCATGATTATGCCTTTATTTAAATGTGATAAATGTCTGAAAAATCACCCCACATTCCTTTGGATGATTCTGTATCAATTTGCATTTATAGGGTGCAAATGTGGTTTTGTCAATCATTTTATAAAAATTTGCCCAAAGTTTTATCAAATGACCGATCACGATTATCAAGATGCCATATCGCCATCAATTAATTTCGCCCAAGCTATCAGCTGGGTTTTGATGTCATTTAGGTCAGCTTGGGCTTTTACTTTATCGAGCTTATAGGCTTTGTGGCTGTGCTGATATTTATCATCTAGCCAGTACAGCGAGATGTGATTTGCCTTGACCGACAATCCCAAAACTTGGGTCTTGATGTGATCGGGCAGATGTATGGGCTGCTCATCAAGGTGGCGCACCTGCGTTAGCATCTTTGGTGTATAAAACTGCTGCGGTATCAGCTGCCAACGATCTGCCATGACATGATATTGAGCCATTGGTAGCCGAAGATCTTCTATGATCACAGTGTACTGGGCAATCAAAGGTGTGTTGCCAGCTCTAGCATACACATCTTTTTTGGCAGGTTTGAGCGCATCATACCGATCTTTGAGCCAGACTGGGCAAGCAATGAGCTTAGGAAAAATGCCAAAACCACGTGCCATCAGCCGAAAATCAGCCACTCGCACTTCATTGGCATTGGGGCGCGCCGCCATAAAATTGCCCACCAAAAAACCAGCAACGACAAGCACAACAATAACAGCGATACTTCCGCTTGATAATGACATCACACCATCCTACAAAAGCAGCTGACGCTTACCGCTGTTATCCATCGATGAGACCAATCCACGCTCTTCCATCTGGTCAAGCAGACGCGCCGCGCGATTATATCCAATGCTAAACTTGCGCTGCACTGATGAGATGGATGGCTTTCTGGTCTCCACCACAAAAGCTGCCGCCGCTTCGTACAGCTCATCGCCATCAATGCCGCCGCCCATATCGCCACTGCCTTCGCCCTCAAATGAATAGCTGTCAGATAGATCAATATAGTCAGGCTTACCACGCTCACGCCAAGCATCACAGACTCGATTGACCTCATCATCATCCACATAAGCGCCATGTACACGCTCAGGATGATTTTTACCCGGTCCAATGAACATCATATCGCCATGACCCAGCATATCTTCGGCGCCGCCTTCTTCGATGATGGTGCGGCTATCGACTTTGGAGCTGACGCGCAGCGCAACACGAGAGGGAATATTCGCCTTGATCAAGCCTGTCACCACATTTACCGTTGGGCGCTGTGTGGCAAGCAGCAGATGAATGCCTGCGGCACGCGCTTTTTGAGCCAGACGCACAATTGGCTCTTCGGCAGTTTTGCCAAGCTGCATGATCATATCAGCAAATTCATCCGCCACAATCACAATCGTTGGCAGTGGCTTGAGCTTAGGCGGCTTATCTTGGCTGACACTGTGATTAATATTCCATAAAGGATCATAAATCGGTTCGCCCTCAGCTTCGGCGGCTTCTACTTTTTTATTAAACTCGCTGATTTTACGCACTCTCAGCTTACTCATCAGCTGATAGCGCCGCTCCATTTCATTGACGCACCACGTCAGCGCCGCCACGGCATCTTTCATGTCGGTGATGACAGGGGTCAATAGATGCGGAATATCGCCATAGTTGGCAAGCTCAAGCTGTTTTGGGTCAATGAGTACAAGTTTCAGCTCATCGGGCGTATATTTTAGCAGCATTGACAATAAAAATGAGTTCACCAGTACTGATTTACCCGATCCTGTCGTGCCTGCCACAAGCATGTGAGGTGCTTTGGCTAAATCAGCAATCACAGGCTTACCGCTGATATCTTTACCGACGGCGATGGCGATTTGATTGTTTGGGCTTTTATAATCTTCTGTGTCCAATAGCTCAATCAGATGCACCATCTCACGCTTTTGATTGGGCACCTCGATACCAATATAAGGCTTGCCTGGAATCACCTCAACCACACGCAAAGATGCTTTGGACATCGAGCGTGCCAAATCTTGAGATACGCGCGTGACTCGGCTTGCCTTGACCCCTGGCGCAAGCTCAACCTCAAAGCGTGTCACCACAGGACCCACCATCGCCGAAATCACTTGGGCTTGGATATTAAATTCTTGAAGCTTAATCTCCAAAAGCTCTGAGGCTTGCTGAAGTTCATCCTCACTAACCTTGGGTTTGTTGGATAAATTGGGCTTATCCAACAAGTCTAGCTCAGGAATCGGCGTCAAGCTCAAACGATAGCTTAATGTATCCATCGCACGCGACTGCACAGGCGCTGGGGATTGTTTTGATTTGGGCGCTTGATCAGTCTGCTCTTGGGAAGGCTGCTCATCTTCCAAGATATTGGACTTAGGTGTGGTGTCCTTGATCGCTTCTAGTTTTTCGCTCCGATCTTCATCAAGAGCCGGGGCGACTTTTTGAATCGTTTTAAAGCGCTCCACTGTCGATGGGCTCTTCTGTGCCTGATCGGACGGCTGATTTGGCTCATCCAAACCCTTGGTATCATCCGACTGATGATTGTATGCCATTGGGTCAGTTTTGGCTGCTTGTGCAGTTTCTTGGCGCATTTTTTCTGCCTGTGCTTCGGCAGCTTGTTTATGAGCTTCATTCTCACGCTCAGCGATCAGCTCATCGCGCAGTCCAGAATGGCGCAAAAAGCTCTCAAGGGCGCCGTCATGATTATGTGGCGTGCTCACCACGGCTGGCGCTGCAGGGCTGATCTCTTCATCCAACATGGCGCCGTCTGCATGCTTTGGCTTAGGCTCTGATTCTGTTATAGAGGTATGTTTATCGCCGCCAATCCACTGAAACGCCAGACCCATCAGATGACGCCAACGAATCTCAAAGCTTAGCAAAGATATGATGACAATCATACCAACTAAAAGTAGAGCTGTCACCGTCTCACCAAAGATGGCAGCAAGACTTTTTTGAAGCTCAAATCCAATCGCCCCACCCATCCGCGTAGCAAGTAAAGCATCCGTAATCTCGCCGATATAAGCAAGCAAGGCACTGACAAACAATATCAACAGCCCATAAGCAAATAATCTTAGCACCCAAAATAGCTTCACATGCGTCCACCACAGCCGCACCAACTCATACGCCAGCACAAGCACAGCCACCCACGCCCCAAAACCAAATAAGGTATGCAAAATGTCCGCCACCCACGCACCAAGCGGTCCACCGACATTATTAATGGTCGAATGACTGCCAACATGCGACCATGCCGAATCCGCTGGATCATAAGACAAGAGCGATAAAAATAAAAATACCAACAATACGATACCAAAGATACTAAAAATCAGTTGCTTGATGGTTGGCAGCTTACCCATGAGACGGGTAATGGTCGGATTTTGAAATAGATTACTCATGATGACTCGTCGGCAGGCGATGGGCGTCTTATATTTGACATAACTGTCTATTATAGCGAATTTGATTCAATTAGCCAAACATTTGCAGCTTGTCAAATAAAGCCACGCCTTATTTGACAAGCTTAGGCGGCTGATCGACACACAATAGGCTGACTCTTCAGCCATCTTTAAGATGAGCAGACACGCCCATTGATCATTTAGGGCTTAGGCAACAGACCCATCTCAGTCAAGATTTCATTTGCCGCACGATAAGCCTCTTGGGTGGCAGGTGCGCCGCAATAAGGCAAGCTGTGTAGCAGCACTTCTTGGATTTCTTCAAGGCTTGCGCCATTATTCACCGCTCCGCGAATATGACCTTTGAGCTCGGTTGGGCTTTTTTGAGCAATCAAAAACGCCATCGTCACCAAAGAACGCGTTTTTTTATCAATGCCGCCGCGTTGCCAAGTCGAGCCCCACGCGTGCTCATTGATCCAATCTTGTAAAGGCTCATTAAAAGGCGTCACCTGCCCCATCGAACGCTCAACGTGCGCCTCGCCCATCACTTGCTTGCGCACTGCCACGCCATTTTGATAAGTGCTGTTTTTATCGTTGATACTACTCATGTCATTTCCTTATTGATTAAAATGAATATCAAATATCTTAAGGGCGTATTTCCCCATGCCCAAAGACCACCCATTTTTCGCTCGTCAAACCGTGTAAGCCCACTGGACCACGCGCATGGATTTTATCGGTAGAAATGCCAATTTCTGCACCCAAACCGTATTCAAAGCCATCCGCAAAGCGGCTTGAAGCATTAACCATGACACTGGAGGAGTCGACTTGGCGGATAAATGTATTGGCAGCGCGGTAATTTTCAGTGATGATCACATCCGTATGGTGGCTGCCGTAGTGATTAATGTGAGCAATCGCCGCCGATAAATCATCAACCACTTTCACTGCCAATATCGGCGCCAGATATTCGGTGTACCAATCTTCTTGTGTGGCTTGAACCAAATTCAGCTGGGCATCTTTTAACAGCGCAAGCGATCGCTCACACACGCGAAATTCCATGGCGTCATTGACAGCGTGCATGGCGGACAAAATCTTGGGCAGCGCTTGATCGGCGATTTTTTCATGCACCAGCAGCGTCTCCATAACATTACAAGGCGCATACCGAGATGTCTTGGCGTTCACGGATACCTCGATCGCCATTTTTAGGTCAGCATCTTGATCAATGAACGTGTGGCAATTACCATCTAGGTGCTTAATCACAGGCACTGTCGCACCGCGGCTGATCCGCTCAATCAGACCTTTGCCGCCGCGCGGGATGATGACATCGACCGTTTGTTTCATGGTAATCAGGCTATCGACTGCCGCGCGGTCTGTGGTGGTGAGCACCTGCACAATGTCGGTAGGCAGATTGACCTTTGCTAAGCCTTCATGAATACACAAGGCGATCGCTTGATTTGAGTGATAAGCTTCTGAGCCGCCGCGCAGGATGATGGCATTGCCTGATTTGATGGCAAGACTTGCCGCCTCAAGCGTGACATTAGGACGAGATTCATAAATCATACCAATCACACCAAGCGGCACACGCATCTTACCCAGCTGAATACCCGATGGGCGGTAGGTCAAATCGCTGATCTCCCCAATCGGATCAGGCAGCGTGATCACATCATCCAAAGAAGCGATCATGCCCTCAAAACGCGCATCGTTTAAGATCAGCCTATCCAATAAGGCAGCATCAAGCTCATTATTTTTTCCATTTTGGACATCGATGGCATTCGCAGCCAGCACGTGATCTTTTTGAGTGAGTAGCACTGATTTGATGGCGGTCAGTGCGTGATTTTTTGTTTTGGTATCAGCCGCCGCCAACACAGCAGACGCCTGCTTAGCTTTGGTGCCGACCGATTGCATATAAGCAGCAACATCAAACGATTGAGCAGTCATAACTTTCCCTAATAACAGTGACAACCATCAATTGTAAGCATAAAATTATCAAAATACCACCCCGAATGATTGCAAATCTCAATAAATACAGAAAAAATTGCGAAAAATATTTTGTCTTTATGGCTTTTTGGGGTAAAATTATAGTGCTAAATTTTGTTTTGATGAAATTGTATAGATATTTGCTGGCCTTTTGTGCTGATTTTCACCTGTTTTAGGATTTTTCATGACCGATTCACGCCCCATTGCCCTGGATTTACAAGACATTCATAAAAGCTATGGCTCACTTGAGGTGTTAAAAGGTGTGTCTTTGACTGCGCACGATGGCGATGTGATCAGTATTTTGGGTTCATCAGGCTCTGGCAAGTCCACTTTACTACGCTGCATCAATCTGCTTGAAAAGCCAACGTCTGGCAAAATCATCGTCGGTCAAGAAGAACTAAAACTGAAATCGCACAAAGGCGAATTGGTCGCTGCCGACAATAAACAGCTTGAAAAATTTCGCTCAAAAATCGGCTTTGTGTTCCAAAACTTCAATTTGTGGCCGCACAAAACCATTTTACAAAATATCATCGAAGGTCCCACCCAAGTGCTTGGCATCTCAAAAGCCGATGCCATCAAAGACGCCGAGCGTCTTTTGACTAAGGTCGGGCTTTTGGATAAAAAGGATGCCTATCCTGACAACTTGTCAGGCGGTCAGCGTCAGCGCGTGGCGATCGCTCGTTCGCTTGCGATGCATCCACAAGTACTGCTGTTTGATGAGCCGACCTCTGCACTAGATCCTGAGTTGGTCAATGAAGTGCTGTCGGTGATGCGTGAGTTGGCTGCCGAAGGTCGCACCATGCTCATCGTCACGCATGAGATGCGCTTTGCTCGTGAAGTCTCAAGCAAAGTGGTGTTTTTACATCAAGGTCGCATTGAAGAAATTGGCACGCCTGAAGAAGTGTTTGACCACCCAAAATCAGCGCGCGTACGCGAATTTATGGCATCGCACCGCTAATTTTATTTTTGCCAAATTTTTATTAACCCAAGGAATTTATCATGATGAAACCATTTGCCACTTTGGCAGCTGTTGCCTGTGTTGCTTTGGTTGGTTGCACCAAAGAAGAAGCCAACACCCAAACAGCGGCGCCTGCCGAACAAGCCCAAAAAAGCATTGTTATCGCAACTGAAGCTGCCTATCCTCCCTTTAATGATACCGATGCCAGTGGCAAGATTGTCGGTTTTGATGTGGACGTGATGAATGCCTTGTGTGCCGAGATGAATGCTGACTGCCAAATCATCGCTCAAGATTGGGACGGCTTGATCCCAAGCTTATTGGCAGGTAAATATGACGCCATCATCGCAGGCATGTCTATCACTCCTGAGCGTCAGGCGCAGGTGGATTTTTCGGATTCTTATTTTTCAAATACCATCGTTTGGCTTGCCAAAAATGACGGCAGTTTTGATCCAAATGACATCACCAACAAAACTCTTGCCAGTCAGCGCGGTACCACTGGCGCTGCCTACATCACCGAAAAATATGATGGCAAAGACGGCAACCGTGTTCAGCTACATGACACCTACACCAACTCTTATTTGGATATGAAAGCCGGACGCAATCATGCAGTCATGGCTGAAAAGGTCTCGGCTGCCGATTGGCTTAAGCAAGAAGGCAATGGTGAGTTTGGCTTAATCGGTGAAGAGATTGACAATAACGACCACTTGGGTATCGCCGTGCGCAAAGGCGATAGCCTAAAAGCTGAATTTGATGCAGCTTTAGCCAAAATCAAAGAAAGCGGTAAATTGGCAGAAATTGAAAAAGCGCACTTTCAATAAGCTGATTTTTAGGTTTGGCGCATCTGCCTTTGGGTGCGCTGATTATCCATTCTTACATATTAAGCGTATTAAGGGGTTATCATGAAAACACTGTTAAAATTTACCGCAGCCACACTTTGTGTTTCTTTACTTGCCGCGTGCAGCAACGACCAGCCTGCGGCTAATACCGAAACTGCCACCAATCCCAATAGCTCAACCGCCCAAAGAGAGCTCATCATCGCGACCGAATCTAGCTTTAAGCCATTTAGCTATCTGGACAATCAAGGTCAACTGGTGGGCTTTGAGATTGACTTGGCAAATGCGCTGTGCGAGCAGATGCAAGCCGACTGTCAAATCGTCAGCCAAGACTGGGACAGCCTGATTCCAAGTTTAAATGCCAATAAATCTGATGCCATCATGGCAGGCATGTCCATCACCGAAGAGCGCCTAAATGCAGTGGACTTTAGCGAGCCTTATTTTGATAATACGCTTGTGCTGATTGGCAAAAAAGGCAATGCCGCTACCATCGATGACATCGCAGGTAAAACTGTTGCAACACAGCAAGCAACCGTTTCGGCTGAATATCTTCAAAAAAATTATCCAGACGCCATCATCAAAACTTATGATAAACAAGACAATGCTTATCTTGATTTGACTGCTGGTCGTGCTGAATTCATGCTGTCTGATGTCGTGCCTGCCGCTGACTGGCTGACCACTGATGCTGGTTCTGAATTTGAAATCAAAGGCGCGCCCATTGACATCGGCGATAAAGTTGGCATCGCTGTGCGTAAAGGCAATCCTTTAAAAGCAGACTTTGACGCTGCGCTTGCCAGCCTAAAAACTAACGGCAAATATGATGAAATTGTTGCCAAATACTTTGACAGCCAAGCGGTAGGTCAATAAGTTTGGCTAATGGCGCTGTCGCTTTGAGGTGATTCAAAGCGACACCATCGAGAATTTTAGTAACACCAAATCAAGGAGTAGATTGTGAAATTTAAAACATTTGGACTGATGGCAGCCATTATTGGCGCATTTAGTATCTCAGCTTGTAGCGGTCAAAATGAACAAAGCGCAGCGGGCAGTGGTGACGCCCTGCGTATTGCCACCGAAGGCGCTTATGCACCGTTTAACTACACCAATCCAGACGGTAGTTTAGGCGGTTTTGATGTGGATATCGCTAATGCCTTATGCGAAAAAATGCAAACCAAATGTGAGATCATCGCTCAAGATTGGGACGGCATCATACCATCTCTAAAAACAGGCAAGTTTGATGCCATCGTTGCGGCAATGTCAGTGACCCCTGAGCGCAGCGAGCAAGTGGATTTTAGTGAGCCTTACTATATCAACTCTTTGGTATTTTTGGCAAAAAAAGGCTCAGATTTTGATCCAACCAGTGCGGACGCGATCAATGCCGCCAAGATCGTCGCTCAGCGCTCAACCATCTCAAGTCAGTGGTTGACCCAAGCTTATCCAGACAGCAAGCCGCAGCTGTATGATACGCTGGACAATGCTTTTATTGACTTGGGTAATGAGCGTGCTGATGCGATGATTTCTGATAAGCTGCCAGCATTGACTTGGCTTAGCTCAGATTTGGGTCAAAATTTTGAGATCAAAGGTGAGGATATCGATATCGACGACAAAATCTCAATCGCTGTCGATAAAGGTAACACCGCATTATTACAAAAGCTCAATGAGGCTTTGGCTGCAATCAAGGCTGATGGCACTTATAAACAAATTGTCATTGAGCACTTTGGCGAAGCAGGTATGCCAAACAACATTGAATAAGGCTTCTAAGAAGTCATAAAAAACTCTGCGCTTTCGGCGGTAAAACCCATCGCCGAAAGTTGCTTTTTGTATGGCAATTTGATTTTTGCTAAACCATCCTTTGATGATTGGCTGAGTGGTTTACCCAAAACCAATCAATCTCAGCGATCAACTGATGGTATTTTTTAATTTAAGGTACTGGCGTGTTTGACTTACAAGGCTACGGCCCCATTTTATTGCAAGGTACAATTTTAACCATAAAACTTGGGCTTGCCAGTTTGGTGTTTGGTCTGTTATTTGGTTTGCTTGGTGCGCTTGCCAAGCTTTCTGGCGTTTGGATATTACAAAAAATTGCCAATGCCTATACGACGATTGTCCGCGGTATTCCTGAGCTTTTGATGGTTTTTTTCATCTTCTTTGGCGGTAGTGTCATTTTGGCCGCCATCGCAAGACAAATGGGCTACGCAGGGCGCATTGATGTGAGTCAATTTTGGGCAGGGGTTGCCGCCCTATCTATCATGTTTGGTGCTTATGCAACCGAAGTTTTTCGCATGGCGATTCAGGATATCCCCAAAGGGCAATGGGAGTCCGCTCAAAGCATCGGCATGACGCCAGTACAAACTTTGACGCGCATTATCCTACCTCAGATGTGGATGGTGGCATTGCCTGGTCTTGGTAACTTAACTTTGGTACTGCTTAAAGACACCGCCTTGGTTTCGTTGATTGGTTTACAAGACTTGATGTATTTTTCACAGCGTGCCGCGCAATCCACCCAAAAACCTTTTACCTTCTATTTGACTGCTGCTTTCATCTATTTGGCTTTGACGTCAGTGATTACGCTTTTTACCATGTGGTGTGAATCTCGCGCCAACCCTGCTGCACGGTATGCTAAGCTACTTCACAAACACTCAGGGGGTCGATCATGAACTGGAACTGGCAAGCAATTATTAAATATTTTCCAGATTTGCTCGCTGCATCGGTCACCACCATTGAGCTTGTGGTGCTGTCTTGCGCTTTGGGTCTTGTGTTTGGTGTCATTCTTGGTCTGTGGCGACTTTCTCCAGTATTGTGGCTTCGAGCCATTCCGGCAGCTTACATTTTTTTCTTTCGCGGCACGCCTTTACTGGTTCAGATTTTCTTAATTTACTATGGCTTGGGGCAATTTAGCGCCCTAAAAGAATCCTTTCTTTGGGAGCCTGTTTTTAGCCAAGCCTACTGGTGCGCCATCATCGCCTTTACCTTAAATACTTCAGCCTATATCGGTGAAATCGTCCGCGGTGCAGTCATGGCCGTGCCTGCCGGAGAGCTGGAAGCTGCTGACGCCATTGGTATGTCGAGACTGCAAAAATTGCGCCGCGTCACTCTGCCGCGCGCCTTTGGCATCATGATACCTGCCTATAGCAATGAAGTGATATTCATGCTCAAGGGGAGTGCTTTGGCAGCGTCCATTACAGTGGTTGAACTGACGCATAAGGCTCGAGACATCATTGCCGTCACATATCTTAATTTGGAGATGTTTTTTGCCGCTGGTGTGATTTATTTGGTCATCAGTTGGGTATTTTTATTTATGTTCCGCCAATTTGAGCGCCATGTGAATCGCCATAAACGCTATATTCCGCCTGTGGTGAATCCAAATCCACCGATTTAATTTAGGAAGACTTATGACATTACATACCATTATTTTGGCTGCCGGAAAAGGCACCCGCATGAAATCTAGCCGACCCAAAGTTTTGCAAACCTTGGCAGGCAAGGCTTTGGTTCAGCATGTTTTAGATACCTGCACACAAATTCAAGCAGATGGCACGATTTTGATTTATGGCTTTGGCGGTGAGATGGTCAAAAAGGCACTGTCTGCCTATCCGATCACCTTTGCTGAACAAACGCAGCAGCTAGGCACAGGTCACGCGGTCAAGATGGCACTGCCCTATCTGCCAAAAGAAGGTAAGAGCCTTATTTTATATGGCGATGTACCCCTAACTCAAGCCGACACCTTACAAAACCTTGTTAAGGCCAATACCAGCGGCATCTCGATGCTGACTTTGAATGTTGAGCATCCGTTTGGTTTGGGGCGGATTGTCCGAGATCAGGGCAAGGTCGTTGCCATCGTCGAAGAAAAAGACGCCGATGCCCAACAACAGCTAATCACAGAAATTAACAGCGGTATCTATTGTGTGGACAATGCACTGCTACACAAGTACCTACCCATGCTCACTAATGACAATGCCCAAGGCGAATATTATTTGACAGATATTGTTAAATTGGCTGTTAATGATGGCATTGAGATTGCGACCATTGAGCCTGAGTTTGCCTTTGAGATTGAGGGCGTTAATGATCGCATTCAGCTTGCTAATCTTGAGCGAGCCTTTCAATCACACCAAGTTTATCAGCTACAATTGGCTGGCGTACAGTTCGCCGACCCAAGTCGAGTCGATATTCGTGGCACATTGACCTGCGATCAAGATGTTTTTATTGATATTAATACAGTGTTTGCAGGCGACGTCCATTTGGGTGAAGGCGTGCGGATTGATGCAGGCAATGTCATTACTAACAGTCGCATTGGCAACCAAACCCACATTAAAGCCCACTGCGTCATTGATGACAGTCTAATTGGTCAACATGTGGCTATTGGACCATTTGCCCATCTAAGATCAAAAACCGTACTGGCAGATGATGTCAAAATTGGTAATTTTGTCGAAACTAAGAAAACGACCGTCGGTGTCGGCAGCAAGATTAATCATCTCAGTTATGCTGGTGACAGTATCATCGGACAAGATGTGAACGTTGGCGCCGGTGTGATTACATGTAACTATGATGGCGTAAATAAGTTTACCACGACAATTGGTGACCGCGCTTTCATTGGCAGTAATTCAAGCTTAGTCGCTCCTGTGACGATCGGCAGTGATGCAACGATCGGCGCAGGATCGGTCATCACCAAAGATGCCCAAGAAAATGCTTTGACACTAGCCAGAGCAAAACAAGCCACCATCACAGGTTGGTCTCGCCCTACTAAAAAGACCAAATGATGACCACTGAATATTTGGTCCATGCCGCTTAACCAAAAATAAATGCCGCTAAGTTTAGCGGCATTTATAATGGCAAAAAGCTTATCTTTTTTCGCCAAGTTTTGCACTGATCTCACGCAGCAGTAGAATCTCCTCTGCTGGCTCTTCTGGCGCTGCTGGCTCTTCTGCCTTACGGCGTAATTTGTTCATCGCCTTGACCATCATAAAGATGATAAATGCCAAAATGATGAAGTTGATAACAACTGTAATAAAGCTGCCATAAGCCAGCATCGGTGCGCCCGCTTCTTTAAGCGCTTCATAAGTCATCGGCACGCCAGCTGGCGCATCACCCAACAATATGAACATATTTTTAAAGTCGAACTCACCACCCATGATGAATGCAATGATCGGCATGATCACATCTTCAACCAACGATGTAGTGATCTTACCAAAAGCCGCACCGATGATTACACCGACCGCCAAATCCATCACATTGCCTTTTAAGGCAAATTCTTTAAATTCTTGAACTAAACTCATGATATATACTCAAATATCAATTAAAATAAGCACATCCGACCATCCAAATCCATACAACCGGTTTAAAATCGCATGCACACAGCAGACAATAAAGTCATCCACAGCGGCGCTGAACTTCAACACCGCCGCCAAGGCTATCAATCTTTTTTACGACTAAAGCGCTTGCGCTCATTTTCAGTCAAATAACGTTTACGAATGCGAATCGATTTGGGTGTCACTTCAACCAATTCATCATCTTCGATGAACTCAAGCGCCTGCTCAAGCGTATAATCCAGCGCCGGCGTCAAAATGATCGCATCGTCAGAGCCTGAAGCTCGAATATTGGTCAGCTGCTTGGCTTTGGTTGGGTTCACTACCATATCATCGGAGCGTGAATTGATGCCAATGATCATGCCTTCGTACACTTCAAGCTGCGGCTTGGCAAATAAACGGCCGCGCTCTTGTAAGCTAAATAACGCATAAGCCAAGCAAGTGCCTGTGACCATCGATACCAGAACACCATTTTGGCGCTTAGCCACCGTACCTTCTTTGGCAGGACCATAGTGGCTAAAGCTAGAAGTCATGATACCTGTACCTGACGTCATAGTCAAAAAGGCTGAACGAAAACCGATCAAGCCGCGAGAAGGAACAGTCGCTTCAATGCGAATACGACCTTTGCCATCAACTTCCATATTGGTCAGCTCGCCCTTACGGTTGCCCATCTCCTGCATGACCGCGCCTTGATGCTGCTCCTCAACATCAAAAGTGACATTTTCGAATGGCTCGCACACAACGCCATCAATTTCTTTCATGATCACTTGCGGGCGAGAAACACCAAGCTCAAAGCCTTCGCGGCGCATATTTTCAATCAATACTGACAAATGCAGCTCGCCACGACCTGAAACTTTAAATTTTTCTGGACTGTCCGTATCTTCGACGCGCAGCGCAACATTATGAATCAATTCACGATCAAGGCGCTCACGAATATTACGCGAAGTCACGAACTTACCCTCTTTACCGGCAAACGGTGAATCATTGACCTGAAAAGTCATCGAGACCGTCGGCTCATCAACAGACAGTGCCGGCAGCGCTTCAACATGCTGAGGATCACAAATCGTATCAGAGATGTTCAAAGCATCGATACCTGTAATACAGACAATATCCCCTGCCTGAGCGGATTCAACATCAACACGCTCAAGACCATGATAGCCCATGATCTTTAAAATGCGACCATTTCGCTTGTTACCATCTTTATCGATGATTGCAACCGGAGTATTTGTTTTGATAGACCCTCTTTGGATACGACCAACCCCAATCACCCCAACAAAGCTATTGTAGTCAAGGCTTGAGATCTGCATTTGAAATGGTCCATCAACATCAACTTTAGGCGGCTCAACAATGTCCACAATCGTCTCAAACAATGGTGTCATGTCTTCGGCAAGATTATCTGGCTCAAGTCCTGCGATACCATTAATACCCGATGCGTAGACAATGGGAAAATCCAGTTGCTCATCAGTTGCCTCAAGGCTGTCAAATAAATCAAATACTTGATCAATTACCCAATCTGCACGAGCCGCTGGTTTATCAATTTTATTAATGATTACAATCGGCTTAAGCCCACGAGCGAATGCTTTTTGAGTCACAAATCGCGTTTGTGGCATGGGACCTTCTTGAGAATCCACCAATAGCAGTACGCAGTCAACCATCGACATAACGCGCTCAACCTCACCACCAAAATCGGCGTGCCCTGGGGTATCGACGATGTTGATACGGTACTCGGTATTAGTGCGCTTATCTGTCCATCGGATAGCGGTATTTTTTGCTAGGATAGTGATCCCTCGTTCAGACTCAAGGGCGTTTGAGTCCATTACGCGTTCAATTTCACCAGAGCGCTCACCCAGCGCCCCTGATTGTTGTAGAAGTTTATCAACTAAGGTAGTTTTACCGTGGTCAACGTGAGCGATAATTGCGATATTACGCAAGTGCTTAATGTCGTTTGCCATATATACTCATATAAATTATGATCGTGCGATTTGCTCGATGTAATGAAAAGCCAATTGTTGGGCACAATAACCCAATTTTTTAAAGCCAAGAAAACTGTTTATTATAACATAAGTTCAGATTGTATAATTAAAAAAGATTTAAACAACAAATACAAAAAGCCACCTGTCATGGGTGGCTTTTTGTTGTGCTGCTTACATACTACAAGCAACTTTCTAAATTATGGTTGAACAACCATATCTTTAGTTTGATCTACAGTAGTAGTTTTGCTACCAGTGATCACAGCTTCTACACGGCGGTTCATCGCTTTGCCTTCAGCAGTGGTGTTTGGAGCGATCGGACGATCGAAACCATAGCCTACAGCATTCAGACGATTTGGAGCGATACCAAACTCGTTAGATAGCATTGACTTCACAGCATTTGCACGAGCTTCAGATAGACGTTGGTTATAACGTGCATTTGAGCGTGCTGAGTCACGTGAAGCGTGACCTTCAATGGTTGCTGTTGCATTTGGGAACTCGCGCATTTGAGCAGCGACTTTAGCAACTTCTTCACGATATTGTGGCTTGATCGCTGATTTATCGTAATCGAAGAATACGCGAAGCTCTTGACGTAGCTCTTCTACCAGGTTAACTTGAACTGGGCAGCCACGTGCATCAACTACAGTGTTCATTGGAGTGCCTGGGCATGCGTCTAGATGATCAGGTACGCCGTCTTGGTCTGAGTCAACGATAGTATCTTCAATAACCACAGTATCAACCACTGGAGCTACTGGCTCAGCCACTGGAGCGACTGGTACTGCAGGTGCCAAACGACCACCTAGAGTCACTTCTAGACCAGCCAAAGCTAGACCTTCCCACCATTTGTTATCAAAATTATGGATGGCACGAGCTTCACCACGGAACGCAAGGGCATCATTTACTAAGTAACGAGCACCAAGACCTAAGTTACCGATAGTGTCTTTAGACTCAGCGACTTCTTGACCTGCGCGAACAAGCTGACCTGCTTTAATATCTTGACCGTTAGCTGCGTCAGCAACATATGCTTCAGTTGCTTCTACTTTGATCTTAGATTGACCAGCACCGATCAATACATATGGTTTGAACTTATTAGCTGGATTATAACCAGTGAACTGCTCGGTACCGATCAAGAAGTTACCGCTGATGGTTTCTTGCTCTGCATCAAAACGATGTGCAGACTTGTCTGAAGACTGTGCATCACGGTTAGATACACCGTATTCAACTTGGAACTGAGTTGATGGGGTCAATTCAATACCGATTGCCGCACCAGTCCATAGATCGCTGTCTAATGCAACACCACCATTTTGTGGGTTATTAGTATTGCTACCAGTATTAAGCTGTTTACCAGTACGAAGGATTTCGCGCTGATCATCATGAGCTTCGTCAGTGTAGTGATAGCCAAGTAACAATGGGCTAACAGTTACGCCAGCTTGAGCAGCAACAGGCGCTGCAGCTGCAGCGATTACCGCAAGAGCGATTTTGTTAAATTTCATAAATTCCTCCAAGGAATGGTTGGTTTTTCAAGATTACCGCACCTATTTTAGCATAGCTATCCAACACCTGCCAATAATCTGTTACAAAATTCTTCAGATTCTGGGCGACCAATGAGTCACGCTGCTAATAGGTATTTATTGTGGCTTGTAGGCTTAGCTTAATAGCAAATGAATTTATTTACAACCTTTTTTTGAATAAAAATACATAATATTACACAACCATCATCATTGTTTACGATTTTCTTTCTAAAGGGTTAATTATTTATCATTTTACCTTCAGTAAAGGCTGCCTTCATCGCTTTCACTGCACTCTCAAGACCCATAAACACCGCATCAGCAATCAATGCATGACCAATATTTAGCTCATGGATGCCTTCAATTTGGGCAATGGCTGCAACATTATCACGCGTCAAGCCATGACCGGCATTAACCAATAGCGAAGAATTGGCTTGCGCGTAGGCAGCTGCTTGTTTGATGCGCTCAAGCTCATGGTCAATCTTGGCTTGATCATTTTGTAAAGTGGCATGGGCATAAGTGCCAGTATGCAGCTCGATGGCATCAGCACCCAAAGCAATTGCAGCATCAATTTGATTTAAATCTGGATCTATGAATAAAGACACCCGAATGCCTGCCTGCTGAAGGCTGTGTACGAATGCTTGAAAATTTGGCAAATTGACAACATCAAGTCCGCCTTCGGTGGTGAGCTCTTGGCGTTTTTCAGGAACAAGGCACACCCATGCTGGACGCACTTTAAGTGCGATACCAAGCATCTCATCTGTCACCGCCATCTCAAGATTCATGCGAGTCTTGAGCCGCTTAGCCATTTCATACACATCGGCATCGCGGATATGTCGACGATCTTCACGCAGGTGCAATGTAATCCCCGATGCGCCCGCCTGCTCGCAGATGAGCGCTCCTTCAATAGGACAAGGATAATCCACGCCGCGCGCATTTCTTAATGTTGCAATGTGGTCAATATTAACGCCTAATAATGGTTGGTTCATCATATTCCTTAATAAATTTAATCGCTATTGCAAATATTGGATGCTTTGCTGCCACAAGGTACGGCTGTGCAAGGGCTGATAGCCCAACAAATCATCCAAAAGCTCCTTTTGGATTTGGCTAAATTGATTCAAAAAACGCAAAGCAAGTTCTGGATCATCTATCGCAGCACCCATCTGTAAAATCTGGGCACCCGTATAGCGAGCACCACCGACCTTAATCTGGCGATCGGTCTGAGTCAGTGCAATGTGATCCAAAACAAAGCCCATTTGAGGGATATAGTAATAAATGGCATCAGCATTGATCGGTGCCCCATGCCCATCAACATAAAAATCCATCCCCACCCCAAGCTCTGAAAATAGCGCCCTTTCAAAGCTTCGTAAGTAAAGCTTCATGGCTTGCATCTCATCTGCCGGTGATAGTGACAGCCGATCAAGTGCGTGAAGTTTGGCAGTATTGGCATGATACACTTGCCACAGCTCAGGACAAGGGCTTTCGGTAGCAAGCAGCTTATAAAGCACTTCATTCATATATAAAAGCGCATACTGGACTCGCCCCGTGGTCAAGCCGTAACTGGTCTGACTCCAAGTGTCTTCACTTGACTGCGTTTTTAGCTGCTGCGCAAATTCACCTGAAAATCCCAAGCTGATTTGACTGAAACTTTTTAGTGATTTTGTGCCACTTGACATCAGCCAAATCGGCGCAAATAAAGGCATACCACGCGCGCCAACACCATGCACCACCCCCTGCTCATATGAAAAAAATTGATAAATCGCTCGCTTTTCTTGATAGGGACGCTGATGAAGCAAATAACCATTAAGCGCAGTGGCACGCATAAATCTGTCTCAAAATGTTTGGCTTAATAGCCCAAACTGTTCAGCGCGCGCTCATCATCACTCCAGCCACGCTTCACTTTTACCCAAAGAGTGAGCATGATCTTGCGATCAAACAGTACTTCCATATCTTTACGAGCGTCAATACCCACCTGTTTGATGCGAGCGCCTTTATCTCCAATAACGATCGACTTTTGACCCGCTCTTTCTACAAAAATCGTGGCATCAATGAATGTGACCGCCTTACGCCATTTGCCTGTTTCTGGATCACGGTGCGCAGGCTCATCCTTAAAAGTATCAATCTGCACGGTCAAATCATAAGGCACTTCATCACCTGAAGCACGCATGATTTTTTCGCGGATGATCTCCGATGCCAAAAAACGCTCTGAACGGTCAGTGATTTGCTCAGCATCAAAAATTGCAGGTCTGACCGGCAGATATTCACCAATGACAGACTGCAAGCGATCAAGATTATGGCGGCGGAGTGCAGAAACAGGGATAATATCTGCAAAGTCAAAACTTTCACTGAAGCTTTCGATCACGGGCAGTAGCTGGGCTTTATCTTTGATCGTGTCTGCCTTATTAATTACCAAAATAACGGGCAAATTGGTCGATGACAATTTCTCAAGCGTCAAAAGATCATCTTCTCGCCATTGAAGCCCATCGACCACGAACAGCACCACATCCACATCTGACAGCGCAGAGATTGCTGCTTTATTCATCCGCTCATTGATGGCGCGCACTTCTTTACTGTGAATGCCTGGGGTGTCAACAAACACGATCTGCATGTCTTCATCGGTTAAGATGCCATGAATGCGATGACGGGTTGTCTGCGGCTTTCTAGAAGTAATGGACAGCTTTTGTCCAAGCAGATGGTTCATGAGCGTCGATTTGCCGACATTGGGACGCCCAACAATCGCGACAAAACCCGCCTTAAAAGACTCATTTTTCGGCGTTGATTGACCTTCAAAAAACGCCGAGATGGTGTCTTCATTGTTGTGAGTTTTAGTATCGTCAGACATATTTTTCCTTATAGTTACTTTTCAATCAACCTGCTTAAAGCAAATTTAATTGTTAAGTGATAATTTATTTAATTGATTAATCATTCTTTCAGCGCATTTTTGTTCAGCAATGCGGCGGCTGGCGCCCGTTTCTGTGATCGGACTTATGCCTGCCACGGCGCAGCGACATTGCACCACAAAGACTTGATTGGGTGCACTGCCTAAGGTCTGGATAAGTTCATAGGTTGGTAATGGTAAGCGATTGCCCTGAAGTAGCTCTTGTAGGCGGGATTTGGCATCTTTGAGCACCTGCTCTTGACCCACTTCTGTAATCAGATCTTTATACCAATCCATCACCATGCGATTGACGACATCTTCACCATCGCTTTTTAAATTATCCAAATACACAGCAGCAATGAGTGCCTCGACTGCATCCGCCAAAATTGATGCCCGGTGGCGACCGCCGCCTTTACGCTCACCAACGCCCAAAATCAAGTGCCGCGACAGCTCAAGGCGATCAGCGATTTGAACGAGCGTTTCTTGGCGCACCAAAGTCGCCCGCATCCGCGTCAGTTTGCCTTCGTCATGCTCAGGATACTGTGTAAATAATGCTTTTGCAATAATCAAACTCAAAAGCGCATCCCCCAAAAACTCCAGTCGCTCATAGCTTTGTTTGGGATCATATGAGCGGTGGGTCAAGGCGCGGCGTGGCAGCGAGCTATCCACAAACTGATATCCAAGCTTAGCGCAAAGCACGGGCAATCCTTGCTCAAAGTCGGTAAAGTATGGCAGCTGATCAGGCGTCTTAGTAGCTGATTTTGGTGCTTTGGTGATTTTTGAGGTTTTGTTATTCACAGTCAATTCCGGACAATTTAATCAATGGCACCATTACGCTCAAAACTTGGTAACTTAAACCCTGGCTCTTTATGCATCCAAATATAAGTTGCCTTGCCCGACAGATTGGATTCTGGCACAAAGCCCCAAAAACGCCCATCATCGCTACGATCGCGATTATCACCCATCACAAAGTACTGCCCTTTGGGCACCTCAATCGACCAACGCTCGCCGCCAGAAGCAGCCAATTCTTTAGAATGCGCCATCAAAAATGGTGCCTGTGCTGACGAATTCATATCAGCCAAATATCGGACCGTATAAGTATGACCGCCCAAATTTTCAGTTTGATAACGCGCCAAATGCTCTTCTTGACGCCCCCAGTTTGCTCGGTCTGCATCGCTGAGCAGTTGACCATGAATCATATTAGGCATCATTTTATCCAATAACGCACTTGGCATTTGATAATTTGCGGCTGCACTTCCTACTTTTTCACCATTAATCGACAACATCCCACGATCAAAACTCACGACATCGCCAGGCAAGCCGATCACGCGTTTGATAAAATAAATATTATCATTCACAGGATAACGAAAAACAGCGACATCGCCACGCTCAGGGCTGCCAGTATCCAAAATCTTGGTGTGTGTTATTGGCAAGCGCAGTCCATACGCCGATTTATTCACCGCAATAAAATCTCCAGTATATAGTGTCGGCACCATAGAAGACGATGGGATATTAAACGGCTCAACAATAAATGCACGCACAATCACAATCGCCAATAAAACCGGCAAAAACTCATAAGCCCAGCGCACCACTTTTGTTTCGCTGGCAGGATTGCCTTGTAAGGTGGCAAGCTTCACACGACTTGCCTGAAAATCCTGATAAGCTGCTTGCACATCGCTTGGGGCGTGAGCGTCAGGCGTATAACTTTGGGCATCGGCACGCATGCCATGACTTGCCAAAGCCGACTCAAGCCTTTGCTGATGCATTGAAAATTGAGTTTCGGCAAATTTGACTGCTTTGGCATGCTGCTTGACGGCAAGATGTTGTTTTAGGGCAAGCTTATCCACCAGCCAAATCACCAAAAACGCCAAAGTTATCGGTACGATAATTAAATTAATGTCAAAATTCACCAAACTCTCCTACGGCAACTGTGCCAAGCTTTATGCAGCGATACACGATCAAATACTTAACTGTCAACTTTCAAAACAGCCAAGAATGCTTCTTGTGGAATTTCGACACTGCCGACCTGCTTCATGCGTTTTTTACCTGCTTTTTGTTTTTCAAGCAATTTTTTCTTACGGCTGACATCACCGCCATAGCATTTCGCCAAAACATCCTTACGCATGGCTTTAACCGTACTTCTGGCAATGATTTGGCTGCCGATCGCCGCCTGAATCGCCACATCAAACATTTGACGAGGAATCAGCTCTTTCATTTTTTCGACCAACTGATTGCCGCGGCGGCGGGCGTGTTCTTGATGGCAAATCATCGCTAGCGCATCGACTTTCTCACCATTAATCAGCACATCAACACGCACCAATTTATCAGCTTCATAGCGCTCAAAGCCATAATCCAGCGACGCAAATCCGCGACTGGCAGATTTTAGCTTATCAAAAAAGTCCATGACAACTTCACCCATCGGAATATCAAAGATCACCTGCACTTGACGCGCCATGAACTTCATATCCACTTGGACGCCTCGACGCTCAATCGCCAAAGTGATCACATTACCCAAATACTCTTGAGGCACCAAAATATGGCAGCGAGCAATCGGCTCACGAAACTCAGCAATCACTCCTGTATCAGGCAGTTTGGATGGGTTATCCACATAAATGATATCGCCATTTTTCTTGACGATTTCGTAAATCACCGATGGCGCTGTGGTAATTAGGTCAAGATCATATTCGCGCTCAAGTCGCTCTTGGATGATCTCCATGTGCAACATGCCCAAAAATCCACAGCGAAAACCAAATCCCAGTGCCTCAGAAGTATCAGGCTCAAAAAATAGCGCCGCATCATTAATTTGAAGCTTTTGCAGGGCTTCACGGAATTTTTCAAAATCGCTAGAATCAATCGGAAACATCCCTGCATAGACTTGAGGTGTGACTTTTTGAAACCCTGGAATATTTTCTACATCTGGCGTTTTGGCGTGCGTAATGGTATCACCCACAGGAGCGCCTTGGATGTCCTTAATCCCTGCAATCACAAAACCCACTTCGCCTGCGTACAGCACATCTGTTTCTAGGGATTTTGGGGTAAAAACCCCAACCGAGGTAACAATGTGTGTCTCACCAGTCGATTTAATGAAGATTTTATCCCCTTTGGCGACCTGACCTTCGCGGACGCGCACTAGTGATACTACACCCAAATAATTATCAAACCAAGAATCAATGATCAAAGCCTGAAGCGGCGCCTCGCGATCTCCTGTCGGCGCAGGGATGGTATTGCACAAGGTTGTTAACAATTCCTCGATGCCTACGCCCGTCTTAGCAGACACTCTTGGCGCTTCGACAGCCTCAATGCCGATGATATCCTCGATCTCTTCAATGACGCGCTCAGGCTCAACCTGGGGCAGATCAATCTTGTTTAAAACTGGCAATACTTCCAGCCCTTGCTCCACGGCGGTGTAGCAGTTAGCCACACTTTGAGCTTCAACCCCTTGAGCAGCATCGACCACAAGCAGCGCCCCTTCGCAAGCTGCCAATGATCGAGAGACTTCATAACTAAAATCTACGTGACCAGGCGTATCAATAAAATTAAGTTGATACGTTTCGCCGTTAGGATGATTGTAATACAAAGTCACCGACTGCGCTTTGATCGTAATTCCACGTTCGCGCTCGATATCCATGCTATCTAGCACCTGGGCTTGCATCTCACGATCTGACAGACCACCGCAAACTTGAATAAAGCGGTCAGCTAAAGTGCTCTTACCATGATCAATATGAGCAATGATAGAAAAATTACGAATATGAGAGATATCGGTTGGTTTTTTTGCAGTCATATAAAGCGCTTATCAAAAGAAAATAAAAATAAGATAACAGAATATTTTACCTTATCTGACAGTGTTTCGCCATCAATTTCACAGTTTTTATGGGAAATCGGCAGCTTAAGATCACCAGGATTCAAGATTACGCACCCTTTTAAGAGCTTATTCGGTAAGCAGATATTTTACGAAAAAGGAGTATGGATTTATTGGGCTGATGCGGTTGTTTTGAGCGCCTTTCACTGATAGGCAGAGACAAATTTAAGCGCTCAAAATACGCTAAACAGATCAGCTGTCTTTTTCAGGAGGTACGCCCACTTCTTGGGGATGAATATAAGGTAGTGCCCAAGGAGAGGCGCCATAAAACGAGCCATTGAGCTGCGTTTGCTCAATCAGGTATTCACGAAATTTTAGATAAAATTCATGATCAGGGGCAACTGGATCTGTCCAAAATTCATCCAATGGTTTTTGATCGGTCAAACCATCAATATCATACAACGCCCGACCCATCACCTTGGTAGGTTTTTTGTGGTAGATAGACTGAAGACCGGTGGTACTATTAACAGTGATCATGCCAATACTATGACGAATCAAGCTGGGCAGGTGCATGTCACAGCCGTAGTGTGCACGGCCTTGGATTTGGTAGCGATCGGACAGCGCTTGAATAAACGCTTTATAGTCTCGATGTCCACGATCGAGTGGATGATGTTTAAATAAAATCTGTGTATGTTTAGGGGCGTGCACTGCGAATGATTTAAGCACAATTTCGATAAATTCAGTCACATCCTGATAATCACTATGATGCGTGATTTGTGAATCGTTATGAACTTGCAAGCTCACCAAAAAATACTGCTGACTTGAATGCTTGATAAGACGCTGTTGCAAAAGCCTGTCTGGCAGATAACGCATGGCTTTACGGATCGGCGCTCGCATCCACGAGATCATCTCCTGAGATATGGATAAGCCCCGATAATGAGAATAGTAAGGATACTTTTTACCACCCAAAAAAACCACAAGATAATAGACAATGCTTGCCACGCACAGTCGCCAAAAACGATTAGCCGTATATTTCGGACGGTCATTGGCTTTATCAAAACTGTCTATCATGGCAGGATTCAGACGAGAATAGCCGTTAATACCATGCTCTTCTAGCGTGATATAATCAGGGCGCAAATAGCCTTCTTCAAAAACAAAAAATGACACACTCAACAACGCACACACATCTTTGGCGATCATGTGATAAGGGCGACAATCATTAAAGCACACCACCGCATCAATGTCATACTGAGCAATTACTGCCTTGAGAAAGTCATCAAACTCATGCAGCTGCCCCCGATAATTGGTCATCATATCTTTGTGGCAATAAAAAAACGCATCACCAGCATTGAAATTGATTTTGTGGACTGTGCGCCCTCCATCCATCAAAAAGCTGGCAAAACGACAAAAAAACGTACCCATCTTACCTTGTAAAAGCAAGATATTACGATGTTTTAACAGTCGTTTCATGGATGCAGACATAAAGACTCGGCACAGCAAGTTAAGAGGGATGATTTAAAATAACTCGCTATTTTAACATGATTTTTTGTAAGATGTTTTATCGAATCGTAAACTTGCGCAGCTGCATCAGTCGAGTTTTAGTCATGCGCTTCACACGATGAATCACAGAGGGCGGCTTGGCATTTGCCGAGTGCTGATAAATATATTCAATCACCTGCTCGCACTGCGCAAGTCCATATTGATTTGGCAAATGATAAATTGGGTAATCAATCAAAACGCCGTATATCAATGCCTCTAAAGTCAGCGGCTGATTACGCGACCGCCGAGTCAGTGCTGCTTGTTTTGGAGTGTTATCAGGCTCGATCACATCTTGGGTCAGCCCAAATCCTGCATAAAATGGCATACCATAGCACACCACATCCAAGCCGCGCAATAATGCCTCAAATCCTGTCAAAGAGCTGATCGTGTGCACGACATCACAAAGCTCTAGACACATCGGCATGGCGGCATCATGAGCGATTACATCAGCCAGCTGCTGTGTTTTATCATCAAGTTTTCCGTGTCTAAGCCCTGCCTCAACATCTGGATGAGGCTTATAAATAATGATGTCTTGGGGAAATTGTTGCCGAACTTTGTTAAGAAGTTCTCCATTTTTTTTGATTAGGCTTGCACAGTTTTGTACCGAGGCATCATCTTCTACTTGACCAACCACCAAGTGAACTTTAGCCTGAGGCTTAGTTGCTTTAAGCTCATCAATACGCTCAAGCAAGGTGTGATTTTTATTGCCAACATTATATTTGCTGACTTGATGGCTAAGTAACAATTGATGCAGTCTTTGTGCTCGCTGCCTCTGTTTGTCATCCAAATGAATAGTTTTTAAAATAGTTTCAAGGCGAGAGTGGCAAGTAGCGTCAAAGTAGATACCCAAATCATCAATGACAACTGATAGCGGCTCGATCAATGTTGCGCCAAGTCCATTAGATCGAATAAATCCATCTTCCATACACAAAATATCGGCGCAAGCACGATCTTGGTAATCTAAAATTTTTTGAGCAAGGGATTGTTTGGCAGCCAAACCCCAAACCAAGTAGCGCTGATGATCGGGCAATGCTCTAAGAGATTTTTTGTCATCTTGCTGGGCACGCCAAGCATTATAACGATCGGTATAAAATAATCGCATTTTGGTTTTTGATTTGAATACCAAGTCGGTCTGCGGAAATTTAACAAAGCCCTTGACAAATGACACTTTCCAGCGGCTAAAATCATAAGCAAGTAAATCACCTGCCAGCCGATCTTGCCAATGTCGATTGGTGATCAAATAGTCCATGACCGTCTCAATATCCGAGCACTTGCCAGTAGCAGGATCGGCATAGTAACTGTATTCAATATAACTGGCATAAAACAGCTGTGCGACATTTGGACATGGATGGCCAAGATATTGGGCTTGTACTTGACGATAAAGCTTAGAGTCTTTGATAAAATCATCTATCGTCAGACCAAATCCTGAATACCAATTGACGCCAAAACAGTGGACAGTTTTGCCAAGCATTAGCGCCTCAAAACCCATGTGGCTACTGACAGTGAAGACTGCCTCCGCCTGTTCAAGCAGCGCAATGGGATTGCAAGATTCGCCAATTACCAAGGCGTCACGGTGTTGTGTACCAAAATATCCTTGGCCGGCAGGATGTGCCTTAATCCAAATATTAGCTTCTGGATATATACGGCGAGCCGCATCATACATCGCAAAAAAACTTTGGGCGTCAGCACCCGCCCCTGTGACGGACGCATCACCCACCACTTGATCAACAATGATCACATGGGGCTTGTTATTTTTAGCAAGCAAAGACAGGTTTGGTGCGGTACTAGAGGCATTATATTTGGACAATTTATGGTTAATCAGCTTATCAATCAGCGCATCAGCGTAAGCTTGTTTAACTTCATTCCAGTCTTGAACAGTATGATAAATCAAGCTTTGCAAGCGATTGGGACGAGTTAGATCAAAATAAATGCCCAAATCATCCAAAACAAAACTGGCAGCATATCGACTCTTTGTACCGCCATCTAGCGAACGCAAAAACCCATCTTCAGCTCGCCAAAGAGGCAAGTTTAGCCGTTTTGACAAACGCTCTGCTTTTTGAGCAGATGGTCTTAGCCCCCAAGCTAATATTGCTTGGTGATCAAAGGCTTGATGTTTATTTAAGTGATGCTGCCATCCCAAAACTTGGATGGGCGCATCCAAAGCAGCCGAAAGCAGGCGATTATTGTTAATAATCGCCTGAGAAGTAAAAAACACTTGGGGCCGTGCGCGCATCTGACACCTAACTTCCAGTCTTATAAGGCGGCGATAACGCCTGCTGCCACGGCAATTTGATAAAAAATCTGCGAGATGCCGCGGGCGATTTCCACACGACGGGTCTTCACTTTCGGCAAGACCATGATCTCATCACCTTCCTGCACGCGGTATGCCAAATTCACCACTTTGGTTTCGCCATTTTGTTGCATGACCAAAATATTTTTCGGATCGGCGCTATCATCCATTCCGCCTGATTTAGCGATATAATCCGCAACGGTCAGGCTTGGATCAAAGGTCAAAGCACCTTGGGCGCGTACTTGACCATTGACTGTGATGATGGAGGTTTGCTCAGGAATGTGAATAACATCCCCTTGCTGAAGAATGATATCTTGCCACGAGTTTGGCACAACAACAACTCGCCCTGTGGGCTCAATACGCCGCGCCTTAGCAATGAACTGCTCCACAAGTTTCGCATCTTCAGCACGTAGCTGAGCCTCTTCTCGAGTCACCGATTGCGTCGCTAAAGTCATTTCCTCCAAGCGATTCAACGCTTGATTGATCGCCTGCTTTTGCTGCTCGGCAACCGATTTGCGGTAGATGGATAAATTTTGTACATTTGCCAAACTTGATGGCTCTAGCTGCGCGATGACATCTTTGAGGCGAGCGCCATGAGGCAAAATGACTGCGCCATTTCCTCGGTGCGCTCCCGTTACCTGTACAGCGATTGTACCCGCATAACGATCTGAAGTTACCACCAAAGTATCGCCGTGATTCACAGGCACCCGATCAGCTTCAGACAGCGGATAATATTCTGCCGTCTGTGCACGACCTGCTGCTCGAGTGATGCTGATGTTTGTTGCATCAGCCAGCGGATTTGCCACAGACAATACATCAGCGACGGTAAGATTGTTCACATTGTATTCAAAAATGTACTCGTTTTGTACACGACCTGAGATGCTAAATGTCCGCTTTTGTGGTGCAACGGTAATGACATCACCATCTCGAAAAGCAAAAGGCTGCAAACGACCCGCGATTAAAAAATCATACAGATTCACTTGCTGCACCACTTGACCATTACGGCGAATTTGAATATCAATATAACTGCCGCGCTCAGGATCGACGCCGCCTGCTCGATCAAGATAACTCAGCACCGAATCCGCCGCAAGACCACCATAATATCCCGGCTGATTCACAAAACCCGTGACAAAAACTTTGACAGGCTGCGCTTGCTCAAGAGAGGCGTAGACACCGACATTTGAGCGATAAATTCTAGAGATTGCCGTTTGTACAACTGATTGCAATTGACCGTTTTGAATACCTGCCACGCGTACAGGACCCACATTTGGCAAGAAAATATTACCCTGCGGGTCGACTGTCATTGTTGCTGCATATTGATATGCGCCCCACATTCTCACCTGCACATTATCGCCAGGGTTGATCACATAACTGTCATTAAAAGTAGACCCAGAGGTTGTCGAAAATGCCCCTCGAAACAGTTGCGCGCCAAAGATCTTAGGCTGATTGATATTGGCATCTACAATTTCTTGATATGCACTAGAATTGTTGATCACCGCACTACTACCAAGACTGGCAGCAGCGACCGCTTCTGCTGCTGTTGCCTCGGCAGGCACTTGCCCAGTGGCGGCCAGTACCGCCAAACGACCATTATTATTAGACGGGCTATTGGCTGATGCTGCGCCAACAGATAGCGTCGCAACCATTGAAAGAACTAAGGTTTTTTTTAACATAATCTCATCCTATTTTGAATGGTCACGAATAATTGCCAAAATCAATACTATAAAACCATATAAAATCAGTAAAAGCGCTAACGACGTACCAATGACATAAGCATAACGAGGATATCGAGCATCTTCGGCAGCATGCGGCGATGAGATGACAACCAAGTTTTTCATCTTACGGATTGCTTCGATACGCGCGCTTTCAAGCGATGTTAAAGCCAGTTTATAAAGCTCATTTGCAAATTCAACATCCGCTTTGATAGATTCAAATTGCGCCGTCTGTGTATTCAATCGACTGTTACGCGGCGATGTTAATTTGGCTTGCTCTTCACGAATTTGTTTTTCTACTGACGCAATTTGGCTGCGCAAGCTTACCACTTGCGGCGCCTCAGGATTCAGATAGCTTAGCAGCTGACGCTCTTCTGTGCGCAAGCTACTTAACTGACCTTGCAAAGTTGCGATGACCTGATTGACGATTTGAGCATTGGTTTGAGGGTCAAAGATTTCATTGGTATTTTGGTAATCAAGCAGTGTTTGCTTAGCTTCATTCAAGCGATTTTCCGCATCCGCCACCTGAGTCGTCACAAAAGCAAGCTGCTCACTGGCGACTTTTTTGGAAATATCATTAACAAAAATCTCTGACTCATTTAAGATCGCTTGGTTCAACTCAAGAGCAAATTCAGGCGTGAACCCTTCGGTTGATACGGTAAGTACTGAGCTTACGTCATCTAAAGACACCGAAACACGTTTTTTATAATATTTAACGAGCTCTTCTTGAGAAGCTTCTTGATCAATCTCACTGACAAAGTCGCGGCCATTGATATAATAGTTATTACGAAAATCAAAGCGCTCATCAAGCCGTTTGATCAGATCGGTAGATAAGATATATTCTGTCAGATAGACCGCATCATCACGATTTGTGTTATTAACGCCTAATAAAGCTGAAATACCCGTTGCCGAAACCCCTTGCTCGCTTACTTGTTTCACCACAACACTTGAAGTGCTGACATAACGCGGTGCAGCAAATAATAGCAAATAGCAAATGATCGCAATCCAAGGCGCAATCACTACAATGACAAACAACCATTGATTGATGCGTTTATTTCTTAGCTTGATGGACATGCTTGTTATATACCTCGATCGCTTCTTTTACATTTTCAAATACATGTGCGGTTTGATCCATCAGCACAATCGCCAAATCACAGTTCCGCTCAATATCGCCCAAATTATGTGACACCACCAAAAAACCAGATTGCTCACGGCGAGCTTGCAGCACTTCCTCGCTGCGTTTGCGAAACGCGGCATCGCCTACTGCACTAACCTCATCCAGCATATAATAGTCAAAATCAAACGCCAAAGACAATCCAAAAGTCAGTCTAGAGCGCATGCCCGAAGAATAACTTTTAACAGGCATGTCAAAATATTTTCCAATATCGGCAAATTCTTCAACAAAGCGGATCTTTTCATCGATATAATTGCCACTTGAGTATAATCGGCAAACAAAACGAACATTCTGCCGACCTGTCAAACTGCCTTGAAAACCACCGCCCACACCCACCGGCCATGAGATCGTTGAGTTAGTTATGACTTCACCACTGTCAGGCTCATCAAGCCCACAGATAATCCGCAATAAAGTTGATTTGCCCGCGCCATTACGCCCAAGCAAACCCACCGACTGCTTATCTTCGATAGTAAAGTTAAGATCCTTAAACAGGTAATGGCGACCCTGTTTTGTCATAAAAGACTTGGTAATATTTTTAACTTGTATCATAGTAAGTAATTATTTAGTGCGAATCAAATCGCGCTCAAAGGCTTTATATAGCAGCAACCCCAAAAACATCACACAGATCGTCCATGAGGCAAAATATCCAAAGCTAACATGATATATCGGGTATGTAGGCGACAAAGCATGGCGCATCATTTCCAAATTATGGATAAAAGGATTATACATCAAATAACTCATGTAGGGCTCTGGAATCATGTGCACCGAATAGATAACACCTGATGCAAAATAAAGCATGGTAAATAAAATACTGATAATCTTACTGATTTCACCACCGTAATGCCCAATGATCATTAAAATCAGCGCCAGCCCCAAGCTAAAAAAGAACATGCCAACCCAACCAATCAACACTATGTGCAGATGAGCAAGACTAAAAGTCACCCCAAAAAAAGTCAGACCTAGCAGAAGAATAATAAAAGTAAAAAAGTAGATGACAAGTTCTAAAAATGAGCGGGCAAGAATAATATCTATGTGACGTACAGCGCGATACATTAACAAGCCTTGATTAGCTTCAACTGCCCCAAGAGATCTTAGTGCAATACGCTGCATCATAAAAAAAGGAATAATGCCAGCAACTAAAAAAAGCTTATAGTCTATTCCTGGGAGTACCCGCTCCATAATTGCGCCAAAAATAATCAGGAATATCATTACTTGCGCCAAAACCTCCAATGGCGCCCACAGATACCCCAAACGATAGCCCCCAAAACGTGTTTGCAGCTCACGCATTAATAACGCATGTATAGCAGCAGTCATCACTGCGATGCCGCTACGTTTTTTAATAGGTCGATAAGGCGGTAACTGTACTGACATGAATGATCGATTTTATAACAATTTGAAAATTGAACTATTGTACCACACTTCGATTCAAGGTAAAAACAACTTTAAACCCCCCCCAAACA
>NZ_MUXT01000012.1:0-5111 GCF_002014965.1 Moraxella canis
GGGGGGGGATTGAATAAGGGTGCTGACGATGACCTACTCTCACATGGGCGAACCACACTACCATCGGCGCTAAGACGTTTCACTTCTGAGTTCGGGAAGGGATCAGGTGGTTCCATCTTGCTATTGTCGTCAGCGTAAAAGGATTAACAACTTAGGATGAGTCTGTTATATATTTTTACTAAATCAAGATTAAGGTTTATCGTTATCACATACAAACCACTTGGGTGTTGTATGGTCAAGCCAAACGAGCAATTAGTATTGGTTAGCTACACACATCGCTGTGCTTCCACACCCAACCTATCAACGTCGTCGTCTACAACGGCTCTTTAGGGAAATCTCATCTTGAGGTGGGCTTCCCGCTTAGATGCTTTCAGCGGTTATCCCATCCGAACGTAGCTACCCGGCAATGCTTCTGGCGAAACAACCGGAACACCAGAGGTTCGTCCACTCTGGTCCTCTCGTACTAGGAGCAGATCCTCTCAAATTTCCAACGCCCACGGTAGATAGGGACCGAACTGTCTCACGACGTTCTAAACCCAGCTCGCGTACCTCTTTAAATGGCGAACAGCCATACCCTTGGGACCTGCTTCAGCCCCAGGATGAGATGAGCCGACATCGAGGTGCCAAACACCGCCGTCGATATGAACTCTTGGGCGGTATCAGCCTGTTATCCCCAGAGTACCTTTTATCCGTTGAGCGATGGCCCTTCCATACAGAACCACCGGATCACTAAGACCTACTTTCGTACCTGCTCGACTTGTGGGTCTCGCAGTTAAGCGCGCTTTTGCCTTTATACTCTTTGAACGATTTCCGACCGTTCTGAGCGCACCTTCGTACTCCTCCGTTACTCTTTAGGAGGAGACCGCCCCAGTCAAACTACCCACCATACATTGTCCTTAGATCTGTTAATCTCAAGTTAGAACCCCAACATAACCAGGGTGGTATTTCAAGGATGGCTCCATGGCAACTGGCGTCGCCACTTCAAAGCCTCCCACCTATCCTACACAAGTTAGGTCAAAGTTCAATGTAAAGCTGTAGTAAAGGTTCACGGGGTCTTTCCGTCTAGCCGCGGGTACACAGCATCTTCACTGCGATTTCGATTTCACTGAGTCTCTGCTGGAGACAGCGCTGCCATCATTATGCCATTCGTGCAGGTCGGAACTTACCCGACAAGGAATTTCGCTACCTTAGGACCGTTATAGTTACGGCCGCCGTTTACTGGGGCTTCGATCAAGAGCTTCGCATACGCTAACCCCATCAATTAACCTTCCAGCACCGGGCAGGCATCACACCCTATACGTCCACTTTCGTGTTTGCAGAGTGCTGTGTTTTTAATAAACAGTTGCAGCAGCCTGGTATCTGCGACTCCCATTCGCTTACATCGCGAGGATTTCACAAACAGGAGCGTACCTTCTCCCGAAGTTACGGTACCATTTTGCCTAGTTCCTTCAGCAGAGTTCTCTCAAGCGCCTTGGTATTCTCTACCTGACCACCTGTGTCGGTTTCGGGTACGATTCATTTATGACTATGCTTAGAAGCTTTTCCTGGAAGCATGGTATTTGCCACTTCGCTGATCAATCAGCTTGCTATCAGATCTCATTAATAACCGAGCGGATTTGCCTACTCAGTCTAACTACATCCTTCCACCTGGACAACCATCGCCAGGCTGGCATAACCTTCTCCGTCCCTCCATCGCATCATAAACAAGTATCGGAATATTAACCGATTTCCCATCGACTACGCCTTTCGGCCTCGCCTTAGGGGTCGACTCACCCAGCCCCGATTAACGTTGGACTGGAACCCTTGGTCTTCCGGCGAACGGGCTTTTCACCCGTTTTGTCGTTACTCACGTCAGCATTCGCTCTTGTGATACCTCCAGCACACCTTACAGTGCACCTTCACAGGCTTACACAACGCTCCCCTACCACTTAATTGAAACAATTAAATCCGCAGCTTCGGCTCCTAGTTTGAGCCCCGTTACATCTTCCGCGCAGGCCGACTCGACTAGTGAGCTATTACGCTTTCTTTAAATGATGGCTGCTTCTAAGCCAACATCCTAGCTGTCTGTGCCTTCCCACATCGTTTCCCACTTAACTAGGAATTTGGGGCCTTAGCTGGCGGTCTGGGTTGTTTCCCTCTTGACGACGGACGTTAGCACCCGCCGTCTGTCTCCCGGATATCACTCATCGGTATTCGGAGTTTGCATCGGTTTGGTAAGTCGGGATGACCCCCTAGCCGAAACAGTGCTCTACCCCCAATGGTGTTCGTCCGAGGCGCTACCTAAATAGCTTTCGGGGAGAACCAGCTATCACCGAGTTTGATTAGCCTTTCACCCCTATCCACAAGTCATCCCCTGGCTTTTCAACGACAGTGGGTTCGGTCCTCCGGTGCCTGTTACGGCACTTTCAACCTGCTCATGGATAGATCACTCGGTTTCGGGTCTATACCCTGCAACTATGCGCCCTATTAAGACTCGGTTTCCCTACGGCTCCCCTAGATGGTTAACCTTGCTACAGAATATAAGTCGCTGACCCATTATACAAAAGGTACGCCGTCACGGAATAACTCCGCTCCGACTGCTTGTATGCACACGGTTTCAGGTTCTATTTCACTCCCCTAACAGGGGTTCTTTTCGCCTTTCCCTCACGGTACTGGTTCACTATCGGTCAGTCAGGAGTATTTAGCCTTGGAGGATGGTCCCCCCATCTTCAGACAGAATTTCTCGTGTTCCGCCCTACTTAATATGTCGCTTAAACAGTTTCGCATACAGGACTATCACCTACTACGGTTGGCTTTCCCACGCCATTTTGCTACTGTAAAATTGATCGGCTCCTCCCCGTTCGCTCGCCGCTACTTGGGGAATCTCTATTGATGTCTTTTCCTCGGGGTACTGAGATGTTTCACTTCTCCCGGTTCGCCTCATAAAATAAATTATGATACCTAAGTTATCTTAGGTGGGTTTCCCCATTCAGAAATCGCCGGGTCACAGGATATTGCCACCTCACCGACGCTTATCGCAGGCTATCACGTCTTTCATCGCCTCTGACTGCCAAGGCATCCACCATGTGCACTTCATTACTTGACCATACAACCCCAAGGGGTCTTATGGGTAATGTGTAACGATTTACCTATGTTTACGCTTGATTCAGTTCTCTTTACTTTGGGTGATTGTATTGGGTACAATCACCCTGGTTAATTATTACGTTGGATAATAATTAACCCAGACTCATACTATGTTGTTAAATAATGTTATAAACTTCGTCAGTTTATAAAATAAAAGCATAAATAAGAAATCTTATTTAAATTGCTTATGTATGCTTTGATGTTTAGTGGTGGAGCCAAGGAGAGTCGAACTCCTGACCTCCTGCGTGCAAGGCAGGCGCTCTACCAACTGAGCTATGGCCCCAAAATGGTGGGTCTAATAAGACTTGAACTTATGACCCCCGCGTTATCAACACGGTGCTCTAACCAACTGAGCTATAGACCCGTTTTAAACATCTTACCAAAGAACAACTTGTTGTGAATTCTTGCCAATCAGATAACTTCGTTAAGGAGGTGATCCAGCCGCAGGTTCCCCTACGGCTACCTTGTTACGACTTCACCCCAGTCATCGACCCCACCGTGGTGAGCGCCCTCTTGCGTTAGGCTACCCACTTCTGGTGAGATCAACTCCCATGGTGTGACGGGCGGTGTGTACAAGGCCCGGGAACGTATTCACCGCAGCATTCTGATCTGCGATTACTAGCGATTCCGACTTCATGGAGTCGAGTTGCAGACTCCAATCCGGACTACGATAGGCTTTTTGAGATTGGCATCACATCGCTGTGTAGCAACCCTTTGTACCTACCATTGTAGCACGTGTGTAGCCCTGGTCGTAAGGGCCATGATGACTTGACGTCGTCCCCGCCTTCCTCCAGTTTGTCACTGGCAGTATCCTTAGAGTTCCCACCCGAGGTGCTGGTAACTAAGGAAAAGGGTTGCGCTCGTTGCGGGACTTAACCCAACATCTCACGACACGAGCTGACGACAGCCATGCAGCACCTGTATGTAGATTCCCGAAGGCACTCCCGCATCTCTGCAGGATTCCTACTATGTCAAGACCAGGTAAGGTTCTTCGCGTTGCATCGAATTAAACCACATGCTCCACCGCTTGTGCGGGCCCCCGTCAATTCATTTGAGTTTTAACCTTGCGGCCGTACTCCCCAGGCGGTCTACTTATTGCGTTAACTGCGTCACTAAGTCTTTAAAAGACCCAACGACTGGTAGACATCGTTTACGGCGTGGACTACCAGGGTATCTAATCCTGTTTGCTACCCACGCTTTCGCACCTCAGTGTCAGTATGATGCCAGGGAGCTGCCTTCGCCATCGGTATTCCTCCAGATCTCTACGCATTTCACCGCTACACCTGGAATTCTACTCCCCTCTCACCTACTCTAGTCACCCAGTATCAGATGCAGTTCCCAGGTTAAGCCCGGGGCTTTCACATCTGACTTAAGTAACCACCTACGCGCGCTTTACGCCCAGTAATTCCGATTAACGCTTGCACCCTCTGTATTACCGCGGCTGCTGGCACAGAGTTAGCCGGTGCTTATTCTGTGGGTAACGTCAGGGCTAATGGGTATTAACCATTAACTTTTCCTCCCCACTTAAAGTGCTTTACAACCAAAAGGCCTTCTTCACACACGCGGCATGGCTGGATCAGGCTTTCGCCCATTGTCCAATATTCCCCACTGCTGCCTCCCGTAGGAGTCTGGGCCGTGTCTCAGTCCCAGTGTGGCTGATCATCCTCTCAGACCAGCTACAGATCGTCGCCTTGGTAGGCCTTTACCCCACCAACTAGCTAATCCGACTTAGGCTCATCTAATAGCGAGAGCTTGCGCCCCCTTTCACCCGTAGGTCGTATGCGGTATTAGCTTGAGTTTCCCCAAGTTATCCCCCACTACTAGGCAGATTCCTAAGCATTACTCACCCGTCCGCCACTAGGTATCAAAAGCAAGCTTTCTAACCTCGTTCGACTTGCATGTGTTAAGCCTGCCGCCAGCGTTCAATCTGAGCCATGATCAAACTCTTCAGTTTAATCTTGATTTGCCAGTCAAACAAAGCTGTTTGA
>NZ_MUXT01000012.1:5435-32816 GCF_002014965.1 Moraxella canis
TTGGTAAGGGGTTGATTTTAATAATAAAATATATTGGCAGACTGCCAGAGGATGCCGTCATCAGATTTATTTTTACTTTGTGCCAGATCTGTTGATCACATCTCTAAACCCTACCGCGGTCAATGTACATAAGATCATTTTTGGCAATATCTTGGGCATCGCTGACACAGATATGTGGCAGGTGACTATTATTATGATCGTGACTTTGATTTTTTGGTGGTTTTTTGATGAAATTCAAGCCAAGGCGGTGGGCTTATCGACCAAATATTATAAATTGCTCTTTTTTAGCCTGCTAAGTGCGTGCGTGGTCTCTGCCTTGCAGACAGTCGGTGCAATTTTGGTCATTGCCATGGTCATCACACCTGGGGCGACTGCTTATCAGCTTACTGATAAATTTCGTGCGCTGATTTTGATCGCTGGCGCAATTGGTGTTATAACCAGTGGATTTGGGGTGTATTTGAGTTATTTTTTTGGATGGTGCCACTGAAGGTATTATTGTATGTGTGCAGACACTGCTATTTATCATCGCCTTTTTATTTTCGCCAAAGTACGGCAGATTCAGACAAAAACAATCTCGGTCATTCAGCTCATCGGTTCGCCAAATTATGTCAAATTCTGTTTTGTGGTGGTTCACCGAACCGTTAAAACTTCTATTGTAACTCATGATACTTAGCATTACTTTGGAAGTCTCTTTGCACCTCGTTAAAGGTTACTACCTGCATTGCTGCTACAGTAGCACAATAGCGTGACGGTAATTCACGAATTGGCGGTTTTGATTTAACGCATCTTAAGATGCTTGATAGTGGTAAGCTTGGCTTTTTCTTTTGCCGTGTGGCAATCTCAAGACTGGCTAGATAATCCCTGTCTTGGGTGCCGATACTGGATTTTTGCTGTCGCTTACTATTGGCTTTAATTCCTTGCTTGGTAAATGGATCGGTTCGTGAGGTGTTTTTAGCACTCACTTTGACCACAGATACACCACACAGCTCAGCTTTTTCTTCAATCGCTTGTTGAGTCTTGGCGAAATTCCATGTGGTATGTTCTTTATCTCGAATCCAGCTTAATTGCTCAAGCTTAACGACATCAGTGTTATTGTGGACTGCGTGAGCCAAGACATCACGACCAACCAAACGGGCTAAATGAGCCTTTTGGTTGGATATTTTGTGTCTAACTGCTGTGTATTGCTCGTCCAAGGTTTGATATTTGTCTAATAGCTTTTCACAGTTATTGTTGACTAGAAGTTTGGCGATATGTGATTTCTTTTGAAATAAGGCGTCTTTATGTACTTGTAATCGCTGTATCTTTTGATTGACACGGTTCGCCTCATTACTACAATACAGCTCGTTACTATGACTGGCATCGGCAAAGCGTACAGCCCCACTAAAAGGCTTAACCAACCCCAAATCTACCCCGATACAAATGCCTGTTTCAACAAGAGGGATGGTTTTCTTGACGGTAAATCTGACTAATAATGTGTCATCTTTTAAGTAAAAACAAGGTCTTGTTACCCCTTCAGGTATAAAGGCGACATGACTCGGCATGCCAACATCCATAGACAACCATTCACCATTCACCTGAAACTTAGAATGAATAACGCCATTTTCAAAGCCGACTACGGAGATTTGCTTATCTTCGGTGGTGTAATCCAGTTGCGCCAGCTCAACTTCCTGCACGGGCATTGCTTTGGCTTTACAAATGTTCTTGACGGTGGCGTTGGTTGGATATAAATTGTGGTCACATAGTGCATCTCTGAGGTCTTGGCTAAATTCATAATTGTATTTTGCACAGATTTCAGCAATTTGCTGTCTTTGTTTTAAACTCAGTAGGTTTCTTCGGACTTGCTCGATGATAATGCGATAATATTTGGCTTTATTACCGTACACATTTGTCCAAGTTGGTTGTGGTCGGATTTTTAAGAAGTCATTTCTGAAATGACCACCTGAGCGGATGCGTGTTTGTAGTAATTTATTAACCAGTTCTTTATCAGATAGAATACATTGTATCTCTTTAGACAACGACAAAATGAGTGCTGTGATTTTATTGACAGCACCTTCATCAAGGTAATCACTGGCTACAAAATTATAGCCACGCATCACGGTTGTCATTCAGCATCTACTCTGTTTTTGGCTTTTTCAAGCAAGGCTAGTTTGGCTTGTCTAGATTTCATTTGAGAAAACCGACCTGAGAAACTGGCGATGATGGTCATAAAATCATCCATCATTTCATCTTGGAGTAATTTTTCATCGACCTGAGCAAGTTCATGCACCTGTACCCCATGTTGAGAGAACACGCGGTTAAGATATTTAATGCCAAATCGAGCCAGTCTGTCTTGGCGAACAACGGCTATATCAGTGACTTTGTTTTCAAATACCAAATCCAGTAGTTGATTTAATCCTTTACGGTTTTCATTCATGCCACTGGCGCTATCTTGAATTTTAAAGTCAGGTTTCCCGTAAGCCTCTTCAAGCTTTTCAAATTGACTATTGATCATAGACTGATTACCAGAACTTGAGCGGACATAATGAACCCATACGCTCGTCCTATTGGACGGTAAATCTTTGACCCCAACAATGGCATCAACATCTTCTTTGGTAAAGAATAATTGACCACTAGGGGATAGGTGGTGCGGTATTTTATTTTGGCGGACGTACTTGCGAATGGTTTGACTGGTCACGCCAAGCAAACGCGCAAGTTCAGAGATTCTAATGCTTGACATTGGCAGTATTCAAAGTAGCGGTTTATATAGCAAAGTATCACAGATTTGGTTTGCTGTTGTCAACCATTTAGCCACACCTTTATGCAACATGCGCTAATCTCTGCGGTGGCGGTGGTCTGTGCAATTTTATCTTGCTATATCGTCCTAAAAGGCTGGTCTTTGACGGGGGATGCCATCTCTCATGCGGTATTTCCTGGGGTGGTTTTGGCATTTTGGTTGGGTGTGCCGATGACACACTCAAACGGCGCGCCACGACTGTGTGAGCTATCAACTGTGCCATCCGCCAAAGTGCCGATATAATGGGCGGTAATTAACGCCCCACGCTCGGCGGATTTACCTGTGCCTGTGATGATGTCGGTGATGTGAAAATCAGTCATGGTGAAGCCTTGATAGTAGGTTGGGTTTAGCGTCTTGCCATTCATTAGCAGTCATACTGTACATGACGGTGTCAGAAATTTTGCCATCTTTATAAATGCGATGACCACGGATGATGCCGTCTTTTTTGGCACCCAGTCGTTCTATGGCGGTTTGTGAGCGGACATTGTCCAAACTGGCACGCAAACCTACCGTACGATAGCCGAGCTGTTCGAAAGCGTATTGTAATAATAAAAATTTGCACGTGGTATTGATGTGCGTGCGCCAAACGCTTTGGGCGTACCATGTATAGCCGATTTCAAGGCGCAGGCAAGCAGGCAAAATATCATGAAAACTGGTCGTGCCAATCGCTTTGCCTATGCGCTCATCAATGACAGCAAAGGCGATACGGTCAGCGGTATTTAGCCCAAGCATGATATAGTCTGCCATCTTATCAGGGCTTGGCACATTGGCGTAGTTTAGTGTCCAAAGTGCGCCGTCTTGGCATGCCTGCACAAGGTCGTCATGGTGGCCAAGGTTGAGTGGCTCAATGCGTACACCTGTTAAAGACAGCACAAAATCATCAGGTAGGGTCAGGGTTTTGGGGGGCATGATAGCTCCTTAATGCGTGTAAATCTTGGGGTGGCAACACCGCCCACTTGCACCATCTCACAAAACATCGCCACAGGTCGCACCCACACGCCATACTCGCCATACAAGGCGCGATAAACCACTAACTTTTCGGTGGTCTCTGAATGGGTGGCAACATCTAATACCTGATAAAGATTGCCTTTATAATGGCGATAAATGCCTGTGGTTATTTTATTCATCAAGCCCTCACTTAATCATGGATGTTTGTGGATAAATCTTAAACAGCACATCCAGCGACACCTGCACCACCCACCCCACCCCAAAGGCAAACAGCAGTGTCGCCAAGCCCACCACGCCACCAAGCAGCCAGCCTATCAGGCACACTGTACCTTCCAAAAAAGTGCGAATCACACCCACTTTCAGACCTGTCAGCTGCGTCAAGCCCACCATCAAGCCATCTCGCGGACCTGCGCCCATGTGCGATGTCAAATAAAGGCTAGACGCAATACCAACGATGACCACGCCCAGTACAGCCAGTAGGATTTGCCACACCAAATCATCCACCACAGGCAGCCAAACATCAAACAGCCCCAAACTTAGGGCGATGATACAGATATTTAACACCGTTCCCAAGCCAAATCTTTGTTTAAGCGGTAACCACAGTGCCAACACGCCACAACTGATGATAAAGGTAAAAATCCCAATATTTAAGCCTGTCTGCACAGCAAGTCCCTGAGCAAATACTGTCCAAGGGGATGAGCCCAGTTGTGATTTGAGTAGCAAGGCTTCGCCAAACCCAAACAGACTGAGCGACGCACACAGCATGGCAAGGGGTTTGGCTTTGAGCGTCCAATAGGATGTGTTGCTCCATGGGGTGTTGGGTAAAACGCGTTTTTTCATTAGGCTGCTCCTTTGACCGATAAAGCAGATTTTACAAAAAAAACGGTTTTTCAATATTCCACTGTGTTTAGGCTGATTGCACCGAAACTTTGGCATACGCCTTTTTGCCTGCTTGAATCACCACCGTTTGACCTGCTTCTAAGGCAAAGCTTGCGTCCACCACTTGTCCGTCCACTTTGACCGCCCCACGAGACAGCATGTCTTTGGCCTGAGCAGAATTTTTGGCAAGGCCAGCTTGGTTCAAGATTTGGGTGATGAACAATTTATCCTGACCATTCAAAGACAAGCTCACTTCGGGCAAATCCACAGGCAGCTCACCATCCGCCAAGCGATTGCCTGCTGACTTATGGGCGTTGTCGGCAGCGTCTTTGTCATGGAAACGCTCAATGAGTTCTAGGGCTAAGATGCGCTTAATCTCTTGGGGATTGCGCCCATTTGCCATGTCATCAAGCAAGGCGTTGACTTCGCTCATCGGCTTAAAGCTAAGTAGCTCAAAGTAGCGAGCAATCAGCGTGTCGGGCATGGATAGGATTTTTTGGTACATCACGCCAGCGGGGTCATTGATGCCGATGTAGTTGCCCAGCGATTTGCTCATTTTTTGTACGCCGTCCAAGCCTTCCAAAATCGGCATGGTAATGCACACTTGCGGCTCTTTGCCATAGCGACCTTGCAGCGTACGCCCCATCAGCAGGTTAAAGGTTTGGTCATTACCACCAAGCTCCACATCGGCATCTAGTGCGATGCTGTCGTAGCCTTGTACCAGCGGATACAAAAACTCATGAATGGCAATCGGCGTTTGGCTGTCATATCGCTTGGCAAAGTCATCACGCTCTAACATTCTAGACACAGTAACTTGGCTTGCCAACTGTATCATGTCGCCTGCACTCATCTTAGAAAACCACTCTGAGTTAAAGACGATTTTGGTTTTGTCTTTATCCAAAATCTTAAAGACTTGCTCGGCATAGGTTTGGGCGTTGGCTTTGACATCTGCTTCGGTGAGTGGCGGACGGGTGGCGTTTTTGCCAGACGGGTCGCCGATGCGGGCGGTGTAGTCGCCAATCAAAAACAGCACTTCATGCCCCAAGTCCTGAAAATGACGCAGTTTGTTGAGCACCACCGTATGCCCAAAATGCAAATCTGGGGCGGTGGGGTCCATGCCAAGCTTGATGCGTAATGGGCGGTTTTGTTCTAGTTTTTTTACCAAATCTTCTTTGGAATAAATTTCATTCACGCCACGCATGATAAGTTCTAGTTGGTCGTCAGTGGGGAGAAAGTCGCTCATGGTCATCGCCTTTATTCAAATCATAAACTCAAAAAATCGCCTTGATTATAGCAAAAATCGCCAAAAAGTCATCCTGCATCACGCCTTTTATCAAAAATTCGTATCACCAAAGTTAAAAATTTGTTATGCTTAAGTTTTTGTATGATGTAAATGTTGGCAAATCATGACGGTATCAGCAGACTTTTTAGAAGAAATTTTTGGCGAAAACTTGGACGCCGCGACGATCATAGATGAAGCACCTTATTTTATTGGCATGATGAGCGGTACAAGCTTAGATGGCATGGATGCGGTACTGTGTCAGTTTTTTGAGGGCGATGATGGGCGTGTGGTTGAGATGGTTGCCAGTCATAGCCTGCCCTTTCCTGAGGATTTGCAGCACGCTTTATTATCGTTAACCACGCCCAATGGTGCAGACAAATTCATCCAAACCCATCAGCTTAGCTTTCAAAGTGAACTGGATGTCTATGGCTGGGCAAGCGTGTATTATGCCACCTTTGCTGCGCAAGTGGTGCTAGAGCTGCTTGAAAAAGCCCAAATCAGTGACGAACAAGTCAGCGCCATTGGCTGTCATGGGCAGACCGTGCGCCACCGCCCAGAGTGGTCGTTCAGCCTGCAGCTGTTAGACCCCAATGTCTTGGCTGAGCATACTGGCATTGCTGTGGTCAGTGATTTTCGCCGCCGCGACATGGCGGTCGGCGGACAAGGTGCGCCGCTTGTGCCTGCGTTTCATCAGGCGATGTTTGGCAATGATCAGAGCATCAAAGCGGTGCTCAACTTAGGCGGTATCGCGAACATCACCTTACTTGACTACGACGGTCAAGGCACGCCGATAGGCTTTGATACAGGCGTTGCCAATCTGCTCATGGACGCATGGATCGCACGGCATACAGGCACTACTTATGATAAAGATGGCACATGGGCGGCAGAAGGACAAGTGATTGAGCCGCTGCTTGAGCTGCTGCTTGATCATCCTTTTTTTGCCAAACCGCCCCCAAAAAGCACAGGTCGCGAGGATTTTCATCTGTCATGGCTAGATGCCATGCTCGGTCAGCTTGGACACAGCCACCCAAATTTACGCTACAGCCCTGTCGATGTACAGACCACCTTATGTGAGCTGACCGCCGTCAGCGCCGCCGAGCAGATTGCTCGCTTGGTTGATTCAGGTGTGGTACTGGTGTGCGGCGGCGGTGCAAAAAATGCCTATCTGATGGCTCGCCTGCAAGCACATCTGCCCAGTTTGTCGGTCAAGCCAACCAGTAGCCTCGGCATCGATGTGGCATTGGTTGAGGGGATGGCATTTGCTTGGCTTGCACGCCAAAACATCTTAGGGCGCACAGGCAATATTCCTGCCGTCACTGGCGCATCCAAAGCGGTCGTGCTTGGTCAAGTGTGTTTTTGATTTTTAAGATACAGCCGCCAAAGCCCACGCTATGAGCGGCGTGCGTGCGGTGGTAAATGACAGCAAATGGTGCTATGATTTATAGGATCAATCAACGCTGAATAAGGTGCACTTATGGAATTTCGGCAATTGGGGTATTTTTTGCATTTGGCAGGCACAGGCAGTGTCAGCCAATCTGCCAAAGTCTTGGGGTTATCACAGCCGTCTTTGAGCCGTCAGATTCAGCAGCTTGAAGAAAACTTGCAAGTTGAATTATTTGAGCGCCATCATCGTCCGATGGCATTGACTGATGCTGGAGAGTTTTTGTATCGTCATATCAAGCAGCCACTGCATGAGCTTGAGCAAGCCATGGCACTGACGCGACGCTTTGGTGATGGTCGCCAAAACCGTCTGATCATCGGCTCGGTGGTGTCTGTATTGTATGGGCTATTACCAGAAGTGATCTCTCAGCTTAGACAAGACATTGATGGCACGCACCCTGATTTTGATATCAAAGTCATTGAGATGAGCTTTGAGCAGCAGGTCAGCGCCTTAAAATCTGGTGAGATCGATGTGGGCTTTGGTCGTTTTGTTTGTCATGACCCTTTGATTCATCAGACTTTTTTGCGTCATGAGCCGTTTGTGTTGGCTGTGCCAAAATGGCATTATTTAGCCAAAAACGCTGCCGCACCAATCGCCCTATCAGATCTGACCACCGATACACTGATTTTGTATCACAAAACCCCCAACCCCCAAGCCGGCTTGACAGAAACCGATCCGCTGCTACAACTGTTTGAGCAGACCCAGACGCAGCCTAGAAATCATGTACGCGTGCGTGATATCCAAGTGGCACTCGCCATGGTCGCCGCAAGCGAAGGCTTTACCATTGTGCCTGATAGCCTAAAAACCGTCCGCACCGACCAAATCAGCTACCTGCCTTTGGCGCATGAGTTTACATCGCCCATGTACATCAACACCTTGGCGCATAATCCCCTACCCAATCTCGCCACTTTGCACGGTGCTATCCTAAGTGTGTATGAGCGCCATCACATCCAGGTGCCTACCCCTTTGGTGGATGAGCCAAATTAGGGCAAATGGGTTATTTGTTGTGTTTTTGTAAATGAAAATGGGCAAAATTATGTGTTTTGTAAATAAGTTTTGGGTTAATTATGTGAAATTTTAAAATTATTATTTATAATTTGCATAATATAAGAAGGAACCCTTTTAAATTTTACTGAACATTTGTACTGTATTTGCTGACAGCCAACAAAAATTGGGGTATAGTTAAACAAAAGCCATTTTATCATAGCCATCTGATTACAACTGATTAATAGCATAAGGAAAATGATATGAGTCAAGTTTCTGCCGGTCGCCGTTTCCGCGACGCCATCACTAGCGAAAAAGCCAACAACAAGCCCTTACAAATCGTCGGCACCATCAATGCTTATACTGCCATGATGGCAACACAAGTTGGGCATAAAGCCATTTATTTATCGGGTGGCGGTGTCGCCAATGCTTCATTTGGTCTGCCTGATTTGGGCATGACAAGCCTAAATGATGTGCTCACTGACGCCACGCGCATCACCAATGCGGTAGATACGCCGCTTTTGGTGGACATTGATACAGGTTGGGGCGGCGCGTTCAATATCGCCAACACCATCAAACAAATGGAAAAAGCAGGCGTCGCAGCAGTGCATATCGAAGACCAAATCGCCCAAAAACGCTGCGGTCATCGCCCAAATAAAGAAATCGTCTCGACAGCAGAAATGATCGATCGCCTAAAAGCGGCTTTGGACGCCAAAGTTGATCCTGACTTTGTGGTGATGGCGCGTACGGACGCCTTGGCTGTCGAAGGCTTGGATGCGGCGGTTGAGCGTGCGGTGGCATTCCAAGAGGCAGGCGCGGATATGATTTTTGCCGAAGCCTTGACAGACATCAATCAGTATCGCAAATTTACCGATGTGCTGGATATTCCTGTGCTTGCCAACATGACCGAATTTGGTCAAACCGATTTATACACCACCGATGAGCTGTTTAATGTGGGCGTGGACATGGTGCTCTATCCACTGTCTGCGTTTCGCGCGATGAATAAAGCGGCGCTCAATGTCTATCAAACGCTCAAAGACGAAGGCGTCCAAACTTCGGTCGTCGATACCATGCAGACGCGCATGGAGCTTTATGATTTCTTAAATTATCATGCTTTTGAACAAAAGTTAGACGAGCTATTTCGTCAAAAGTAATCCAATCTTTACCATGATTTGATGGTAATTTTAAGTTGCTTTGATCATAAAAACAGTTTTTATTTTTATGGTCAAGGCTGAGTAAATAAGCTATATTAGCCATTTGGGTAATGTCACTTATTTACAAAAGGCACAATCGATGTCTGAAAGTTTTCAAGCGCTGATTTTTGGTGTCGCAGCCATCTTACACGGAATCACTGGCATGGGATTTCCGATGATTGCGACCAGCGCTTTGGCATTTTTGATGCCGCTATCGCAAGCAGTCGCCATCGTTGCGATACCTAGCCTGCTCATGAGCTTGTTGGTGCTGTGCACTAATAATCAAGGCTCGCTGATTGATGAGCTGAGATATTACGCCCAGCATTATCGACTGCTTGCGGTGATGAGCGTGATCGGCGGGATCATTGGTGTTCAGCTTTTGCTGGTTTTGCCAGTCGCTTGGCTGTATGTGATGATGGCGGCGGTGACACTGTACTATGCTGGGCATGGGCTTTTGTCGATGACAGGCAAGGTAGGTGCGCTGACAGTGCCTACAGGACGGTTTAGCATGGCAGCCTTTGGGCTCATTGCTGGCATCGTCGGCGGTGCAACCAATGCCATGTCGCCGATTTTACTGATATTTTTATTCAGTCAAACCGATGACAAAAACCGCATCGCCAAAGCAAGCAATCTGTGCTACTTACTGGGTAAATTGGTGCAGATATTTTTATTACAAGGTGAATATCGCGCCTTTGGTTATGGTGAATATGCGCTACTAATCATCTTAACCGCTGTGTCGATGCTTGGTTTATTTGGCGGTATTCGCCTGCGTACCATCATCAGTACGACAGTATTTAAACTGCTGATTTTTGGTATTTTATTGGTATTAGCACTAAAAATAGGACAGTCAGGGATCGCGCAACTGACTGCGTGATGATATGAATTTGTAGGCGATCATAGCCCAACAGTTCACACTTAGGATTTAACCGCCACCAAAGCACGTATCGTCTTTGGCAGCATATCACCGTCTGACGGTAACGCCATTCATAAGGAGATTAACATGGCAGACACTCAAACCCCCACTTTCAAACCCAAAAAATCCGTCGCTTTATCTGGCGTGCCAGCTGGCAACACCGCCTTGTGTACCGTTGGTCGCTCAGGCAATGACTTGTCCTATCGCGGCTATGACATCCTTGACCTTGCCAAACACTGCGAGTTTGAAGAAGTTGCCCATTTGCTTATCCATGGTCATTTACCTAACAAATCTGAGCTTGCCGCTTATAAAGCCAAACTCAAATCCTTGCGTGGCTTGCCGATTCGTGTGATTGAAGTCCTAGAAAGCCTGCCTGCTCACACCCACCCTATGGACGTCATGCGTACGGGTGTATCTATGCTGGGCTGTGTGTTCCCTGAGCGTGAAAGCCAACCTGCGTCAGAAGCCCGAGACATCGCCGATAAACTCATCGCTTCTCTTGGCTCCATGCTGCTTTATTGGTATCAATACAGCCACAATGGCAAACGCATCAATGTAGAGAGCATCGAGGACAGCATCGGCGGACATTTCTTACACATGCTGCATGGCAAACGCCCAAGCGAATCCCACGTCAAAGCCATGCACATCTCGCTCATCTTATATGCTGAGCATGAGTTTAACGCCTCCACCTTTACCAGCCGTGTCATCGCGGGCACAGGCTCGGACATCTATTCGTGCATCACAGGCTCTATCGGGGCGCTCAAAGGTCCAAAACACGGCGGTGCCAATGAAGTGGCGTACGACATCCAAAAACGCTATCGGGGTGCCGATGATGCCGAAGCTGACATCCGTGAGCGTATCGCCAAAAAAGAAATCGTCATCGGCTTTGGTCATCCTGTCTATACGGTGTCCGACCCACGTAATGTCGTCATCAAAGAAGTCGCCAAAGACCTATCGGTAGAGACTGGCGATATGCGACTGTTTGACATCGCTGAACGCTTGGAGACCTTGATGTGGAATGAGAAAAAGATGTTCCCAAATCTTGACTGGTTCTCGGCGGTGTCCTATCAAAAAATGGGCGTGCCTACCGCCATGTTTACGCCGCTATTTGTCATCGCTCGCACCACAGGCTGGTCAGCTCATGTGCTAGAACAGCGTCAAGACGGCAAAATCATCCGCCCGTCTGCTAACTACACAGGTCCTGATGATTTGGCGTTTGTACCGATGAATGAGCGTTAATAAAAAATGGGCTACTCAACACAGGGTAGCCTATTTTGGCTAAGTTATTGTTAAGTGGTAAAAAAAGGAGACTGCAAGATGATTGTATTAAACGACCGTCATCAGATGTGTTATACGGTACCACATAATAAAGGCGTACCTAATTTATATCCTGAATCTGCTCATTTTGCTGCCATGCCCTCAGTATTTGCCACAGGATTTTTGGTGGGCTTGATGGAATGGGTGTGCATTGAGCATCTTGATGTCGCCAAACATTTGGATGATGGCGAAGGTTCGCTAGGATTAGTAATTGACATGGTGCATGATGCTGCTTGTTCCGAAGGAGCGGTGCTTGATGTGTCTTGTGTATGCATAGATATTGGCAAACGCTCTGTTACATGGCAAGTGGAAGTTTATTGTCAGGATGTCTTGATGGGGCATGGCAAACACAAGCGTGTGATTGTGGATAAACAAAAATTTGCCAATCATGTGAATAGCCAAACAGCGGTTATTGGTGGCAAAGTGATTGAATGGCGTTAAAAAAACAACATAAAATTTAGCAAAGAAATATTAGGAAGGAAGTTCTATGTTTCGTTTTGCATTTGGTGTATTGTTTAGTTTGTTATGGTCATCAGCATTTATTGCTGGTAAATATATGGTGCTTCGGCTACCGCCATTAGATGGATTAAGTTTGCGATTTTTATTGGCAGGCGTGCTGATTTTTATCATCAGCTTTATCATGGAGCGTGGTTCACTGGTTCAGTGGCGTAATAAAACCTTGTGGGTACATGGACTCATCTTGGCACTATTTAATTATGTGTTATATCTTGGGTGGTCTTATACAGGTTTGCAGACCGTTTCACCAGAATTGGTGGTTTTATTGGTTTCTACCATGCCCTTTGTTACTACGTTTGTGGTATCACTGATTGCTCGGCGTTGGTTGTGGTTGCAATGGGTGGCAATTTTGCTTGGCTTTATTGGCGTGTATGTTGTGTTGTCAACCAGAATGCCACATGCAAGTTTTTCAATTGGGGTGATTTGGACGGTCTTGGGTATGTTGGCATTGGCGGCTGGCACATTGTTTTATCAGTTTAAAGCTCATGACCATAGGGTCTTACCTTTGACAGGTGTCCAAAACTTATTAGCTGGATTGATATTGTTGCTGGTGTCTACTCCCAGTCAGTGGATGTCTGCCATGAGCGAGCCTGTATTTGCCATATCAGTATGGTATCAGGTCATTGTAGTGTCTGTTATAGCAATGCTTATGTGGTTTTATTTGGTGCGTTGGTTTGGCTCAGCAAAGGCTTCTGCTTTTCATTTGCTTAATCCTATTTTTGCAGCAGTGTTGGCTTGGTGGTTTTTTGATGTATCACTTGGTCTTTGGGACATGGTGGGGACATTGATGGTCATAGGAGCGTTGGGACTATTACATCAAACCAAACATGATTAGTTGATGGTGGTCAAACAATAAAGTACAAAGCCAACAAACCTGCTACAATCAGCACTTTTAATCCGTTTGATGAGTAATCTATGAAACCTTTTTCTTATCCTGTGCTGATGGCGTGTGTGTTATCACTGGTTTTGCCCTTGATGGCGTGTGCCAAACAGCCCCAAACCAAAACCAAGCACCCACCGCCACCGATTGACAAAATCGGGCAGCTGCGTTTGGCAAACAATCTTGACCGTGATGATGGCTATTGTTTGGATATTTTGGGTTCTGGTGATTATGTTCGTTTTGATATGCCAATGACAGTGCATAACTGCAAACCCGGCTTGTACGAAGATGAAGCGGTAACATGGCAAGCGGACGGCAAAATCCGCTTTCCTGCTTATAACGCCTGTGCCACCGCCGCAGGGATCAATCAAAGCGTCTTGGCAGGGGCGGCGGTCATGCCAAGGGCGTGCGGTGAGCGCAGTCCGTTTTTGGAGAGCCAATATTTACAGCACTTTAGCTATCGTGATGATGGGCGTATTGAGCTTGTCGGCTCTGGACTTTGCTTGACGGCAGGGGCGGACTCTGATTCTACCTTTGATGAGACGCACCGCTGGCGGACGTTATCTATGCAAAAATGTGAAAATGCACCTTTGGCACAGTCGCAGTGGGTGTTTTATGAAGTGAAATAATAGTTTTTCTTAGCGTCTAAATCAAGGTGTTACGATGAAAAGCAGTTTACCCTATGTTCTAATCAGCCTATTGGGTGGAGCGATTATTCCCTTGCAACTGGCGATGGTCAGTAGCTTTCGCCAAAGCAGTAATGCTTCACAAATTCAAGCGACCTTTTATTTATATTTGGGTGGTACTATCGCTTCTTTGCTATTGTCTTTTGTACTAAGTGGTGGGGTGCAACCACCAAATATAAAAAATGCCCAGTGGTGGCAGTATTTGACAGGATTTTTGGGTAGTTTTTATATTTTGTTTATGTTTATCGCCGCCCCAAAAATTGGCTCTGCCAGTACGCTTTTGTGGGTGTTTTTGGGGCAAATGCTATTTGCCACGCTGTTAGCTCATTATGGCTTTTTGGGCTTGGAAGTAAGAAAAATTGAGCCAATTAAGCTATTTGGTTTGGCATTGATTGCTATTGGTGGCGGGGTGTTAATTTGGGCAGAAAAATAAAGGATAAGCCAATGAACGACTGGAACGCCAAAAACTACGCGCAGTTTTTAGACGAACGCACTCGCCCTGCCAAGGAGCTACTGGCTTTTATTGCTCATCATCAGGCACGCTGTATCACGGATTTGGGCTGTGGTCCTGCCAATAGCACCGAACTTTTGTACAAAAACTGGCCAGATGCTCATATCATCGGTGTGGACAGCTCACCAGACATGATAAAAACTGCCCAAGCCAGATTGCCACAAGTTAACTTTATCCAAGCCGATTTTCATCAGTGGCAGGCAGATACGCCCCAAGATGTGATTTTTGCTAATGCGTCTTTGCAGTGGTCGCCCAACCAGCGTGAGCTGTTGCCTAGGCTGGTGGCAAATCTGGCAGATGGTGGCGTGCTGGCGGTGCAAATGCCCGATAATTTAAATGAGCCATCGCACCGTTTGATGCGTGATGTTGCCAAGCACCCCAAATGGCATGCCAAGCTGTCCGATGTGGCGGTGCGTCCTGTGATGTTGGGCGTTGATGATTATTATGGCGTTTTGACACAAGCAGGCTGTGGCGTGGATATTTGGCGTACCACTTATTATCATGTGTTGCCAAGTGTGGCAAGTATTGCTCAGTGGTTTGGCAGTACGGCAATGCGTCCGTATTTGGCAAAACTTGATGACAACCAACAGCAAGCGTTTATTGATGAGTATGTGCAGGCACTTAGCCAAGCCTATCCCACCCAAGCGGATGGCTGTATTTTATTGGCATTGCCAAGGCTGTTTGTGGTGGCGACCAAGCGTTAATCATCGTAAATTTTAAATGTCAGTCATGATTTAAATAAAGAAAATGAAATATGTCGCTATGTAGTTTAATCATCACCAAACAACCCATAGATGAAATTGGCAAAGACAGGTATCATAAACACATTTTGATTTATGAACACGACCAAGACCATATTTATGTTTACAGCCGAATGTTTAACAATATTTTGGTACCACGAACACGAAAACCGCAAGTTTTGCCGTCTTATTATCAATTTTTATTAAGCATTAATCAAATTTCACCGATTTTTGTGGTCATTGGCGATTTAATCCGTCGGCAAAGCGAATTGGATTTGGCAATGGAAAAAATCAAATTGCTCAATGACCAAGCCATAACTGCATTAAACATAGAAACACCAATAGAATTTGGCAGAATTTATTTTATCTCATAAACATAAACCATCAACCAACGGAGTAGCCAATATGACAGTGAATAGCCAATACCGTAAACCCCTACCCAATACCGAGCTTGATTATTTTGACACCCGTCAAGCCATCAATGATATCACGCCAAACGCTTATGACAAACTGCCTTATACATCACGCATTTTGGCAGAGCAACTGGTGCGAAAAGTGAGCGATAAAGACGAACTCACCACCGCATTAAAACAAATCATCAACCGTGAACGCACGTCTGATTTTCCTTGGTATCCGTGCCGTGTGGTGTGCCATGACATTTTGGGGCAAACCGCCCTTGTGGATTTGGCAGGTTTGCGAGACGCCATCGCCGAGCAAGGGGGCGACCCATCTAAGGTCAATCCTGTGGTGCAAACTCAGCTGATTGTAGACCATTCTTTGGCGGTGGAGCATGGTGGCTATGACCCTGATGCTTTTGCCAAAAACCGTGCCATTGAAGACCGCCGAAATGATGACCGTTTTCATTTTATCAACTGGACAAAAACCGCCTTTGAAAACGTGGACGTAATCCCTGCTGGCAACGGCATCATGCACCAAATTAACTTAGAGAAAATGTCGCCTGTGGTACAAGTCAAAGACGGCTTGGCTTATCCTGATACTTGTGTGGGGACAGACAGCCATACGCCCCATGTGGACGCTTTGGGTGTGATTAGTGTGGGTGTGGGCGGACTAGAAGCTGAATGCGTTATGCTTGGCTTGCCATCCATGATGCGATTGCCTGACATTGTCGGCGTGCATTTAACAGGTAAAAGACAGGCAGGCATTACCGCCACTGATATTGTGCTTGCTTTGACCGAATTTTTGCGTAAAGAGCGTGTCGTTGGGGCGTATGTGGAGTTTTTTGGTGAAGGGGCAAGCGTCTTGTCCATCGGCGATAGAGCCACCATTTCCAACATGACCCCTGAATACGGAGCGACCGCAGGGCTATTTTACATTGACCAGCAAACCATTGATTATCTACGTTTGACAGGACGTGATGAGAACCAAGTGAAACTGGTTGAAACTTATGCCAAACACACAGGACTGTGGGCGGATAGCCTAAAAACAGCAGAGTATGAGCGAGTTTTGAGCTTTGATTTATCCAGCGTAACTCGCAACATCGCAGGCCCAAGCAATCCGCACGCTCGTGTCTCAACGGCTGATTTAAAAGCAAAAGGCATCGCAGGCGTGGTAGAAAACCGCACTGATGGCTTAATGCCTGATGGGGCGGTGATTATCGCAGCGATTACGTCTTGTACCAACACATCAAACCCAAGAAACGTTGTCGCTGCCGCCTTACTTGCCAAAAAGGCGAACGAGCTTGGTTTAACTCGCAAACCTTGGGTCAAATCGTCCTTTGCTCCCGGCTCAAAAGTGGCGGAAATTTATCTAAAAGAAGCCAATTTGTTACCTGAACTTGAAAAATTGGGCTTTGGCATTGTCGCCTTTGCTTGCACCACCTGTAATGGCATGAGCGGTGCCCTAACGCCTGAAATTCAGCAAGAAATCATTGACCGTGATTTGTACACCACTGCCGTATTATCAGGCAACCGCAACTTTGACGGACGCATTCATCCTTACGCCAAACAAGCCTTTTTGGCAAGCCCACCGCTGGTGGTCGCTTATGCCATTGCAGGGACAATCCGCTTTGACATTGAAAAAGACGTGCTTGGCGTGGTGGACGGCAAAGAAATTCGCCTGATTGATATTTGGCCAAGTGATGAAGAAATTGACGACATCGTGGCTAAATACGTCAAACCTGAGCAGTTTCGTGAAGTGTATATCCCCATGTTTAACCTTGACCGCAGTCAAAAGGCGGACAGTCCGCTATATGACTGGCGACCCATGTCCACCTACATTCGCCGTCCGCCGTATTGGGAAGGGGCGCTTGCTGGCGAGCGTACCTTAAAGGGCATGCGTCCTTTGGCGATTTTGCCTGACAACATCACCACCGACCATTTATCGCCGTCAAACGCCATTTTGCCAAGCTCAGCGGCGGGCGAATATCTGGCCAAAATGGGCTTGCCCGAAGAAGACTTTAACAGCTATGCCACGCACCGCGGCGACCATTTGACCGCTCAGCGTGCCACTTTTGCCAATCCCAAACTGTTTAATGAAATGGTCAAAAACGACGACGGCACCACCCGTCAAGGCTCGCTGGCTCGTGTGGAGCCTGAGGGCGAAGTCATGCGTATGTGGGAAGCGATTGAAACCTATATGAACCGCAAACAGCCGCTCATCATCATCGCAGGGGCAGACTACGGACAAGGGTCAAGCCGAGACTGGGCAGCCAAAGGCGTGCGACTGGCGGGTGTGGAAGCGATTGTGGCAGAAGGCTTTGAACGCATTCACCGTACCAATTTGATTGGTATGGGCGTGCTGCCTTTGCAGTTTAAGGACGGTACGACTCGCCACACGCTGGGTCTTGACGGCACGGAGACCTATGACGTGATTGGTGAGCTTGCCCCACGCGGTGAGCTGACTTTGGTGGTTAATAAAGCCAATGGCGACACAGTCAAAGTGCCTGTGACTTGCCGACTAGACAGCGACGCCGAAGTCAAGACTTATAAGGCAGGCGGAGTGTTACAGCAGTTTGCAGGGGAGTTTTTGAAAGGATGAGTAGAAGCGCATAATCACATTCTGACTTCTACACAGGTTGGCAGGAAGGTCACATACAAGCTTCCCTGCCAATCATTTATCCGTCGCATTCTATGCATGATGCAATAAATAGCCGTGATTCATTTAGAATTTTGTAAAAATTTTATGACGCCCGTTGATTTATCTCGCTTTGAAATTGCTCAAGAAAAAACTTACAATCAAGCCGTTTTAGAGCTGAAAAATGGTAAAAAACTGACTCATTGGATGTGGTACATTTTCCCACAAATACAAGGGCTAGGGAAAAGTGCGGCTGCCATTAAATACGCCATCAAAGATTTGGACGAGGCACAAGCCTATCTAAACCACCCTATTCTTGGATCAAGACTAATTGAGTGCTGTCACATTTTGTTAGATCTGGACAATAGAACAGCCTTGAATATTTTTGGTAACACCGATTCATTAAAACTACTATCTAGCCTAACTTTGTTTTCGCTAACACCGAACGCAGATCCTATTTTTGAGAAAGTTTTGGCAAAATATTTTGATGCAAAACCAGATGATACAACCAAGCTCATCTTACAAAAGCAAAGCATTCAAATTGATACTGTCGCCAATATGGATTAGTCGATCATCAAAGAGATGGGATGCAAAATTGCAATCACTACGCTATCTCTTGACGGCACGGAGACCTATGACGTGATTGGTGAGCTTGCCCCACGCGGTGAGCTGACTTTGGTGGTTAATAAAGCCAATGGCGACACAGTCAAAGTGCCTGTGACTTGCCGACTAGACAGCGACGCCGAAGTCAAGACTTATAAGGCAGGCGGAGTGTTACAGCAGTTTGCAGGGGAGTTTTTGAAGGATTAGAAGCTTAACAAAGACACAATTTTGTAGCTTTCAATTAAACATTTGTTATATCTAATATAATAATATAGAACATTATTGTCAGTCTACTGAAATTGAGAGGAATTTGAATGATAAACCATAAAAAATTTGATAGAGAGATTTTAAAACAAATTAAAACTCTTTATGTTTACGATAATTGGCACGCACCTATTGCGTTGTTAATGGATTATGCCTTAATTATTTTTGCTATTGTATTGGCTGAATATTCATATTGGTTTTTACCATTAACATTGCTAATTATTGGTAGTCGGCAAAGAGCATTAGCAACTATTTTGCACGAGGCATCTCATTCTGCACTTACTCGGAATAAGAAATTTGGAAAAATAATCGGAACTTATTTCTCTGGTTACCTTATTTTTCAAAGTTGGGATAGCTATACACAATCTCATGTTAAAAATCATCATCCTAAAATAGGTACAGACTTAGACCCAGATTATGATTATTATAAAAGTTCAGGCGTATTTCATACCCATAGCAAAAAAGAATTTTTTTGTAAATTCTTTTTTGCTCCAATTTTATGTTTAAAATTATTTTCTAATATCAAGTACCTTGTTATAAATCGTTTAATGTCTAATGCAAACAAAAAAGAATTGTTGAAAATTTTATTTGTTCATTTAGTGTTTTTTATTTTAGGAACAAAGCTGGTTGGTTATAAATTTTATTTTTTGTATTGGTTATTACCCTATCTGACTGTTTTTCAGATGATAACTTGGTTTATTGAATTGGCAGAACACTATCCTATGATTGCTTATACAAAAAGCAACATAGAAATTTCTAGAAATCGTTTTAGTCATTGTGTAGAACATTTTTTTACAGGAATGCACGGAGAGAATTATCATCTTATCCATCATTTATTCCCTGCTATTCCGTTTTGGAATTTAAAAAAAGCTCATTTTATTTTAATGCAAGATGATGAATATCGTTCTATAAATGCACAATTTGGTGGAATTTTTATTTCTAACAATAAAAACCCGTCTATGTGGCAACAGTTATTGAGAAAAGAGTATGTCTAAAATAATGTTGGGGATTTTATTGGCTTTATCTGCGGCTGCTCTGAACGCATCTATTGGTATTTTCAGTAAAATATTGTTGCAAAATGGATTAAATCCACAAGATATTGCCTTTTTTAAAACAGTATCGGCATTTTTAATATTAAGTTTAATTTTAGTTAAAAAACCGTTTTCTGAGCAAAAAAGTGTTGTGGTTGGTGAAAATGCTTTTGAAACTATTGGTTGGACTTCAATATTATTAAAAGTGGCGATTTGTGCATTTTTGGGAATTTTTGTTTTGTTTTTCTTTGAAACTACGGCTTATCAATATGGTTTTGCTTCTAATGTTGTTGTTGTTTTGATGGCTTCCGCTTCGGTGTCTGCATTGATTTTTGGTAAGATTTTGTTAAATGAACAACTAACCATTTCTGCAATATTGGGGACTTTGTTGGCAATTATTGGTATATTTGCCATTTCTTGGTCTGGCGGTAGTAATTTTAATATGTTATTAAATGCTATTTTGGCGGGTACTGGTTATGGTATTTTTTCTGTATTGGTAAAGAGGTTTTCATTAAATGGTGGAATTTATTTAACAAGACTATTTATGCTATTTGGTAGTATATATTTATTTTTTCCTTATATGCTAAATATACATACCATTGATTGGAACTCAGTTATTGTTGCTAATATATTGGCATTAGCAATTTTACCAACTATATTGGGATTTTATTGTACAACCAAAGCATTAAACTATTTAACTGCTGCAAAAGTGCAAGTAACAGAGTTATCGGAGCCTATTTTTGCGGTTATTATGGCTTGGATGTTTTTAAGTGAATTGCCTAGCTATCAGTTTTTTATTGGAGCAGTGTTTATTATTTTTGGCATAATTTTAATTAACCAAATGCACCAAAATTGGTTATCCAAAAGTAAATTTTAATAAAGGAACTTAAAATGCAAACCCCAACCCGTGCCACCTAAATGCGTGGCGGTACTTAAAGCCATCTTTAGGTGGCTTTGGTCTAAATTTAGTGCTAAAATAAAACTAAATTTTAGCACTAAATTTAGAACTTATTAGGGGAAACTAAATGCAGCCATTGTACGCTGGGCAATCTGCCAGTATTTCAGAGTTAAAACGCAACCCAAGTTTATTGATTGAACAGGCGATGGGAGAGCCGATTGTCATTTTAAATCACAATACGCCATCAAAGATTTGGACGAGGCACAAGCCTATCTAAACCACCCTATTCTTGGATCAAGACTAATTGAGTGCTGTCACATTTTGTTAGATCTGGACAATAGAACAGCCTTGAATATTTTTGGTAACACCGATTCATTAAAACTACTATCTAGCCTAACTTTGTTTTCGCTAACACCGAACGCAGATCCTATTTTTGAGAAAGTTTTGGCAAAATATTTTGATGCAAAACCAGATGATACAACCAAGCTCATCTTACAAAAGCAAAGCATTCAAATTGATACTGTCGCCAATATGGATTAGTCGATCATCAAAGAGATGGGATGTAAAATTGCAATCACTCTTAAGCGGGGGAGTTTTTGAGTCAATAAAATGAAAATAGCGTTAGTTTTTACTAACGCTATTTTGTTACATAAAAGGCTTATTGATATTAAGTGTAAGCCAAATTTTATCTGCCGTGCAATTTGAATTGTTAATATCATCAATAAAATCTTTGGTGTATTTCGCTTCTGAACCACCAACACTGACTGTGTCGCCAAGTTTAAATTTTTCACCGTGATTATTTCCAATCCAAAATGGCTCATTTTGCCATTTGACATAAATACCAGTAACTAAAACCAAACGGTCATCAATATACAGACAACCATTTTTTTCATTAAGAATACCTGTATAAAAAGCAGCATCTCCCACTTCTTCTAACTTCTCTAAGTGAGCAACAAAAACAGATGGGTTGTGTTGGTCGTTAGGTATTTGTTGTGTCGATAATGTGGCTGTTTTCTCGTGGTTTGGCTTAGTATTTATAGGTTCTTTTGAAGTTTCAATATTAGGCTGTTGGCAACCTAATAGCGTCATCAAAAGAATACCTAACATGTACTTATTTAGCATAAAGAACACTCCAGCCAGTTGGTAGATAATCCATTGTCATATAGAAAATGTATTTTACTATAAAAGAAATGTATGTCATTATAAAATATAAATCAAGCGTTTTATAAACAATCTTTTAGACAAGGAACAAAACCATACAAACATCAGTCAAAGCCACCTACATGCGTGGCGATACTTAAAGCCATCTTTAGGTGGCTTTGGTCTAAATTTAGTGCTAAAATAAAACTCAATTTTAGCACTAAATTTAGAACTTATTAGGGGAAACTAAATGCAGCCATTGTACGCTGGGCAATCTGCCAGTATTTCAGAATTAAAACGCAACCCAAGTTTATTGATTGAACAGGCGATGGGAGAGCCGATTGTCATTTTAAATCACAATACACCATCAGCTTATCTTGTTCCTAGTGAAACTTTTGAAAAAATGATGGAGTTATTGGATGATGTTAAACTCAACCGCTTGTGCGATGAACGAACAAAGGACTTGAACAAAGCTGTTTCGGTAACCCTAGATGAGTTATTAAGCGATGACTTTTGAGCTTAAATTTATACCACAAGCTAAAAAGGAATGGCGAAAGTTAGCACCCACCATCAAGGCACAATTTACCAAAAAATTGGCTGAACGCCTAGAAAATCCGCATGTGCCATCAGCACGATTATCAGGCAGTACCAATCGCTACAAAATCAAACTAAGAGCGGTTGGCTATCGCTTGGTATATGAAGTGGTGGATGATGTATTGATAGTCTATGTCATCGCTGTGGGTAAACGTGAAAATAATCATGTCTATGATATGATGGCGCAAAGAGAGCTTGAGTTAGACGAAACCCATTCAGACGACAAGCTATAAGACAAGGAGTAATCATGCAAACATCAGTCAAAGCCACCTATATGCGTGGCGGTACTTCCAAAGGTACATTTTAACCTAATCAATTTACTCAAACCATCCAAAAATTACCAAGCAGCAATATAAACACAGATTTATTTGAGCCAACCCGATCAAAACAAGGCACTAAATAGATGAAAAAGACCATTTTTAACATTGCCAAAATGGACTGCCCGTCCGAAGAGCAACTCATTCGCATGCGTTTAAAAGATGTATCTGATATTTATGAATTACAGTTTGATATTGCTGGGCGGTGCTTAACCGTCTATCACGATAATCAAGATACAACGATTTTACAAGTACTTGAACCGCTTAATTTTGATAGTCATATCATTTCCACCGAAGTGATTGTTGATAAGATAGTGTTTAATAAGCCTGATGAGCGCTTAGAAAAAAGATTATTATATCAAGTGCTCATGATTAACTTTGTGTTTTTTATCATAGAGTGTTCGGTTGGTATTTTTGCTAATTCTATGGGGCTGATTGCTGATAGTCTAGATATGCTGGCGGACAGCTTTGTCTATATATTGGCGCTATCAGCCATTGGTATGACGCTGGCGTATAAAAAACGTGTGGCATTTTTGGCGGGGATAACGCAGATAATATTGGCGTTATTTGGGGTGATAGAAGTGATTAGGCGTTTTATCGGTGCTGAGCAGCTGCCCAATTATCAACTGATGATTGGCACGGCATTTTTGGCATTGATTGCAAACTGGCTGTGCTTATATCTACTGAGCAAAAATCAAAATAAAGAAATCCATATCAAAGCCAGCATGATTTTTACATCCAATGACATTATCATCAATATCGGTGTGATAGCGGCGGGAGCATTGACGTTATTGACTCATTCTAGCTATCCTGATTTAATCATTGGCATGATTATCTTTGTCATTGTATTATTTGGTGCCAGAAATATTTTAAAATTGGCAAAATAATTCATTTCACCAGCAAAGGAGTTTTTATGCAAACATCAGTCAAAGCCACCTACATGCGTGGCGGTACTTCCAAAGGTACATTTTTTAATTTGGCAGATTTGCCCGAGCGTTGCCAAGTGTCAGGGCAGGCACGAGATAACTTTTTGCTGCGTGTGGTTGGCAGTCCTGACCCCTATGGCAAGCAGATTGACGGACTTGGCAATGGCTCATCAAGCACGTCCAAAGTGGTGATTTTATCCAAGTCAGACCGTGCTGACCACGATGTCAATTATCTGTTTGGGCAGGTGGCGATTGATAAGCCGATGATTGACTGGTCGGGCAACTGTGGCAATCTGACTGGGGCGGTCGGCGCCTTTGCCATCGCCAATGGCTTGGTGGATGCTGATCATATCCCTGACAATGGTGTCTGCGTGGTGCGTATTTGGCAAGAAAATATCGGCAAGACCATCATCGCCCATGTGCCTATCACCAATGGTCAAGTACAAGAAACTGGCGATTTTGAGCTAGACGGTGTTACCTTCCCTGCTGCCGAAGTGAAGATTGAATTTATTGACCCTGTGGACGCTGACGGCGATATGTTCCCCACCGGTAATTTGACCGACCGCTTAGTCGTGCCTGAGGTGGGCGAGTTTGAGGTTACCTTTATTAACGCAGGCATTCCCACCATCTTTTTGCACGCTCGTGATTTGGGCTTTACTGGTACAGAATTACAAAAAGACATCAATGGCGACAGCGAGCTGTTAGACAAATTAGAAAAAGTGCGTGCCTATGGTGCGGTACAAATGGGCTTAATTTCAGATGTGAAAGAAGCCGAGACGCGTCAGCACACACCCAAAATCGCTTGGGTGGCACCTGCTGCCGACTATACAGCATCTAGCGGTAAACAAGTGAAAGCAAGTGAAATCAATCTTTTGGCACGAGCGATGAGCATGGGGCAACTACACCATGCGATGATGGGAACGGCAAGCGTGGCGATTGGCACAGCGGCGACCATCGTGGGAACAGTGGTTAATCAAGCCGCAGGCGGTAAGAACATGAGCGAAGTATGCTTTGGACATCCGTCAGGGACGCTGACGGTGGGCGGTCAGTCTGACTATGTGGACGGCAAATGGCTCGCCAAAAAAGTCTCCATGAGCCGCTCTGCTCGCCGTCTGATGACTGGCGAAGTCTGGGTGCCAGCGGATAGTTTTTGAGACCGCTTAGGTGTTAAGTCTGATCATTTTTGGCAGTCGGCTAAGCCGTGTTGGTAGCCGACTGTTTTTCATGACCATGTGATCAATGCTTGGGTGAGAAGGTGCAGCCATCACGCCTGATACTTTACACTTTTTACCGATTTTGATACACCTTTCAAATCCCACCTTTCGTCATTGCCTCTGATGACAGGCAGTCACTCAATCTGCTGATGGTATTTGTGAAATAAAATGTGCTACAATTTATTCAATCCATCACACAATGAGTCAACCATGCACCAAATCAATCCCGATCTACTCGCCAAATCCAAACAGTGGCGCAACGATATCCAGTTTCGCCAAGAAGTGCTCGGTAAGCCCTTTGGGTTTACCAGTACTTGGGGGATTTTTAGTCCCGAAAAATTGGACGACGGCAGCCTGATGCTGCTAGATTATATTGATTTTCAGCGAGCAGATCACTCCATCGATCTTGGCTGTGGCTATGGGGTGCTTGGCATGACCGCCGCGCGCGAATGCCCAGAAGGTTCTCATTTATTGATTGACAAGGATTTTGTCGCCGTCGAATACGCCAAGCTTAATTGTAAAAATAACGGTCTAACTAACGCTGAAGTCATGCTATCTAATGGCTTTTATCATGTGGATAAATCGCGTCAATTTAGTTTAGTTATGAGTAATTTGCCCGCCAAAGCCAGTAAAGAGCAGCATTATCTGTATTTACTTGATGCTTACAATGCCATGACAAGCGGTGGCAGATTTTATGTGGTCACTATCAATGGGCTGCGTGATTTTATGAAGCGTTCGTTTACCGAAGTTTTTGGCAATGCTGATAAAATCAAACAAGGCAAAACATATACCGTCACCATGGCGGTCAAGGAATAATTAAAGGGATATTATGACCACCGTCAGCGCTCAAGATTGGCAAGATAGGCTATCAACGACACGCTATAGTGTCATCAATGGCGAGATTCGCCCAAAAACCACTGGCGGCATGGACAGCATTCGCAGCAGCTTTCATGTGGATTATGACAGGGTGGTGTTTAGTCGTGCGTTTCGTAGGCTTGGGCGCAAAACGCAAGTCCACCCTTTTGCCATCTCAGACCACACGCACAATCGGCTGACCCACAGCGTCGAAGTGGCAAGCGTGGGGCGCAGCATCGGTAATATGGTGGGCGCTGCCCTACAGTCCGCCAATTTATTACCTGAGGGCTACAGCCCAAGCAATATCGGCACAGTCGTGCAGGTGGCTTGTCTTGCCCACGATTTGGGCAATCCTCCTTTTGGTCATACTGGCGAGGCGGTACTCAGAGAGTGGTTTAATGACCCAAAGCACCGTATTTATTTGGACGCACTGGATGACGATAAGCAGCGCTGCGATATTCGCACTTATGAAGGTAACGCCCACAGCCTGCGCACCGTGCTGCGTCTTGAGATGTACCAAAATCAAGGCGGTATGCGCCTGACTGCTGCAAGCGTCGGTGCCTTGCTCAAATATCCTTGGGAGAGCAGCAATCCTCGCTCTGATGGCGGCAAATTTAATTTTTATCAAAGTGAGGTGCCATTGGTTCGCCAAATTGCCACCAAGCTTGGTCTGCCCAAGCTTGGTGAGGATCATTGGGCACGCCATCCGCTGTCATATCTCATGGAGGCAGCTGATGACATTTGCTATGCACTGCTTGATCTTGAAGACGCAGTGGAGATGGGGCTGATTGATATCGAAGATTTTTATAAAACTGTGCAAAACATCGACGGCATTGATAAGCTTAAAAACATCCCCAATCCTGAACAGCGCTGCGGTGCCATGCGCGGCGTGACGATTGGTAAAGCCATCGAAAGCGTCAGCCATGCTTTTATGGAGCATCATGATGCACTGATGATGGGTAAGTTCACGGATAAAGATTTGTTGGCGGTCAGCGACGACGCCATCAAAAAAACCCTGCAAGATGCCAAGCAGCTTGCCGCCAATAAAATCTTTCGTCATGACAGTAAAATTGCCACCGAAATCGCCGCCTTTGGTTGCTTAAGCTCCATTTTGGATTTATTAATTCCTGCGGTCTATGCACATCATCAAAATCAAAAAACCCAAACCAAGCATGCCTTGGCGCTGAGTCTCATCGGCTTTGACACCCAAAACAAGCGCTCGCTTTATGAGGACTATATGATGGTGCTTGATTTTATTTGTGGACTCACCGACAATACCGCCGCGCGACTTGCCAAAGACATCTCAGGGGTGAGTATGGGGCACGATCATGGCTTGAATTTTTAATCCATTTGATCAGATGAATTAAGCTTGTTTATCAGCTTGCTTGTGCGTGTCATTTAGGTCAGATTTTAGGCATTGTTCACCAACTATACATAGCTCAA
>NZ_MUXT01000013.1 GCF_002014965.1 Moraxella canis
ACCATCGTCATTGGTGGTGATGGCGCTGGTGATGGCGGCAATGTTGCCAGCCTCATTGACAGTGGTGGTGACATTATCCGTCTTAGCAGCGATGGTATAGGTGGTTGAGCCATCGTCATTCTTAGTGTTTTCAATGCGCACACCTTGGTCGCCTGCCACCTTGGTGGTCGCGGCATTTTGTGCTTTGGTCAACTGACTGAAGTTCACCGCATCTGTGCCTTCTTTGCCTGCGGCAACGTTAGAGATGACTGTGTTGCCTGCATTGATGCCTGTGTCTTTATTGATCACCAAAGGACCAACCGCAACTTGGTCAAACTCAACCTCATTGGCTGTTGCAAAGACAAACTGCCCATTGGTTTGAGCCACAGTCAGGTTTTTACCTGCTTGTAAAGTCACCGTATCGCCTGGGTTGATCAGCTCGTTGGCAAAAGCATCACCCGCATTATTACCAGCACCGACGATGTTAAAGCCTGATTTGT
>NZ_MUXT01000014.1 GCF_002014965.1 Moraxella canis
ATTTTAAATTAACAATGCCAAAATTATTAGTTGTGAAGCAGTAAAATCATTCATTTTTATATTGAATAAATTCCACTTTTAATGCAGAATAAAAGTTCATTATTTGACCTTTGATAACCCTATGAATTTTGTCGATGTTGAACCCACCTTAGAAAACTATTGGCGAGCGATTATTTTATTTGGCAAAAATACCGCTTCTTACAAATTTGCCCTTGCCAAAAGCCTGATTGATGTGAGCCTTGAGCGAAAATCGGATTTAATCACCCTTGATGATTTAGCCCTGCCGTATGCCTTGCACCTTACCGAACACCTTAAACACAGCCCCAAGCAATCCACTGCCAAAACCAGTCAATTTATCCAAGCTTGCCAAGATTACAACGAAGGCAAAATTGATGAAGATAGGCTAGTTCAAATTACCAAAAAAGAAGGTTTTAAATACGTTTTAGATGCCTTTCATGTCGTCAATACCAAAGCCATTCAAGAACGATTTTATGATGTGGTGAATGAAGAGTTTTTTATTGATGAGCGTAAATTTAACAAAGGTATACGCTTGACGGATAACCTATTTAAACTTTTCTATGTCTATGATAATTCAGCCAAAGATTTAAATCAAGAAACCGAATCCCGTTGGAATCTTGTTGAAAAAGCGTGGGAATTGAACATCAATAAAAATCTAATTGCAGTCGAATTTGACCAAGAAACAAAACAGCTTTTTGCTCATGATACCAAACATCGCCGAACCAATATTACCACGTCTCGTGGGGCGTTAAATGGCTATCAAAAAAGCCGTTGTTTTTACTGTTTTAAAGAAATTAGTATCAGTTCCGCCGATGAGTTACTGGCAGACGTGGACCACTTTTTCCCACATTTATTAAAGCCTGAAGTCGCCAATGCGGGTTGCTGTCGCCCTGTCAATATGGATGGGGTTTGGAATCTCGTTCTTTCATGCTCAGAATGTAATCGTGGTGAAAGTGGAAAATTTGCTCAAGTGCCAAGTATTGAACTGTTAAATAGGCTACATACTCGCAATGAATATCTTATCGGTAGTTATCATCCCTTACGAGAAACGCTAATCATGCAAACAGGCTCAAATGAGCGTGACCGCAAATACTTTTTGGATAAATCCTATCGCTTTTCCAAAGAACGTTTAATCCACAGTTGGCAACCCAAAGCACAAGGTATAAGCAGTTTTTAAATGGCGACGTTAGATTTTTATCAGACCCATGCTAAAGATTTTTTTAACCAGACTATCAATGTCGATATGCAAAATGTCTATCAGCCTTTTTTAGAAAATTTGCCAAGTGGTAAACAAATTATTTCGGACGTAGGCTGTGGCTCTGGGCGAGATAGCGTATTTTTTGCTAAACAAGGCTTTCAAGTCATGGCGATAGATGGCTCACAAAATCTGATTGAGTTAGCCAAGCAAAATCATCCCACTATTGATTGGCAATGTTTAGCTTTTAATGAGATAAAAAATCAAAACTGGCATAACAAGTTTACAGGCATTTGGGCGTGTGCGTCGTTGCTTCATGTGCCTTTTGATGAGCTACCTAATATTTTAAATGACTTGTTAGAGACGTTAAAACCGAATGGTATTCTCTATGCTTCATTTAAATATGGCGATAGCGAACGGGAAAAAGATGGGCGTTTTTTTTGTGATATGAATGAAAGTCGTTGGCAATTAGTGGAAAGTGAATTGCCAAATATGAAAACTTTAAAAATTTGGCAGACGGTTGATAATCGAAAAGATAGGCAAGAAGTTTGGTTTAATATTTTGTTAGGAAATTAATTTTATTTTCTTAAAAATCAATTTAAAGTCAATAAAAATCAATTCCAAAAGATTTAGAGAGTTTTTTTAGATAATATTCAAAAGAAAATACTTATGAGTTGGTTAGAACACGAATTATCTTTGAATAATACACCCGATATTATCAAGCCAGTTTATATTGGAATTGATTTTGGTACATCAACAACTGTGGTAAGTCGTGCCTATATCAATGGTAAAAAGTAGATATTGAACCTTTGAAATTGAATCAACCTGAACAATATGGTGGTGTATCCAGGCATTATTTGGCAAATAGTGTTTTGGCATGGAAAGATAAAAAAAATGGAGCTGTACTAGATTAGCCTAAATCCCACACCATCTTCTCAATACTTTAAGCTGATTAGAGGGTGTACCATAGTTAAAACGACACTCACATTCTTTGATAAAAAGATGAAAGTGTTTCTTGTCAATGCCATTGTACTTTCTTAAAACACGCTTGGCTTGCGACCAAAAGTTTTCAATGCCGTTGATGTGATTGTGGTCTTTTGCAAATTCTTTGGAATGGTTAATTCTAACATGCTTAAAATCACTGACATCAAGAGCATTGTCACTACGATAGCTATCAGTATAGACAATGCTGTCAGGCTTGATTTTGCTTGTGATGATAGGCATGAGTGTGTTAGTCTTGGTGTCTTTAACCACAACCACAAAGACTTTACCGTTGCGTTTTAAAAGACCGAAAACAGCTGTTTTACCACCAGCTCTGCGACCACGCTTGCCTTTGCCAATGCCACCAAAATAGCTTTCATCAAGCTTTATTTCGCCATCAAACAATTCTTTAGCCTTAAGATTAAGATGGTATTCCATCACAAGTCTGATTTTATGGTAGAATAAAGCTGCTGCATTATGCTGAATACCAAGCAAATCAGCTGCCGAACGAGCAGTCACTTCAAGTACAAAAAAAAATTCAAGCATCCTTTTTTTGTACTTTTTTACTGAGTTTACAATGGGTTATCTTCATAAAACTAGTATAACATGAGAGTTATTCTAGTACAGACCCTTAATAATTATCATCGCATGAAGATTTTTTAAGGTATATCTTGACAAGCTGAGTAATTTGTAAATAATATGAACATATTTATCAATAACAGATTATGATGAAAAATTACGTTATCAGTTTAACGACAGCATCAGAAAGACGAGATCATATCATCCGCGAGTTCGGCAAGCAGGGTGTGGATTTTGAATTTTTTGATGCAGTGACGCCAGAACAGGTTGACAACTTAGCTGAAAGATATAATATCAATGTCGGCTCGTGTGAATTAACCAAAGGTGAATTAGCCTGTCTATTCAGCCATTTATCCTTATGGCATAAAGCTTTAGGCGAGAACATGGATTATATCGCCATTTTTGAAGACGATGTATATTTGGGGAATAACTCTCATTTATACCTTGGTGATGCAAAATGGATACCAAAAAACATAGACACAGTTAAACTTGAGTTCTTTCAAGAATTGGTTGATATGGATTTCACTGGTCTTAAACTACCAGGAAATAGAAAGCTAAGAAAAATAAATTCAGTTCATTTGGGTGCAGCCGGGTACATCCTAAATACGCATTCAATTAATAAATTTTTAAATATAATCAAAAGTTATCAGCAAATCATCCCTATTGACCATGTCTTATTTGATTCTCATTTAAAAGAAATAGATGTATTCCAAATGCATCCTGCCATCGTTGTGCAAAGCGACCGGGTGAACACTGCTGGAAATAATAATATTAATGTTTTTAAAAGCCAGTTAGAAGCGGATCGTAGGATTAGGATTAATAATTCGCAAATATCAGAAAATATACTTAAAAACGAACTACCATATACTCGTTACAAGCGTAAAATAATTAGAGAAATCCATAGAATCATTGCTCAAGTTACTACTTTGACTAACACTGTATATAGGCATTTTTTTTCAAAGTCAAAATTTAGATAATTATTTGCGGTTTATTGTATAGATTTTTAGAGAGGCTTATGATTAGCAAACTCACCTTCGGCCTATTCTCCGAAAAAGATACCGCAAGTTTTATGCGGCTTATGACTTATATCAAGCCATATAAAGCACGCATTTTGTTTGCCTTGCTCGCTATTGTTGGGGTTGCCCTCAGCGAAAGTTATTTGGCGGCATTTATTGCCCCACTTGTCAATCAAGGCTTTGCAGCTGCCGATCCTGCAAACATCCCCATGCTGACAGGAGATGGACTAGGCGCGAAGCTAAAGTATTACGCCCAAAGCTTTCAGCATATGATTTGGGGCACAGAAAATAAAGTTTGGATTGTTCCGCTGTTTTTTATGGGTTTGGTGATCTTTCGTGGGATTTGCCGCTTCATCAGCGCTTATTTGATGGCATGGGTAGCCACCACTGCCATCGGTCATCTTCGCCGAGATATGTTTGATAAAATGCTGTCATTTTCATCAGCGCACCACCAAACCATGCCCTCAGGCGAGATGCTGATGAATATGGTGCAGATGGCCGAAAACTCCATCAGTAATGCCAGTAATGTATTTATCGTTTTAACACGCGATACTTTAATTGTGATTGGCTTGGTGTGCGTGCTGTTTTATCTCAATTGGCAGCTTGCATTGTTTATCATGATTATGTTTCCAGTACTGTCCGCCCTGTCGCGCTACTATCGTAATCGACTTAAAGACATTATCGATAACGCTCAAAAAAGTATCGGTTCATTAAATAATGTTGTCAATGAAACCCATCAAGGTCACCGCGTGGTTAAACTGTTTGGTGGTCAGGCGCAATCTTCTGCCAAATTCTCTGAAGTCAATAATATCATCGTGCGACTTGGCAAAAAAATCAGCCAAGCCAACGCAGCCCGTTCCCCCATCAGTGAAGTGGTTGGTTCCACAGCATTGGCCGGTGTGATATTTTTTGCCCTATGGCAAAGTCAGCAAGGACTGACCACCATTGGTGAATTTATGGCGTTCATCGTAGCGATGATGCAGATGTTTGGACCCATTAAAAACCTTGCCAATATCAGCATCCCGATGCAGACGATGTTTTTGGCAGCTGACTCAGTATGCGCCTTTTTGGATACCAAGCCTGAAGATGATCAAGGCACGATCGAGCTGAGTAATGTCAAAGGCTACATTCATTTTAATCATGTCAGCGTGCAATATGACAATGAAACAACCAAAGCACTCGATGATTTTAATCTTGATATCTGTCCTGGCGAAAAAATCGCTTTTGTCGGGCGGTCGGGATCGGGTAAAACCACTGCGATCAACCTACTGCCGCGCTTTATCAATCCCATTGAGGGTGAGATTTTATTAGATAATATTAATATTCAAGAAGTAAAGCTTGCCAATCTAAGAAGCCAGTTCGCCTTAGTTTCTCAAGAGATATTTTTATTTGATGATACCTTATTTGAAAATGTGCGTTACTCACGCCCAAATGCTACCGAAGCAGAAGTTATGGCAGCTTTAGAAGCCGCCAATCTTACTGAGCTGGTCACCAAGCATCCAAAAGGATTGCATCAGCCGATCGGCGCCAATGGCAGTTTGCTATCAGGAGGTCAACGCCAACGCGTGTCGATTGCGCGCGCCATTTTAAAAGATGCGCCAATTCTGCTGCTAGATGAAGCTACCAGCGCTCTTGATAATGAGTCTGAGCGCCTTGTACAGCAAGCACTTGAGCGTCTGATGTCAGGTCGTACCAGCATCATTGTGGCTCACCGCTTAAGCACGATTGAACAAGCCGACCGTATCATCGTCATGGACGGCGGAAAAATCATTGAAGAAGGCTCTCACACAGAACTTTTGGCAAAAGATGGGTATTATGCGATGCTGCATAATTCATCTTCGATCACAGAATCTTAAGCACTCACTTAAAACCCAAAGCCAAGCGTTTATTCAATTTTAATAAGCGCTTGGCTTTATTTATTATCCAATCAAACAGGCATAACCAATCTTTCGCTATCTAAACCCACCCTAATACCACCCACCTCTAAGTGTCATGATTTTTTCACAGTCATCAGCTATAGTAAAAACTGGGCGTTATAGCACTCTTGGCTTGACTTTGACCGTTGTAACTTTGCAAATTTGCAAAATTATCTTTGAATTTTCGCCCTTATCATTTGCTGACTGCTGATTTATACTATATCCAATGAATGATTAAATTTTTTGGAGTTTTTATGAAATCTGTATATCACGCAGCTGACAGTCGCGGTACCGCTAATCATGGCTGGCTAAAAAGCCGTCACACATTTAGTTTTGGTCATTATTATGACCCAAAACGCATGGGATTTGGGGCGCTACTGGTCATCAATGATGATCAAGTCATTGGCGGTCAAGGCTTTGGCACGCATCCGCATCGCGACATGGAGATTATCTCCATCCCTTTGAGTGGCGATTTGGCGCACAAAGACAGTATGGGAAATGGCAGCATTATTAAAAATGGCGACATCCAAGTCATGTCGGCAGGTACAGGCGTCACTCACAGCGAAATGAACGCCAATGCTGATCAGATTGTCAAATTTTTACAAATTTGGGTTCAGCCTAATAAAGCTGGCGTTACCCCACGCTATCAGCAAATCAGTCTGGCTGACCTGATTGGCAAAAATGAATTCGGTCAAGTCTTATCGCCCAATGCTGATGATGCAGGCGTTTGGATTCATCAAGATGCTTGGTTCCATCTTGGTCATTTTGACGCTGGCAACTCAAGCGAATATACGCTCAAAAATTCTGATAACGGTGTCTATGTCTTTGTGATTAAAGGTAAAATCCGTGTTAATGACACCATTTTAGATGAGCGGGATGGCTTGGGCGTGTGGGAAATAGATACACTGAATGTACAAGCTGATACGGATGCTGAAGTGTTGCTGATTGAAGTGCCTATGAGCTGATCTTCGATCTTGGATGATCGCAGAATGCCAATCCATCAGAATGAAAGCTTAACCCATTCATCACGATAGTTTTACTCACAATTTAACCAATCATCCATAATAGGAGCATGGATATGATTACAAAAGACGATTTTCGCATTCATAATGAGTCATTTGATTTGACCAATCCGATGAATTCTTTGAGAATCTTGGCAGGTGCAGGCTTTATCCCACATGCTTTTGGTAAATTTGCCAATGGCGGGATCAATCCAGCAACTTTGGGATTTTTTGAAGCGGCAGGATATGCACCAGCCTCATTATGGATTATTTTTGCGGCGATCGCCGAAATTGTGGTAGGCGTGATGTTGGTTTTGGGCATTGCCACACGATTTAGCGCCTTCATTGCTGCTGCTATTTTGGTCTTTGCGCTAGGATCTTTGATTGTTGTGGCGGGGTTTGGTTGGTTTTGGAATACCGGCGGGATTGAATATCTGGTGTTCTGGATTTTGGTGTGTTTATTAGTTTGTCAGTATGAATTTATAAAACACAAAACCCATTTTAGCAGATAATCCATAAAAGCCTGCCGATACCACCGATATCAGCAAGCTTTTTTAATAACAAGTCACCTACAGAGCAGCGCTTGTATCTTAAGTGAATTTTGCTAGAATAGGATTGGCATAGGTATGCGCGCTGGCTATCCCATTTGACTGATCGGCGGCCAGTTTAACGATTAAAATTTAAAATGACTTTAAAATGACGAAGGACATGATATGACTGACTATCAAGTAATCGATAATAAAGAGCTGTCTCGATTTGAAATCCATAAAGATGGACATGTGGCATTTGAAAATTACCGCTTATTTGATGGCGGCATTGCTTATACTTATACCGAAGTGCCAGAAGCGCTTGGCGGTCAGGGCATTGCTGCATATTTGGTAAAACACATTTTAGATGACGCAGCAGCCAAGGGCTTAAAGGTGGATCCTGTTTGCCCTTATGTGCGCAAGTACATTGACAAGCACCCTGAATATCAAGCAAATACAGTCAATTACAGCGCACCAAGCGAATAAATGAGCACAATGATAAATTTCAAGGAGAAATAAATGAGTGTTGATAAATACAATGCAGAGACCAAAGATGTTGGGGGCATTCCTGTTGCTCGCTTATTGCCGCAGCCACAGCGCAAGACCATTGGCGCTTGGTGCTTTTTGGATCATGCAGGCTCTGATGAGCTTGAGTTTAGCGCAGAAGAAGACGGCTTGCAGGTTGGTTTACATCCACATATCAACTTGCAAACATTTACTTGGATGTTGGCGGGCGAGGTTTGGCATCAAGATAGCCTAGGTCATCGTCAGCTGATCCGCCCAAAACAAGTCAATCTCATGACCGCAGGCACAGGCAGCCATCGCGGGATCAGCCATACCGAGCAAACCCCAGAAGGCGTCAAAGACCTGCACGCAGTTCAGCTTTGGATCGCCCTGCCGATGGATCAAGAGATTGAACCAAATTTTGAGCATTATCCAGACCTGCCAACTTGGTCAAAAGATGGTATCGACTACATTTTGACCACCGGCAGCTACCACGGTCATACCGCGCCTACCACCCAATACAGCCCTTTGGTTGGCGTTGATATGCGTTTTAATCAGGCGACCGAGTTTGATATTGAAGAACAAGAAGGTTTTGAGTATGGTTTCTTGATCATCAAAGGCGAGCTTACCATCAATGGTCAAGTGTACCAACAAGATGAGTTGGTCGTGCTGTCTGAGTGCGCGAGTGCGGATGGCTCTTTGTCCATGTCGGCTGCTGACGATACCCATGTGATGCTCGTTGGTGGTGAGCCGCTGCCACATCCGACGGTGATTTGGTGGAACTTTGTCAGCAAAGACATCGAAAGCTTACAAGAAGCTGTGGATGATTGGAATAATCATCACGAGCGCTTTGGTGATATTAACTTAGAAGGCTCTAAGCTGCGTCGCTTGGTAGCGCCAGATGTTCCAGACACACTGAGTGTGCCAGATCATCGTTGATAAGATAGATGTTTAATAAAAATGGCAATACGCCCTGTATTGCCATTTTTGCATTTATAACTTGACAACTTCTTCGGCTTGCAATCCTTTATCACCTGTTGTTACGACAAATTCTACCGCTTGACCTTCTTTAAGTGAGCGATAGCCTTCCCCTTGAATCGCACGAAAATGCACAAAAACATCTTCGCCAGTCTCGCGTTGAATGAAACCAAACCCCTTGGCATCATTAAACCACTTTACAACACCTTGCTCTTTAGACATAACAAATTTCCTTGAGTGCTCAATCGACAGACGAGCCATTAAGTACCAGTGGGTCTGATAATTTGAGCAATCATCAAACCTGCCAAAAATCACAAATGATTTTGAAATTTCATCTTAACATTATTTGGGACAATAACAAATACTTAGCCCCTTAAAATCTTATAAATGTTGAACATTTATTTTTAAAATAGTGAAATATTGTGTCTCAAAATCTTATATTCAAACCATTTGCCAAGATTTCTTAAATTGGTTACAATAATTTTTTGTCAAATATATTTAGCCTTATGAGCATCCAAACTACCAAAAAAATCGCTTTGATTAATGGACCTAATTTACACCTGTTAGGCATTCGAGAACCTGATATCTATGGCTCAGTCACTTTGACGGATATCATCAATGACTTGACATCCCAAGCTGCATCGCATGGTATTGAGCTGATCGCCTATCAATCGAATCATGAAGGCGCGATTGTCGATTTTATCGGTGAGCAGGGGCTATTATCATCCGATCCTGTTGATGGTGTTATCATCAATCCAGGGGCGTATACGCACACTTCTGTGGCGATTCGTGATGCTCTATCAGCCATGGATAAGCCATTTATTGAAGTGCATTTATCAAACATTCATGCGCGCGAGCCGTTTCGTAGCCACTCTTATTTGTCCGATAAAGCGGTTGGGGTGATCTGTGGCTTAGGTGATATGGGCTACAAGATGGCAATGGATTGGTTTATCAAGCATCTTAAATAGTCAATTTAGCAGGATTTATTTTTAGGTCATATACAGAAGGACGATCATGACAACGACAACACAAAAACTCATCGCTCAAAACGATCAATACGGCACCAAAAACTATCTGCCACTGCCAATCGTGGTCAGTCAGGCATCTGGGATTTGGGTGGAAGACCCTGAAGGGAATCGCTATATGGATATGCTAAGCGCTTATTCTGCGGTCAATCAAGGGCATTGCCACCCACGCATTATCCAAACACTTAAGCATCAAGCTGACAAAGTGACCTTAACCAGCCGAGCTTTTCATAATGATCAGCTGGCACCATGGAGTGAGAAAATTTGTCAGCTTGCTGGTAAAGATCGGGTTTTGCCGATGAATACAGGCGCTGAAGCAGTTGAAACTGCCATCAAAACCGCTCGCCGGTGGGGATATGACATCAAAGGGGTAGCTGATAATCAAGCCGAGATCATTGCCTGCGTGGGCAATTTTCATGGTCGCACCATGGGCGCGGTATCGCTGTCATCCGATCCTGAATATAAGCGCGGCTTTGGTCCGATGTTAGGCGGTATTAAGTTGGTGCCTTATGGCGATATTGAGGCATTATCAGCTGCCATCACCCCAAATACCGTGGCATTTATCATGGAGCCTATCCAAGGCGAGGCAGGGATTAATATTCCCAAAAAAGGCTTTATGAAACAAGCTTTTGAGCTTTGTAAGGCTAATCAAGTGCTATTCATTGCCGATGAGATTCAAGCAGGACTTGGTCGTACGGGCAAACTATTTGCGTGTGAGCATGAAGATGTCACACCAGACATGTATATTCTTGGTAAAGCTTTGGGCGGCGGCGTTTTTCCGATCTCATGCGTGTTGGCAAATGATGAAATCTTGGGCGTCTTTGAGCCAGGCTCGCACGGCTCAACCTTTGGCGGTAATCCGCTCGCCTGCGCTGTCTCCATCACCGCATTAGATGTCTTGATAGAAGAAGGCTTGATTGAAAATTCTGCCACATTGGGCGAATACTTTTTAGAAGAACTACAAAAAATCAATCACAGCAGTATCAAACAGGTGCGTGGACGAGGATTATTTATTGGCATGGAGCTCAATGAACCTGCTCGCCCCTACTGCGAAAGACTCAAAGAGTTGGGGCTTTTATGCAAAGAGACGCATTACACCGTGATTCGGTTTGCACCACCACTGATCATTACCAAAGATGAAATTGACCTAGCTCTTCAAAAGATCCGTCAGGTGTTTGGGTAAGGTTTAATGCCGTCAAATAAATAGCCTGATGCTAAGATCAGGCTATGAATGATTACACTAATGGGTTGATCACAGGGATTTTATACGGCTTGTCTTTTTGCTCTGTTTTTTGGTCATTGTCAGAGGCGTCGTCTTCTTTATCAAATTTTGGATTAAAGTTTTGTACCAAAGGATTGATTGGCAAGCCCATCTTATCAAGCTCATCAGTCACCCCTGATTGGATGTTGTCTCCCTCAAACAGGCGCTCATCATCATTACGATCTAGCGTCAAGCTCTCAAAGTCAAATAATTCACGATCAGCAAGCTGACTTGGAGCGACATTTTGAAGCGCCTTAAACATACTTGCCAAGCGCTTTGGATGAGCATTATCCCACTCACGCAGCATCTCATTGATCATGGCGCGCTGAAGATTTTCTTGAGAGCCGCACAGATTACAAGGAATGATGGGGAATTTTTTATAATTGGCGTATTTGATGATATCTTTTTCGGCGACATACGCCAGTGGGCGAATGAGTATGTTTTGCTTATCATCCGACAACAGCTTGGGTGGCATGGCTTTTAGGCTGCCTCCATGAAACAAGTTCAAAAAGAAAGTTGCCAAAATGTCATCTCGGTGATGCCCAAGCGCTACTTTAGTGGCGCCAATTTGCTTAGCAAAACCATAAAGCGAGCCGCGGCGTAAGCGTGAGCAAGCCGAACAGTAAGTTTTTCCTTCGGGGACGACGGATTTTACGATACTGTAGGTATCTTTTTCTAAGATATAATAAGGAATCCCCTGCTCAGACAAATAACGCGGTAAGACTTCCTCAGGAAATCCAGGCTGTTTTTGATCAAGATTGACCGCCACCACCTCAAAATGAATCGGTGCGATGCGTTTTAAGAATAGCAAAATATCAAGCAAGGTAAAGCTGTCTTTACCGCCTGAAATACACACCATGACGACATCGCCATCTTCAATCATCTTAAAGTCACGAATCGCCCAAGAGACTTCTTTTCTTAGCTTCTTTTGTAATTTTTTAAATCGGCTAGATTTTATGCCATCATCAAATTCATGACGCTCATCATCTGACGGCGACTCATCATCATCTGCCATATCAACGGACTTGCCCATGAGCACATCGGCGATGTGCTGCTCATCGGTGGTTTGTGTTTGAGGATATTCAATGTGCGAATTTGTCATAATCTGCTCTGTTTTTAGCTTTTTTTCTTAATTTTATATCGTTTTTCGCCTTGCGGACTGGCTTCAGCAAGTTTATCAGTGAGGCGCTGAGCTAAATTTTCATCTGCCAATTTTGGATTGACATAAACGCGCTTGATGCTTGGCTGATTTGTCGCTTGATTTGGCTTATGATCGCTGTCATTAAAGCGGCGAGAGTCAGGCGCCGATCGCTTCGCTCGATGATCAAAATTATTAAAACGATCCGCATGCGATTTTTTGCCATCTTTACCAGGCTTGTGATTGGGTTTTTTGTCAGTGGTTTGATTAAATTTTTTGGCAAAGCGCTTGGGCTGATCGAAGCTTTTGGGCGTTTTAGGCTGTGGTTTTTGATCCACGGCATCATCGAGGAACACTGCCTCAGATTTGACCGCATTTTTATGGCGGATCTCATAACTGCGATGGATGGGTTTTTTAAGATCAAAATCAAATCCAATGGTTTCATGAGTGATGTCTTTGACATCGTATCGCGCCATTAAGCTTTCATCAAATTCAAAACGCATATAATTATTACTAAAGTATAAAACGCCATCCGCGGTCAGTCGGTTCATCGCGCGATTGATCAATGCGACATGATCTCTTTGGACATCAAAGGTACCTTTGAATTTTTTGGAATTTGAGAAAGTCGGTGGATCAATAAAGATCACGTCGTATTGCTCAGTATGTCCTTTAATCCATTCAAAAACATCGTGCGCAATGAATTGATACTTCTCACCATCTTCTGTCATGGCATCAAGCACAAGTCCATTTAGGGCAAAATTTTGTTTCCCCCAATCCAAATAATTGGCAGACAAATCAACACTGGTCACCGATTTTGCGCCTGACAATGCGGCATGAACCGAAGCCGTACAAGTGTATGAAAATAAATTTAAGACACGCTTGGCGCGGCTAGCGGCGCCGACTTTGGCACGCATATTACGGTGGTCAATAAACAGCCCTGTATCCAAGTACTCCGTAAAATTAACATAAAAATAAGCATCAAGCTCACGCATCACCCACATCTTTCTGCGTTTGGCGGCGTTATCGTTTTTGGTATACTGCTCATTACCTGACTGCTTGGCGCGCGTCTTAATAAAAATGGATTCACGCGGCACACCAAACACTTCTCGAACGGCTTGCAAAACTAGATTAAAGCGAGCTTTGGCGACATCGGCAGGAATTTGTTTGGGTGGTGCATATTCTTGAACATGGATCTTATCGCCATAGACATCAATCGCGACATTGAAATTTGGCAAGTCAGCATCATAGACGCGCAGATTGGTCACGCCTACTTTGATGGCTTGTTTTTTAAGATTGGATAAATTCTTTTGTAGACGATTAATAAAATCTTGAGCCTCTGGATGGGTGATTTCTTGTTTTTGCCACTCAAAAATCAAGGCAGATGACTCAGACAAATTCAGCTCGCCATGACGAAAATACACCGTCAAAGCACCATTATGGCAACGCAAGGTTTGAGGCTCTATGATCGGCAAAGTGTCCGCATGCTCAATATGACTTGCCAAGACTGCCATCGTCGCATCAATCGCCTGTCCTGTATTGGCAGCAACTGATCGCATGCCAGCTGCAACATGCAGCCCAAGTCCGTGATACAAAGGCTTAATAAAATCCGTATCCCCCAATCGCTCTCCATAAGGCGGATTGGTGATGATCAGCGGCTTTGAGCAAGTCAATGTAGATAAAAGCTTAGGTAGCTGATATAAAGCACGCTGAGCCAACGTGACTTGGTCGAGAATGGGGCTGAGTCCTGCTGCCATCAGATTCTTATGGCAAGCCTGCACCGCGTAGGCGTCAGCATCGCAGGCGATCACGGTCAAAGGCTTAGCCTGCATTTGAGCCAAGCGCGCATGGAATCTTTGTGTCGCATCTGACACCATCTCATCCCACATCTCATCATCGTGATGCTGCCAACAATAAAATCCAAATTCATCAGCCGACTTTTCTAGACCGACAGGATAATCAGCACGCATCAATAAAGCTTCGGTGATAAAAGTGCCTGAGCCACACATCGGATCGATGATCGTATCATAAGTTCCTTCATGCCAACCACATTCGTACAGCAGTGCAGCCGCTAAGTTTTCTTTGAGCGGCGCTGCAGTATTGGCAACGCGGTAGCCTCGGCGATGCAAACTGGTGCCCGATAAATCCAAAAAAATCTCAGCAAATTTGTGGTTAGCTGCCGCAAAAATCTGAAAATCAGGCTGCTTGGCATCGACATCAGGTCGCGCACCAAAGGCACGATTAAAGACGTCAGCAATGGCATCTTTGATACGCAAAGTGGCAAATTGCTGATTAACCGACAAGCGTTTATCGGTTGATAAGCGAATCGCAAAACGATGCTCAAGCCCAAATAAATCTGTCCAATCAATACGACTGGCAAATTGGTACAATGCCTCAGGCACATCCTCATCCAATACCTCAACAGACTGGCTAGGTGCAGTTTGCGATAATTTTTGTTTAAAATGGTATTCACCAAGCGGCAACAAAACACGGCTAGCCACTCGGCTATACAGACAAATATGGTATAGCTTTGCCAAATCCGTAATGACTGCCACACGCCCTGCTCGCAGCACATCGCTTGACAAGCCAAAACTGCCCAGCTCAATTTGTAAGGCAGCTTCAAGACCATCGGCACACGTCACAACGATGGTGAACTCATTTACGTCAAAGTTTTTGAGATCGGCAAAATAAGAGGGTTTGTGCTGAGTCATAAGAGTCCAAATTTGGGTTTTAAAGAACAGAGTATTATAGCATAAACCATGATAAGAATTTAAAAAATATGAACCGCCCAGTGTGTCAGGTGGTTCATGGTCCTCAATGCCTAACTTTTTTGTTCCTCATCATCAAATTTCAGACGCTGTACTTGATCGCCATCTTCGGTCATGATCAGCCTCATATATGGGAATGGTACTTCAATGCCTGCTTCATCAAGTGCTCGCTTGATTTTTTCATTAATATTTTCTTTAATAATCGGGATTCGAGCGACAGACAGCGGCGCCACCCAAAAACGCACTATCAAATGAATGCCCGACTCACCAATGTCTGATACGGTCGCAAGCGGCGCAGGATGTTTCAAGACTACTTCATCTTTTTGAAGGGTCTTGATGATCGCGCTTCTGGCTGCTGTGATATCCGCATGCAAGCCAATGCGGGTTTTGACATCAAAGCGGATCATTTTTTTGGACGTTAAATTCACCACCTCAGATGAGGCAACCGTCGAGTTTGGAATGATGATAATGATATTATCGCGGTCAAGGATTTGGGTGGCGCGTAAGGAGATTTTGACCACGCGTCCTTCTTTTTCACCCAAACGAATCCAATCGCCAACTTGAAACGACTGCTCAACCAAAATCACAATTCCAGCGATAAAGTTTGCAAGGGTGCTTTGAGATGCCCAACCAACAGCAAGACCAGCGATACCCAGACCTGCCACAATGGAAAATATATCGAAGCCAAATTTTGCCATGACTGTGGCAAAAGCAAGCGCCAATATGATGACCAGCAATAAGTTTTTTAAGAGCTGCTCAATGGAGGCGTTTAAATCATAATGCTTTAACACACTGCTGACCATTTGACCGCTTAGCGCCCAAAGCACATAATAAAACCCCGCCCATGTCGCTGCTTTGGCTGTGGCTGTCACAGTATTGTCGGTAACGCCAATTTGCGACATCACGGCAAGCAAACTGGTCATAAACCACAAATACCGCAAAGTTGCGCGTGCGATGCGTGCATAGCGATAAGGCAGACCAAATAACTTGCGCACGGTTTTGACGGTATAAACCAAAAACCAATAGATAAACCCCACCAGCAAAAGCAAAATGATGATTTTGAGACTGGTGCTTAATATTGACAAGCCGATGTGCGCCAAAGTCAGCGTCTGATCATCCAATGACCCGCCGAACAGTTGGTAGATATTTTGATACAGCTCTTGTAGTGTTCTTTCAAAGAACTCAGCAATCTTAGGCTTTGTCATCGAATACATGGGCTTAAAAAATTAAAAATAAGCATAAAACCCCTAAGGCAGATACCTTAAGGGTTTTATCATCAATCACAATTAAGGCTTATTGTTTTCATCCGCTAAGAAGAACCAAGTATCTAGCACCGAATCTGGATTCAAAGATACCGAGTCAATGCCTTGCTCCATCAGCCAATAGGCCAAATCAGAATGGTCTGACGGACCTTGACCACAGATACCGACATATTTACCAGCTTTATTACAAGCTTGGATCGCTAAGCTTAGCATTTTTTTGACTGCTGGATCACGCTCATCAAACAAATGAGATACGATGCCTGAATCACGGTCAAGACCAAGCGTCAGCTGAGTTAGGTCATTTGAGCCGATTGAAAATCCATCAAAATATTCTAAGAATTCGTCAGCCAGTACAGCGTTGGTTGGCAGCTCGCACATCATGATGATTTCAAGACCGTTATCACCGCGCTTTAAGCCATTTTTCTCAAGTAATTCAATGACTTGTCTTGCTTCTTCAGTGGTGCGCACAAATGGGATCATGATCTTAACATTGGTCAAGCCCATGTCATCACGCACATATTTTAGCGCACGGCACTCAAGCTCAAAGCAGTCGCGGAAATTATCCGATACATAACGGCTCGCACCGCGGAAACCAAGCATGGGGTTTTCTTCAGAAGGCTCGTACAGCTTACCGCCGATCAAGTTGGCATATTCGTTCGATTTAAAGTCACTCATACGCACAATGACAGGCTTATCACGGAATGCCACCGCCAAAGTTGAGATGCCTTCAATCAATTTATTGATGTAAAATTCAACAGGAGAATTATAACCCGCCATACGCTCTTGAACAGCTTGTACGGTCTCTTGTGGTAGCGTGTCAATATTTAACAAAGCTTTAGGGTGCACGCCAATCATGCGGTTAATAATAAACTCAAGTCGAGCCAAGCCCACGCCTTGGTTCGGAATCTGTGCAAAATCAAAAGCACGGTCAGGATTGCCCACATTCATCATGATCTTAAAGGCAAGTTCAGGCATGGTGCTGATTGAGTTGCGCTGCACTTCATAATCCAAAAGACCTTCATAGATAAAACCAGTATCCCCTTCTGCACAAGATACGGTGACTTCTTGACCATCGGTGAGCACTTCGGTGGCATTACCCGAACCGACGATGGCAGGCACGCCCAATTCACGCGCGATGATCGCTGCGTGGCAGGTACGACCGCCACGGTTTGTGATGATCGCTGAAGCACGCTTCATCACAGGTTCCCAATCAGGATCAGTCATGTCAGAGACCAAGACGTCACCATCTTGAACCTTGCTCATTTCATTTAAATTGGTGACGATACGCACTTTACCGCTACCGACGCGCTGACCAATCGAGCGCCCTTCCGTCAGAACTTTGGCACCTTTTGAGTCGATCACATAGCGCTCCATGTGATTTTTGTCTTGGCGAGATTTAACCGTTTCTGGTCGTGCCTGTACGATAAAGATTTCACCGCTATCGCCATCTTTTGCCCATTCGATATCCATTGGGCAGCCGTAGTGCTTTTCAATGATCATGGCTTGTTTTGCCAAGCGGGTTAGCTCTTCGCTGCTCAAAGCAAATTGATTGCGCTCAGCTTTATCGACATCAACGATTTTGGTAGACTTGGTGGTGCTACCTTCATCACCATAAATCATTTTCTTTTGTTTTGAGCCCAAATTACGGCGTACAACCGCGGGGCGATTTTGTTCGATCAAAACTTTTGACAAGTAAAATTCATCAGGATTGACCGCACCTTGGACGACCATCTCACCCAAACCATAGCTTGCTGTAATGAATACCACTTCATTAAAGCCTGACTCGGTATCTAGCGTAAACATCACGCCAGAGGTGCCCGTCTCTGAACGCACCATACGCTGAATGCCAGCTGACAGCGCAACGCCTGCATGTTCAAAGCCTTTGTGCACGCGATAAGCGATGGCACGGTCATTATACAATGAAGCAAAGACTTCCTTAATGGCGATCAGCACATTATCAATACCGCGAATGTTCAAGAAAGTCTCTTGCTGACCTGCAAATGAGGCATCTGGCAAATCTTCAGCAGTTGCCGATGAACGTACAGCGACGGCGATATCTTCACCTTTTGACAATTCTGCAAAAGCAGTACGAATTTCATCTTCTAAATCTTTTGGCAGTTCTTGTTCGATGACCCAACCGCGAATTTTGGCGCCTGTTTGGGTTAATAAATCGACATCATCAACATCCAAACCTTTGAGTTCGGCATTAATCTTATCAAGCAAACCTGTTTCATTCAAAAAGCGATTAAATGCCTCTGCCGTGGTCGCAAAACCATTAGGTACATTCACACCCAAGTTACCCAAATGGCTGATCATCTCGCCCAATGAGGCGTTTTTACCACCGACGATTTCAACGTCATTTTTACCAAGTTGATTAAAGGCAATGACTTGCTTGTTCATAGTTAGCTCCGATTGGTGAACAAAAACTTTGGCACAGATGATTCCAATTCCTTTTTTTACTCGTCAAAGAAATGATGCCAAAGGCTTTGAGATATTTTTAGCGATTATAGCGACAAATGTTGCAATTCTCAATCAATTTATCTATTTATTCATAATAAAAATATACCCATAAATTATAAAAATGTAAACCCTAAAAATTCTGCACATCCTCTGGGAAGTTCGCTTGTCCATCGCGTGCAAAATGGCTTTTTTATGCTATAATGACAAAACACTTGTTTTGGTCAAATAATGAAGCACAGACATGTACGTCCACACTCCCACACCTGCTCAACAAGAAAAACAGTCAAACATCCGAAGCGCTTTTTTTATTTCTGATGGCACAGCGATCACCGCCGAAACCCTAGGAAAATCACTGCTAAGTCAGTTTAGCGATGTGGAATTTGACATTCAGGTCATCCCTTATGTTGATACGCCTTTATTAGCCTGTGAAGCAGTTCAGCGTATTAATAAAGCTTATGAATCCAGTGGTCTGCGTCCGTTGGTCTTTGACACAATTGTCTCAGATGAGATTCGTGAAATTATTAATGCTGCCGATGCGCACAATTTGGACATCTATGAAGGTTTGATCAATCGTATCGCCACCGAAATCAATCATAAGCCCAATCCGCACGCTGGCATGGCGCACAGCAGCGTTGATTCAGATGATTATAAAGCGCGCATTGATGCGGTGCATTTTGCTTTAGATAATGATGACGGCGCTCGTACCAATCACTATGACGGCGCCGATATTATTTTGATTGGATTATCCCGCTCAGGCAAGACGCCCACTTCTTTATATTTGGCGCTTCAATATGGCATCCGTGCCGCCAACTACCCTCTAACCGAAGAAGACTTGGACACCAGTCAGTTGCCAAGAGCTTTAAAGCCATATCACCACAAACTTTTTGGTTTAACCATCGACACAGAGCGCCTCGTACGCATCCGTCAAGAGCGCAAAGCTGGTAGCCGCTACGCAAGCTTGGCTCAATGTCAAGAAGAGCAAAGAGCCATTCAAGCCATTTATAGTAGCCAAAAAATCCCTAATCTGAATGTCTCTGAGATGTCTGTTGAAGAGATTGCCACCCGCATTTTACAAATTACGGGTCTAAAGCGGCGCATTGGTGTTTAAGAATCATTGATTAATAGTATCGAGCAAAATTATGTCAAAAAAACTTCCGATCATGTTATTGATCATCTCAGCTGGCTTAGCAGCATGTCAGACCATGCCGCCAAAACCCGCCCCTTATCAGGCGCCACAGATCGTCACTGCTAATAGTCAAATTCTTGAAGTGCTGCCACTGCGTACATCTTGTGACTCATCATCACCCATGCAGTGCTTAATGGTCAAGCCTGCAGGCAGTGCTGACAGCGACACTTTTGGCATTGGGTTTAATGCCATCAAAGGCTTTGAGCCAAAACTGGGCGTTCGCTATAAGATTCGCGTCAGCCAAGAATTTGAAAAGAGCACCAACTCACCGACAGGCACTTGGCAATTAGAAGAAATTTTATCCCAAACGATCAATTAAAAAGCTCTATTAGAACAATTATTAAGGATTAGTTATGTCAAAAAAACCTAAAACCACCCAAGATGCTGACCCAGTTGCTTTACTCGAAGCCCCTACCCAAACAAAAAAATCTCAAACTTTTGAGCATGTTGAGCACGATCACATCCATCCTAGTCTCATCAGCCCCTTAGATGGTCAGCGCGTCGGTCTAAATCGCCCTCATAAAAACAAAATCAAGCACAATTATGAATACGATGCCATCGTGCTTGGCGCAGGTCCTGCTGGTGAAGCGGCGGCGATGAAACTTGCCAAATCTGGGCATCGCGTTGCAGTGATTGATCCGCGTGATCAAGTTGGGGGTAATTGCGCGCACGTAGGCACGATCCCAAGTAAGGCGCTGCGTCAGTCTGTCTTCAATATCATTAACTTTCGCCGCGACCCTTTGTTTAAGCAAACCAAAGACAGTTATCAAGTCCCACTAAGCAAAGTATTAAGCCGCGCGCGTGAAGTCATTCGCCATCAGGTCAATACGCACAAGCTGTTTTATGAGCGTAACCAAATTCAAGTCATCCATGGTTGGGGAAGTTTTGTTGATGCGCACACATTAGAAGTGTACACCAGTGATCACGAACCGACCAAGACCATTACTTTTAATCAGGCGGTGATCGCAGTTGGCTCGCGCCCCTATCGCCCTGATATTTTGGATTTTAATCATCCGCGTGTCTTTGACTCAGACAAAATTCTACAAATGGACTATGTGGCACGCAAAATCATCATCTATGGCGCTGGCGTCATTGGCTGTGAGTATGCTTCTATTTTTACAGGCTTGGGCTATGTGGTTGATTTGATTAATAATAAAGAGCAGCTTTTAAGCTACTTAGACGAAGAAATCTCCGATGCGCTTAGTCATGACTTTCGACAATTTGGCGTACGCATTCGCAACCACGAAGAAATTGATCACCTTGAGACACACGACGACTGCGTAGTATTACATCTAAAAAGCGGTAAAAAAATCAAATCTGATGCCATCTTATGGTGTAATGGTCGCTCGGGCAATACCGACAGCTTAAACCTAGAGGCCGTTGGACTCACCGCTAATAGCCGCGGTCAGCTTGAAGTGGACAAAACTTACCGCACCAGCGTACCACATATTTATGCCGTTGGTGATGTGATTGGCTGGCCATCTTTGGCTTCAGCAGCCTACGATCAAGGGCGTAACGCTGCAGGATTTATGGTGGGTGATGAGGATGCTGAATTTGTCAATAGTGTTCCGACCGGCATTTATACCATTCCTGAAATTTCTAGTATCGGTAAGACTGAAGCTGAGCTGACGGCAGAAAAAATTCCTTATGAGGTCGGACAGGCATTCTTTAAGCACTTGGCGCGCTCGCAGATTATTGGCGAACGCTCAGGCGTTTTAAAGATTCTATTCCACCGCGAGACGCTTGAGCTACTTGGTATTCATTGTTATGGTAACCACGCTTCTGAGATCATTCACATCGGTCAGGCAGTGATGAAATGTGGTCATACGCTTGAGTATTTTATTAATACAACTTTCAACTATCCCACAATGGCAGAAGCCTATCGTGTCGCCGCTCTTAATGGGATGAACCGAATTTTTTAGCTTACTAATAAAATCAAAACAGCCGATGATAATGATCGGCTGTTTTTTTATTGGTGAATTAACATAAAAATACATTTTATTACCAATTGAAATGGTTGTTGATTTATTATAGAATAAAAATAACAATTTTTTAATAATCTAAACAGCTTAAAGGTAATACCATGGAGCGTAAAATCCTAGTAGCAGCCCTGCTGACAGGGGCAGCTTTACTGACCGCTTGTGATGATGTTGTCAAAGGCGTCGCCCGCGAAATATTAAAAGATGAAGCACCTCCCCCACAAACGGCGCAGCAGCCACAAGTGCAAGATCTTCAGCCTGTCATTCCTAATGGTCAGCAGCCTGTGCAGCAATACGATCAGTATGGGCAGCCAATCATAAATCAGCAGCAGATGCCCATGCAGCCCAATCAGATGCCTCAGACTCCTCAGACTCAAGATCCCAATGCCATGGCACAAGCGGCACCTTTGCCACCTAAGCCTGCACCAGCGCCACAAGTCAGCGAACGAGTTGTCCGTAAACGCGCCTATGTCCTGACACAGCATGGCAGCAATGTCATGGTTCGTAGTGCACCAAATCGCAACGCACGCAAAGTTGGCTATTTGTATGACGGCGAAGATATCTGGGTCGTTGGTGAAACAACCAACTGCCAAACCATTAATGGTCTATATGGCTGCTGGGTAAAAGTTGTAGATGCTGCTGGATTAACTGGGTATAGCTTTGGTGCTTATTTGCAGTATTAATTTTAAACCCAAGCCTAACATTGCTTGGGTTTTAGATATTTGAGTCATGATGCCTCCTAAAAGAAGTTATACCCTCAAAAATCCAAAAAAACCCAACCGTCTGAATAAGAAGGGCTGGGTTTTAATTGTCTTTGGCTCATTGGGCATGACTGTTTTTGGCTATCAGTTTTATCAGCAAAATCAGACAGCTGAAAACAAAAAGCATATTTTAAGGAGCGCATCTGCACAGCCTCAAACGCTTCAGCAGCTCCACACAGTCAGCTCCAATCAAGTCCAGCCAGTGGTTTATACCAATCAGCCAATTGAGACAAACAAATTGACCAAGCCTTTGGATCCTACGACATCCAAACCAATTCGCCTGCAAGAAGTTCATGGCGTCTTTAATCAAAGCTCAATCAAACTGGTGCCCATTCCAAAAAAATACACCTCAAAGCCCGAACAAATTCATCCTGAAGTTTATAACCCATTGATCACTATGATTCAGGCTGCACAAGCTGATAATATTAAGCTTAGCGTCGTCTCGGCATTTCGCTCTTATGAAAGACAAAGACAAATTTGGGAGAATAAATGGGGCAAGCATCCGGATAATGACATCAATAAAGCTAAAGATATCTTAAAATGGTCTTCATTTCCAGGGACAAGTCGCCATCATTGGGGTACCGATGTGGACTTTAATAGCGTCGAGCTGGCTTATTGGAAGTCTAAAGAGGGCTTAAAGGTCTATGAGTGGCTGCAAAATAATGCGCCTAAATTTGGATTTTGCCAAACCTATGGTGCCGATCGCCAGCATGGGTACAATCCTGAGCCTTGGCATTGGTCATATCTACCAGTCGCTAATGGGTATCTCGCCCAAATCAGCAATCCAATGGTTTTGGAGACTGTACTAACCCAAGGCGTCAAGGGTTCTGAAGCAGTTCGCCAGTCAGGGGATTTAATGACCTATGTGACCAGTATCAATGCCTGCCAAGTCACATATCCACAAGATTCTCAGCAAAATATACAAAATGCTCAATATCTTGCACAAACTGATCTGAATCCGCCAGAGCAGTACTCAGATCCAAATCCGCCAGTACTAACCAAGCCACCCTTAGGACCTAAGCCCTACATCTCTTATGAAGGTCATAAGATGACGCCTAACACCGAAGGTGACTTTCATAACCCAAAAATTGAGCAAAACAACTAGCTCATATTAAAGTTTTTATCAATCTCCCATGGCTTAGGCAGTGGTTTATCCATCAGCATTAAGGTTTCACGCTCGATCATTCTTACCATCGTATCGAGCGCCAAATCATGATGGTCAGAACCAAAAGGTTCTTCTAATTGCCTTGCCAGCTCATCTAGCCCAAGCAATAAATAAGAAATAAACCCGACCAATAAAGGCGTCCAAAAACCCATCGCGGATTGTAAACCAAAAGGCAGCGCCCAACAAAAACAATAAACCGCCCGATGCAGTAGCGCCGAATAAGGAAATGGCAACGGTGTGCCATGAATGCGATCACAGCCTGCTTGAATATTACCCATCTCAATCACGTGTTTTTGGATGGTCATATAGATGATGTCGCTGATTTGACCCTGTTGAACCGATTGGATCAATTGCTTTTGCATCGCCTCCAAAACTCGCTGCGGCGCATTGATCTGCTGATCAAGCCAATCCAAATAATGATCATCAATATTGGTGTAGCCAAACTGTGATCGCTCGATATTTTGCCCACGCAACCGATCACGAAGCGTCGCCACAAACAGCAGCATCTGATACAGTAGCGATTCACGCTCACTCTGTGCCAAAAAGTGGCTATCACGGCTTAGATGGCGCGTATTAGCCACCAAAGCACCCCACAGCTTACGACCTTCCCACCATCGATCATAGCAGGCATTATTACGAAATCCCAAAAATATGGAGATAATAACACCAAACATCGTAAAACCAACTGCAGGCACGGTAGCGACATAATACCACTGAAATTGCGCCAAAAAGCCAGCGATCAAAGACAGCACCATGATGCCCAGTATTGTTGGCAGCACTTTGGGTAGAACCGTGCCACGCCACACAAATAGCAGCTTTAGACTGTTTGATTTATCTCGGACGATCACAGCGCTCTCCTGATTTGAATATGGGATAATCTGGTCAAGCAGGACAATTTACCATTGCGCATCTTGTGCCATTTACCCTTTTAAGGCTTAATCACGCGAGGATTTGAGTTACCCCAAATGGTATAAAGATCCGCCAACAAAGCATCATTAATGTCTTCAATTTCACCTTGGCTGATTTGCGCCGTGCCTTGGCGACCGTAGATCACCACCTCATCACCGATATTAACAGCTTGCCTAGCGATAATATCTGTCACATCCACCATCGTCGTATTCATCGATACCTTGCCCAATACTGGCGCGCGCATACCGCCAATCAGTACCACGCCTTTATTAGTGAATGCACGCCGATATCCATCTGAATAACCAAAAGGCAGATTCGCCAAATAGGAGTCGCGCTGCAAGGTATGCGTGCCATCATAGCCCACTGTTGAGCCTTTTGGATAAAATTGCACGCCTGCCACCTTGGTCTTAAAGCTCATGATCGGCTGATACGCAGGCTTAGCATCAATCGTGTCACCATAAATCAGCCCGCCTGGACGAACCATATCCAAATGACTTTCGGGTACAGTGATGGTCGCAAAGGAATTGGCAGTGTGTAACGTCAACTGGCTACGATCCAGTTTTGCTTCATTTATCAGCCAAGCGCTTTGCTCATTAAATCGAGCCAAACGCTCACGCACAAAGTCCTCTTCTTCAAAAGCATAATGCGTCATAATACCTGTCAGTTTCAGCGCTGATAACTTCGTAATGGCAAGCGCATCGGCTTTGCCTTGGGAGTTTTGGACATCCAGACCATTTCTATCCATGCCGCCACTGTTAAGCGATAAATGCACATTAAGCTGTTTACCATTTGCTGCAGCGAGCTCATTTAGCGCTTGGGCATGAGCTAGACTACCTGTAAGCTCAGTGACATCATATCCCAATGCGTTCTTAACCTCATCTGTGCTTGCCAAGCGCACACGCATAATCACTCCCTGATAGCCATGTGCACGCGCAATTTTGGCCTCTTCGTTGCTTGCGATGCCAATACAAGGAACGTTTAGCTTAATGATACTTGGCATCAACAAATCAATGCCATTACCATATGCATCCGCCTTCATGATGGCGCAAATTTTGGTTGAATCGGATAAATTGTGCTGTAAGCGCGTGATATTATTTTCAAACGCTTTGACATCGATTTCAAGCCAAGCATTAGCTTTGGCGTGATTGGCATAACGATAATCTTGATGCGCCTGCAAAATCGGTGCAGCTTGTGCGATACTGACGGCATTTAGCCCAAATAAAGCAGTGACTATGGCAAGTTTTAATGAAGAATATTTCATCACAATTTCATCCTTAAATCATTCAAATCATAAGACATTCATGCAAAATAGATGCTGTGTTATTTTAAACAAAAATTCATACATCGCAAGCAGTTTTGATATTTTTATTGATAACACAAAAAATCCCAAGCCATAAAGACTTGGGATTTTGAGATATGGCGCAGCGGACGGGGCTCGAACCCGCGACCCCCGGCGTGACAGGCCGGTATTCTAACCAACTGAACTACCGCTGCAATATGGTGGGTGGTAACGGGATCGAACCGCTGACCCTCTGCTTGTAAGGCAGATGCTCTACCAACTGAGCTAACCACCCTAAAATGTGTTTTTTTTCTTTAAACAGTTTACTGTGCTTAAGAAAAAGATTCGATACGGTGTCAAGGTATCAACATTTTAAGTTCTTAAACGACTGAGTGAGTGATGTCTCACTGTGTTCGTTCGTTGTGGTGCGTATTATATAGAATTTCACAGCAGTGTCAAATGCTTTTTGGGTGAAATTACCTGATATTTTGGATAAAGTTTATAAGTGATTGATATTTAATGGGTTAATTTTTAATTTTTACCATATTTGTTTTGAATGTATGCTTCGGTTTCAGCGAGCCTATCAAGCGTGCCGACATCCATCCATTGATCGGTGATCCGCTCACCACTCACCAACTGCTGATTAATGGCGGATTTTAAATACGGTGCTAGCGGTGCAATCTGCCCTTGATCTAATGATGCTACCATCTTAGGTGACATCACACTGATCCCTGCAAAGGTCAATGCGCTATGACCATCACTTTTTAGGGTGACTGTGTCTTTGATTAATCCAAAGTCGCCCTCAGGGTGATGCTGAGGATTATCCACCAAAATCAGATGCGCCAACCTGTGATCAAGCTGATGGCTTAGCAGCTGATCAAACTCAAACTCCGTCCAAACATCACCATTAACCAAAATAAATGGCGAATCATGCAGCAAGCCTTGATCCAAAGCAAACTTGATACCGCCGGCAGTCTCAAGTGGCTCACCCTGCTCAACAGAAAGCAAAATCTCAATACCGAATTTTTCAGACAAATTCATCGCCTTTAGTTCTGTCAATAGCACATCGGACAGATAGCCGGCATTGATGACAATACGGCGTACGCCTGCCGCCGCCAAGCGCTCGATGTGCCATTCGATCAATGGCCTGCCGGCAACCGGAATCAGCGGCTTAGGCTTCGTCAGCGTCAATGGGCGCATACGCGTGCCCTTGCCTGCCGCTAAGATCATTGCTTGCTCAATCATACCCCCTCCGAGCATCCAAACTTAGCGCGATAAGATGGTAGCACATTTACTTTCAGCCACGCCATAAATTCACCATAGATTGACTCATTACCACGCTCAGATAGCCAAGACAGCTCAGATAACAAGTCGTGCATCACCTTAGGGATATTATCAAGGTAGCGATGCTTGCCGTCACGCTCTGATAAGCGAATAAAAATCCCCAAAACTTTCAAATGACGCTGTACGCCCATGATATTCGTTTGTGAAATAAATGTTCCCAAATCAACGCTAGGCTTGATCAATTGATAAAATTCATGAATGCGCTTTTCAACCCATGTTTCATCATAATCAATATATGCATCTCGCACTAGGCTGACCAAATCATAAGTATAAGCGCCAATCACCGCATCTTGAAAATCGATCACGCCAAGATGATCGCTGCCTTTATCCATCATCAGATTACGGCTGTGGTAATCACGATGCACGATTACTTTGGGCTGCTTGCTGATCTGTGTGATGAGTGTTTGTTTCAGATGTTGCCATTTTTGAGCACCCTCATAAGTCAGCTCAACGCCCAAATAAGGCAAAAACCACTCACTGAACAACGCCATTTCTTGAGCGAGTTTTTCGTCACTGTACATAGGCAAATCAGCGCCCTCAATCGTCTGCAGCTGAGCCAACGTCTTTAGGGCTTTGGTGTAATAGTCATCTTTTTTATCAGCATCTTTGGCGATCGCGTGAGCAAACTCCACCACCCCAAAGTCTTGCAAAAGTAAAAATCCCATCGCTTCGTCACGCGACACGATGTCAGGCACATTCACCGTTTCGCTCATGATGTCCGCCACGTGGATAAACTCTTGGATGCTTTCTTTGTCAGGCGGTGCATCCATCAATAGATACGTCATCTCGCGGCTGCCCGCCTCACCACTCATCGGTAAATAAATGCGGTGGTAGCGACGAAAACTGGCATCTCCTGGCAAGCTCTCCACACGAAAGCCGGTTGCCAAATTTGCATTCAAAAACTCCATCATCTGAGTGTGGCGCGCATCGCTCATAAATTTTCTCAACTATTGGTGATATGAAAGTGACAGTTTAGCGGATTTTGGTGGTTTAAACCAGTATCCTGATGGAAAATAATCAAGCATTTGACAAACATATTCTTAAAACACTCAATCAAAAAATTGACCGCTCTATCAAGCATATGACCACACTGTGATTGCAATTTCATCCACAAAACCGATAAAATAATCGCACCAAATGCTGAGAATGGTGTAAAATAGCAAAAATTTTATATTAATTTGTAAGGTTTAGCTGTGATTCGCTCTCGTATTCTTTCTACTGGTTCAATGCACACCGCTCGCCACCATCGCTCAAAGTCAAAAGCGTATTTGACTGCCGCCATCCGTTATGCGCTGTTTGGTGCAGCCAGTTTGCCATTTGTGATGCCAACTTATGCAGAGATCAATACCAGTCGTTCACTCACAGTTGTTGGCGCAGACAGTGACATCAGCAAAGAAGATTTGCCTTATGCACCAGATGCCAAGCCTATCACTGCATCCGATCCAGATGCCGATCTACAAAGTATTGATGGGGCGACAAATGCTTTTGATGGCTTCGATCTTGAGGTCATCGCACAGCAAGCAGCCGAGCAAACTGATGATCAAAAAAGCCAAAGCAGTCATGAAATCAGCCAGCTGGATGCCTTTGCTGGTCAGCCAGATAATACAAATTCACAGACCGCTAAGCCACCTGCTGAGCATGCTACGCTCTCTGCCAGCAGAAGCTTAGCCAAATTAGCCGAAAACTATCACGCAAAACCCAGCTCAGATGCTCGCTGTCAAGGTGTGTGGATGCAGCCAATCCACCAAGCTGCACGTACAAATGGCCCCGTTGCCCCAAGACTGGATGAAAATGGCAATCCGCTTGCAGCAGGCAGTATTTTTGCTCAAGCAGATTATGGCTATTATGATGCCCAAACCTATGCTGAACTGTCTGGTAATGTCATTGTCGAACAAAACGGTCAGCGTGTGATGGCGGACAAGCTCACCTTAGATACTCAAACAGGACAAGCCATTGCTTCAGGTCAAGTGCAGTTTAGTGATGGCGGCGCAAGCGATAACAGTGTTGGCATTATCGGTGTGGCAGAAAACTTGAAATACCGTACGGACGGACAAACAGCAGTCGCGCAAGATGTTGCTTTTGCAAGTACCACCATTAACGCGCACGGTTACGCCAGTCAAATGGACAAGGTCAGCAGTAGCGAATATCAGCTTCAAGATGTCATGTTCACAACCTGCCCACCAACAGAACGCAAATGGTATTTGGATGCTGATAGCATTGATATCAATACCGACACAGGTCGTGCGATCGCCAAAAATACAACACTGCGCATCAAAGAAGTGCCCGTATTTTACTTGCCGTACTTTAATTTCCCGATCGACAGCCGCCGCTCTTCTGGATTTTTGTTACCATCAGCGGGATTTGGCACATCAGACAGTTTTGAGATCAGCGCGCCTTATTATCTGAATTTGGCACCTAATTATGATGCAACCATCACACCGACTGTATTTACCAATCGTAACCCCATGCTTACGGGTGAATTTCGTTATCTGACCCAAGATTATGGATCGGGCATCTTGATCGCATCCTATCTTCCAAAAGATCGTCAATATGATCATGAAGACCGTAGCCAAGTCAGATTTGATCACACCTGGCAGCCCAAGCAGTTTGATAAAATCACCACTTACGCACAATATCAATATGTCTCTGATGCCAGTTATTTATCAGATTTTGATACTTTAGGCATTGAGACCACCAAGCTAAATCTCCCAAGACGCGTTGGCGCAAGCTTTTTGGATGAAAATGTCTCAGCTGATTTAAGATTTGAAGATTTTCAGCGCTTGGATGGCTTTAACTTAGATGGTACGCCAATCACAGACAAAGACAGACCCTATGCGCGCCTACCACAGCTGTCAGTCAATTATCGCTTGCCTCGTACTTGGATGGGCACGCCCAGCGGTCTTGAGCTAAGCGGCATTCACAATTCAGCCTATTTCAAAAAATCCATTGAAGATAATTCTGAACCAGAAAAAAGCGGCGGCAGAATATTTAATCAATTCACAGCCAGTTATCCACTGCTGCGCTCGTGGGGCTATTTCACACCTAAGCTTAGCTTGACGCATCTGTACGCCAGCTATGATGAAGACAGCTTAGCCGACCAAAATCTCACCAAGCAAGACGGCAGCTATTCGGTGTTTGCACCAACGGTCAGCTTGGATGCTGGACTGTTCTTTGAAAAAGCTGGCGCGCCATTTGGCATGAGTCAAAATGCAGGCGGTTACCAAGTATTGACACCGCGACTGCATTATACTTACACCCCTTTCAAAGACCAACAAAACATCCCAAATTTTGAGACAAAAATTGCGCAGCTTAGCTATGAGCAGCTTTTAACCAATAGCTGGTTTTTGGGTCACGACCGTATTCAAGACTTACACGCCATCACGCCTGCGATCAGCTATCGCTATATAGACCAAACGGGTCGGACACGATTTGAAGGTGGCGCTGCAGAACAGATCTTATTGGATGACACGCGCGTTGGTATTGATGACAGCGAAAACTATAGCGGCAGAAGCTCTGGTTTGGCGTGGCAAGCCAGCGTGCAACCTAAAGATAATTTATGGCTTGATGCCTCAGGCTCATTTAGAACCAATTATGATTTGAGTAGCATTGTGGCACAAATCCGCTATCAGCCGAGTGATCGTCAATTATTCAATTTGGGCATTGTGGAAAGAAAAGAAAATCGTGCGTTTAATCAAGCCGCCCTATCGGCATATACCGCTTCTGCCGTTTTTCCGATCAATAATCGCTGGCGTGTGATGGGGCAGCTACAATACGACTATAACCTAGATTATGTCATGGATTCTTTGGTAGGTCTTAATTATGAAGACTGCTGTTATGGCTTATCGATCTATGCAAGACGCTACCGAGATGCCTTCAATCCGCACTTATCGCCAAATACGGCAGTGATGGCAGAAGTTCGCCTAAATGGCATCGGTGGCGGTGGTCGCTTGAATCGACTTTTGAGCGAGAAAGTTATGGGCTACGATCAAGTCCAAAATGCTTGGCAGCGCGATTATTAAGTATGCAGTCATGCCAAAAACAGTTTAAATTAACATTAATTATCAGCAAGTTTTTGGCGTGGTTTGACGCTAAGACAGACAAATGCTAAACTTTACTCATTTAGGCTGATATTTATTATTCACAATTAAGGATTATCCAATGCAAGGTAAATTTATCATCAAAGCTTTAACCGCTGCTGTGATCAGCTGCGCAAGCCTTGTGTCACAAGCATCAATCAGCGGAAATAGCAATGACGGCATTGTGGCTGTTGTCAATGATGAAATCATTTTAAAAAGTGAGCTTAATCAAGCCACTGAGATGGTAGCAGCCGAAATCCAAAGAAATGGTGGCAGTGTCACCCAAGATCAAGCACAAATCCTAGCTTTGGATGAGCTAATTAATGAAAAACTTCAGCTTGCCCTCATTAATCGTGCCGGCGTCGTTCCAAATGATACTGTGATCAATCAGCAGTTACTACAAATTGCTCAGTCTCAAGGCTTGAATAATTTGGCAGAACTTCAATCTAAGCTGGATGCTGAGCGTTCAGGCAGTTATGCCGCCTTACGCGCAAGCCTGATTCAAGATGCTGCCATGCAAGCCTTGTGGCAAAATCAGGTTCAAAGCCGCGTTCGCATTACCGACGATCAGATTGACGCGTTTTTAAAGAGCCCTGAATCAGCGCGTTTAAACCAAGTTCAGTATCGCCTTTTGCACATTCGTGTGCCTTATCTTGACAATACCGCGAACGAACAAAATCGCCAGCAAGCCGCTTTGGTTGCTGAGCGTGTTAAATCCTCTTTAGACGCTGGTATGAATTTGGATCAAGCCATGCAAAATACTCGTGGTGACTACACCCCTGAGCTTCAAGGTGCTGATACTGGATTGATCAATGTGGTTGCCCTACCGCCAGCCATTGCTGCCGAAGTAGATAAGCTAGACATCGGACAAACATCGGCGCCGATCGTTACCTCAAGCGGTATTGACATTGTCAAAGTAATAAATAAACAACAGCAAAACCAAGTCATCGTGCCAGAATGGCAAACCAGCCATATTTTAGCTCGAATTGATGATAATCAAAGCAGCGGTATCGCTGAACAAAAAATCAATGCCATTTATCAGCAATTACAGCAAGGCGCTGATTTTGAAACTTTGGCAGCGACTTATTCAGACGATACAGGTTCAGCATCTCAGCGAGGCAGTTTGGGCTGGGTTAATGAAGGCGACATGGTGCCAGAGTTTGAAGCTGTGATGAAAAATACTGCACAGGGTGATTTTTCTACCCCATTTCGCTCACAATTTGGTTGGCATATCTTAAAAGTCAATGACATTAGACAACATGATGTCACTGAGCAATATCGTCGTAACGCTGCGCGCGAATATCTGTTCTCGCGACGCGCCCCACAGGCTCAAGAAGACTGGTTACAAGAGTTACGCTCAAGCGCTTATATCAAAATTTACGAATAAATAAAAAATACCGAAGATTGAATCTTCGGTATTTTTTAAGGTCATTAAAATTATCTTAGCAGTTTTAGCAAGGCTAACTGATGGATTTTTCAATACTTCTGTTAGCCTGGCATCTGACAGCTATTTAAGCACTGTCAATGGATCAACATAAACGCCATTTCTAGAAATTCTAAATTCAAATAGCGCTGCGCCGCTTGGCTGATTTTTCATGCTTGCAATGCGCTGACCGGTGCGCACCGTATCGCCGGCGCTGACTTGAGCGTCTTTGATATGAATATAGCTGGACACAAAGCCATTGGTATGCTGAATCACGATACTGGCTCCATCCATGTTGCGATCAGCCTGGATCACCGTCCCTGCATTACTGGCATTGATTGCATCACCATCTCGTCCAGAGAACCACATGCCATTACTGGTGACGGTTGAGCCAGCCACTGTCGCCGTGCCAAAGCGTCGTACCACTGGATTGGTAGTGCCAACAGGATAGCGAAACTGCATCACGCCTGAGCTACCAGTAGCGAATGGCGCCTCTGTTACAGTTGGGACAACTGGCGCCGGCTGCTGAACCACAGGCGGGGTCGGCGTGGGGGCTTGTACCACGGGACGCTGCTGAACTGGCGTTCTGCTTTGAGTCACCACGGGTGCAGGTGTGCTAGCTGTAGTCGCACCAGATCTGATACTGCGCTCACGCGCTCTGATATCACCTGACCATAAAGTTAGCCACTGACCTGTATAAATGGTATAACTGCTATTAAGATTATTGATGCGCCCAATCTCACGCCAATTTAGCCCATAGCGCTGAGCAATCTTACTGACAGTATCACCCTGCTTGACTTGATAGCGATTTGGCACACCCTTACTGTCTGTGATGACTTGCGAACCCATCCCTGAACCACCTGAGCTTGACGCACTGTTATAAGTTGGCTTACTGGCACATCCCGCCAAAATACAAGTGGTGATCACACCAAAAACCAAGCCCAAGCGCTTGATGGGTCTTTGGTTTTGTGAATTGATTATTATCGTCACAGTCATACTCCAGTACTGATGATTGATTAAGCAGATTTGGCAAATCATTTTGCCCAAATTTGAAACGACAAATGCCCTATTGTAACATGGGATAAGTTAACACAAAACCCACAATACCTGAGCTTTTGTGTTTTTTTGTCAATTTTTTTTGCCTAAGAATTATTAATCAACTACGCCAAGGCATTTTATAAATCGTTCAAATAATCTCTGCCAACAATCCCCAAAAAACAAAAACGACTGAAAAGCTTCAGCCGTTTTAAATACGCAGCCAGATTAATTTAAAATTTCATCAAAATAGCATTGGCTTAGTGATCGCCAACACGACAATGCCGACATAAGCCACACAAGCAATGATCAATCCTGCTTTGGCTTGAGATGGTGCATTGGCGCAATTGCGCTGAGCCTTAATGGTGGCAGATGCAGCAACAATCAGCAAAACCAACTTGGCAAGCGCCCAGTGCTGAACACCTGCAACCTGATAAATCTGCCAAAAAAGCACCAATCCAGTCAAGACAACCGCTGTGTAGAAGACATGGTTTAAGATTTTGATGGCATTTGACACTTTTGGCGCTTTACCCATAAACATGGGCAGTGCTTGAAATATGAAAATCAATAGCACAATGATCGCCAAAAGCATATGTAAATGTTTCATAAACACGCTCTAATGATTAAGCATAAATGACTTGTAAAATCTCAAACTCAGCCAATCCGCTAGGGGTTTGGATTTTGGCTTCATCACCTTCAGATTTACCTATCAGACCACGTGCAATCGGAGAGTTGACTGAGATTTTACCTATTTTAAAGTCCGCTTCGTCATCGCCAACAATTTTATAGCGGCGCTCAGCACCGTCATCCATATTCTCAAGCACAACAGTCACCCCAAAAACCACACGACCATCTTGGGGAAGTTTAGTCGGATCAATGACTTGAGCGCCGCCAAGTTTGGCTTCAATATCTCTGATGCGCGCTTCGCACAAGCCTTGCTGCTCACGTGCGGCATGATATTCGGCATTTTCTTTGAGATCGCCATGCTCACGCGCTTCTGCGATCGCTGTGGTAATGCGCGGACGCTCAACGGTTTTTAGCTGTTTTAGCTCATCTTCAAGCGCTTTGTGCCCTTCGGGCGTCATTGGATAGCGTTGCATAATTTTCCTTTCAATGCTCATGATTTAAATCAATTTAAGTCAATTCATTAAACATTAACTCAAAAAATCATTTAAATACAAATATTAAGAATGTAAAAAAACTTGCCAAATACGACATCTGGCAAGATTTTGTTAAATTAGATTTACTTAGGTATTGTACTGAGTTTTAGAAAAAATGCAAGCGCAATTTGGCAAATGCTCTAAAGCGCAAATACACAGTTATGCCAAGCAAAACAAATTTGCCCAATATGAAAGCTTGAACAAATTTGTTTCAAAACCCTTCTTAAGCGTGCAAATCTTGCAGCTTATAAACATCAAACGGCAAAGTGACTTGATAGGCTTTACATACCGCTTGTGCCGCACTGATGGTAGTGACATAGAATATCTTGGCTTGCAAGGCACTTCGGCGAATCAAGAAAGAATCTTCTTGGGCTTGCTTACCTTCAGTGGTATTGACCACCAAATGAATTTCGCCATTTTTGATCATATCCACAATGTGCGGGCGCCCTTCATTGACTTTATTAATACGCTCACACTCAATGCCTGCCTCAGCAAGTACGCGCTGCGTACCGCCTGTAGCGACCAATTTAAAGCCGTAGTCAAGCAGCTGCTGAGCAACTGAAGGCAGGTTCTTCTTATCGCTGTCGCGCACCGATAAAAACGCCTTTTTAATCTCACCATTAACGGGCAGACCAGGCAGGCGCTCATTTGACCCAATCACCGCCTTGTAGAACGCCTCACCAAATGTCTTGCCGACACCCATCACTTCGCCTGTAGATTTCATTTCTGGACTTAGGATCGGATCCACACCTGGGAATTTGGCAAATGGGAAAACAGCTTCTTTGACTGAATAATGACTTGGTACAATCTCTTTGGTAAATCCTTGCTCAGCAAGCGATTTACCCGCCATACAACGTGCTGCAATCTTAGCCAAAGAAGCGCCAATGCACTTAGAAACAAAAGGCACCGTACGGCTAGCACGTGGATTGACCTCAAGGATATACACGGTGTTGTCTTTGATGGCGTACTGCACGTTCATCAATCCAACCACGCCAAGCTCTTTTGCCATCGCAATCGTTTGCTCACGAATTTGGTCTTGAATGTCTGCACTCAATGAGTATGGCGGCAAGCTGCACGCTGAGTCACCTGAGTGCACACCTGCTTGCTCAATGTGCTGCATGATGCCACCGATGACCACCTCTTTGCCATCCGATACACAGTCAACATCCACTTCAACGGCATCATCCAAGAAACGATCAAGCAGCACTGGCGCTTCATTGGATGCTTGGACTGCCTCGCGCAGATAGCGTTTTAGCTCATCTTCATTATATACGATTTCCATCGCGCGACCGCCCAATACGTATGATGGACGCACCACCAAAGGGTAGCCAACTGATTGTGCCTTAACGATACCATCTTCGCTACTGGTAGCCAGCGCGTTAGGCGGCTGATTCAGATTCAGCTGATGAATCATATGCTGAAAACGTTCACGATCTTCGGCGCGATCGATAGCATCAGGACTAGTGCCGATGATTGGAGCGCCCGCTTCTTCTAGGGCACGTGCAAGTTTTAAAGGAGTTTGACCGCCGTACTGCACGATCACGCCTTTTGGTTTTTCGGTACGAATGATCTCAAGCACATCTTCAAGCGTGACAGGCTCAAAATACAAGCGATCAGAAGTGTCATAATCGGTTGAGACAGTCTCTGGATTACAGTTGACCATGATGGTCTCATAGCCATCTTCTCGCATTGCCAAAGCAGCATGGACACAGCAATAGTCAAACTCAATCCCCTGTCCAATACGGTTTGGTCCACCACCAATGACCATGATTTTGTCTTTGTCACTTGGACGCGCTTCACACTCTTCATCATAGCTTGAATACATATAGGCAGTCGACGTCTCAAATTCAGCAGCACACGTATCTACGCGCTTATAGACAGGATACACGCCCAAATCCCAACGCTGTTTGCGCAGCTGTTTTTGGCTGATACCCATCAGATTAGCAATGCGCAAGTCGCTCATGCCTTTACGCTTAAATTGGCGCAGATTTTCAGCAGTCAAGCCGCCAAAGCCAAGCGCTTTGATTTGTGCTTCAACTGTTACGATATCTTGGATCTGTACCAAGAACCATTTATCAATTTTAGTGTATTTAAAGACATCGTCCAAGCTCATGCCATGACGAAACGCCTCGGCAATATAAAAAATGCGGTCTGGCGTGGGGATGCTTAAGCGGTTCTTAATTTCGCTTTCAATGGCTTCAGCTGATTTACCCTCAAGCTCTAAAATTTCATCAAAACCTGTTGCGCCCGTCTCAAGACCTCGCAATGCTTTTTGCATGGACTCTTGGAAATTGCGACCAATCGCCATCACCTCGCCCACAGATTTCATTTGAGTGGTAAGCGTTTCTTCAGCTTGTGGGAATTTTTCAAAGTTAAAGCGTGGAATCTTGGTAACAACATAGTCAATCGACGGCTCAAAGCTGGCAGGCGTCTTACCACCTGTGATGTCATTATTAAGCTCATCAAGTGTATAACCGACAGCAAGCTTGGCGGCGATTTTGGCAATCGGGAAACCTGTTGCCTTAGATGCCAATGCCGATGAACGGCTCACGCGAGGGTTCATCTCGATGACGACCATGCGACCATTTTCAGGATTAATACCAAACTGTACGTTTGAGCCGCCCGTTTCGACGCCAATCTCACGCAATACAGCGATCGATGCATTACGCATGAGCTGATACTCTTTATCCGTCAAAGTCTGCGCAGGGGCAACTGTGATGGAATCACCTGTATGCACACCCATCGGATCAAAGTTTTCGATAGAGCAGACAATGATGCAGTTGTCATTTTTATCACGCACCACTTCCATTTCGTACTCTTTCCAACCGATCAAGCTTTCATCAATAAGCAGCTGATGCGTTGGCGATAAATCAAATCCGCGCTCACAAATTTCAACAAACTCTTCACGATTATAGGCAATACCACCGCCAGAGCCGCCCATGGTAAATGAAGGACGAATAATCACAGGGAAGCCAAAACGCGCTTGAATCTCAAGTGCCTGCTCCATGGTTTCTGCAATATCGGCACGCGGACATTCAAGTCCAATTTTTTTCATCGCTTTATCAAACAGCTCACGATCTTCCGCTTTTTCGATGGCATCTTTGGTAGCGCCAATCAGCTCACAGCCGTATTTGGCAAGCACGCCATGCTTATCAAGATCAAGTGCGCAGTTAAGCGCTGTCTGACCGCCCATTGTTGGCAAAATGGCATCAGGGCGCTCTTTGGCAATAATCCCCTCAACGGTCTGCCAAGTAATCGGTTCGATATACGTGGCATCCGCCATCGCAGGATCAGTCATGATGGTGGCTGGGTTTGAGTTCACCAAAATCACTCGGTAGCCCTCTTCTTTTAGGGCTTTACATGCCTGCGCACCTGAATAGTCAAATTCGCAAGCTTGTCCGATGACGATTGGACCTGCCCCAATGATTAAGATGGACTTTATATCTGTACGTTTTGGCATGTTTACTCTCTTTTTATCTCAATTTGGTTTATTAAAATATTTTTATCAATTCAAAAACAGGATCTGACACCCTGTATTAAGCTTTGGACTTCTGCATCTCTGCCACAAATCTATCAAACAGCACCGCACAATCATGTGGTCCTGGGCTTGCTTCAGGGTGACCTTGGAAACTAAACGCAGGATGATTGGTCAGCTCAATGCCTTGGTTTGAGCCATCAAACAATGAACGATGCGTTGGGCGAACATGCTCAGGTAAAGTCTCTTCATCCACACAAAAACCATGGTTTTGTGAGGTGATCATCACTGTACCATCTGCCAGATTTTGGACAGGATGGTTGGCACCATGATGACCGAATTTCATCTTAATGGTTTTAGCACCGCTGGCCAATGCCAGTAGCTGATGACCAAGACAAATGCCAAAGACAGGAATCTGGGTCTGAGTGATCACATGGCGAATCGCCTCAATGGCATACGCACAAGGCTCAGGATCGCCAGGTCCGTTTGATAGGAAAATCCCATCAGGATTATGCTTCAAAACGTCTTGGATTGGCGTGGTAGCAGGCACAACCGTCACATGGCAGCCACGATCTACCAGCATACGCAAGATATTGGTTTTTACCCCAAAGTCATACGCCACGATATCAAACTGTTTTTCAATATCCACCCCAAGCTTGGCAAATCGCCCGCCTGTTTCGGTTGTCTTGGCGTTACGACCATCATTGGCAAGCTCCCAAGAGCCTTCAGTCCACTCATAGCCTTCTTGGTCACAGCAGACTTTGGCCAAATCTTGACCTTTCATGTTCGGCGCTGAGCGTGCCAATTCTACCGCTCGCGCTTCATCAATCTCACCTTGCTCATCAGCTGTCATGATACAGCCATTTTGAGCGCCTGTGGTACGCAGCAGTGTGGTGAGTCGGCGCGTATCAATGTCAGCGATTGCCACCACATTGTGCTCATTGAGATACTCAGACAGCGAGCCTGTCGCGCGAAAATTGCTGTGCAAAAGCGGCAAATCACGGATAATCAAGCCAGTTGCCCAAACTTTATGAATGCGGCCAGATTCAGAATCTTCTTCATTGCAGCCAGTATTACCGATATGCGGATAGGTCAAAGTAACCATCTGACCTGAATAACTGGGATCGGTCAAAATTTCTTGATAGCCCGTCATGGCAGTATTAAATACCACTTCGCCAACGGTACTGCCTGCTGCGCCAATGCTTACACCACGAAAAATCGTGCCATCAGCGAGTGCCAAAACGGCTTTTTTTGTTGTTTGAGCTGTCATGAATTTCACCCGAATTTTTTATTAGAATTAAACTTTTATGTGATAAAATCTTATAGATTAAATTGGCGTTTACCAAATTTTAGATAAAATTTTTTAGCGGTTGTCCGCCAAAAAACTCATCGCTATTGCTTGATTTTGCCCACAAAAAAGCGAATGATTAAAACAAATAACTTACCCTTGCGTCAGTGCCAAGATAAAGTTATGTGGATTCATAATCACTCGCTCATCGTAGATTTTGCTTATTATATATAAAAAAATACAAAAAATCTATATTTTGAGCAAAAATTTTTACTCAAAATAACATCGCATTTATGACGGTTTTAGGCTTCATCAAGCACAACTGCTGCCGAATTAATGCAATATCTTAGCCCAGTGTCGGTTACATGATTATCTGGAAAAACATGACCTAAATGTCCGCCACAGTGATGACAAGTTACCTCAATGCGGCGCATGCCATGCGATAAATCCAGCGTTTCATCAACGACATTATCGCCGATAACTTTGTCAAAGCTTGGCCAACCGCAGCCTGAATGAAACTTAGCACTACTATCAAAAAGCGGCGTATGACAGCCCTTACAGCGATACACACCATCCGCTTCGGTGTCAGTATAAAGCCCTGTAAATGCACGCTCAGTGCCTTTTTGTCTGAGCACATAGTATGACAAATCATCCAAACGATTTTGCCAATCTGCTTCACTCATCGACTCTATCACTGCTTTATCAAGGGGTTTCATGATTCACTCCTTAAACTTTTTGAAAAAAAATGGGTTACTGATCAATTTAGGATGATACATTGCAAGATTTACTTGCATAAAAAAACATCTTAATTCACCAATAAATTTTGTAAAGTATAACTTGCAATTCATCACTTTATCACATAAAATGATCTTCACACTTAAGGATATATTAGCATGAATGACCCACAAAATACCATCACAGAACAAGGCTTACGGCTAAAATCGCGGCGTAAGGCTTTGGGGTTATCCGCCGAAGCTCTAGCCACCAAGATGAGTGAGCTTGGCGCGCCTGTCAGTCGCGGTGCGATCGCGAATTGGGAATGTGGCAAAAATGGCATCGTCATGAGCAAACTACCCATATTAGCGGCAGCTTTGGGCGTCAGTGAAAGCTATCTTGTAAGCGGCGACTCAGCCCCACAGGCACCTGAGCAACAACCCATTAATGAAATTCACCCAAAATCAACTCTCATCAAACCACAGCCTGATCAGATTTTCGTTACTTTGCCATCGGAATACACCACCATGTCACACCCAAAACCTTTAAAAAAATCCAACAAGCTTGCCAATGTCTGCTATGATATTCGCGGTGAACTACTACAGACTGCCAATCGCATGGAAGCTGAGGGTCAGCGGATTATTAAGCTCAATATCGGTAACCCTGCCCCTTTTGGGCTACTAGCTCCCGAAGAGATCATTCGTGATGTGGCGCTGAATTTACCTGAGGCGTCTGGTTATTCTGACTCTCAAGGCATTTTTGCCGCCAGAAAAGCGGTGCTTCAATATTATCAAGGCAAAGGGCTTTTGTCTGCCATCGATGTCAATGATGTTTATATCGGTAATGGCGTCAGTGAATTGATCGTCATGACCATGCAAGCGCTACTTGACGATGATGATGAAATTTTGATCCCTATGCCCGACTATCCTTTATGGACGGCGGCGGCAAATTTAGCAGGTGGCAAAGCGGTGCATTATCGCTGTCTTGAAGAAGATCATTGGCAACCAGACCTAAAAGACATTGAAAGCAAAATCACTCCACGCACTAAGGGAATTGTGGTCATCAACCCCAACAATCCCACAGGCGCGGTCTATTCTGATGACATCCTAAAAAGCATCGCTGCACTTGCCAAAAAATATGATTTGGTGATTATGGCAGATGAAATCTATGACCGCATCTTGTATGATGGTGTCACGCACACACCCATGTGCACCATAACTAATGATAGTTTAGTCCTGACTTATAATGGGTTGTCCAAATCGCATCGCATCGCAGGCTATCGTGCTGGCTGGCTCATGGTTTCGGGCAAAAAAGATCATGCCGCCGATTTTATTGAGGGGCTGACGATGCTGGCAAGCATGCGCCTTTGTGCCAATGTCCCTGCCCAATACGCCATCCAAACAGCGATGGGCGGCTATCAATCCATGCAGGCATTGACCGCGCCGACAGGACGCTTATATAAGCAGCGCAATTTGGCGGTTGAGCGTCTTAATGCTATCAAAGGCATCAGCTGTACCATGCCCCAAGGTGCTTTTTATTGCTTTGCTAAGATTGATCGTGAGATCTACCCCATTGATAATGACATGAAATTTATGATGGATCTTTTGATCGAAGAAAAGGTATTGATCATTCAAGGCACAGGCTTTAATTGGGATCAACCTGATCATTTCCGAGTCGTATTCTTGCCAAATCTCATCGATTTAGAAGATGCCATGGACAGATTGGATCGCTTCTTTGCCAAAAAACGCAAAGAATTTGGCACCGACTAACCAATCAGCAGTCAGCACAAAAACGCCGCTGCTTTTGCATGGGGCGTTTTTATTATTAATAGGTGTAATATATCCCCAAAATCACTACCTATATTCCATTTTTGAATTTAAATTTTTGGCATCAAACACTTAACATGATGCAAAATAAATCAGCTAAGCCAAATAGGATTTTATAATGTACCAATACAGCTATGCCGACCAAAAACTTGTCGATGAACGAGTGGCACAATTTCGCAGCCAAACCGAACGCTTCTTGGCAGGTGAGCTGCCCGAAGAGCAGTTTTTGCCCTTGCGCTTGCAAAATGGTCTTTATGTTCAGCGCCACGCGCCGATGCTGCGTATTGCGATTCCTTATGGCCTGATGGGCAGTCATCAGCTGCGCACATTGGCTGAGATTGCGCGTGATTATGATAAAGGCTATGGGCATTTTACCACGCGCACCAATTTACAACTTAATTGGGTGAAACTTGAAGAAGTGCCTGATATTTTAGCCAAATTGGCTGCCAATCAAATGCACGCCATCCAAACTTCAGGCAACTGTATTCGTAACACCACCACCGATCCTTATTCTGGCATTCATGCTGATGAGATTGCCGATCCACGCCCTTATTGCGAGATCATCCGTCAGTGGAGTACTTTCCATCCTGAATTTGCCTTTTTACCACGCAAATTTAAAATTGCCGTCATCGGTACAAAAACCGACCGCGCAGCCACGCAGGTTCATGACATCGGTCTGCACTTGGTAGAGCGCGATGGCGAAATTGGCTTTGAAGTGATTGTCGGCGGCGGCTTAGGTCGCACACCGATCATCGGTAAGCTGATCAATGAATTTTTACCGCGCAGGCATTTACTTAGCTATCTTGATGCCATTTTGCGTGTTTATAACTTGGAAGGTCGCCGCGATAATAAATATAAAGCGCGCATCAAGATTTTGGTGGAAAGCTTGGGTAAAGATGTCTTCGCCCAAAAAGTCAATGATGAATGGCAGTCTTTAAAAGATGGCGACTTGACATTGACCGATGCGCACTTTACCAAAGCCGAAAGCTATTTTACCACGCCTGCTTATGAGCAAATTGATGGCTTGGCAGCGCAAGCAAAGCTAGATGAGTTCTTAGCTGACAAGGCTTTTCGTGATTGGTATAAGCACAATACCGTCGCTCATAAAATCAATGGCTATAAAGCCGTTGTCATCTCATTAAAGGCTGGCGTTGTTGATGGCGCGTATGTGCCTGCAGGCGACATCACCGATACGCAAATGTTTGCGCTGGCGGATTTGGCAGATGAGTACAGCTTGGGTGAGATTCGCGCCACACACCAACAAAACTTAGTACTCGGCGATGTCAAAGTCACCGACCTATACGCGCTTTGGCAAAAATTAAGCGCGCTTAACCTTGCACGCGCCAATATCGGCACTTTGACCGACATGATCGTCTGCCCTGGTTTTGATTATTGTGCGCTTGCCAATGCCACCACGCACAATATTGCAGAATCCATCGAAAAACAGTTCGATGACTTAGATTATCTGTATGACTTAGGCGATATCCGCTTGAATATGTCAGGCTGTATGAATGCTTGCGCTCACCACCATGTGGGTGATATCGGCATTCTAGGCGTTGATAAAAAAGGCGAACACTGGTATCAAATCAGCCTAGGTGGTAATTCAGGCGAGAATGCCAAATTGGGTCAAATCCTAGGACGCGCTGTAGCCGCTGACGAAGTTGCCCAAACCATCGCCACCATTGTTGATGTCTATAAAAATGAGCGCATCGAAAGTGACGAGCATATCGAAAGCTTTGCTCAAGCTGTTGAAAGACTTGGCATAGCACCCTTCAAAGCAGCCGTATATAGCTAATTAACTAATCACATTTATAAAATATTATAACAGATAGATTATTTCTATTAAGGATAAATAATGAGTACAATCAAAGTTGATCGACATGCCAACTCAGAGCCCGCTGAGCTTGATCTAAGCCAAGCTTTGACGGCTGACGCCACACCTGATGATATCGAAGCCGCCATCGCTGATCAAGAGCGCCTTGTTTTTGTCGTTGCTAACTTCATGGACGGTCGCGTCTTTAGCTTGATTCGCCATGCCAGACACCAAGGCTTTCAGGGTGAGATCATTGTAGGTGGTGACTTCGCTCTTGATCAAGCCAATTACTTTGTCAAATCTGGTGCAACGGCTTTTTTGGTGAACGAAGCAAATGTTGAGACACTGACAAAAACCTTGCAGGATCTGGCGACAGGTTATGATGGCGAATCTGTTAATCGCTTGCCATTGTTTAGCTAATATTAAAAAAATAAAGTGAGCGTTATGAAGACTTTGCCATTATTTTTTAACCTAAACAATAAAACTGTGCTGATTATCGGTGGGGGTGATATCGCCCACCGAAAAGCACTCTTAATGGCAAAAGCTGAAGCACGACTTGTGGTCATTGCTAAGCATTTTGATGATGAGTTTTTAAATTTTTTACAGTCCAATCATCATCAAGCTCATCAAAAATCCTTTGAGCCAACCGATCTTAACGAGCATAAGCCTGCGTTAGTCATCGGTGCAACTGATGATCATGAGACCAATCTAAGCATTCATCATGCTGCAAAAGCGCACGGCGTGCCAGTGAATATCGTCGATACGCCTGATCTGTGCGATTATATTTTCCCTGCCATTGTTGATCGAAGCCCGATTATGATCGGCGTATCCAGCAATGGTAAAGCGCCTGTGCTTGCTCGCTTAATTAGAGCCAAAATTGAATCGTCATTACCCAGTCGCTTAGGAGAGCTTGCACACAAGGCGGGTGAGTTTCGCCAAACTGTCAAAAACACTCTCCCTACCCTCACCGAGCGGCGATATTTTTGGGAGTCAATTTTTAACCGTGCCTTAAAAGATGAAAAAATTGACTCACTCAGTGATGAGCTTAATCAATTTAAAAATACCAATAATCGCTCAGGTGAAGTCTATATCGTCGGCGCAGGCGCAGGCGATCCAGATTTGCTGACTTTTAAGGCGCTAAGACTCATGCAACAGGCAGACATCGTACTGTATGATGCATTGGTGTCGAATGAGATTTTGGAGCTGTGCCGCCGTGATAGCCAAAAAATCTTTGTGGGCAAAAAAAGAAAAGATCACGCCAAAACCCAAGATGAAATCAATCAATTATTAGTTGAGTATGCCAAAAAAGGTCATCGCGTGTTGCGCCTAAAAGGCGGCGATCCGTTTGTCTTTGGGCGCGGCGGCGAAGAGATGCTTGCTTGCCAAGCTGCTAATATTCCCTATCAAATTGTCAGCGGGATTACAGCTGCATTGGCGGCGGGTAGTTATGCGGGCATACCGCTGACACATCGCGGTGTCGCAACTTCTGTACGATTTTTGACCGGCTGTTATCAGACCAACGAAGCCTTTGATGGTCTAAAAAGCGCTTACCAAACTGATGAAACATTGGTTTTTTATATGGGTTTACACGCGCTTAATAAAATTGTCGATTCTTTGATTGGCTCTGGTCTACCAAGCGATTTGCCCATCGCCATCATCTCAAATGCCAGCTTGCCCACCCAGCAAGTATTGACAGGCACACTGACAGATATTGTTGATAAAAAAGATAAATCCGGTATCAGCGCGCCTGCCATCATCATTGTTGGTCGTGTGGTGGATTTGTATCAGCCACAATAACCCAAATTGATATCCATTTTAAATGGAGAATGTTAGGCTTGGTTGATTGATATTGATAAATTCATCAATATCAGCAATAATAAAAGTCCAGATGGATAAGTTTAGCACAATTAATGAATAACCCATAAAAGGATTTAGAATTTGGCGACTTTGCACACTTATTTTCGCAGCTCGGCTGCTTATCGGGTACGCATTTTTTTGGCACTCAAAGGTCTGGAATATCAAAAGGCGTTTGTTAATCTAAGACAGGGGCAGCAGACCACACAAGACTATCAACAAATCAATGCTCAAGGACTAATCCCTACTTGGGAAGATGATTCTGGGAGCTATAGCCAGTCTGTTGCCATCATGCTATTCATTGAGGATAAATATCCCACACCCGCCCTATTGCCTAGCGATCCTGCCAAAAAAGCTCAGGTTTTAAGCGTTGTACAGCACATCGCTTGTGATATTCATCCGCTGAATAATTTAAGAGTACTCAATTATCTAAAAAACACACTTCACTTGGATACTGCTGCCGTTGATGATTGGTACGCACATTGGATACAGCTTGGCTTTGATGCTTTAGAGACAACATTAAGCCAAACAGCAAGCCGATACTGCTTTGGCGATACGCCGACCTTCGCTGATTGTTTTTTAATTCCTCAAATGTACAACGCCATTCGCTTTCATGTGGATCTGAGCGCCTATCCGACACTTCGGCGGATTTATGAATATGCCAACACTCAGCCTGCCTTTATTGCTGCGATGCCCGAAAACCAAGAAGACGCTGTTTAATTATTAATTTAATAAAAAAGCCACCAAAATGAACCGACCCCCAATTCTTAGACACTAAGATTAACGGTTAAGGTTGAATCAAGGACTGAATTCTGTATTGTACAGGACTTAGTCCTTTTAATTTGCTCTTTATTCTATCATGATTGTAGTAGTGAATATACTCATCAATGACTTTTCTAAGCTCGTCGATTGATGTCACTCTTTGACTATTTTTGCCATGAAAGAAGATTTCTTCTTTTAATGTTCCAAAGAAACTCTCTATCACTGCATTATCCAAGCAATTTCCTTTTCTTGACATACTTTGGATAATGCCATTGTCTTTTAAGATTTGTTGGTCATTATTCATTTGATAATGCCAGCCTTGGTCGGAATGTAAAATGAGTTGTTGGTTACTGCGATTGCCATCTGCTTGCAGTCGCTTTAGTGCTTTATCAAGCATCTTAGCAACCAAGCCATCATTTGGACTGCTATGCATCTGATGACTGATAATCTCGCCATGAAACA
>NZ_MUXT01000015.1 GCF_002014965.1 Moraxella canis
CAAACAAGCTGCCGACGCCCTTTGAAAGTGATAGCAAATTCTTGAAATAACTTCCCTGCTTGCTCATCATCAAGCATTGATAATTTGAGCAAATCCCACGCTGTCAAATTACCGTTTTTACCTGTTTTTGTATGACCTTTAGCAATTTCATTTTCTATGCCCCACTTGGCGACATAAGCAGAATAATCACCTTTTTTAAAATCTAGCCCATGATGATTAGGAATTGGCAGTTTAGCCAAGCGACAAGCATTTTTCCAAACATCAAGTAAATCAGTTGTATCAAAATCATCTGGTAAATGATTTTCTGTAAAAATTAAAAAATGAAAATGTGGGTGCCAACCATTGCGCCCATGTGTTACCTCAAGCGCTCTAATATGCCCAATTTTTCCGATTTTTTCCCAGATTGATTTAGCTTTACGACCACCAAAAAAACGCTTAACAGCCAATTCTAAGCCTGATATAAGCGTTTTTAAATTATCGCCAAAGTAATGGGGAATAGTAAGGGTTAGCATATAAACACCGCCAGTGTGTGCGTCAGTGGCTTTTTTTATCTCTTGTTTACGCTTTTCAGTGATATTTGACGCACAAACTGGGCAATGCCATACAGAGCCGCAGCGCTGTAAGTTTGAATAGTGAGCTGTATCTCTTTTTGTATTGTATTTGACGCCAACATTTTCATTAATAGAAATTCGGCATTTTAAACAAGATTTTACACGCTCTTTAGGCAATAATTTAGCTGCTTGATTTTGTAGAGCATATCTCGCAAGCCTAGCATTTTCAAGGGTGGAATCACATTTCGTAAATATACCAAGAGCGACCCTATTTTTTATATTTTGAATTTGGTTATCTGTATCTTGCTTTAAAAATCTCATAAAAAAATCCATGAATATTGCAAATTCACAGATTTTTGATATACTAATCTTGAATTTGAAATTTGGGGCTTGCAACGCAATAGTTTAGTTTCTATTTTCAAGTTTGTGGGAAATCCCCTGAGTGTTCCAGCACTATGACGGGGATTTTATTTATTTTGAGCTTTTAAAAAAGTTTAAATGATAATTTGGTGCGTACCTACTCTTTTCTTTCGATATTCGCCCAATCATTCCAAACCGCTCAAATTCTTGTACCCAAGCTTAAAAAAAGGAATTGATGAATAATACATTAAAAAATATCATCAATCAATAACAGCCAAAAAAGTTATTTTCTAACTTGTATACTTATTCAAAAATAACTTGTAAACAAGTATACAATGCTTCCTATCCTAGCCATTATATTAATTCATGATTTGACACCGTCAAGCCTGAATTTTTTTTTGCGCAAAATTTAGCTTAAAGCAACAAAATCAACGCATAAGCAAAAAAAAATTCACCCTTTGGGCAAGGGCTTGACTGCGCCAAATCATTCATTTTTTATTGGCTATGGATAGAAAGCATTATTATGCAGTGTTATCAAAATGAGACAAATTCCACTAGCCTAAGTGTAAAATATTACACCGCCAGTGTGTGCGTGTGCGTCGTTCTCGCTTAACAGCCGCCGAACCACCCGCACACGCACACACATTATGTAATTACAAATTATGTGCTATGTATCGTCAATTAATAGCCGTTTGTATTCTATAATTGCCAGTTCTTCCAGAAATTCAAAAGCGTAATTAGTACCAGTTCGATAATCTTTTTCTACAAGTTCAAGAAAATAAGCCCTAGATTTATAACGAACAATCAAAGTCCATAAAGTCCTTTCTAAATCTAATACATGCTTTGAAGTCTTTTCAGTTTCATCCGCCAGTTGCTCGTCAGTTTTTTCACCAACACCAAACATGGCTTTTAGTCCACGACTC
>NZ_MUXT01000016.1 GCF_002014965.1 Moraxella canis
ACCAACTATACATAGCTCAACCTGCCATTCCACTTAGCAAAGAGTAGATTTAAAGAGTTTTCAATCATCTTTTTGCACTTAGAATAACATTTGGTTTTACGTTTAAACCTTGCAAGATAATGACGTATCCTACTGTTATACTCTTCAACTGTGAAGGTTTGGGCTTTGCTTTGTAGGTGTTTATAAATTGGAATCACCTCTTGGTAGACTTTCCAATAATCACTACAAAACAGGTTGATATTATCTATGTTCAGTTGATTGTATAGTCTTTGAAAGGTTTTAGTGTCTCGTTTACCACAGACAAAACCTAAAACTTGTTTTGTTTGTCGGTCAATGGCAATCCAAGTCCAGCAGGTGTTTTTTTAAACTTACTGTAACTGTGTATTTCATCAAGCTCTACCACGTCAATCACTTCATTGTTGTGGTCTAGATTGGTATGATAGGTCGCTTCATGTTTTATGCCAAGCTCTTTAACCCAATAATATACGGTACTATGCCCAATACCTAAAACACGACCAATCGCACGAAAGCCTAAGCCTTCAAGGTACATATCTATGGCAAGTTTTCTGATGCTTTCATCTTTTTTGGTGCTTTTATAAAGTACCGTAAAGTGATGTTTGCAGTCTTTGCATCTGTACCTTTGTTTGCCATAAGCAAACCCTGCTTTGACAATGTGGTTTGATTGGCATTTTGGGCAATGATCTAAGGGTATCATGGTGTGTTTAGTCTTTGTTTGTTTTTGAAGTAGGTATTATAGATTGGGTATAGGTTTTGAACAATACC
>NZ_MUXT01000017.1 GCF_002014965.1 Moraxella canis
ATCATCTAGTTTTTGCGATTTTTGGATTTCCGCCATGGTTTTGTTTATGGTCGGTTCACTCATGGGGTGGCGTGGCTCTAAGTCAAAGCGCCACTCTCGGGCAAAATCTACAATCAGATTATTCCATCGTTCCCGTTGCTCTAACAGATTCTTTTTCATCTCGCCACGGCTTAGCCCTGTTTCGGCTTTTCTAGCCCCGCCAAGTTCAGGATTCTTGGCATTGTAGCGCTTGAAAAATTGTTCTGGTGAACGGTCTATGCCGTCCAGCTCACGGGGGCAATACATAACATGAGCGTGGGGATTTGTTCCGCCATCTGAAGACTGCGTTTCATGTATTGCATAACTGAAAGGGTGTTTATCTCCAATTTCTTGTTTAATCCAATCTTTTATAAATCGACGTCTCAGATATGTAGGCATTTCACGGGGAATTGATAAGATATGTTCTTTGTAGGTTTGACCATTGGCACGCTCGAACTCATCAGCTGCTTGCCAAAATTTTGCAGGATCGTTTTTCGCCCATGTTGGCATATTGCCATGACCAGTTTTTTCAACTCCACGCTTATATTCATATTTGCCCGTGGCAGTAATGTAATTGAAATGCGGGCTTGCTTTGCCTTTGGCACCAATCTGAACTGATATTCTATTAATTGACATAAGATAATCTCGGGTCTTGATCATATCTTTTAATGGTAATTGTTTTTAAAACTTTTTTTTCTCTTGGACTGAAGAAATGATATAAAAGATTAAAATTGTTGTTTTTGTCTTGTGAATCACAAAGTATATATGCATGATCATCATCAATATAAACACGCCACATTTTGTAGCCATGAGCATTAATTTTGGAATCTATCATGTAGCGTTCTTGCATGAATTTTAAATCCGTGTCAGATAAATAGCCGCTCCTAAAAGCAAGCAAAAAATTCAAAAATGGATAGCCACCGTTTTTCAATGACACCACATCACACGCCCCTAAAATAATTTTTTCTCTCGTCTTTTTAGCGTTCTCAGCTTTAATCTCTTTATAATCTTTTTGTCTTTGCTTTGCCTGTAGTCTTTTCTTTTTTTCGTTCGTTTGGTGCAACTGTACAGCGATTTTGATAATATCCAGATCGCCTCTTTCTAATTTTTCACCGCCCAAATACCCATCAATCAGCCGTTTAAGAATTTCACCCTTTTTATTTTTCGGTGCTTTATCTTTAACTTCAGGTAAAAGATTTATTTGATTTTGTGTTAATGGTCTCATACATCACCTATTGGTAAAAATTTTTCAAAAATCATAGCATTTTGTAAGTGCATAATCAACACCACATAATTACCGCATATAAAAACTTTAAATTCCGTGCAAAATCCCGTAAGGGCACGGTTATACGTTTCTCTGTTCTGCGAAACAGTAGAAACCATACCCGTGGCAAGGCGTTCCCCCTTTGCAATCCCCCTGTCGCCCATGCGTACCTATGGGCGAAAAAAAACCGCCCCAAAAATGGAGCGGTTTTTTTTAATAACGACCTTTGAAAACGTATCGTCTCTGCGTTGCAGTGTATCTAAAAATAATCTGTCTTTTGTCTTTTTCTAATTCATCAGCTGACTCATCATTCACATGAACCATCTGTTCATCTGTGATTTTGTCGATATTTTTTAGAACATTTTTTAGTACCCCACCTGTGGCCACGAAACGCATTTTTTTTACCTGTGTGCAAAATTCATAGAACCATCGATGGGCGGATAATGAACCATCGCCCATCATGTCGCTAGGTTTGACCGAATATTTCATGGTTTCAGCAACAGCATATCTTACCCCGTCCATATATTGACCACTTGCTACGGCTGACGCCTTGGGTTTAACTGCTTGAATACCCACGGACAACCAACAATCCAATCTCAATGACTGTTGCCACAGCTCTAGCCATCTTTCCTGTTTAATGTAATTTTTGCTGAAGTAATTAGACTTCACCATTAGGATGGCGTGAAAATGCGGATGGGCGTAGGTATTTGGGCGTTTGGAATCTCGGGTGACTTCGGTGGTGCGCACCCAACCATCCACGACCCTAGAAAATTCCAAGCGTTCTATTAGCCTAGCCCATGCCTTGTTCATGTGTTTGAGCGTATTCCGTAATTCGTGGATTGGCGGATTTGGCACGGTCAGCGTTAGAAAAATAAAACGATGTGACGGGTACTGTGGCAGTATATTATCCAATGCACGGTGTAACATGGCTTTCCAGTACAGCGACTTGCGCCACTGGCAAACAGGGCAATGGCGGACATGACAAAAGAATGATTGAGATAACCGCAAGGCGTCACCATCTGATTGGAACATTAGGAATGTAGAACATTTCGACATGCGTTCCGACCATCGCTCAAAATCGGGATTATACCCGAAAATCTCGCCCACGCTCTGCGTGTCTGAGCGATGATAATCCCATTTTTCATCTTTTTTTGATATTTCTGCAAGACCGATCTCAACGCCCGCTGGTAGATCATTATCATGCAAAAAATCAAAAATTTGTTTTAGTGTATGCTCTCGCTTGCCCTGTGTGGAAGAGTCTAGCGGTTGATTTTGAGTGTTAGTTTTTGTTATCATACAGGTGCACAAATCCCCTGTAAAAAGGGGTGGAAAGAAAGCGGTTTAGTTTGGTTTGTTTGGCGACTACTAATCTACCGCTTTTTTTTCGTATTGTCAATACTTAAAGCCTTGATGTTAAAGGCTTTAAGGGTGATTTGAACACCTAAAATCAAATCTGATTTACATTATAATAGTATCAAGTAAAGGCGAACCCCCTGTTTTTGTGCCAAAATCCACCCCAAAATCAGCACCGCACCCACCCATTACAGATTATTGATATTCCACCCTGAGCGGATCCGTCAAGGGTAAAATGAACGGGGGTCGCATACGCTCCCCCCGCCCTTGACTGTCCGCCACGGTGGAATATGGGTAACTGTATGGGATGGGTGCTAAGTGGTTCTAACTACATCCCAAAATCATAATCATGGCTCGTATTTTCACGCTGTGGCGCTTGTGAGCGTGTTTCAGGGCTATGGGTAGTCTTACGCCCAAAATCATAATCATGGCTCGTATTTTCACGCTGTGGCGCTTGTGAGCGTGTTTCAGGGCTATGGGTAGTCTTACGCCCAAAATCATCGCCATAAATCGCTATCATTGCTCTCGCTCGTCTCTCCCATGCTTCTCGTTCGAGTCGCTCAGTCAAACTTTCCATTCTTGGCGGTTCAGGTGGTGGTTCAGGCTCAGGTGGTACAAATTTAGGAACGGGCTCAGGTGATATATACCACGGGTGATTCTCTAGCAT
>NZ_MUXT01000018.1 GCF_002014965.1 Moraxella canis
AAAAAAGCAGCCAAAATCTGAACCGCACCCCAAAAGTTAGACAACCTTTGGGGTGTTTTTATGACCAAATACACAATGGACTTTAAACTGTCCGTCATTCAACATTATTTAACAGGACATAGTTACCACAGCACAGCCAACGCTTTTGGTATTAAACGCTCTATCGTCCAAAACTGGGTGAGTCTCTACCAAACTCATGGGATTGATGGCATTCGCACAAGAACAAGCAAAACCATTTATTCACCAGAATTTAAACACTCGGCAGTATTACAACTACTCTTTGGTAAATCCATGCCAACAGTTGCCACCGAATTAAACATCAGCAGCCCAAGTGTGCTCCATCAATGGTTAAAAGCTTATCAAACTCATGGTATCATGGGACTTACTTCCAAACCCAAAGGCAGGCAATCTATGCTAAAGACCAATCAAGCAAGCCAAACATCCAAACCCGATGAACAAAAAACCCATGCTGAATTGATTGCTGAACTACAACACTTACGCATGGAGCTTGATGTTTTAAAAAAGTTAGAAGCCTTGGAGCGTCAGCAAAGAAAAAGCAAATCATCACCAAGAAAATCACAGTGATTGACGAGCTAAGGCAAATTTATCCACTAAAACAATTGCTGGTTTATCTTGGTGTTGCACGAGCAACATTCTACTATCATCTAAAGCAACTTGCCAAGACTGATAGCCACCAAGCCATCAAAGATACAATACAAAACATCTACCACACCCACAAAGGCAGATATGGCTATCGGCGTATTACCCTAGCACTCAAGCAGTTAGGCTTTGTTATCAATCATAAAAAAAGTACAGCGGCTAATGCACGAGCTTGGACTTAAAGCTGTGATTCGTCGTAAACGCAGATTTAGCACTTACAAAGGTAGAGTAGGCAAAATCGCTGATCATGTTTTAAACCGTGATTTTAAAGCAGACAAGCCCAATCATCAATGGGCAACGGATGTGACTGAGTTTAAAGTGGTGGATGAAGAAGGCAATACAAAAAAGCTTTACTTATCGCCCATCATGGATTTGTTTCATGGCGAGATTATC
>NZ_MUXT01000019.1 GCF_002014965.1 Moraxella canis
GAGGAAACCATCATGGCAAAGGCCAAGTTTGAACGTGTAAAACCACACGTAAACGTTGGTACCATCGGTCACGTTGACCATGGTAAAACCACTCTAACTGCTGCTATCGCAACCGTTGCTGCTAAGCACCACGGTGGTGAAGCAAAAGACTACGCTGCTATCGACTCTGCCCCTGAAGAAAAAGCACGTGGTATTACTATTAACACATCTCACATCGAGTATGATACTGCGGCGCGTCACTACGCACACGTAGACTGCCCAGGCCACGCTGACTATGTTAAAAACATGATCACAGGTGCTGCACAGATGGACGGCGCAATCTTGGTTGTTTCTGCAACTGACGGCCCAATGCCACAAACTCGTGAGCACATCCTATTGTCTCGTCAGGTTGGTGTACCATACATCATGGTATTCATGAACAAATGTGACATGGTAGATGACGAAGAGCTACTAGAATTGGTTGAAATGGAAGTTCGTGAACTTCTATCTGACTACGATTTCCCAGGTGACGACACCCCAATCATCAAAGGTTCAGCGCTAGAAGCATTGAATGGTTCAGATGGTAAATATGGTGAGCCTGCTGTTCTAGAACTACTAGACACGCTAGATTCATATATCCCAGAGCCTGAGCGTGACATCGATAAGTCATTCCTAATGCCAATCGAAGACGTATTCTCAATCTCTGGTCGTGGTACTGTTGTAACTGGCCGTGTTGAGTCAGGTATTATCCGTGTTGGTGATGAAATCGAAATCATCGGTATCAAACCAACTGCAAAAACTACCTGTACTGGTGTTGAGATGTTCCGTAAGCTGCTAGACGAAGGTCGTGCAGGTGAGAACTGTGGTATCCTACTACGTGGTACTAAGCGTGAAGAAGTTCAACGTGGTCAAGTATTGGCTAAGCCAGGTTCAATCACCCCACACACCAAGTTTGATGCAGAAGTATACGTGCTATCAAAAGAAGAAGGTGGTCGTCATACCCCATTCCTAAATGGCTATCGTCCACAGTTCTACTTCCGTACCACAGACGTAACTGGTGCCATCACCCTACAAGAAGGCACTGAAATGGTTATGCCAGGTGATAACGTTGAGATGAGCGTTGAGCTAATCCACCCAATCGCCATGGACAAAGGTCTACGCTTTGCAATCCGTGAAGGTGGCCGTACTGTTGGTGCTGGTGTTGTTGCTAACGTTAAAGACTGATTTAGCTTTAGTCGTTAACCAGGCAATTGCCAAAAAAACCAAACTCGAAAGGGTTTGGTTTTTCTTATGG